>NZ_JBITMQ010000001.1:0-85644 GCF_044466355.1 Actinophytocola sp. NPDC049390
AACAACGCCACCACCCTGGTCTACGACGAACGCGCGAGCCTTGTCGAGGCCCGGGTTCCGCACAAGACCGGGATCACCCGCACCACGAAGTTCGTTTACGACGAGGTCGGCAACCGCACCAAGACCATCACCCCCCGCGGTGTCGAGACCACTGACGATCCGGACGACTTCGTCGCCGAAACCATCTACGACAAACTTAACCGCCCCAAGGAACAGCTGACCCCGTTCGACCGCGACCACGCCGAGATCACAACCCCCGACAAGACGATCTACACCTACGACGAGGCAGGTCGGCTCACCGAGGTGTCCATGCCCCCCTCAGCGGGGCAGACCATCCGCAACATCACCCGCTACAGCTACTTCGACAACGGCTGGCAGCGCACCTCCACCGACCCCTGGGGCATCCAGACCAGCTACGACTACAACGCCCTCGGCCAGCAAACCCTGCGCACCCTCACCAGCGCCGGCGGCTCCACCGACCGCACCATGGTCTGGGACTACTACCCCGACGGGAAACTCAAATCCCGCAGCGACAGCGGCGCCCCTGTCGGCAAACACGAAATCCTGGTGGACAACTCCGACAGCTCACGGGTCTCCTTCGTCGGCCCAGGCGAGGACGTGACAGTCCGCGACACCTCCGGCACCGGATACCACGGCTACGACTACGGCCGAGCCCCAGCAGGCACGTTCACCTGGAACCCCGTCGTCCCCGCCGACGGCACCTACGAGGTCTTCGTCCGCTACCCACAGGCCGCCAACGGCGCGCAGGCCGCGACGTACGCGGTAGATACCGGCACGACCCGGACGTTCAAGGGCGTCGACCAGACCCAGGGCGGTGGCGCGTGGGTGAGCCTCGGCCGCCATCAGCTGACGGCGGGCACGGCGGCGAAGGTCGAGCTTTCCGATGACGTGGCCACCGGAGACCTGCTCGCGGACGCGGTGAAGCTGGTCCGCGACAACACCGGTGTCCCGGACAACGAGGCCAAAACGTTCTCCCACGTCTACGACGCCAACGCCAACCTCACCACGCTCACCGACTCCAGCCCCGGCACCCCGGTCGACACCTACGCGATGACCTACAACGGGCTCAACCAACTCACCAAGGTCGAAGAAAAACTCGCCACCACCATCAAGAACACCACGCTGTTCACCTACAACGAGAACGGCGCCATCAAAACCCGCGACCACGACCGCCAAGACTCGGTGTTCGACTACAACACCCGCAACCTACTCGACAAGGTCACCAACACCGAAACCGGCGGCACCCCCAAGATCACCGCCTTCACCTACACCCCACGCGGCCAGATCGACATCGAGACCAAGGCCAACGGCAACACCGTCGACCACGGCTACCACCTCGACGGCGCCCTCGCCTCCCAGGTCGAGAAGAAGACCGATGGCACCCTCGTTGCGCAACATCTGATCGAGTACACGCCGAACGGCAACCGCGCCACCGACCACACCAAGATCCAGAACGCGGACAATCACGCTGGCTACCTCGACCACATCTACAACTACACCTACGACCCGCGGGAACGGCTCTCCCAGGTCCAGAAGAAGAACCCGACCAGCGGCGCGGTGATCGAGTCCGAGACCTACCGGCACGACGCCAACAACAACGTCGTCGACCAAACCGTCGACGGCACCCAAACCCAGTTCACCTACGACCGCAACCGCCTCGTTACCGCCGCCAGCGGCGGGGCTACCGCGGCTTACAACTACGACCCGTTCGGACGGCTCGACTCGGTCATCTCCGCCGGCCAGATCATCGAGCAGTACATTTACGACGGTTTCGACCGCACCACCACCCACCGCAAACGCAGCAGTGGCGGCAGCCTGACCTCGACGAGCTACGCCTACGATCCGCTCGACCGCACCACGTCGAAGACCGACAAGGCGGGCACCCCGGAGGCGAAGACCACAGACTTCGCCTACCTCGGCCTCACCGACAAGGTCGTCGCCGAAGAGATCGCCGGCCAGCTTGACCGGACTTATCAGTACGACGCCTACGGTCGCCGTCTGACCCAGCAGAAGAAGGACACCGACGGTTCGGGCCCGGAGGTGGCGGAGGACTCCTATTACGGCTACAACCCGCACACCGACGTCGAAATCCTCACCACACAGGCGGGTGACACGAAGGCGACCTACGGCTACACCGCCTACGGCAAGGACGACGAGCAGGCGTTCACCGGTATCGACAAGCCGGACACCCAGAACCCGGGCAAGGAACCGTTCAACTTCTACCGCTACAACGGCAAACGCTTCGACCCCGCCTCCGGCGGCTACGACATGGGGTTCCGCGACTACCAACCCGGGATCAACCGCTTCATGACGCGGGACATGTACAACGGCGCCCTCGCTGACTTCAACCTCGCCACCAACCCCTGGACCGGCAACCGCTACGCCTTCACTGGCGGCAACCCCATCAGCCGCATAGAAATCGACGGCCACTGCTGGGTGTGGGACTTCGTCTGCGACGGTGCCGAGGCTGTTGGAGAATTTGCCGTAGACACAGCCGACAAGGCTGTCGAGGTCGCAAGCGACGTCGGCAACTACGTCGCCGACACTTTTGGGGACGCCGTCGACTTCTTCTCGGAGCACATCGATGACTTCGGCGAGATGGCTCTCGGCGCAGCCACTGCTATCGGTGGCGGCTTCCTTGCCATAGCAGGAGGCACTCTTGCGGCCGGCGGAGCGGCTGCCTGCGGCACCGGCGTGCTATGTCCCGCAGGCATACCCGCCATGGGAGTCGGGACGGCTGCGGCAGCAACCGGCGGAGGTATCTTCCTCGCCGGCGCGGCGATGGTCGCCAACGGATTCTCGGGTCTGTTCGACAACACAGGTGGCGGCAGCGGTGGCGGAATGTCAGGCGAGGCAAAGCTGCCGAAAAACTTGCGAGTGACGCCGGAACGCTCAACGCATATTCGAAGCGAACACGGGCCGGGTGCCAGAGATCGAAACCCTGAGAAAGGCGAGTTCTCTGACGACTTCTTCTATGATAGGAATGATAACGATGTCCTCGATAAAAGAGTTATTGAGGCTGCGCGTAACGGTGACGTGCGCGTCAATGACAAAGGGCCCGGTGTGATCTCTCGTTACGATTTCGGACCAGGAAACGAGATTGGTTGGGATGGAGAACGTCCCACAAGTATCATTGAAGTGGTCATATATCCAGATGGTAGAATCTGGACGGCATATCCTACACTATGATGTGGTGAGGCTCCAAAGATGTACCGTGTTGAGCGTGTGGCAACCGACAGAGTCTCGGGTAAGGTCGTCGGCGCATGTCTTAACCTTGAGGGCAATCCAGTCAGGCTCGTGAGGGAGAAAGAAGGCCTGCGAATATATGCGAATGACCTCGTGATCCCGGTTCCGTCGGCGGCGAGTTCGGCGGATGTGGTCGATGTGCTAGGAGATCAGTATATCCTGGTGAGACGTCGAGTATCCCCGGAGGACTATCGGTCATTCGAGAAGAATGCGTGGATAATCACCAAATCAGGAGAGTTGGTCCGTGCGTTCGCCTTGACCGGCCGATTCTCTGGGGTTGCGACGGACTATAGTAGCCGAATTTGGACTCGATATGAGGATCAGGCAGGGTTCTGGATGCCGCCCCCGGGTGCCAATAATTCCAGCCATCAGGCGAGGGATTCGTACCTGTTGCCTGGTGCGGTGCGTTGGGATGACACTGGGTTGTTTAACTGGGTACTATCAGAGGATGGAGGGATTGATCCTCCGCTGATTCATTGTGGCGTTATCAATTGTTCTCGCGACGCAACGATCTTCGCTATTGATCATGAGAACTCCGTGTTACGATTCTCGGGTGATTCAAACTTGTCGGTCTGCTCTACGCCGGTCCAAAGCCCGTGGGGTCTGGCCGTTGTCGAGAATAAAGTCGCCTTCCTGGGGAGATACGAGCCGTTGAAGAGGCGCGGTGCGCCTACTACTGGCTACGATGTGGTGACTGTTGGCGAAATCATTGATCAATCATTTACGGTCGTAGACATCGGTACTGCGGTCATGTCGGACGGATCTCCGTTTCCTAGGCCGCCGCAGGTGATATATTCACGGGATGGCTCAATATTGATGCACTTCGGTGATCCTTCAATTCTATATATTCTATCTGTATTCTAACGGTGGAGACAAGGCCATTCAACAGTGCTGTCGATGAGCTTTACGCGCTGGCCGGTCTTGCAGATTTCGCACGCCCGAATGATACCTGGTTGGAATCGAGCACTCTCTAGAGCTCCGACTGCCAGATGACTATAAGGAGATAGAGTCAGAAAAATTCCCCGTAGGTCACTTCCACGGATTTTCGCGTGCTCCGACTGGGCGATCGAAGAGGAGTACCGTAAGGGTACCTGGCTATTAGAGACGTCGAGCGTTATTCAGAAGTGTTGATCTTGTTGGTAGCGCAACAGCCCCGTCTGGTTAGGATCGTTTCCTTCCACAGAACACGACTGACCAGGGCGGGGCTGTTGCGGTACGAGTCTACGACGGGTCTTGATCACGCTCAGATCCAGGAGCTGGTCGCCCGGATCAACCAGGTCCTGCCCGCAACGAAGCGGGGCCGCCGTCCGGTACTGGGGTTGTACCGGCGGGTGGTGCTCACCCTGGTGCTGCTGCGGTCCAACGCCGCCCAGACCATGCTGGCCGACTTGTTCGGGATCTCCCAGCCCACCGTGTCCCGGATCTACCGGACGATGCTGCCGCTGGTCGAGCAGGTCACCTGCCTGCACCGGCCGCCCCTGCCCGACGTACTACGCGGACGGGTGGTGCTCGTGGACGGCACCATGATCCCGATCGGGAACCGCCGCACCGACCGGGCCACCCACGACGCCAACTACTCCGGCAAACACCACAAAGCCGGACTGTCCGTCCAAGTCCTCTCCGACCTGGACGGACACCTCCTCGCCGTGGCCGAACCCATGCCCGGCAAAACCCACGACCGGGCCGGGTTCACCGCCGCCGGATACGACCAGCTCCTCGCCACCACACCCACCATCGGCGACCTCGCCTACCAGGGCACCCACGTGATCCGACCCCACCGCAAACGCCCCGGCCACACCACCCACGACCCCGCCACCGCCATCTGGAACCACAGCGTGGCCTCGATCCGCATCGCCGTCGAACGCTGCATCGCCCACTGGAAGAACTGGAAGATTCTCGCCACCGGCTACCGCGGACGACTCACCGAACTCCCCAACCTCATCCGCATCATCACCACCCTCGAGTACTACCGCCTCGGCTGGTGAACCACTTCTGAATAACGCTCGTCGACTCGGCGACATGAGGACTTGGCAAGCGGACGAGCCTGAACGCTTCCCTATCCAATTTCCGGAGTCGGGCGGCCTCGTTCCGTGGGGTGAGAAGACCCCGACGAGACGCTGACCCGGGCGCGTGAGCGGTGTCTGCCCGTCGTAGGTGCCAGGGTGTTAAGGGCGCGATCGGCGGCCTTCGTGACCGATGTGTTTCACACCGGCGAAACTGGAGCAAACCTGGAGCAGGGGTGCGTGCACAACCGCGCCGTACTGCACTGGACCGCGCCAAGCCGCTTTGGTTGCAACCGTTCTGACGTGGGGATTGGCTAAAGGCGCAGGTCAGGGGCATGTTGCGTATCACACTGGCAGTGTGGGGGTCAGGGGTTCGAACCCCCTCAGTTCCACTTCCGAATCTGTTTCAGAAGCGCCCGTTGACCTGCGAGAACAAGGTCGGCGGGCGATCTTGGGTTCCGTCCTTTGTGGATAGTGACATCTAAACCCTGGAGCAAACTGGAGCACGCCCCCTGACCCTGTTCAAATGGCGAATGGCAGGACCCGTTGGACGTCGATATCCACTGCTGCCGAAGATCCTGACGCGCAGGGTGTGCGGTGTCCGAATGTACGGATCTTGTACGGGCCTGTCCCACAGTACGTGCATGTCGCTTCGTTACAAGAGTCTCAGCCGTCGTGGGTTCTTGGCCGTGGTTCCGGCGGCGGTGTTCGCACCGTCGGTGGCGGCTGCGAGTGCCGGCACCGCAGACATGGAACTGGTCGTACTGGCCGCGCAGTGCGACCCGGTGAAGGATGGCACCGGGCTCACCCCGGGCGCGGGGACGAGTGTGCGGTTGGTCGAGCAGGCGCTCGTCGCCGAAGGCCTGCTGGCCGCCCAGTATGTCGATGGGCACTTCGGCACCGCGACCCGGAGCGCCTACGGGCGTTGGCAGGAGTCGCTCGGGTACCAGGGCCTGGCGGCGAACGGGCTGCCGGGCAAGGCGTCGCTCACCGCGCTCGCACAGAACCGGTTCACGCTGGTCCGCACCATCACGCCGGGCACCCGGACGACGATGCAGGGCTTCCCTTTCAACACCCGCACCGTCGCGATGCTCCAGGAGGCGCGGCGCCTCTGCGGCGTTCCGCTGGTGGTCGAGCAGGGCTCGTACTCGCCGGGCAACGACCCCACCTCCGCGGGCACACACGACGGCGGCGGCGCGGTCGACCTCGACGCGGAGGCCCTCACCTCGACACAGCGAACCGCACTGGTCACCGCCCTGCGGCGGGTGGGCTTCGCCGCGTGGCTGCGCAGGCCCCGTCAGGGCGACTGGCCACTGCACATCCACGCCGTCGCGGTGAACGACACCGACCTGTCCACCCCAGCGCAGAAACAGGTCGGCCAGTACTACCTCGGCCGCAACGGACTGGCGGACAACGGCCCGGACGACGGTCCACAGGTGACGAAGGTGACGTGGGAGCAGTACCTCCGCACCGCCTGACCGTACCGTCGGTGACCACCGCGGACAGCGGTGGTTGAGCAACGGAGCGGCTGCCCGCCCTGACCGACTGCCTCACGTCGCTGGGTGCCTCGCATCGAAGGTTCAACCTGCAACCGTGGCACCACGCGGCGGTCGGCGACAGCTGATCTCCACGCTGCGGGTTCGCGCCCGTGACACCTGGAGACATCATCGCCAACAGCATGCGCGAGGCGACACCGGCGAACCGACTCGGCATACTCCTCGGCCGGTCGGAATGGATCGTGACCCGCCGTGAGGCGCGACTGTCCTGCCGCTCCCGGGACCGGACCGGTCTGTGGCACGTCAGGTGGCGGCCAGCGGCGACTCGGTCGAGAACGTGGCGCGCGGTGAGTGCTGGTGCAAGGCCGCCGAGGTCACGGTGGCTGTGGGCCAGCAGCTGCTCAGTTGTTCGGTGATCGTGGTGGTGAGTCGTGCGATGTCGGCGGCCGCCGTCTCGTGCACCGCCTCGGCGACCACGAGTACGGCGGTGGTGTCATCCCGCACCGCGGACCAGCCGCTCTGCCGGTCGGTCCAGCGGCGGGCGTGGGCGCGGCCGACGTTGTCGACGAAGATCACCTCGTCGGGCTGCGGATGTTCGGTGTCTCCGCCGAAGGTCAGGTACGGCTCGTCGCCGTTCGCGTGCCGCACGGTCACGCCCCCGGTGATCCTCACCGCGTCGAAGACGCCGATCGGGATCGCCAAGGCGAGCGACAGAGCGTTGCACAGGTCGATCACGGGATGGATGCGCGGAGACCGGTGGTGCGACGGAGTCGCTGTACAGCGGGGCCAGCATCGCGGGTGGGATGGGCATCGGGTTGTTCTCGGCCGCGTTGCGGTTCGGCTCGCGGGCTCGTTTCGCCGGGTCGGCCGGGTTGAGGCCGCGGCCGCCGGGTGCTCCGTTGGGCGGGCCGTTGGGCGACGGGCCCTCGAACGAGCCCGCTGCCCGAACCCGTGATTACACCGTTGCCAATTCCTGGCGCTTGGCCGTTCCCGGTCTGGTTGCAGTTGCCGGTCAGCCCACGGCCCTCCGGCCGCAGCGGGCATAGGCCGGAGCCGATGCCGCCACCCGGCTGGGTTCTGGCGTGACCGTCGGGGTCGACGTAGTTCAGCGGCGAGCCGCCCGTGTAGCCGTACCGGTTCGTGACGGGTGACGGTGTGACCGGTTTCGTTGCCTTCGGCGTCGGTCATGCGGATGACGCGGTTGTGGTCGTCGTAGAGCAGGGTGGCGACGCGGGTCGGGTCGTAGGTCGTGGTGGTGCGCAGGCGGTGGGTTTCGGCGGTGACCGTGGTCGTCACTGCCGGTCAGGGTGGCGAGGTTGGCGTTGGCGTCGTAGGCGTGGGGAACGTCTTGGCCTCGTTGTCCGGGACACCGGAGTCGTCGCGGACGAGTTCACCGCGTCGGCGAACAGGTCACCGTCTCGCTCTCCGGCGCGTGGTCCGAGCGCACTGACCATGCGTGATCGCGTTGTTGCCGACCGGGCGGCCATACGACGGCGAAGGGTCCAAGATCGGTTAAGAGCAGGCAACAATACCGGTCAGTAGTGGGTGGCTCGGCGATGTGATGGCAGGATGCCCCTCACTCGACCTGACCTGAGTAACGAGGAGCCCAACCGTGACGCGTCGACCCACGCTGAAGGTATTCGCGGTGTTACCGGCACTGGCGATCATGCTGGCGGGCTGCGGGGATGCCAGCGCGCCCTCCGGTGACGGAAGCAGTGCGGACGGGGGTCCCGAACTGGTCAACGAGGGCAAGCTGACCAACTGCACCGGGCTGCCCTACAAGCCATTCGAGTACGAGGAGGGTGGCGAGGTCATCGGCTTCGACATCGACCTCATGGACCTGGTGGCCAAGGAGCTGGGCGTCGAGCAGGACGTCGTCGACACGCCGTTCGACGGCATCCAGTCCGGCGCGGACTTCAACGCCGGCAAGTGCGACCTGTCGTCGGCGGGCATGACGATCACCGACGAGCGCAAGCAGAACATCGACTTCTCCGACCCGTACTTCGACGCCACCCAGGCGCTGGTCGCGAAGAAGGGTTCAGGCATCGCCAGCCTCGACGACCTCGAGGGCAAGCGCCTCGGCGTGCAGAACTCCACCACCGGCCAGACGTATGCCGCCGAGAACGCGCAGGGCGCGGAGTCCGTCGTCTTCGAGGACCTCGGCCTGCTGTTGCAGGCGGTCGAGACCGGTGCCGTGGACGCCGGCATCAATGACAACGGCGTGCTCTACGACTGGGTCAAGGAGAAGACCGACTTCGAGGTCGTCACCGAGTTCGACACCGGCGAGCAGTACGGCATCGGCATGCGCAAGGGCAACACCGCGCTCGCCGACGTGGTGAACAAGGTGCTGGCCGACGCCAAGGCGAGCGGCGAGTACGACCGGATCTACGAGAAGTGGTTCGGCACCAAGCCCGGCGCCAACTGACCGATCGACAAGGGCTCGCGCGATTCTCGCGCGGGCCCTTCCCTCGTGACGGCCTTCTCGAGGAGTGAGTGATGGCCCTGTCCAAGCGCAAGCGCGCGAAAGTCATCCGCTGGGTCCAGTACGGGATCCTCGTCGCCGTCGTGGCGGTGATCGCCTTCGCCGCCGACTGGAGTCGGATCGGCGCCGCGTTCTTCGACCTCGAAGTCGCCGCGGAGCAGTTCCCGGACGTCATCACGATCGGGCTGGTCAACACCGTCATCTACACCGCGCTCGGGTTCGGCTTCGGGCTGCTGCTCGGGTTGCTGCTGGCACTGATGCGACTGTCGACCGTGGCGATCAACCGCTGGGTCGCGGGAGCCTACGTCGAGTTCTTCCGCGGCCTGCCGGCCCTTCTGGTGATCCTGGCCGTCGGCACTGGCATCCCCCTCGCGTTCCCCGGCATCATCCTCGACAAGTACGTGGCGCTGATGCTGGCGCTGGGCATCGTCGGCGCGGCCTACATGGCGGAGACCTTCCGGGCCGGCATCCAGGCGGTGCCCCGCGGGCAGATCGAGGCCGCCCGGTCGCTGGGCATGTCGCCGGCCAGGACCATGATCACGGTGGTCATCCCGCAGGCGTTCAAGATCATACTTCCGCCGCTGACCAACGAGCTGATCCTGCTCACCAAGGACTCCTCGCTCGCGCTGTTCCTCGGGTCCTCGATCGACGAGTACGAGCTGACCCAGTTCGGCCGGGTGGCGCTGAACGAGTCGCGCAGCCTGACTCCGGTACTCGTCGCCGGTCTCTGCTACCTGGCCATCACGATCCCGCTGTCGTACCTGTCCCGGTACCTGGAGCGGCGCACCGGCGGCAAGAAGATCGCCTCACCCGAGGCGCCCGGCCTGGAGGTGGCGGCATGACCGAACTGGTGAGCGAGGTTTCGGGCGATGTCGCGGTCGACGTCACCGACCTGCACAAGTCGTTCGGATCGGTCGAGGTGCTGCGCGGCATCGACCTTCGGGTCAACCGCGGCGAGGTGGTCTGCATCATCGGCCCGTCCGGATCCGGCAAGTCCACGCTGCTGCGTTGTGTGAACCTGCTCGAGGAGCCCAACAGCGGCACGGTGATGGTGAACGGCGTCGCACTGACCGACCCGGACGTCGACATCGATGCCGCGCGCAGCAGGATCGGCATGGTCTTCCAGTCGTTCAACCTGTTCAGCCACCTCAACGTGTTGAACAACCTGACGATCGCGCAGCGCAAGGTGCTCGGCCGCGGCCGAGCGGAGGCAACCGAGACCGCACTCGCCAACCTTGCGCGAGTCGGTCTGTCCGGCCGGGAGAACGCGCTGCCGAACGAGCTCTCCGGCGGCCAGCAGCAGCGGGTGGCGATAGCGCGGGCGCTGTCGATGGACCCTGACGTGATGCTGTTCGACGAACCGACCTCCGCGCTGGACCCGGAGCTGGTCGGCGACGTCCTCGGGGTGATGCGCCAGCTCGCCGACGAGGGCATGACGATGCTCGTGGTGACCCACGAGATGCAGTTCGCCCGCGAGGTAGCGGACAACGTGCTGTTCATGGATGCCGGCACGGTGGTCGAGGAAGGCCCGCCGGACCAGGTGATCGGCGCCCCGCGACACGAGCGCACCCGAACGTTCCTGGCCCGGGTGCTCAACCCCACACACCAGCACACCAGCGGGACCTAGCCTCGATCTTTCATCTGGTACCAGGACCGCTGTTCGTAGGCAACCGAATCGGTCGATTGGTCGGCGTCGGAACCGATGTCGGTCCGGCGGTGTAGGAGTGGCATGAGAATGCGTGCCCTCCTCGCGGGTGTCCTGCTCGTCGCGGCGTGTGGCCCGGATCCGACCCCACGCTCCGCTCCGCCTGCCGATCTTGTGTTCTATCGTTCAGCACAGGGCATCGTGGTCGCCGACGGCCGGGGTGAGGTGCTGTCGGCGGGGGCCACCGTGGCAGCCCCGGACTGGGCCCGGCTCTACGCGGTTCGCGGCGGCGACCTCGTCACGATTGAGCCGGCGACGGGCCGTGAGGTGGCGAGCACGGCTGTGCGCGAGGGGTTGAGCGCGCGGGTGGTGTCGGCCGACGGGGGTCTGGTCGCGCTCACCGAGTCGGGCGGCGACACCTATGAGCCGATTCCGAGGACGCGGACCAGGATCACGGTCGCCGACCCGAGCGGTGCGGCCCCGGCTCGGGATTTCGACCTGGTCGGCAACTTCGAGCCGGAAGCGTTCTCCGGAGACCGCACCCATCTGTACGTACTGGAGTACCTGCCGGCGACCGCTCCGGCGCGATACCGGGTGCGGCGGGTGGAGTTGGCGACCGGCACGGTGGTTCCCCTGCTGCTGCGCGACAAGTCGGTGGTCCCGGCCGGTGCGGAGGAGGAGATGCGCGGTGAGGGCAGGCAAGCGGTGCTGTCGCCGGACCGCGGTCGCCTGTACACGCTCTACCTGCACCAGGGCGACCACGAGCACACCCGCGACCTGCTCCCCGGCCCCACCTCGGGCGGCTCGCAGGTGCACGCGTTCGTCCACGTCCTGTCGCTCACCGAAGGCTGGGCTTACTGCCTGGACCTGCCCAGCCCTTTCGGCGAGCACCCAGCGGGCACGCACGCGCTGACCGTCTCCCCGGACGGCACCCGGCTCTACGTCGGCGAACTGACCACGAAGCGGGTGGCCGTGGCCGACACCGCTGAGCTGACCATCACCCGGGTCGCCACCCTGCCAGACGACCAGGTGGGCGGGGTCGGTGCGACGATGTCGATGTCCCCTGACGGCGACACGCTCTATGTCGGATCGGCGAGAAACGTGCTGGCACTGGACGCCAAGGCGCTGACGGTGCGTGACCTCTGGCCGACGCCGGAGCCGGTCCAAGGGCTGGCGGTACGTCCCGACGGACGGCAGGTCCTCGTCGGCCAGCGCGACCACATCGCCCGCCTCGACCCTGGAACCGGCAAGATCCTCGACACCGTCGTCGCGCCGGACCTCCGCACGCTCTACACGACCATCGCCCGATAGCTGTGCTCCTGCTCGACTGGAGTCATCGCCAGTCGTGAATGTGCTGTCCGAAGTCCGCGCGGACGAGGGTGCCGAGGAGACGATCATGGTTCGCTTTGACTGACGGCCATGTGGGGTCGCCTTGCGGGGTTCTCCTCCGCCATCTGTGCTCAACCGGCGTCATTCGTGGTGGACTGCCGCCGCGACGGGTTCGGTCGCGGTCGATGGGGGATGCTGGTGAGGAACTGCTGCCATCTCTGGGCGTTGCACTATGCGGCGTCACAGCCGAAGCTGTGACGCCGCATGATCTCGCAGGATCGGTCCAAGCGGTCTTGTTGATCGTCGGTGTTCAGTGATGTGTTGGGTCGTGCCCGGTCCACAGCCACGCGGTGGTTGTGACTTCCTTGACCCGGATATCGATGTGGGTGAAGTGCTCTGGTGGTAGTCCTGGCATGTCCTCGCCGACGACGAAGGAGTGGAGGCGGTCTGAGACAACGACGGCTACCTGGCGAGCGAGGCTGTCGGCAAGCCACTTGCGTGGTGGCGCGCTGTTGACCAGCCTGCCGAGGTTTGTCGCTACAGCACCGTCGAATCCGAGTTGCGCCACGCTCACCGGGCCAATGTCGACCGCGACACGTAGCTGCACCTGGTCGCGGAACTCGTCGTTGTCGGCAGCAAGGTGGGTCACGGTCGAGCGGAGCAGTTGTGGAAGGGAGCGCTGGAAGTCGAGATCCTCCGGGAGGAACACCAGTATGCCGTCTCCGGTGCCCTGCCAGTCGGTGCTGGCCAAGGTCACGCCCAGGTCGTTCAGCGTGACATTCGCGAGCGCGGGGAGCCGCTGTTGTACACGCTTTTTGTCGCGTGCGGTACGGGCACCGTAGCCGACCACGTCCCAGACGAAGCCCATCCTGAACGGGCGAGGACGGGGGTCCTGCCACATGGTCTTGTCGAGCTGGTCACGCAAGAAAAATTGCACCAATCGGTGTAGTTGGAGCGTGTTGCGTGCGTGGTCGATCTTCGCGAGGCTGTAGCGCGGCATGTCCGGAGCGCCGCGCACGCCTGCAGGAACTCATGGTGTGGCGGCCGGGCCTGCGCGGTTCCGGTGAGGAGCGTCAACGCCGTGAAGCCGATTGCGGCACAGGCCAGGTGCAGTTTGGTGGACAGCCCGCCCCGTGACCGGCCCCCGTACGCACCCGCCACCGAATCTAGTCGAGCCGCTTCCAGGTGGTGTCCGGGAAGGTTCGATGCGCTGCCACAGCCCGTCGAGCACGATCCAAGGTGGCTGCTCGCCACGCCTCACACCACCGCATCGTTGATCATTGTCGCGAGCAGGGATTCCGCCTTCGTGGTCTGGGCGTGCAGTACGTTGGGGCCCGAGCGCCTGCTCGTGATCAGGGCGGCTTCCCGCAGCCGGCCCAAATGGTAGGAGACCGTCGCCGGGCTCAGGGCGTGGCGGTGGGCCAGTTCTTTGGTCGACCGGGGCACCCGCAGGTCTTCTAGCAGTGTGGTCCGCCGGGCGCCAAGTACCACCGAGGGCTGCATCGGCGATGGCTGCGACCAGATCCGTCCTCGGCCGCGAGCGGGGTAGCCGAGCATGACCTGCTCCGGTGTGCCACGCCACATCGCGGGGCTCGGCAGGAACACCGACGGTGTCAGCACGAGCCCAGGCCGCGGATCCGCGGCCACCTCGGAACGCAGGTCCACCGTCAGGTACTCGCCGTCCCACTGCAGGCTGGGGTGGAGGTCGATGACGACCTGGCTCAGGCCGACCCGCATCGCGCGTGCCGCACGGTCCCTGATGTCCTCGTCCATGATGCGGCGCAGCATCGGCCACGAGTCGGCAAGGACCGCCTCCCAGCAGATTCGTAGCTCCTCGGCGGCTCGTTCGGCAACCGCCCGGCCACCTCCGCGGGCCAGCTCGTCCGCGATGATGTCGGGCAGGGCGGTGTGCGGGCCGCTGTCACACCCGGTCTGCTGTCCGTGATCGGTGCCGAAGGTCTGGTCGAGCTGGGCGCGGACGACCTCGTCCGGGGTCGCCGCTACCGCGGTCAGCTCCGTCTCCAACGTCGGCTCGTACTCGGTGGGCCAGGGCACCAGGAAGTCCGGCACGTACCACGACCCGTGGCTGACAAGGGCGTGAACCAGGGCGGCAGCACGTGGGGCGAGCCGGGGCCGGGTGAGCGCCACCCATGCGTGCGCGAACGGGGCCCGCTCCGGGTGCGCCAGCACCTCGAGGGCGCAGGAGAGCTCGGCCATGCGGGACAACGCGAACCGGGACCGGAGGAGTCGGCCGGGGTCTGCGCGCAGCCTCAGCACGGCCGACCTGGCCCGGAACCGGGAGCTGGACGATACATCGGCGTCGTGTTGTGACCGGTCACGGCATCACCTCCGCGCTGACTCTCGCGGAAGTGAGCATAACGGGGTGCCCGGTTCACCGACGCGGGCGTTCGACGTTTTTCGAATACCTCGCGGCGTGCGGCACCAGCTGGTCGACTCGGGCAGGTCCGGTGACAGGGCGAGGAAAGGTGCTTATGAGCGACCACTCGAGGACATTCATCGACGGTTTCGCTTCGGCTGAAGGGATGCGGGAACTCGATGACGCGATCGAGGTAGCTACCCGGCGCGCCGAGGTGTTCGGCGAGGCCAACCGGCGGATCGACGCCATCACCGTGACGCAGTGCTCACCCGACGGCGCGGTGGAGGTCACCGTCGGCGCCAGTGGCAACGTGCTGAACGTCCGCTGCACCGAGCGGGTTCGCACCATACCGCCGCATCAGCTCGCGGCCGTCATCCAGCAGTGCGTGCAGGCCGCACAGGCCGGGCTCGCCGGCCGGATCGAGGAGACGCTGCGGTCCGCCGCGCCTGATGACCCGCTCACCGACGAGCTGGTGGCCAACGCGCACAAGGCGTTTCCCCCGCCGCTGCCCGTGCCCGTGCAGGCGGCGGGAGGACCGGCCGGGCCGCGGCACATGGACATCGGCGGCATCGTGGACGACGACCCGCGGCCACGCCGGATGACACCACGCCGCCCGCGCCCGCCGTCTCGCGACGAGGACCCGGACGACTGGGGCGGCCGGTCCTTCATGTCGTGACACCGAAAGCGCACTACCAGGAAGGCAGAGATGGCGCCGCCGAAGACGTTCACGATCAAGCCGGACGAGCTGTACGCGCACGCCCGCGCGGTGGCCCAGATACAGCACCCGTTCGACTACCTGAGGGCCGCGACGAAGACGGTGTGCCCCGACGGGTTCAATGTGGCGTATGGGGTGTACTGCCAGGTGCTCGGGGCCGCGTTGATCCCAGCTCAGGAGCGCGCGCAGGACGCGATCGGGAAGATGTCCACAGCAGTGGACGGCGCGGTCGAACAGCTCCTCGATGCCGTCGACACATACGTCCACTCCGACGGGCAGGCCTCGCAGAAGCTGCGTGAACTCGGCGCCGAGCTATCGTCCAACGCGCCCAACAAGCTCATCAAGGATGGGACGACGTGGGACTGGAAGAACTACAACCCGCTCGACGGCGGTCCCATGACCAACATGGAGCCGAAGAACCTGACCAAGGGCGCCGGAATCGTCGGCGACGTCTACGACCTGTACACCCAGATCCACAACAGCGCCCAGCGCAACTACGCCACGATGGCGGGCCATGTCGCCTCCATCAGCGTCAACGCGGCCGCGATTGCCGGCGACCCGGTCGGTGTCGCCGTCGCCAGCGGGGCGGGTTGGGTGATGGAGCACATCAAGCCGTTCAAGCTCATCCTCGACGGGCTCGCCGGCAACCCCGACATGGTCAACGCCGCCAGTGACACCTGGAAGAACATCGCCGGGGAACTGGACCGGCTGGCCGGGCACTACACCGCCGCAGTCAAGCACGGCACCGGCAACTGGAACGGCGACGCCGGCGCGTCCTATCGGGACAAGTTCGCCTCACCCATCGTCGACGCCCTGAAATCGAGCGCCGTCCTCGCCAACGCGCTGAGCATCATCGTGGGCACAGCGGGCGAACTGGTCAACATGGTCCGGTCCCTCGCCCGAGATCTCACCGCGGAGGCGATCGGCATCCTCGTGGTCGAGGGGCTTAAGAAACTCGGCTACAAACCGCCGATGGACGAGATCGAGAACGTGCTCTACACGCTGAAGACCCTCAAGGGCGTCGTATCCTTCCTGATCGTCTTCGTGGACGAGTTCGCCAGGCAGATCCAGCTCCTCCTGGAGGCGTACAAGGCGGTCTCCGCCATCATCCCGAAGCTGAACGGCGTGTGAGCCTGATGACCGGCAGCTCCCGGTCTGTGTCCACGGGGCACCCGCGAGCGTCCTGTCCGGCAGAATCTGCTGGTGGTCGGCCCATCACAAGCCCGCGGCCGTCGTCGACACCAGGGTCGGCAGCCGCGACTGCACGATGCGCTACCGATCACAGGTCCGGGGACGTCGGCTATGGTCGGGCCGGTGAACGTCGACCCTGTCCACGCCGTCAGCGGAGCACGCGGGCAGGAGTGGCAACAGCTTCACGACGAAGGCGTGCGGCTGCTCCAGTCCGGTGACGTCGAGGCCGCAGCCGCCGCGCTCGAGGCGGCCCGCCGGATGACGATGACCGACGACGTCGACGTGGAGGGGCTGGCGTGGCGCGCGTCGACCCTCGCGAACCTCGCCGCGCTCGCCGGGCACCAGGGCGACCTGGACCGGGCCACCCGGCTGGTCACCGACGCGGTCGAGCTGACCGCGGCGGTGGAGCGGGAGGTCGGCGACCGGTTCGGCACGACGGCGGTGCGCGCCAACGCCTACGCGCTGCGCGCGCAGGTGGCCATCCGCGCGGGCCGGGCCGACGAGGCGTTCGCCGACGTCGACCGGGGGCTCACCGACGCGGCGGTGGCCGGCGACGATCGTGAGCCGCTCACCATCGCCCTGCACAACGTGCGGACCGGTCTGCTGATGGTCACGGGACGCCTGTCGGAGGCGCAGGACGCGGCGCTCGCCACGGTCGAGCTCGCGCTCGCCCACTCTCCCGAACTCGCCGCGGACCCGTACACGAACCTCGCGCTCATCGCGGACGCGGTCGGCGACGACGAGCACGCCACGATGTACCGCCGACTCGCCGAGTCCACTATGGATGGTGTGCGGCCGATCGGTGAGCGCTGGCGACGTTGCGTCGAACTGAACGCGCAGGGGGCCGAGCTCGTCCAGTCGGGCGATCTCCGCGCGGCGGCCGCCACGCTCGACGAGGCTTACCGCGAAACCCTCGTGCCCGACGAAAGCGAGGACGGGGACGTCGAGGCGCTGGTGTGCCGGGCCGCGATCGCCGGGAACCGGGCTGGTCTCGCGGCCACCCTCGGCGACTTCGACGACGCGCTCCGGCTGAGCACCGAGTCGATCGACCTCGCCAGGGAGATCGAGGCCCGGGTGGGTGACGAGTACGGCACGACCGCCGACCGGATCGGCGCGTTGACCACGCGGGCGCAGTACCTGCGTTACAAGTCGCGCTACGCCGAGGCCCTGCGCGATCTCGACGAGGCGGCCGAGGCGGTGCCGGGCGACGGGCCCGCCGCGGTCTCGCTGCATCATGTCCGTGCCACCGTGCTGGCCGCGGCGGGCCGGTTCGAGGAGGCCGTCGCCGCGGCCGGGACCGCCCTCGACGTCGCGGGCCGGGTCGCGCCGCACCTCTCCCCGTACCCGCACATGACGCTGGCCGACATCGCGGAGGCGACCGGGGACGCCGCGGTGAGCGCCGAGCATCTCGACCTGGCCCGCGTGCTGTTCGCGACGGTGGGCGACGCCAACGGCGAGGCCGCCGCACTGCTCGGCCTGGCCCGGCTGTCCTATCTGGACGGTCAGAACGACGTGGCGGACGAGCGGTACGGCGCGGCGGAGGAACTGTTCGCCCGCATAGGGAACACCCTGCAGCTCACCACCTGCCTGCACGGGCGGGCCGCCGTCGCGGTGAGCCGCGGTGAGCCACGGACCGCGCTCACACTGCTCGACCGAGTACTCGACGCCCTCGGGCCGGACCCGGCGCCGATCCCGCTGGTCGCGACATATCACGTGCAGGGTGGGGCGCTGGAGGCGCTCGGCGAGTTCGCCGAGGCCGAACAGCGCTACCGCGCGGCCCGCGAGTCGAGCGAACGGGCCGGGCTGTGGCACGCGGCGCTCGGCATGGACTGGTGGCTGGCCGACGCGCTCGCCAGGTGGGCCGCGACCGTGCCCACCGAAGACGAGCGCCGCGAACTGCGCCGCCGCTCGCTGGACCTCGCGCTGCCCGCCGCGCTCGCGGCGGAAGCGCTGCGGCAGCGGTTCGCCCCCGGGCCGATGCGGGAACGCTGGGTCGCGCTCGCCGCCGCCCCCGCGACCCGTGCGGCGCTGGCCGCCATCGCCGCCCTCGACGACGTCGAACTGGCGGGCGCGTACCTCGACCACCTCGCCGCGGCGGTATCGCTGCCCGGCGAGTCGGCCCAGTCGTCCGGCGCGCGGCCGGTGCGCCCGGACGAGGTGGTCACCCTCCCGGCACCGGCGCCCGGGACCGGCCCCGCCTGCGGCCCGCACGCCTTCGCGCTGCCGCCGAGGGTGCGGCTCGACCCCGACGTGCGCTCGGTCCTCGACGACTGGATCGACCTCGCCGAGGCGCGTTACGCGCTCGCGGTGCGCTCGACCGAGGCGGTGCGGTCGTGGTGACGACCGCACCGAGGACGACACGGAACACGACGCGGCCTGCCGTCCAGCTCACGCTCGTCGACGCCGGGCACCTGTACCTGTCGTGGCGCTGGGAACACGATCCCCACGCGCAGCGCGTGCTTGTGCTGCCGCGGGACGAGGTCCGGGGGCCGCTCGACGAACTCGCCGCCGCCGTCCCGTCACCGCTGGCCGGTGAGAGCGGCGAGCAGGCGCTCGAACGGTCTCTTGGACACGGGCCGCTGGTCGACCGGTCCCGCGAGACCGGCCTGGCCGAGCGCCTCGCCGCCGGCCTGTTCCCGGCCCGGCTCGCCGCCGAGCTGACGGCGGTGTGCGGCGACGGCGTGCGACCGCACCTGCGGGTCCAGCCGTCGCCGTCGACCGCGCAGGTGCCGTGGGAGGCCCTCCTGGTCGACCCCGGCACGCGGCTCGTGGACCACGTCGACGTGTCGGTGCTGGTGCCCGCGACCGTGCGCAACGCGCGGGAGCGGTGTGTGTCGCCATGGCGTGCCGGTGGTCCGGTCGTCGGCGTGCTCGACCCGGTCGTGCCGGGCTTCGACTCCGCGTCGGCGCTCGGGTCCGTGCTCGGCCCGGGCGCCGCCGACTCCGCGCTCGCCGGGATGCTGACGCGGCTGGGTTCGCGGCTCGCACCGACGGGCGCGCGGGCGTTGCGCCCCGACAACGTCGACCGCGACGTCCTCGAACGCGCCCTGGCCGACGCGTCGCGGCTGCTCTACGTCGGGCACGTGACACGTGGCGGACACGGGCTCGACGTGCGCCTGCACCTGTGCTGCGGACCCGGCACCACCGGCCTGGCGCCGCTGGTCGGCGCACACCGCCCGCTGACCGCGGCCGACATCGTGCTCGGTCACCGGCCGGACACGCGGCAACCATGGCGCATCCCGAACCGGGTGGCGCTCATCGCCTGCGAGAGCGGCAGCGACGCGCGGTTCGCCGAACCGGCGGGCCTGGTCACCGCGATGGTGCACGGTGGGGCCGAGTACGTGACGGCGACCAGGTGGGTGCTCCCGACCGACGCCGGGCTCGCCAGATACCTGCCGGGGATCGACGGCGCCGTCCTGGCCGACACCGTGGTCGCCGTGAACGACACCCACGAGTCCGCGGATCCGGTCGCCGCGCTGGGCACGTGGCAGCGGGACATGGCCACGCGCTGGGCACGGACCGGCGAGCCGGCATGCTCGCCACTGCTGTGGGCGGCCTTCTCCACCGCGTACGCGCCCGCTCCGGCGATCACCGGCCGAACCTGTGATCGGTAGGCAGCGGGGACCGGCACACTCCTGAGAACGTGTCGCCGGCCTACCCGTGGTCACGGCGACTGCCAGCGAAAAGAGGCGCAGCATGGTGTTCCTGGCGACCTACGCGACACCAGCGTTCGCCGTGTGGGCGTTCGCGTGGTTCTGGTTCGAGCTGCCGTGGTACCTCTCGCCACTGCCGGCGTTCCTCGCGTTTCCCGCGGGCTTCCTCGTCTGGGTCATCCGACTGCGGGTCGCCCGCCTCCCCGCGCTCGACCCGCACACCTACCGGGCCACGGTCGTCGAGCACACCCTCGAGGTCTACGACCAGGAAGATGGTTACGAGCGGACGAACCTCCACGTACGGGTCGACACACCGGACGGCGGTTTCGACTCCGTGCTCGCCGACAACGTCGCCGACGAGGATCTCCACCGGTTCCACCCGAGCAGCACGTGGTCGGTACGCGTCTTCGCCGACACGACCGCCCGGGTCTTCCTCAGCGACGCCCACGACGACGTACTGCGGAGCGGCTACCACCTCGACGGCATCCGCCACCCTGGCGAGCACACCCAGAGGCCCCGGCCGAAACCCGGATCACCGTTGGCGCGCAAGCGATTCCGGACGTAGCCACCATGCCGGACTTCTGCCGGGACCGCGCCGGCCCGCGCCCGGGCCGGGTGTGGGCCATCCGGCTGGGCCCGCTCGCCCTGGTGCTGTGGGTCATCGCCGCGATCCGGTTCGACCTGCCGTGGTACCTCCCACTACTGATGATCTTCGCCGGCTTGGTGGGCTGGATGCCGTACTTGGCTTTCGGTCCCCTCCCCGCGCTCGACCCGCACCCGCGCCAGGCCACGGTCACCGGGCACACGACCGAGGTCGTCGACGAGCTCGACAGTCGACGGCCCGTCATCCACGTCCGGGTGGACACGCCCGGCGGCGGCTTCGACTCCGTCCTCGCCGACCACATCGCCGACGACGACCGCGACCGGTTCGTCCGGGGCAGCACGTGGTCGGTACGCGTCTTCGCCGACACGACCGCCCGGGTCTTCCTCAGCGACGCCCACGACGACGTACTGCGGAGCGGCTACGACCTCGACGGCGTCCGCATGGCGACGGAGAGCGTCCACTTCTCGGGTGCGCCGAAACCCGGGTCACCCCTGACGCGGCACCGGATCGGGAGGCGGCTTCGATGAACCTCGTGGGATGGCTGGTCGTCGGTGTCAACGGACTGGTGCTGTTGTCCGTGGTGGCGTTGGCGATCTTCGACCGGAAAACGTTCAGCACGCCGGAAGAACTGGCCGCCGTCGCCCGCCGGGTGGCGGCCAGGACACGGGACTCCTGGGACCTCGACCGCCGGAAGCTGAGCGAACCGCTGGCCATGACGGGCCGGTGGACGACCGCGGTCGGGGTGGTCCGATGGCGACCCGGGTTGCCGCGCCCGACCGTCGGCAGGCTCACCCCGTGGTGGGCGACGGACGGGATCTCGGACTCGATCGACACCGTCCGGCTGGCGCTCGACGTGGACGGGCAGCGCGATCCCGTCGTGCTGGAGGAGTACCTCCATGACCTCCGCGAACTCCAGCCCGGCATGCTCGTGCCGATCGTGGATCCGGGCGACGGCAAGGGCATGCGGCTCGCCCTCGACTATCCGGCCGACCAGCTCGGCCTGCTGCTGGCCGACTACCGGCGCGACCACGGGCTGCTCGACGAGCACCAGCACGCGGCCTGGACACGCGGGCGCCGGCAGCTCGCCGAGGTCCTCGACGTCCGGCCCACCGGCCGGGTGCTGGCGGACTCGGTCGAGGTCGCGGCCGTGGTCAGGGTGGCGGGCGAACCGTTGACGGCGGTCGGTTTCGTCCGGCCGGAGGAGGCCAGCGCGATGCGCAGAAGCAGGCAGGTGCCTGTCTGCGTCCTCACCGAGCGGCCCGGCGAACCCGTCCTCGGCTGGTTCCCGTTCTGATGGGCACCGCGAACCCCGGACCCGTCCGGTACGCCGCCATCACCGGCGTCGAGGACAACCTCAGCAGGACAGCACCGGATCCGCGGCACACACTGTCGCTGAGCGTCTCCGTCGAGCTACCGGGTGCCCGGCCCGCCCTCCTGCTCGTCAAGGAACGCCCCCGGCGGTGGTCTCAGCTGCGCGCGGGCCGGATCGTCGCGGTGCGGGCACACTCGTCGATCCCGGACGTGGTGACCTACGCGGGCGACCTGACCCGCGAACAGCAGCTGGCCGGGCTCGTCGCACAACGGGCAGCGCACGGCCTGCTCCCCGACCTCGCTTCCGCCGACGACGACCTCGTGGCCGCGACCCTGCGCGCGGTCCACGCGGGCACGCACACCCTCGGCGAGCACACCGAGATGCTGTTCGACGTCGAGGTGTCGCGGCCGGACACGGCTCCCGAGCATCACCTTGCCCGCGGCTTCCACCTCCCCGAGGAGATCGCGGGCCACCGGCAGGGCACCGCCGTCCGCATCCGGCCGGGCAGCCCCGCGATCCTGTGGCCCGACCTCGAGCTGGTCACACTGTCGGCACAGCACGGGTAGCCCCGTCCGCCGGAATCCGCTCCCGGCGTGCCGCGACCGCCCACGCGCACAGCGCCGCGAGCACCGCCATCGCGACGAACGTGCAGATGCTCGTCGTGATCATCGGCAGCGGATCGAGGGTGAGCGGGTCGTACGGCGGGTCGGGAATCACCCACACGCTGATGCGCAGCGCCAGCACCGCGACCGGGACCACCGCGCACGCCCACAGCACCGTGCTGCGTCGTCGCCGGGCCACGTCGCCGACGTGGATCGACACCGGCAGCAGCCAGACCCAGTAGTGGTGCCAGGCCACGGGCGACACGAGCACCATCGCGAGCACGACGGCGGCCAGGCCGACACCGTCCTCGCCGATCCGGTGCGCGAGGGTCGCGGTGACCGCCGCGGCGGTCACCGCCAGCATCGAGGCGACCAGCCATGGCCCGGTCACCTCGGTCGAGTGCAGCACGCGCGCGAGCATGGCCCGCATCGACTCGTTGTCGACCCAGCCGATGGGGGCGAGCCGGTCGGGCTGCAGGCCCTTGTCGAACCAGAACTCCGCCGAGTACGCCGGGAACACGAGCCAGCCGAGCGCGACCGTGCCCGCAGCGGCGCCCGCAACAGTCGCCGCGGCCCGGCGGCGGCCGGTGAGGGCGTAGTACAGCACGATCGCCATCGGATACACCTTGATGCCCGCGGCGATGCCGGACAGCACGCCCTTGACCCGCGAGGTCTCCGGCAGGTGCAGGTCCAGCGCGACGAGTCCCACCAGCACCAGGCTGACCTGTCCACATTGGAGGACCTGGTCAACGGGCTGCACGAGCAGCGCGGCGACCGTGGCGCCGACCGTGAGCGACCACGGTGGACGGCGGCGCGAAGGTTCTCGACGGCTGGTCGACACGATCGCCGACAACGCGTCGTCCGGCGGTGTCGTGCTTCGGAGTGTCGCCACGCGGCTGTCCGATGTGGACTCCCACTCGCCGGGTGCGTGCTGCGCACCGGCGGCGCGGCCGGGTTCGGCTCGGTTACCGCAGTGTTCGGAGGTGGCAGGTGATCGTTGTGCTCGGGCGCTGATGGCCTGGGCGATCCGGGCGCGCCGATCTCGCTCACGTGGGTGATTTTCCCGCGTCGACGCATCGGGCTGAGCGTTGCCGAAAGTGCGCGGCAGGAACGCGTTTCAGGGTCGTGGAGGCGTCGGCTGCCGGAATTGTCAGCAGGCGACCAGGGTGGGAGATCGGTTAGCGTCCTGAGCGGTTACCGCCCGTCGAACCAGTGAGAGGACAACAACGTGGCCATCTCCGCCAACCTCGACAAGCACCTGGACAAGGCGTACGAAAACCTCAGCCTTGCCGAGCTTCTCGACGCTCCGGTTGCCGCGCTCGCAGGTGTCAGCGACGGTGACGCTGACAAGCTGGCCGCGGCCTTCAACATCAAGACGGTGCGTGACCTCGGTGCCAACAAGTATTTCCGCCTCGCCGCGGCCCTCGTCGACCTCGACAAGTAGGCGAATCCGCCAAAGCCGGCCGCTTGGTGACGGTGCCCGTCCGCCTGATGACCGGTGCGGTCGCGCTGAGCGTCATGGTGCCGCTGTCTCGGTGAGGCGTTGCTTGAGAGCTTCCAGTTCGGTGTGCAGCGCGATCGGGTCCCGCCGCACCACACCGACCTGGCCAGCAAGGTCTGGTGGGTGGTGGGGGCCTGGTCAAGGCCGGGAATGGCTGCGGTGGTCGTCGTCTCCCTGCGGATGCTGCGGCGTCGTCGGGCCGGTCAGCCGATCGTGGTGTCGAAAGGGCGGTGAGCCAGCTTGCGGAGCGCCCGGGCGGCGGCGTCGGCAACCCGGTCGGTGAGCGCCGCGTCCGGTCCTGCCGGTGAGCGCTCGTCGGGTGGGGTGGCCATGACCAGCGCGAGCGCACAGTCGTGGTAGACCTCGAAGTCCAGGCGTGCGCCGGGGAAGTCGGTGAGCGCGCGGAGCAGACCGGGCAGCGCGAGTAGCGGGTCGCTCGCCTCGTCCGGCGCGAGAACGGTCGGTTCGGCGTGCGGCGTGAGCGGTTCCAGGTCGGCGGTGACGTCGAGGAGGTCGACGACGACGTGTGCACCCGCGGCGATGCGTCGCAAGGGGAAGGTGATCGCGTCGGCCGGGCTCCAGGTGGTGATGTCGCTGATCCCGCAGACCATCAACAGCGGGCACAGGATCGGCAGGTTGTCCGCACCGGCGATCACGACCTTGCTGGCCCGTGGCGCGCGGCCGGCGCGGCTCAGGGTGGTCAGCAGCGCCGCCGCCAGGGCGATCGCGGTGGTGTCCTGGTCGGTCAGTACGGGCCGCCAGCCCGCCAGCGCCCGCACCTGACGTGCGAACTCGGGCCGTGCGTGCTGGAGAAAGATCGTGGCGACTTCGGGCGGGAACGCGCGCAGGTCGGTCTCGTCCTGCTGCTCCCCGCCGCCGGCGGGGCCCAGCACGCGGACGGGCAGCCCGGCGAGGTCCTCGATCAGCGCTGCGTACCGGCGCGCGCTCGGCGCTACCGCGCCGCCGTCGCTCACCACGGCCACCAGGTGTTCCGGTCGTGGTTCGGCGGTCACGCGGTGCCACGCAGGATCGCCGGATGCCGGGACAACGCGCCCATGATCAGTCTCCGAGGGTCGCGGATTCCAGGACGGCCGCATCCACCCACTCGCTGGTGTCGATGCCGTGCCGCGCGGCCACGTCGAGCAGGTCCCGGATGCGGGCTACGTGCACATGGACCTCGTGGTCGTGACCGGCTTGCGACGCCTTGTCCAGCGTCTTCAGACCGTCGGCGACCTGGCTTCGCAGGACCGCTTCGAACTCGCTCATCGTCCCCATGTCTCCCGCGCGCGATCCAACGCCGCACCCCACTCGATGACGAATACATCATCTGCGCACTTAAGTAATTTCGCAACTACTGGATCGCGCGAGACCAGCCACACGGGTGCCCGCGTGTCCTACCTGGCCGGTTGCCCAGTCGCCGGCGAGGGTCGAGACGGTTCGGCCACCCGCGCTTCCGCACGGGTTGTGAAACGGGGACGAGGTGCGGGTCTAGCCACGCCGCGACGTGGTGCCGGGCGAGCCGCCGCCCCGGTTCGTCGCCGAGGACGCTGGGGTGCCGAGGTCTGCCAGCAGTTCGACCTGCCCGGACAACACCCCGGTCAGGATCAGTCGGGCGACTGACAGCAACTCGGCCACATGTGGGCTGGTCAGCGAGTAGTAGACGTTCGAGCCCTCCTTGCGGGTGGTCACCAGACCCGCGCGGCGCAGCACCGCCAGCTGTTGCGACAGGTTCGCCGGCTCGATCCCGACCTCCGGCAGCATCTCCGCGACCGCGTGTTCCCGCTGACTCAGCAGCTCCAGTACCCGGATCCGCGCCGGATGCCCCAACGTCTTGAAGAACTCCGCCTTGAGCTGATACAGGGGCCTGCTCACCAGCACTCCTCCCCACACGCTCCCGACATACGGCCGGCCCGCGCCCCACAACGAGAACAGGACACCTGGTCGCAGGGGTTCAACAGTTGCTAACCTTAGCAAGTCTGAAAGGGCATGCCGCGACGCGTGCGCCACGGCCACCCGCACGCCGGGGTGGGAGTCGACAGTGCGTCAGTTGACCGTGGCCGAGGTGACGACCCGTCACGTGACCACCGTTGTACCAGACGGCGTCATGATCGTCCACGGACTCGACGCGCACGCTGGTCGCCGCCGCGCCTTGTGCCCCGGGTCTGTGCCCGCCCGCGCGGAACGTGTGTTTGTGCTGGTCGGCTGGATCGATGCGCCAATCGATCCAGTGACGGACGGAACACGTTCCCCGGCATCCGGGCCGGTGTTCGATGGCTACGTTCGAGGTCTCGTTCCCGTGAAGGAGAGGTTTCGTGGGCGCTGACGTGGATGGTGTGCTGGACGGGGCCGGGTTGAAGAACGCCCCTGTTCGGGAGTACGTGCGGCACTGGGCGGAGGTCACCGGTGCGGCGCGGGTCGAGGTGGTCGGCGCCGCCGACGACGCCCGGCTGATCCGGGAGGCACTGGACGCCGGGGAGATCCTTCCGGCCGGCGAGGGCCGCTACTACGCGCGTAGCTACGTCAAGGACACCGCCCGCTCCGAGGAACGCACCATCGTCGCCACGAACGACCCGGCCGACGCGGGCGTGTACAACAACTGGCGGCCGGCTGCGGAGATGCGCCCGCTGCTGGAGGAGCGGATGCGTGGCGCGTCGGCCGGCAAGACGATGTACGTGGTGCCCTACCTGATGGCGCCGCCGGGCTCGCCACTCGAGGCGTACGCGGCCGGAGTGGAGTTGACCGACCACCGCACGGTCGCCCTGCACATGATTCGCATGGCCCGGGTCGGCGTCGACCACATCAACGCACTGGCCGAGCCGGACTCGTTCGTCCGGGCCGTGCACGTCACCGGTGACCTGCCGAACCTCGGCCAGGGCACCCCGGACGACCAGCGGTACTTCGTCACCGTCGCCGACGAGCGCACCATCCTGCACTTCGGCTCGTCCTACGGCGGGAACGCGCTGCTCGGCAAGATCGCGCACGGGCTGCGGCAGGCCGCCTACGACGGCTGGGCGTCGGGGGAGTTCCTGGCCGAGCAGTTCATGTTGCTGGGCATCACCGACAAGAAGACCGGCAGGAAGTACCACGTGTGCGGGGGATTCCCCAGCGCGTCGGGCAAGACGAACCTGGCGATGATGCTGGCCCCGGACGCCCTGGGCGACCGCTACCACGTGGAGTTCTACGGCGATGACATCGCCTGGCTCTGGGCCGACCCAGCCGACGGGCGGATCCACGCGATCAACCCCGAGTTCGGGGTGTTCGGTGTCGCCAAGGACACCAACGAGACCACCAACCCCACCGCACTGGCTTCGGTCGGGCCGGGCACCGGCACCCTGTTCACCAACGTCGCGTACCACGAGCCCACCGGCGAGGTGTGGTGGGAAGGCAGGACACCGCACCCGCCCGCGGACGTGGCCGGGTGGCGGGACTGGACCGGCGAGCTGATCAGCGACCGGCCCACCGACCGCCGCGACGCGCCGTGGGCACACCCGAACAGCCGGTTCACCACTACGCTGGCCAACGTGCCCAACATCGCCGCGGATTTCGAGAACCCACGTGGCGTGCCGATCGACGCGATCATCTTCGGCGGCCGGACCCGCGACCGCGAGCCGCTGATCCGTGCGATCACCGACCTCGCCGAGGGCGTGTACGACGGGCTGACGTTGGGCGCCGAGGCGACGTTCGCCGCCGAGGGCGTGGACGGGCAACTGCGGTACGACCCGATGTCGATGCGGCCGTTCATGGCCTACCCGGAGGGTGCGTACGCGGCGCACTGGCTGAAGATCATCGGCGCCGCGCGGGAGAAGCCGGTCTTCGCGCACGTGAACTGGTTCCAGCGCGACCCCGATGACGGCCGTTTCCTGTGGCCGGGCTACCGGGACAACCTGCGTGCGCTGCTGTGGCTGGTGCGGTTGAACAACGGTGAGGTCACCGGCCGCGCCACGCCGGTCGGGATCATTCCCACGGCCGACGAACTCGAACTCGACGGCGCCGATGTGGACGCTGGTGACCTGGAGCGCCTGCTGTCGATCGACGTCGCGCGCTGGCGCACGGAGATGGCGAACCGGGAGCGCCACCTCGCCCAGTTCGCTGACCTGCCCGAGCCGATCTGGCAGGCACACCGCCGCATCACCGCCGGCCTGGCCGACCTGCCCACCTGATCCTCGGACGCGTCCCTCCCGCGAGGCGATCGCCGAGTTCGAGGCGTCGGTACCGGACCTCGAGGTCCACAGCCCCGACCTCGCGGTGCGGTCGATGCACGACCTTGCCGTTCACGATCGCGGATGTCCGGATCTACCAGGGCGGCGTTGCGAATCCGGGTGGGGCCATACCCTGTGGCGTCATGATTCGTCTGGTGACGGCGGGCGCCGCGCATCGTCTTGCCGGACGGCGGGATCACGAGTCCGCCGACTGTCAGGCTGGCCACGGTGGCGGGACTTTCGTTGTCGCCCATGGGTTTCTCGAACGCGGCGCCGATCCCGGCGATCCGCATCTCCTTCATGTGCATGGATCCAGGATCGCGATGATGCCACGCGGATCCGCCCGGAACTGGTCGCGGTCGCGACCGGTCATGTCCGGGCCCGCACAAGGTTGTCCGTCAGCGCGCAGTGTCAGCGTTGTGGTGCCGGTCCTGGGGAGCCGCCCGGCGTCGGTGTTCCTCCGGGTTGCTGTGGCGGCGGGGTGAGCGGGCCGCCGGTATGGATGCGCTCAGCCATCTGGACCTTGGGCTGGTTGTACTCCGGCTTGTAGTGGTCCGGCATGAAGGTTTCGACCGCCTTGTCGATGGCGAAGCCGGCTCCGACGCTGACGCCGAATCCGATCAGGCCCCCGCCGAGCCCGCCGATTCTCGGCAGCACCTTGGTGATCACGGTCGAGGCGACCTTGCCGACAGCCGCGTCGGCGCCGATCTTCGCTCCTGCCGCGTACAACGTTTGCTCACCCTTGACCGCGCCGAAAAGTTCGACGCCGACGCCGAGGCCCGCGCCAAGGTACGGGAGCCGGTGAAAGGTCGCACGCGCCTTGTGCGCGCCCGGGACCTCGGTCACCTTGCCGCGTCGGCCGTCCGCTGCCTTCCGCACCCATTCCCGGGTGGACTGATAGGCGGGGTTGGTGAGGAACTCCTCGTACTGGTTCACCCTGGCGAGCGCCTCGTTCCTGAGTGAGCCGGCGTGTTCGGCCGCCGCTCGCAGCGTCGCGCGCTGGGCGGAGGTGAACTCCTGGTAACGCTCACCATTCGCCCAGTCGGTGAACAGTTGTGCCTTGTCGTCCCAGCGGTTGGCTTCCCGCAGGGCGGCGTTGCGGGCTTTCGCCGTCTCGTAGCGGGGATCCTTCTCGTCGTACTCGTTCCCGAACGACGCGACTTCCTTCGCCGACTTCAGGCCGATGTTCCACGCTTCGCCGCTGCCCTGGCCCGGCGCGTTGAACGCCGCGAGCAGCGCACCGTGCGCCTCGTCCTCGGCGATCCGTGCCTGCTTCACGATCTGGCTGCACGCGTTGAACACGGCCGCCTTCGCGTTGTACGCGTCGACCTTGGCGTTGAACGAGGCGACCGCCGTGTTGTAGGCCTTCATGTTGTCGGTGGTGGCCGTCGACGGCTTCGCCGGTGGCTCGCCGACCATCGCCGCGCGGTCCGGCGCATGGATGAGGGTGCCCTCGACCGTCAGCCCGCCGTCGGTTGCCGTCTTCGTCGCGCTGTCCATGGTCCTGCCGATGCTTTCCAGCGCGCCGGCGAAATCGCGCAACCCCTGTTCGTAGGTGTAACAGGTGTAGGCGAGGTCGTCGCAGTCGTCACGGGGCGCAACCACCTCGTTGATGAACACGCCCGCGGCCGGGCCGGTCCATCCGGACAGCGCGGTGTTCCGTGCGGTGGTCGCCGCGGTGCCCGCCGCCGTACCCATCAGGCTCAGTTTCTTGAGCCAGTCGGCGGTCGCGGTGCACGTGCCGGGGCTGCCGTTGACATGCGTGCTGAGCGCGGTCATCGATTCTCCCAGGATCGTGCGTCCGTACGCTTTTCCTCGTCGTACACCCGTGTGTCGAGGAGCCCGCTGTCCTGCTGACGGTTCGCCTCGGTCAGGGCGCTGATGCGTTCCGTCGCGGCGAACTCTCCGGCGTTGGTGTTCTCGATGTCGGCGTAGTTCCCGTGGCCGACCTCTACGGCGTGCCCACTGTCGTCGAGGAACTGGGCCAATGCGATCCCGGCACTGTGCACGACCGAGATCCTCGCGCCAACCGTGTTCGTCGACTTCCCCGCGTCGACGTCGGGAACCTTGCCCTGTGTGGCGCTGTCGAGCGAGGAGGCGGCGGCTTTCAGCTGACTGGCGATGGAGTCAAGGGCTGCCGGTTCGTAGCTGTAACCGTCTGGCATGAACGATCCTTCCTGAACGGATGATGGTGGTTGTCAACGGTCACCGTCCACGGAGAACGGGTCCTCGCGTCGCCAGTCCACGACAGGGGCCGAATGCCGCACGTCCTCATCGAGTACGGCGTCCATCAGGACGCCGTGGGCGCCGGTCGTCCGGACGATCTCGTCCAGGTCCCGCGGGTGGACCGCGACGGCCGCCTGGTACGGACCGCAGCTGTCGAGCAGGTCGCTCAGCGACTGGTAGCCGAGAAGCATCGGTTCATCGGCGGCCACGTAGTGCAGTTCGGGTCTCGCCTCCTTCGAGCCGGGCTCGACAGGACGGGTGGGAATCCACACACGCGTGATCGGCGGCACCGGATCGGCGGAGGGCAACGGTTCGAGCTCCCGCACGTCCGGATCGGCGTAGCGGACGCCGGCGGGATGCCAGGTGTCCAGGGCGAGGAACAGAGGATGCCCCGCCGCCTCGGCGGACGCGACGAGATGCGGGAGGCGCACTCGAAGCCGTGGTTGTCCGGGACCGCAGGCCGTGACGAGATGCCGTAACTCGGTGTAGCAGAAGAGGACCTGTTCGTTCCGCTCCGTGATGAACAGCTCGAGGTCGCCGTCGGGTAGCGCCAACGCGAGCAACTCGTCGATCTCCGCGTCGACGGCCACCTCGTGCAGGTCTCGCAGCGCACGACGATCGAATGGTGCGAGCGCGCCGCCCTCACGGTGCACGCCGTTCTCCGACGGTGACTCCGACAGTGACATTGCGAGTTCCTCGCGATGAGCGCGTTTAGTTGCGTACGAACATGGTTGCGCTGTTCAGCCAACCTGCGCACCAATCGGCACGGGCTGTGGATCGGTCGCCAGCACAGGGCGAACAAGCCGGTCGTCCCATGTCGTCACCCCTCGCGTCAGCTCTCGTACATCCCGGCTCCAGTGTGGCAACGCTAGCAGATGTGTCACATTCGCGTGGTCGAAACGACTGACTCGGCCAACTGCTCTCGCTCTGCGAGCTCCGCGGTCGGGCGGAGTTCTTGATCAGGATCGCCACCCGGCGGACGCTCATGCCTGTCCGGACGCTCGGCGGGCGCGAGGGGTCCTACCTCGGCCAGTGGCTGCCAAAGTCGCTGCTGATATGGCCCGTTCGGCGTTGTGCCCGCCGAGTCCTCCGGGCGTGCCAGATCGGCCGGATCATTCCCCGGGTGCGGGCCACACGCCTATCTCGGGGTTTTGAACTGGGTGGAGCGCTCATCAGGCGGCCCTGCTGAGAAAATACTTATCAATAATCTCGGGACCGGTCCTGCCGGCCTGATTTGGTTACATGCTTCGCATTTGTCGTTTCGGTCGAATTTCGCAAAAGAAGGGAATCTGACGACGGTCACCCCATGCCCTTGTCTTCGTCGGCTGGGGATTTCCAGCGGTAGTGGTGTCTGGGGCGGCCGACTTGCCCGTAGCGCAGCGACATCACCACCTCGCCGCTGTCGACCAGCTGTCGCAGATACCTGCTGGTCGCGACCGTTGAGAGTCGGCAGCGGCGAGCGATGTCCGATACCGACATGCCGCGCCGCTGTTCCCGCAGTATGGCCGACACACGGTCACGGGTGCCGCCGGACGGCGACGGGCCATGAGCTCCGACTTTTGGGGGAAATATCTGGTCGACGCCGTCCTGGTCCAGCGGGCCGTGAGCCGGCAGGCGGGTCATGCGTCGCCATCGGTTGAGCCAGCCGTTGGCCCGTGCGGACACCGCGTCCTCCTCGAATGGCGGTACCAGGCAGGACAGCACGCCGTACTTGGCAGCACTGCGGATCAACGCCGCTTCCGGTCGCTCGGTGACCAGCACGATGTCACTCGCATGGCGACCGGGATCGCGTAACCGGTGCAACAGTCGCAGCCCGCCGTCCAGGTACCCGTCGACCGAGAGAACGACCAGATCTGGACGCAGTTCGTCGACCGCCTGCAGGGACCGGAACATGCCCGAGACGCTGGCGAGGATCTCGATGCCGCGCACGTTCTCCAATGCCGCGACGACGGCTGCTGGTCGACGTCGCCCGACGCTCACCAGGGCGCGGTAGGGCTGTTGGCCGGCGCCGCCCTCCCCGGCGTCGGGCGCCGACTCAGCGGGGCCCATCCGAACGAGGAAAGGTAGCGCTAGTGTCCAATTCCTGGCAATCCATAGACAGGCGATCCCCCATACCACAGTCATACCACTCGATCAGGCGACTGGCAAACATGCCGACCGCCGGACGGCCGGCGCGGTGAGTTAAAAAACTTAGAAAACATCCGCCCTACGCCGATCGGGTAGCTCGACCATTTCTTCTTGACGGCCGCGTGGCGTTATCGCAAGAGTCGTTTTGCATGCGCATTCTGAATTCGCTGCATGGACGGAAGGTGCGAGTGGATGGCCAGTGAATTGAAGGACGACAACGTCCCCGACCTGGGACTGGTCGATGCCGTGTCGTTGCCCGCCGAGGGGCGGGTTCCGGATCCGGTGACCGGCGCCGCCACGGGCGCCGAGTACGACCGCTACTTCCGCATCATCCGTGCCGACGGCGATCTCGAGGCGTGGACGCGCAGCTGTGTGGCCGCGACGGGAGCGTTGCTCGACGACATGCCCAACGGTGGCCTGCACGACGGCGAACGTGCCGACTTGCTGCACGGCGTCGTGCTCGTGCTGCGTTCGACGTTGAACAGGTGGCTCACGGCCGTTCCCGTCACACCGGCGGCGGAGCCAGGCCGATGACGCGCACCGCCACGCTCCCGGCCGGCTTCGCGGACGCCATCCGGCGGTGGAAACTCGGCCACCACGTGTTCCACCTCAAGCTGATCGTCATGAACAGCATGCTCGTCGAGTTGCACGTGGCCTGCCGGGAAACACGCTGGACAGACGCGGACCGCCTGTTGGGAGATCTGGCACATCTCTATGACGCGGCCACCGCGAGCATGAAGTACGCAGCAGACTTCCCGCCGCACGCCTACCGCGACCTGATCCGGCCGTCCATGGGTGAACCGCTGCTGAGCCCCGGATTCTCCGGCACGCTCAACCGCGACCACGGCCAGATGCTGGCACACCTGCGTGAGCTGCGTGCGATGCTGCGCGATCGCAAGCAGGACGGGACCCTGCCCGCCGACACCCGCGTCGCGGCCAAGCAGCTCTGGTCGGCCCAGGCACGCAACCGGCGTCACCACATGCTGATCTGCGAGAAGTTCGTGCCGGGCGGCGAGTCGCAGCTCCAGGAGTTCCTCAACGGCCAGGACGCGGCCGAGGGCTGATCACACCGAACGAAGGGAAGTGCGAGACATGGTGACCGTGAAGGAAACCTGGTACCTGCGCGACGAAGTAGCCGACCGTGCGCTGGAGCTGATGCAGGAGATGGACGACCTGACCGGGCCCAACGCCCATGCGGACCCGGGCTGGGCGGGTCACGCCCGGTTCTTTCGACGCGGTTCGGACCCGACCCAGGTGATCATGATCTACCCCTGGCGCAGCGTCGCCGACCACACCCGGCTGTGCGATGCGGAGAAGTCGCTGCTGGCCGACTTCCACACCAGGTACTGCACCCGCCAGCGCGACATCGAGTACATGGAGGAACTGCCGGTGGATGTGGACGGCGACCACGACCACGGACACGGGCACGGCCACTGATGAAGACCGGCGAGCCGCTGGGTGACTGGGCACCCGAGGAGCTTGAGGAGAACGGCCGCGCGCTGCTGGCGCGGCTGCGTACGCACTTCGCCGGCATTCGGGACGTCCCGGTCACGCCCGGGATCTCCGCCGTCGAGTTGCAGCGGCGCATCGACGCCGAACTGCCGGAGGACCCAACCCCGTTCCCGCGGCTGCTTGACGAGACCTGGGACGACGTGGTGTCGCACCTCGCCCTCTGGCACCACCCGAACTTTCATGCCTACTTCAGCAACAGTTCCAGCGGGCCGGCGATTCTCGCCGAGATGCTGACCGCCGCACTGAACGTCAACGCACAGCAATGGCGCACCGCGCCCGCCGCGTCCGCGGTCGAGCGGACCGTGCTCGGCTGGCTCGCGGCGATGGCCGGCTACCCGGTGGATGCCGACGGCGTGCTGGTGAACGGGGCCTCGCTCGCGGTGACGTATGCACTCGTCGCCGCGCGAGACGCGGTACCGGGTTTGCAGGTGCGCGAGCGTGGCATCGCCGGGCGGGAACTGCCGGTGATGCGGGTCTACACGTCCGACCAGGCGCACAGTTCCGTGGACAAGGCAGCGATCGCGCTCGGCATCGGACTGGACAACGTGGTCCGGCTGCCGACCGACGGTCACCACCGGCTTGCCCCCGCGGCACTCGCGGCGGCACTGGACAAGGACATCGCCGCCGGCGTGCTGCCGCTCGCGGTGTGTGCGACCGCGGGCACCACGTCGACCGGTGCGATCGACCCGGTCGACGAACTCGCGAAGATGTGCGCGGAGCGGGGCGTCTGGCTACACGTAGACGCCGCGTTCGGTGGGTTCTGGCGGCTCGTGGACCGGCTCGTTCCGGAGCTGGCCGACCTCGGCGCGGCCGACTCGGTCGTGGTGAACCCGCACAAGGTGTTGTTCTGTCCCATGGAGGTCTCCGCGTTCTACTGCCGACGGCGAGGCGCCTTGCCGGACGCGTTTCGGTTGGTGCCGGAGTACCTGCGCACGGTGCCGGACGAGGGTTCGGTCGACTTCATGGACTACAGCCTGCAGCTCGGCAGGCAGTTCCGGGCGTTGAAGGTCTGGTGGGTCATCCGGTCGTTCGGCCGGGCAGGTCTGGCCCGGCGCCTGGCCGATCGCGTCGACTACGCCGACTGGCTGCGCGCGGCGGCGACCAACCATCCCGATTGGACCGTCGTGGCCGACTCGGTGCTGCCGCTGGTCTGCCTGCGGTACGACCCGGGGGGCACCCCACCCGCCGGTGTGGATCGCCGTGCGTGGCTCGATGAGCTGAACGAGGCCATCTGCCTCGCGGTGCACCAGTCGGGCCGGTCCTTCGTGTCGCACACCGTGCTGGACGTCGGATATGTGATCCGGGTGTCGATCGGCAACATCCAGACCACGGCGACGGACATACATGCCCTGTGGGAACTGCTCAACGACACGGCGACCGCCTGCCACGACCGGACGTGCGCCGTGCGAGAGGAGACAGCGTGACCACCGCGAACACCACAGCAGCAGACACCGCCGACGACGACACGGCGGACGACTCGTTCTACGCGCGCTTGGAGGAGTTGCACACAGAGGCGCGGTGGACGGTCGAGCAGGGTGCGTGGCATCCGCGTCCCGCCTCGGTACCGATGTTGTGGCGCTACCAGGACCTGCGCCCGCTCGCGCTGCGCTCCGCGCGGTTCGTCCGCTCCGACGACTCCGCCCTGCGCGTGATGACACTGCGCAATCCTGGCCGCGGAGAGGAACTGGCCACGCCGCACGGCAGTGCGCCGATTGTCGGTCACCTCTACAGCGGCCTGCAGTTGCTCAACCCGGGGGAGTCGATGACGGCGCACCGGCACGCCGCCACCGCGCTCCGGTTCATCATGGAGGGCACCGGCGCGTGGACCGTCATCGGCGGTGACCGCGTCGAGGCCGGTCCCGGCGATTTCATCGTCACGCCGAGCCAGGTGTGGCACGAACACGGCACCGACTCTCTCGAAGCACCGGTGATCTGGCAGGACGGCACCGACGACCCGCTCGTCAACACGCTGGACGCGAACTTCTACCAGTTGCATCCGGACGTCCACCAGGTGCACGGCAAGCCGGTCAACGCGTCGCTGCACACCCATGGCAGCGCGTTGCTGCGGCCGGATCACCGGCGGGCGCAGCCCACCTCACCGTTGCTGTACTACCCGTGGGACATGGCCTACCAGGCCCTGCGCGACTACGCGGAGGTCACCGATGGATCCCCGTATGACGGAGTACTGATGGAATACCAAAATCCGGCGACCGGCGGGTCGGTGACGCCCACGCTCGGTGCCGCACTGCAGATGCTGCGTCGCGGCGAGCGCACCAGAACCCACCGGCACACCGGTTCGGTGGTCTACCAGGTCGCCAAGGGACGAGGCCACTCGGTCATCGCCGGACAGCGGTTCGACTGGCGCCGCAACGACATCTTCTGCGTTCCGTCCTGGGCGTGGCACCGCCATGCCAATGACGACGCGGACGACGACGCCTGCCTGTTCTCCTTCAGCGACCGACCCGTCCTGGATGCGCTCGGGCTGTACGCGGAGGAGGCCTCTGCCGACGACGCCGACCCCGAAACGACTGGGAGCGCACCGTGACCACCGCCTTGTTCGCCGTCACCGGTGCTGACCGGCTGCCGCTCGCCGACGGCAGCGATCATCCATGTGGCTTCTGGCCGGAGGAACTCGCGACGCCGCACCGAGTCATGCGCGCAGCCGGGGTCGACATCGTGGTAGCCACTCCCGGTGGCGTACCGCCCACTGCCGACCCCGCCGGGATGGCTCCGGAGTGGAGGTCCTATTTGGACACCGTGCAGGACCTGGCCGCCCCGCGCGTGCTGGAGGATGCCGACCCGGAGGCGTACGACCTGCTGTTCGTACCCGGTGGTCATGCTCCGATGGTCGACCTCGCCGAGTCGGCCGCGTTCGGCGCGCTTGTCCGAGCGATGGTCGAGTTCGGCAGGCCGGTCGCGGCCGTGTGCCACGCACCGGCCGCGTTCCTGCCCGCCGCCGCGGCTGACGGCGGCTGGCTGTTCTCCGGCTACCGGATGACCGCCTTCACCAACGAGGAGGAGGGCGACACCGGGCTGCGCGAGCGCATGGTGTGGCTGGCCGAGGACCGGTTGCGCGCGGCGGGTGGGATGTTCTCCGCCTCGAGTCGACCGTGGGGTGAGCACGTGGTGGTGGACCGCACCCTCCATACAGGACAGAACCCTGCCTCCGCCGGCCCACTGGCTCGGGGCCTGCTTGACACCGTGGGCGTGCGGTGAGCGGATCGGGAGGACCGACGTGTTCATGACGACCAAGAGCGGGGTCCGTCTGTCCTATCGGGACAGCGGTGACGGGCCGCCCGTCCTGTTGCTGACCGGTACCGGTGCTCCCGGTTCGGTGTGGGACCTGCACCAGGTGCCTGCGCTTCGTGCCGCCCGGTACCGGGTCATCACCATGGACAACCGCGGCATCCCGCCCAGCGACGACGGCGCGGACGGGTTCACGATCGATGACCTCGTCGCGGACGTGGCGGACCTGATCGATCACCTCGATGTCGCGCCGTGCCGGGTGATCGGCACGTCGATGGGCGCGTACATCGCACAGGAGCTGGCGCTCGCCCATCCGGAACTGCTGGGCACGGTGGTGTTGATGGCCGCGTGCGCCCGGAGCAGTCCGGTGCAGCGGATGCTCGCGGAGGGCGAGGCGAAGCTGATCGCGTCCGGCACGCAGCTGCCGCCCGACTACCTCGCCGCCGTTCGTGCGTTGCACAACCTGGGCCCGACCACCCTCGCCGACGACGAGCTGACCCGGGACTGGCTCGACCTGCTTTCGGCGTCGGGGATGGGCGGGCCGGGTGTGCGCTCACAGCTGCTGCTGAGTGCGTTGCCCGACCGCGTCGAGGCCTACCGGGAGATCGCGGTGCCCTGCCACGTGATCTCGTTCGAGTACGACCTCGTCGCACCGCCCGCGGCCGGGCGAGAGCTGGCCGCGGCGGTTCCCGGTGCGACGCACCGCACGATCCCTGGCTGTGGGCACTTCGGCTACCTGGAGGCGCCGGGGGTGGTGAACCGCGTGCTGATCGACCTCATCCGGGAGGACATCGGCGAGCGGCTGGAGGAGACGGCGTGACCCGCATGACGGTACCGCCGGGCGTCGACGTCTCGACCACCGCGACGACGCCCGCGTTGTTCGAGGCGGTCGCGGCGTCGGTGCCGTCCCGGCCTGCGGTAACGATGGGACGCACCACGCTGTCCTACGCCGAGCTGAACACGCACGCCAACCGGCTCGCCCGCCGGCTCGTGGCACTCGGCGTCGGCCCGGAACGGCTGGTGGCCATCGCCGCACCGAGGTCGATCGAGTTCGTCGTCGCGATGCTCGCCGTGCACAAGGCGGGCGGGGCATACGTACCGGTCGACGCGGACTACCCGGCGGAGCGCAGGCAGCGGATGCTTGACGACGCGGTGCCGCACTGCCTGCTGCGGCTTCCCGGGCAGGACATGGCCGGCCCCTCGCTGGTGCTGGACATCACGCTGGAGGACGGCCCGGCTGGGCCGGACCTGACCGACCGGGACCGGCTCGAACCGCTGCGTGCCGACCACCCGGCGTATGTCATTTACACGTCGGGTTCGACCGGGCGGCCCAAGGGGGTGGTGGTGACCCACCGCGGGATACCGCGGCTGGCCGCCGACTACGTGCGCCGGCAGCGACTTGGCCCGGACAGCAGGGTGCTCGGCTTCGCCTCGCCCAGCTTCGACGCCTCGGTCGCGGAGTTCTGGCCGGCCTGGGCGGCCGGCGGCTGCCTCGTGCTGGCGACGGCGTCCGACCTGGTGCCCGGGGAGCCGCTGGCCCGGCTGGTGCGCGCGCGGGGCATCACGCACCTGACGTTGCCGCCGTCGGCGTTGCCGCCGCTCGAGGAGGGCGGCGGGCTACCAACGGGGCTGACGCTGCTGGTCGCGGGCGAGGCATGTCCCGCTCCCGTCGCGCACCGCTGGGCCCGGGGCCGGATCATGATCAACGCGTACGGCCCGACCGAGGCCACCGTCGCCGTCACCGCGAGCGATCCGCTGACGGGCGAGGGCACGCCACCGATTGGTCGACCGATCTCGGGCGTTGGCACCTACGTGCTGGACGCGCGTCTGTGGCCCGTCCCGGACGGAGAGGTGGGGGAGTTGTACGTGACCGGCCCGGGCCTCGCCCGCGGGTATCTCCGCAGACCGATGGCGACCGCGGAGCGGTTCCTGCCGGACCCGTTCGGCGAGCCGGGCAGCCGCATGTACCGCACTGGCGACCGGGTGCGGGTGGGCCCGGATGGTCAGTTCGTGTTCGTCGGCCGGGTCGATGACCAGCTGAAGGTACGGGGGCACCGGATCGAACCGGGCGAGGTCGAGAGCGCGCTCCTCGCTGTCGACGACGTGGCCCAGGCGGTGGTGGCCGCGCACGAGAACCGGCTCGTCGCCTACGTAGCGGCCGTTGCCGGTGGCCGTGTCGACACCGATCGCCTCCTGGCACGCCTGCGAGAGCGGCTACCGCCTTACCTGGTGCCCGACGTGATCGTGCGCCTGCCGCGGCTGCCGGCATCGCCCAACGGCAAGGTCGACCGGGGGGCGTTGCCCGCGCCGGAGGCCGTGGTCACAGACACCGTGGCAGCGCGCCGAGCGCCGCGCACCCCGACCGAGGCTCAGCTGGCCGCGCTGTTCGCCGAGGTACTCGGCGTCAGCGGCGTCGGCGTCGAGGACAGCTTCTTCGACATCGGTGGCCACTCGCTGCTCGCTACCCGTCTGGTCAGCCGCATCCGCACCGGCTTGCGGGTGCGGTTGAGCGTGCAGGCCTTCTTCGACGCGCCGACCGTGGCCGCACTCGCCAAGGTGCTCGACGGCGCATCAGCGTAGTCTGGAGGTCCAGAATGGACACGATCGTCGACGTCGACCTCGGCGACCCCGACCTGTACGCCACTCTGGGGCGGCACACCCGCTGGCGCGAGTTCGCGGTGGCGGACGAGATCGTCTGGAGCGGCCCGGGTAGTTCGCCCGCCGGGTTCTGGTCGGTGTTCTCGCACCGGGCATGTGCCGAGGTCCTCGCGCCGTCCGCGCCGTTCACCTCCGAGTACGGGATGATGATCGGCTTTGACCGCGAGCACCCGGACACGTCGGGCGGCCGGATGATGGTGGTCGCCGAACGCGACCCACATCGGGCCTTGCGCCGCATCGTCGGACCGTTGCTCTCCCGGGCGAGTGCGCGGGCGATGGCGGCGCGAGTACGCGCCGAGGTGCACGAGGTGCTCGACCGCGTGCTCGACGAACCGGTGTGCGACGTCGCTGACGCGATCGGCCCGCGCATCCCGGCCGCGGTCGTGTGCGACATCCTGGGTGTGCCGGCGGCGGATCAGGACATGCTCATCGGGCTGACCAACCACGCGTTCGGCGGTGCGGACGAACTCTTCGAAGGGATGACGCCGCGTCAGGCGCACACCGAGATCCTCGTGTACTTCGACGAGTTGATCACCACCCGCCGTGGGCGCCCAGGCGCCGACCTCATCAGCCGGCTGGTGGCCGACGACGGGCTGACGACCGAGGACGTGCTGCTCAACTGCGACAACGTGCTCATTGGCGGCAACGAGACCACGCGGCACGCGATCACCGGGGCGGTGCACGCGTTGGCCAACGTGCCCGGGCTCCTGGCGCGCCTGCGGGACGGCAGCGCGGATGTCGACGTCGTCGTCGAGGAGGTACTGCGCTGGACCTCGCCCGCGATGCACGTGCTGCGGGTGTCCACCGAGCCCGTCGTGCTGTGCGGGCGCGACCTGGCCGCCGGTACACCGGTGGTGGTGTGGTTGCCTGCCGCGAACCGGGATCCTGCCGAGTTCGCCGACCCCGACACGTTCGACCCCGCCCGCAGTCCCAACCGGCACGTCGCCTTCGGGCACGGAGTGCACCACTGCCTCGGGTCGGCCCTCGCGCGCGTCGAGCTGTCGATCGTGTTGCGAGAGCTGGCAACCCGGGTGTCGCATGTGGAACTAGTCAGGGAGCCCGACTGGTTGCGCGCGATCGTCGTGCGGGGGTACAGGTCGCTGCCGGTGCGCTTCGTCGGGCGTTGACCTCGATGGGAGGCTTCGGCGCAGCGCGGCGTGCAGGGCACGGATGGGTGGGCTCTCGTCGTCCGCTCGCCATGCCATCCGGATCTCCCGGTGGAGCCGTGGGGTGGTGGGGACGTATCGCACGCCGTCCGGGGTCATGCGCTGGGCCGTCGCCGGCACGAGCGCGACGGCGAGGCCGGTGGCGACGAGAGCGAGCTGGCTCGGGTACTCGGAGACGGTGAACCTGACCTCGGGCTGCACACCGAGGCCGCGCATGGTCTGCACGAGCGCGTTGTGGGACTCGGTGTTCGCTGGGCAGCAGGTCCACGACTCGTCCGCCAGGTCGACGAGCGCGATCCGGGAGCGGTGCGCCAGGTGATGGCTCTCGGCGATCGCCAGGTTCACCGGCTCGCGAACCAGAGTGTGGACCGCGAACCCCGCGGGCAGTTCAGGCGGCCGGACGACCCAGGACTCCATCAGCAGCACGGTGAGCTCGCCGGTGAGCAGGAGCGGAATCATGTCGACCACTTCGCCGTCGCGCAGATACACGCTCAGCCTGGGGTTGTCGCTCATCAGTCCGGCCAGCGGGGCGAGCAGCAACGCGCGGATCACGCTGCCGACCGCGCCGATCCGTAGCGGCCCCACGACCTCGTCGTCGAGCGCGGCGAGGTCGGCCCGCGCCTCCGCCAGCTGTGCGAGCACCCGGCCGGCGTGCGCGGCCAGGACCTCCCCCGCCCGCGTCAACCGGACACCGCGGCCGACCTGGTCCAGGAGCCGGTACCCGCACTCCCGTTCCAGCTTGGCGAGTTGCTGGGAGACCCCCGACGGGGTGACGTGCATCGCCTTGGCCGCACGGGCCACCGAACCGTGCTCGGCCACCATCGCCAGCGCTCGCAGCCGACCGAGATTCATGTAGCGATGCTACCGAATTATCGGTGCGAAGAGTCGCTTTTGCTGTGCGATCAGATCGGGAAGAGTGGTCGTCATGACGACGCGGAAAGCTGAGGTCGCGGAGGTCCCGGCACCCGACCAGCGCAGGACGGCGGCGGTGCGGGTCATCGGTGGCGCGGTCTGCACCTCGGTGTCCGCCGGGTTCGCGAAGCTGTCGGGGGCGAGCGCGGGCACTGTCGCGTTGCTGCGGTGTGCCATCGCCCTGGTGGTACTCGTGCCGCTCGCCACCCGAGAGTGGCGCCGCGTGGGCCCGCGGCCGTGGCGACTCGTCCGGTGGGACCTGATCGCCGGCCTGCTACTGGGCATCGACTACGTGTTCTGGGTGGCGAGCATCTACGACGTCGGCGCGTCGATGGCCACCATGTTGATCAACATCCAGGTCGTCGTGTTCCCGGCGTTGTCCCGCGTCTTCCTCGGGGTGCCGTTGTCCGGCCGGTTCGTCGCGACCGTACCGGTGCTGCTGGCCGGCGTGGTCATGGCGTCGGGAACCGTCGGGCTTGCAGAGCCGGGGACTGATCCGGTCGGCGGGATGGTGTTCGGCACGATCGCGGGAGTCGCCTACGGGGGTTACCTGTTCTTCATGCGACTGGGCGGCGGCGAGCGCCACACCGTGTTTCCCGTGTGCGCGTCCACGGCGACCGCCGGCCTTGCCGCCCTGGTGTTCGGTGGCCTGTGGACCGGTATCAACCTTTCGCTCGGACTGCCCGCCTGGCTGTGGCTGACCGCGCTCGCGCTGATCGGACAGGTCGTGGCGTGGCTGCTGATCGCCGGCGCGCTTCCACGGCTCGCGCCGCACGTCAGTGCGACCTTGTTGCTGCTGCACCCCGTGCTCGCGATCGCCTTCGGGGTCGTCGCGCTGCACGAGCGGCCCACGTTCACTCAGATCGTCGGTTGCCTCCTGGTAATCGGGGGCGTGTGGTTCGCCAGTCGAGCTCCGCGCCTGGATCCTCGATCCAGTTAGGAGCGACGGTCCCGCTCATCTCGCAGCGCGACGTCGTCCGCAAGCAGCGCGAGTCGGCTGACTCTTCTTGGCGATGAGGAACGGCACCAGAGCCAGGTGGATCTCGCGAGCGCGGTCGTCGCGAGCGTGAAGGACGAAGTCGTAGCGCTCCTCGGTGAACGTCTTGCCGCGTCGTTTGTAGTTCGGGTGGTCTTCGATCTTGGCCACTGCCTTGGCAGCGACCGTGGAGACGTTGGCGTCGCGGATGAACAGCAGCAAGGCGGCCTTGGTGTCGCGCCAGACGAGATAGCCGACGAGTTGGTCAAGCGCCTTGGTCACGGTCTGGGGTCCGTTCCAGATCTTGCACTCACCGATGAAGACGTTGCGGTCGTCGACCCGGATGAGGATGTCCGTTTTGCCGGCACCGTTGAACACCTCACCGGTTGCCGTGCCCTCGAACTGGGCGTTGAGGCTCACGAGGAGGACGTCGCGGATCTGCTCCTCGCCGAGGTGACGGGTGGTCGAGGGGCTCCGTTCCAGGGCGTTGCGGGTGCTGCGGAGCACGGCAAGGGCAGCTTCGTAGTCGGCGTCGACCAGCACCGGCTCGGGTTCGAACAGCCGGGGTTGTGCCGGGTCGGTCGGCCTGCGCTCCAGAGCGACCTGACGTCGCCTGACAGGAACCGCGTAGGTACCGGCGTCGGGGCGACGCTTGATGGGAAAACCGATGTTCGCGTGCAGTTCTCGATCCGTCAGGAGCTTGGTGCGCCGGTCGGCGACCAGCTTGGGGATTTCTGTCGCAAGCCGTCGACGGTGCTGGTCGATGTCATCTTTCGCTCGATGGGTGGACTGCTCAATCACATCGAGTTGTGTGTCGAAGCTGGCCTTGACGGTGGCGGCGTGGCCGCCGTTGGGAGTACAGAACAGACGCAGTTCGCCGTTGCCGATGTCGCCCCGCAGCGGGTTCCGCGGAGCCGAACCGACCTTCAGACTGAAAACTTCGGGGTTCCCATCGAACGGGACGGCCAAGACGAACGTCGTTGCTCGATGTGGGATCTGGTCGAATCCGCGGGACCGCTGGTTCGCTTCAGTCGGTTCGAGCAGGTAGGCCTCGTCTCGACGCAATGTTGGGGCATCGAGGTCGGCGACGCTCAGGAGTTGCTTGACCACGTCGGTCTCCGGCGTTGTCAGGAAGTCATCCGGGTCCCAATTCATGAGGTGTTGCTGTGCTGTCTGGCGCAGTTCCTCGAGTCGGTCGGACAGCCAGTGGCCGGCAAGGAGAACTGTATTTCCACACATGGAGTCATTTTCCACTGTGGGACCGACGGTCCGGTGCACCGCCTCCAGCATGGTGGTCAGTCGGGTTCAGGAAGTAGGCGGCGTCTCCGCTCCCAAGTCCTGCGGCAGACAGCGCAGTCGTTCGGCCGCGACGGGTTGCACCTCAGCTCCCGTTACGGCGCCGATGGCTCCGTTCGGGTAAAGGTCGCGGTTTCACCGCTGATCCACTCGTTCGATGGCTGACACAGCCCTCCCACATGAGTTGAGTTGGTGTCATGGGGAGGTGCGCTGCCGATGGATGCCGATGAAGCGATCAAGAAGCTGTTCGAGCCGGCCGATGTGGCCATCGAGTCGAGCGGGCAGCTGGCTGGCAAGGTCGAACGCAAGGCCGCGAAGCTTGCCGCCGAGCGACGCGACAACGAACAGGAAGTCGACCAGATCAAGCCTCAGCTGGTTCCGGTGCCTGAACGCGAGCACGGCAGGAACATGCGCATCATGCCGTGGGAGCTGCTGCACCTGCTTGGGCGGGCAACGGTGCTGTCCGGACATGGTTCGTCACGGGCGTTGGCGCAGCACTGGGGTTGTCTGAAGTACATCACGTCGCTTCAGCGGAACGTTCACGATCGAATGGAACTCTCGGAAAGCGGCAAGGACCCTCGATACCACCGGCGGTCGGTGCAGGCCGAGGATCTGGGGATCGCGTTCGCGCTGGCCGCAGCGCTCCGGATCGCGCAGCGACGTCACTCGGACTACCGGTTCGAGATCGTCGACGCGGATGTCGCGCTGGAGGCGGGATGGGCGCTGCGTGGCAAGGAGGTGAAGACGAAGCCAAACACCAGGCTTCGGCCCGACTACTTCCTGTTCGGCTTCCGGGACGGCGCGGCAGCACGCGTGATCACTGTGGAGTGCAAGGGATCCCACGGGGCCGCTGACGCTCAGCACAAGCAGCTGGCGAAGGCGGCCGCGCAGGTGAACGCTGTGGTGATCGCGGACCCGGATCACGGCGACGTGACGCCACCCGGGCTGATGATGTCCACCTCACTGGACGACACCGGCGGCATTCAGATGAGGATCCTCGACCCGCCCGGCGATGGCACGCTCGCCCTCTCGGGTGATAGAAATGACGACGGGTACGGTCTCAATGGGCCTGTCGAGCAGTATCACGAGTTCCCCGGAATCCCCGTGCGTGACGAGGAAGCGGAGCGCGACCGCCGCCCGGGGTTCTACATCGCTCCCGAACGATCGGAGTGGTTCGCTCGGGTGCTTGCCCGGACGGCGAGCGCCGGGCTGTTGGCCTTCGCCGGGGATCGGGACACCGCCGGCCGCCTGCTAACCCCGCGCCAACGGGCCAGGCTCGGGAGTGAACATGAGACCGGGCCCAGTCACGTCGACTTCGACACCGGCATCGAGCTGGCGGGCATGCGCCTGGTCGGCACCGACCACGTGTTTCGACTGCAGTCGCAGCGCATGGAGGTGTTCTCGGGGATTCCCCATGTTCTCCACAACCTCCTCAGCGGCGAGCCCGACCTCAAAGGCCGCTACCACATGCTGCCCGACCTCAGTGCCCAGTGGCACGAACGTCAGGAAGCCATCCTGGCGGAGTGGGGTGGAGTGATCTTCATGGACACCAACGGCGCGGTCATGGGACTTAGAAAGATGGGCGACGGGCGGGCTCCTCTCGACTAGCGCGCGACGATCAGCCGACCGTGTCGTTGTGTGAGCGGCGAAGAAAATCGGAGGGTTCACCATGTCGTTGATGGGGTGAACCGCATTCAACCACGCTGGGGCCAAGGGGTCGCAGGTTCGTTTCCGTGTTCCGGACGTGCGCAGCCCGGTTCACGCCGCGCGGTGAGCGGGTCACGCCACGGCCTCTGGGCCAGGTGGGCAGCACACCTGCTGCCCACCTGGAAACGGCACTGTCGACTCTGGGGTTGGGAGACCAGGTCGGTCAGCGAATCGCTCAGACTTGGGCTGCTGAGTACTGGGGCCTGCCGCTCATGGCGAGTTCGCGAGGGATCGGTGTGGCGATCCGGGACGTGTAGACCAACGGTGACACCAGTCGCGCTATCTCACGTAGCCGGAAATGGCGTTCCGGTTCGTCGGCTGCGACTTCCTCGACGAGATGGGTTTCGGTGAGGTCCTCCAGGGTCGCTTCCACCGCCTTCGTTTCACGGCTCAGCCGGGTGGCGACGGCAGCCAGGCTGGTGTCCGTGCCGGTGCGCAGTGCCGCCAGGGTTTCCGTGGCCGCGTCGGTGAGGTGCCGGACGCGCTCCCGGACACTGTCCTCCAGGCAGCGACCCGCCCACCACAACCGTGCGAGCCTGCGTGGGTCCTCTTCCAGTTCTCGGACGAGGCGGGACACCGGCACGAGCGGGCGGCACGTCATCCACCTGGCGACCGCGCTCAACACCAACGGATTCCCCGCGCAGAGCTCCACCAGGCGAGATGCGGCCGGTGAGTTCCCCTGAGCACGGTCGTGGCCTGCGATGGTGGCCAGCAACGTGAGGCTTTCTCGGTGGCTGAGCGGTGATATCTCGACGATGTCGTCGCCGACCTGTCCGAGGGTGGACGACTGGTTGATGACGATGAGTGCGCTGCCGGGGCCGGACGGCCGGATCGTGGTCAGCGCGGTCGGTGTGGCGAGGTGATCGGCCACCAGCAGCAGTTCGCGGGATTCACTCCACCCGCGGAACTGGTCGGCGACCTCCTCGAGGTTCGTGCAGCGTGACATGGGCACGCCCGCGGCGCCGAGCCGCTCGCCCTGTGCGTGCCGCGAACGGGCTGTTGTCCGTGACACCCCTCATGTCCACGAGGAGGCACCCGTCCTTGAACGTCGCGCTGAGCTCGTGCGCCGCGTGCAGGGCGAAGGACGTGGTGCCCGCGCCGGGCTCGCCGACGATCTCGACGACGCGCAGGCCCGCCGGCCGGTCCGCTCGCGCCAGTGCCGTGCGCAACCGGCCCCGCTGACCCTCCCGGCCCACCGGGCTGGGACACGGCGGGAGCGGTAATCGTCGTGACCGGATGGCGGTGGTCGTCGGTGGCGGCTCGTCGAATGGTGTCGTTCGGCGATCGTCGAGGATTTCCTGAAACGCCTTCTGCACCGTGCCGGAAGGCACGACACCGAATTCTTCGGCGAGGTGTCGGCGCAACCCGTGGTAGACGTCCAGGGATTCCGCTCGGCGGCCGCTGCGATGCAATGCGATCATGAGCTGGACGGAGAACCCTTCATGGCTCGGTTCGTCGGCGACAAGGGCATACAGTTCGTCGATGAGCTGCTTGTGCTGGCCGAGTTGGAGTTCCAGTTCGATCCGTCGTTCCAGTGCGCTCCTGCGGGATTGTTCGAGCCGTACTCGCGAGGCGGTGAGCAGTGGGCCGACCTGCAACCCGGCGAACGGCTGCCCGTGCCACAGTTCGAGAGCGGCGCGGAACGTGCTCACCGACTCGGCGAGTGCGCCGTCTCGCGACAGCTGCCGGGCCCGCTCGAGCGACCTGTCGAAGCGGACGACGTCCACGACAGCCGAGGAGGCCAGCCGCAGCTCGTACCCTCCCGACCTGGTAATCAACGAACTGCGGTCTTCCTGGGCGCTGACCCGGCTGTCGTCCAGTCGCAGGTGCTTCCTGATGTGGTAGACGTAGGTCTGCACGGTGCGCATCGCGCTGACCGGTGGGTGCTCGCCCCACAGTTCGTCGACCAGCCGGGTGGTCGGCACGACGCACCCGGCGTTCAGCACCAGGGTCGCGAAGATCATCTGAGTTTTCGCGGGCAAGGAAACCTCTTCGCCGTACCGGAAGATTCTCATCGGTCCGAGTAATTCAATATGCATATCGCGCGCGGGTCTCCTCGACATCAATCAGCGTAGAGCACGACACACCGTTTCCCGTAAATATCGGCACCAATGCCCCCCGGTCTGACGATCTCATGCCCCCATGTTTCCTGTCAGCCGGTTCAGTTTGCCTGACAGTGGTTGCGGAGGCAACGCATTCATTTCCGGGAGGAAACGGACAAAGTAATGCACGTCGGGATATCTGTGATATCAGTCACCGGGTACGGGGGCCGGTGTGCCTCGCAAGGTTCGCCCACGGGGCGGTATCCGATCCGCCGATCGGTGGGTTCGCCGATGTCGATATCGGTGGGGCCGATCGCACCCATCGGAACGGCCGGTCGCCCGCCGTCTCCGGTGACGAGTGCCGGCCCTCGACTCGACATCGACTCGACATCCACTCGACACGGTGCCAAGACCTTGCGGTGGGACAAGGACATGGAGGTGCGATGCGTGGCATGCGGATCGACGTGATCGGTGGCGGACCGGGAGGTCTCTTCCTCGCCAGGCTTCTCCGGCTCCGCGACCCGGCCACGCGGGTGCGAGTGTACGAGCGCAACGGCCCGGACGACGCGTTCGGGTTCGGCGTCGTCTTCTCCGACCGCACCATGTCCTCGTTCCACGCGGCGGACCCGCACACCCACGCTCTCATCCAGGAGGCGAGCGTGTCGTGGACCGACATGGAGATCAGGGTGCCGTCCACACGGCTGCGGTACGGCGGGTACGGGTTCACCGCGATCTCGCGGCGCCGCCTGCTGCGCCTCCTCCAGGACCAGGCCACGCGGGCGGGGGCGGAGTTGTGCTTCCACCACACGTGGTCGGCGGACCCGGCCACCGACGCGGACCTGGACCCGGGCACGGTGCTGGTCATCGCGGACGGTGTCAACTCGGTCAACCGGGAAGCCCGGGAGTCCGCGTTGGGGACGTCGATCACGACGGCGGGCGCGAAGTACGTCTGGTTCGGAACCGAGGCGGCCTTCGACGCGGTGACGTTCCCCTTCGTACCCACGACGTTCGGCACCTTCGCGGCGCACGCCTACCCCTTCGCCGAGGGCCTCAGCACCTTCATCGTCGAGGCCGACGAACGGACGTGGCGGGCGTCGGGCATGGCGGAGCCAGACCACCTCGCGCCGGGGGAGACCGACGACATGTCGCGGAAGCTCCTGGCCGACATCTTCTCCGAACACCTCGGCGGGCACCCGTTGATCGGCAACAACAGCAGGTGGAACTCGTTCCGCGTCGTGCGCAACGACCGCTGGTCCACCGGTGGCGCGGTGCTGCTCGGCGACGCGGCGCACACGGCCCACTTCTCGGTCGGCTCGGGCACCAAGCTCGCCATGGAGGACGCGGTCGCGCTCGCGGACGCGCTCATCGACGAGGAACACCGCGGCGACGCCTTCGCCAGGTACGAGACGCGGCGCAGGCCAGCGGTGGCGCGGACGCAGGCACTCGCCGATCGGAGCATGCGCTGGTGGGCCACGTTCGACCGGCGCATGCACCTGCCACCGCACCGGTTCGGCACGCACTTCATCACCCGCACCGGTGCGATCGACTACGCGGGCCTGGTGCGCAGGCACGGCGACCGCATCCAGGACGCGGAGAAGGAGTTCGCGCGGCTGTCCGGCAGGAGCGCGCGGCCGGACGAGGACAACGGCGCGCCGCGCGCGCTCACCACGCCGCTGCGCCTCGGTTCGCTGACCGTGGACGGTCGGGTGGCCGTGCGGCTGCCCACCGCTCCGTCGGCGCACCACTGGCTCGAGAACGGGTACGCGGCGGGCGCTGACCTCCTGCTCGCCGACTGGCGTCGTGCGCACGCCGAGGTCAGGAGTGGCGCCTGGCGGGACACCGCGGTGCGCATGGCGTGCCGGGGTGCTTCGCTCGGCGTGCTCGTCGACCCGGCGATGATCGACGAGACCGGCCGGGACACCGTCGTCGCGGCGGGTGCCCGGCTGGTCGTGCTGATGTGCGCCGACCGCCGGGCGCTGTCGTCGGTGGACGCGCTGATCGCCGACCTCGCGGACACGGCGGCCGTGTGTGTCGGACTGGCCTGCCCCACCGGCTCGGCGTGGTCCGCCGAGGGGGAGGAGGTGACGGCGGTCGCCCGCGGGTGGCGCGAGCGAGGTGTGGCCGCGGTCTACCTGCACGGCGCGGAGTGGGAGCACGGCCTGGCGTGGGCGGACCGGATCCGCACCGAATCGCGGCGTGCGGTGTTCGTCGACGGGCCGGACGGCTGGGCGTTGCGGGTCCGCGGGGACGGGGAGGAGGACTGGAGCACGCGGCTGCACGTCGCGCTGGTGAGCGGCCGCGCCGACATGGTCGTGGCATGGCCGCTCGGCGCGCCGTCTAGACCGGCTGCTCGAGCCCGGTGAACACGTCGCTCGCGGTCTCGAGGAACGCGGCCAGCGCGGCCTTGCGCTCCCATCGACGCAGCCACGTCATCGTCACGGTGGTCCGCGACGCCGCGTCGACCAGCGGGATCGCGACGACCTCGTCACGGGCCACGTGCCCGCTGATCGCGATCTCGGGCAGAAGGGCACAACCCATCCCGGACGCGACACAACTGCACAACGCGGCGAGGCTGGTGACCTCCGCGATGATGACCGGACCGTCCGGGCCGAGTCCGTTGACCGCCCGGTCGTACATCTCGCGGAACCCGCAACCGGTCTCGGTGGCGAGGAACGCCTCCTGGTGCAGGTCGAGCATCCGGACCTCGTCGAGCGAGGACAGCCGGTGACCGGTGGGGGCGGCGACCATGAGCCGGTCGTGGGCAAGGGTGCGGCTCGCCAGCGCCTCGTCCGCCGGCGGGTTGCCGAAGGTGAGGCAGACGTCGAGCTCACCGCGGCGCACCGCGCCGTAGAGCTCGCCGCGGTTGCCCTCCCGGACGGTCACCTTCACCTTCGGGTGGTTCGCGCGGTATCTGGTGAGGACGGATGGCAGGCGGTGGGCGCAGAGCGTTTCCAACGCGCCGACCGTGAGCTCGCCGGACGGTTCGTCCGGATTGTCCACCACGGCGGAGCGCGCTTCCTCGACGAGCAGAAGTACCCGATCGGCGTATTCGATGAGGCGTTCTCCGGCGGGTGTGAGTTCGAGCTTGCGGCCGCGCCGGTCGAACAGTCGCGAGCCCAGTTCGGTTTCCAGCGCCTGGATCTGCTCGGTCACACTGGACTGTGCGTAGTGCAGTTCGGCGGCCGCCCTGGTGAAGCTCAAGGTCCTTGCCACCACGCGGAACGCCCGAAGGTGCCGCAACTCCATGAGGGGTACTCCTGTCCGATCCATCGGTCACGCCGATCCACGCCATCGTAACTGCCTGCTTCTGTCCCGGGCCTTCCGCTGGAAAGGTGACAGGTGCCCGTCCGCCAGCGCGCGCGACCGGAATTTCCGACATTTCGTATCTCAGGAGAAAGCGACACATGACAACGCGACAAACACCGGCGAGCACGAACGCGGTGCCACCACCTGGCGCGGCGGGGAATCGCAACGGGCTGCTGCTGCTCGCGCTTTCCCTGGGCTATTTCCTCGTCATGCTCGACACGACGATCGTCACGGTCGCCCTGCCCGCCATCGGTGCCGACCTCGACGGCGGACTCAGCGGTCTGCAGTGGGTGTCGAACGGCTACACCGTCACCTTCGCCGCGTCGCTGCTGACCGCGGGCGCGTTGTCCGACAAGTTCGGCGGCAGGCGGGTGTTCCTCGTCGGCCTGTGGTCGTTCGCCGTGCTCTCGGCGGTCAGCGCCGTGGCGATGTCGATGGGCATGCTCATCGCGCTGCGTGCACTGCTCGGCATCGCGGGCGCCCTGCTGGTGCCGACCTCGCTGGCCCTGATCGCGAACACCTACGCCGACCCGAAGGCGCGGGCCAAGGCGCTCGGCGTGTGGGCGGCGTTGAGCGGTTCCGGCCTTGTGGCGGGCCCGATCGCGGGTGGGCTGCTCACCGAGGCGTTCGGCTGGCAGGCGATCTTCGTGGTCAACGTGCCGGTCGCGCTCGTCTGCGTGTGGATCACGACGCGCCGTGCGCCGGAGACCGCCCGCAAGCCGGGCCGGGGCATCGACCTGACGGGGCAGATCGCGGCGGTGGCCGCGCTGGGCGGGCTGACGTTCGGGCTCATCCAGAGCGGCCCGCTCGGCTGGCGCGATCCCCAGGTGCTGGTCGCGCTCGGCGTGTTCGTCGTGGCCGCCGTGGTGTTCGTCATGGCGGAGCGCAGGCCGGACACCGACCGAGGCGGTCCGATGCTGCCCGGCACGCTGTTCCGCGACCCGGTGTTCCCGGCCGGCCTGGTCGCGGGTGCGATCGTCAACTTCGGGCTCACCGGTGTGCTCTTCGTCCTGTCGTTGTTCTTCCAGGACGCGCACGGTTTCTCGCCGTCGGTCGCGGGGCTCGCGTTCCTGCCGCTGACCATCCCCACCGCGTTCAACCCGATCTTCACCGGCAGGCTCGTCGCGCGGATCGGTGCCCGGGTGCCGGCGACCATCGGTTTCGTGATGATGGCGCTCGGCACACTGGCCCAGGTGTTGTTCGACGGGAACTCGACCGGCGAGGTCGTGATCGCCATGGCCGGTCTGCTCGTACTCGGGTTCGGCGTGTCCTTCGCGATCCCGTCGCTGCTGACCGTCGTCGTCGGTTCGGTGCCGAAGGAACTGGCCGGGGTCGGTTCCGGCGCGCTGAACTCCGCCCGCCAGACCGGCGCGGTGCTCGGTGTCGCGGTGCTCGGCGCGTTGCTGAGCGCGGGTGACACACCGACCGGTGGGGCGCAGCTCGCGCTCGTCGTCGCGGGCGTGGTCCTGCTCGTCGGCGCGGTCATCGTGGCCACGTTCGTGGGTCGCAAGTCCTGATCCGACAACCGAAGCGGCCCGTCACCGGCAAGGTGGCGGGCCGCTTTCGTCTGCCCGCACGCGAAAACACGGCGCGCTGGAGTTCTCCTCGACATCTCCTCGACATCCGCTCGACGCGGTCCCACGACGGTGGGACGTGATCGGCCGAGCAGCCGGCCGGAGCGACGCCAGGAGGAGCGAACGATGACCGATCACCTCGACAAGGACCGCGACACGTTCGACGTGGTGGTGATCGGAGCGGGCCCGGGCGGCTCGACCGCCGCCGCCCGGCTGGCCGCCGCCGGTCGTTCGGTGCTCCTGCTGGAACGCCGCACCATGCCGCGGTTCCACGTCGGCGAGTCCCTTCTCCCGCCCACCAACGCGTTACTGGAGCAGCTCGGCGCACTCGACCTGGTACGGGCACAGGGCTACGTCGCCAAGCACGGTGCGGAGTTCAGCGGCGGCAGCACCGGCAGGTTCGGCCGCATCCCGTTCGCCGGGCAGGGACCGGGCAGGCACCCTTCCACGTTCCAGGTCGAGCGTGCCCACTTCGACCGCACGATGGCCCACTTCGCCCGCGACCGGGGTGCGACCCTGGTCGAGGGAGCCACGGTGCACGAGCTGCTGCTGGACGGTGACCGCGTCGTCGGTGTGCGGTACCAACGTGACGGCCGGTCCCACGACGTGCGTGCCGGCCACGTGATCGACGCGGGCGGCCGGGCGAGCAAGGTCGCCCAGACGTTCGGTCTGCGCAAGTACATCGAGAACCTGCGCATGGTGGCGGTCTACCGGCACCTCACCGGCGTGGAGGAACGGCACAACCCCGGCTGGGAAGGCGACATCCAGATCCACGGCCACGAGGACGGGTGGATCTGGGCCATCCCGATCTGGCCGGACACGATCAGCGTCGGCGCCGTCATGCCGCAGTCGGTGCTACGCGCCGGTGACGCCGAGACCCTGTTCGACGAGCACGTCGCCCGCGCACCCAGGATCAGCGCCCGCATCACCGGCACCCGCCCGGCCGGTGAGGTGCACGTGGAGACCGACTACTGCTACTACTCGGACACCATCGCCGGTCCCGGGTGGACGATGGTCGGCGACGCCGCCTGCTTCGTCGACCCCATCTTCTCCGGTGGCGCGTTCCTCGCGATGACCACGGGCATGCGTGCGGCCGAGACGGTCGACGAGCTCCTGTCCGCACCCGCACGGGCGGCCGAGCTGCAGGAGGCGTACTCGAACTTCTACAAGACCGGCTACGACGTCTACGCCCGGCTGATCTACGCCTACTACGAGTTCGACTACAACCTCCGCCCGTTCCTCAAGTCCGTCGGCTTCGACCTGTCCGGCGACGAGATGGCCACCAACAAGTGGCTCGTCCGCCTGCTGTCCGGTGACTTCTGGTCCGGGCAGAACGTGCTCAACCACCGGCTGCGCGCCCAGTCCAGGTGGGACACCTTCGCCCCGTTCGAGCCCGAGTGGGGCTGCCCGTTCTACGAGCACCTGAACCAGGCCGAGCAGGAGTTCGAACAGGACGTCGCGCTGGCGAACTCCTGACCACCCGAGGATTTGGAGACAGTCGTGGGAGCGAATCTCGAGTTGGCCGTCCACGTGCTGGCGGCGCTGCTCGTCATCCTGGCCGCCACCACCGTCTGCGGCCGCCTGGCGATGCTCGTCAAGCAGCCGAGGGTGGTCGGGGAGATGGTGGCGGGCGTCCTGTTGGGACCGACGTTGCTCGGTGCCGTCGCACCCGGCGTGCAGGAGGCCCTGTTCGACGCGGACACCAAGGGCGTGCTCTACGTGCTGAGCACGGTCGGCCTCATGTTCTACATGTTCCTGGTGGGGCTGGAGGTCGACCACAGCAAGCTGGACCGCCGGGCCACCCGGCGGGCGGGTGTGCTCGCCGTGTCCGGCATCCTGCCGACGTTCGTGCTGGGGGCGGCGGCCGCGACCATGTTCTACGACCTGCTGTCCACTTCCGACATCGCGTTGTGGAAGTTCATGTTGTTCCTCGGCGGTGCGCTGTCGATCACCGCTTTCCCGATGCTGGCGCGCATCCTGCAGGAAAGGGACATGGCCGGCACGCCGCTGGGTGGCCTCACGCTCCTGGCGGCGGCCATCGACGACGCGGTGGCGTGGGCGATCCTCGCGATCATCATCGCGGTGGCCGCGGCGGGTGACCCGACCGGCGCGGTGATCACGATCGGCGGCGCCGCCGTGTTCGCACTGGTGATGCTGACCGTCGGCAAGCGTGCGCTGACGGCCTTCGCGCGCGGCGTCGAACGCGACGGCGTGCTGCGGCGGGACAAGATGGCGGTGGTGCTGGGTGTCGTCGTCGCCGCGGGCTACTTCACCGACATGATCGGCATCTTCTCGGTGTTCGGCGGCTTCATCACCGGCCTGGCGATGCCACACCTCCCGGTGCTGCGCAACCAGTTGCGCCAACGACTGACCGACCTCAACTCGATCCTGTTGCTGCCGGTGTTCTTCGCCTTCTCCGGGCTGAACACCCGGCTCGACGGCCTCAGCGGCTGGGCGATGATCGTGCCGCTGGTCGTGATCCTCGTGGTCGCCGTCGTCGGCAAGTACACCGGCTGCGCGCTCGTCGCCCGGTGGCAGGGCAGCTCGTGGCGGGAGGCGTCCGCGATCGGCGCGCTGATGAACGCCAGAGGCCTGATGATCCTCGTGTTCATCAACATCGGCCTGTCCTACGGGCTGATCTCCACCGAGCTGTTCGCCATCCTCGTGATCACCGCGATCGTGACCACGGCCCTGGCGATGCCCCTCTACCGCGCCTCGCTGCCCACCTGGATGGAGGACGCCGAACGGGAGATCGGCCGGGCCGAGGGCGCTGACGGCAGGGCCGATGCCCCACCCCCGGCGCGCGACGAGATCTCCCCGACATCCGTCTGACCCCCCTTTGTGCCGATGTGCCCGGAAGGACACGCCACCATGGCTGGATTTGCTGGACACGACCGCGACGACGGCCCCGAGCCGCTCGCCGTCGTCGGTATGGCCTGCCGCTTCGCAGGCGGCGCCGACTCGCCGGAGCGGTTCTGGGAACTGCTCGTCAACAGCCGCGACGCGATCTCCGAGATCCCGGAGGAACGCTGGGCCGCGTACGCTGAGGCGAGCCCCGAGAACGCCGCGGCCCTGCGGGAGACCACGCGGTTCGGTGGTTTCCTCGACGACATCACCGGTTTCGACGCGGAGTTCTTCGGTGTGTCGCCACGCGAGGCCGAGCTGATGGACCCGCAGCAACGGATCATGCTCGAGGTCGCCTGGGAGGCGCTGGAGCACGCGGGCATCGCACCCACGGCTCTCGCCGGTACCGACGCGGGTGTCTACATCGGAGTCGGCTCGGACGACTACGGCCGCAGGCTGCTCGAGGACCTGCCCGGCATCGAGGCGTGGACGGGCATCGGCGCGTCGATGTGCGCGGTGGCCAACCGGATCTCCTACGCACTCGACCTGCGGGGGCCGAGCTTCGCGGTCGACACCGCGTGCTCGTCCTCGCTCGTCGCCCTCCACCTGGCGAGCCAGGCGCTCGCGGCGGGGGAGACACCGGTGGCGGTCGTCGGCGGCGTGAACATCATGGCGGGCCCCGGGCTCACCATGGTGCTCGACGCGGCGGGCGCCATCTCCCCGGACGGCCGCTGCAAGTCCTTCGACGCGTTGGCCAACGGGTACGGCCGCGGTGAGGGCGCGGGCGCCGTCGTGCTCAAGCGGCTGTCCGACGCCGAGCGGGACGGGGACCGGGTGCTCGCGGTGCTCCGCGGCAGCGCGGTGCACCAGGACGGGCACACCAACGGGATCATGGCACCGAGCGGTCCCGCGCAGGCCCACCTGTTGCGCCAGGCGTACCGCTCCTGCGGGGTCCACCCCGGTACCGTCGACTACGTCGAGGCGCACGGCACCGGCACCAGGGCGGGCGACCCGATCGAGGCGTCCGCGATGGCGCGGGTCTTCGGCACGGGCAGGCCCGTGGACGAACCGTGCCTGATCGGGTCCGTGAAGTCCAACATCGGCCACCTGGAGGCCGGTTCCGGGGTGGCGGGCGTGATCAAGGCCGTCCTCGCGCTGCGGCACGGCGAGATCCCGCCCAGTCTCAACTTCACCGAACCGAACCCCGCGATCCCGTGGGAGACCTCGGGGCTGCGGGTCGTCGCCGAGCGCACCGCGTGGCCGGTCACCGACCACCCGCGCCGGGCGGGCGTGTCCGGCTACGGGTACGGCGGCACGATCGCCCACGTCGTGCTGGAGGAAGCACCCGAACCGCCGCCCGCGCCGCCGGTCCCGGCCGTCGCCGGACCACGGCTGTTCGCACTGTCCGCCGCCACGGAGGCTGGTCTGCGCGCACACGCGGGCCGTGTCGCGGACCGCCTGGCCGAACGGCCCGAGCCGCTCGCCGACCTCGGGCACACCCTGGCGGAACGGCGTGCGCACCTCGCGAGGCGCACCGCGGTCGTCGCCGACAACGACGCACAGCTCGTCGCACGGCTGCGCGTGGTCGCCGCGGGGGAGGAGCCCGAGGACACGGCGTTCGGCACCCCGCTCGCCGAGCCCGGTCCCGGCCCGGTGTTCGTGTTCTCCGGACACGGCTCGCAGTGGCTCGGCATGGGGCGGGAACTGCTCGCTGAGCGCCCGAAGTTCGCCGCCGTGCTGGCCGAGATCGCGCCGGTGTTCCAGGCCGAGCTGGGCATCACCCCGCGCGGCGTCCTGCTCGGCGACGAGCTGGCGGACGTGCACGTGATCCAGCCGATGATCTTCGCGATGCAGGTGGCGCTGGCCGCGATGTGGCGCCAGCACGGTGTCGCCCCCGCGGCGATCATCGGCCACTCCGTGGGTGAGATCGCGGCCGCGGTCGCGGCGGGCGCGCTCGACCTGCACGACGGCGCCCTGCTGGTGTGCCGCCGGTCGGCGTTGCTGAAGCGGGTGGCGGGCAAGGGCGCGATGGCGATGGTCGACCTGCCGTTCGACGAGGTCGCCGGGCAGCTCGGCGACCGCGACGACGTCACGGCCGCGATCTCGGCGGCACCCGGCTCCACCGTGGTCGCGGGCAGCCCCGCGGCGGTCGACGAGGTGTGCGCCACGTGGACCTCGGCGGGCCGGATGGTCCGGCGGGTCGCCTCCGACGTGGCGTTCCACTCCCCGCAGATGGACCCGCTGCTGCCCGACCTCGTCGCGGCGGCCGCGGACCTGACCCCGCACGAGCCCAAGATCAAGCTGTACAGCACGGCGGCGGTGGACCCGCGCACCGCCGTGGTCCGGGACGGCGCGTACTGGGCGGAGAACCTGCGCAACCCCGTGCGGTTCGCGGCCGCCGTCGCGGCTGCCGTCGAGGACGGGCACCGGACCTTCGTGGAGGTGTCCAGCCACCCGGTCGTCGCACACTCGATCGGGGAGGTGCTCGCGGACGCGGGAGTCGAGGACGCGTGCGTCGTCGGCACCCTGCGCCGCAACCGGCCGGAGGTCGCCACCCTGCTGACCAACGTCGGTCAGGTCCACTGCCAGGGCGTGCGCGTCGACCTCGGTGGCCAGCAGGGCGGCCGGGAGCTGGTCGACCTGCCGACGACGAGCTGGCAGCACCGCCCGTTCTGGCGGGAGACCGGCACCGCGCGGCCCGCGGGCGTCCGCCAGCACGACGTCGCGACCCACACGCTGCTGGGCGGCGAGACGGCGGTGGCGGGCACGACGCCGCTGCGGCTGTGGCGGACCTACCTCGACGCGACGTGCCGGCCCTATCCCGGCGACCACCCCGTCCAGGGCACGGAGATCATCCCCGCGGCGGTGCTGCTGAACACGTTCCTCACCGCCGCCACCGGACCCGGTGGCAGGCCCGCGCTGGCGGACGTCGCCCTGCGCGTGCCGGTGTCCGTCGCCGCACCGCGCGAGCTGCAGGTCTCCTACCAGGACGGCACGGTGCGGCTGGCGTCGCGCCCCGTGGGCGACGAGTCGTGGCTGACCCACACGACCGCCGCCACCGACCCGGCGAGCCCCGTCGTGACGGGCGCGCTGTCCGAGTCCGCGTGCCGGTCGGCGTGTCCCGATGAGCTGCCGGGTGACTTCGTCGCCGACCGGCTCGTCGGGGTCGGCGTGGCGGCGATGGGCTTCCCGTGGCGGCTCGAGGAGCTGCGCCGCCGGGATGGCGAGGAACTGTTCGCCGTGGTCGCGGCCGGTCCCGAGGCGGAAGGAACACCGGACAGCTGGGCTTCGGTGCTCGACGCCACGCTGTCGATGGCGTCGGTCGCGTTCGCGGGTGAGCCCGTGCTGCGGATGCCGGCGGCGATCGGCCGCGTCGCGCTCCGCGGCGACTGCCCGGCGCGGGTGCTGGTGAGCGTGCGCGTGGCGGACGGCCCGGCGGGCGCGGACACCGTGGACGTGACGGTGGCGGACCTCGACGGCACCGTGATCGCCGAGCTGGGCAGACTCCGCTATGGCCTGCTGGAGGGCGACCCCGGCACGGCCGTGAGCCCGCGCAGGCTCGTCCACGAGCTGGTCTGGCGGCCGTTCGAGGTGGACGACCCGGGCCCGGGGCTCCACCAGGTGGTCATCGTCGGCTCCGTCGCCGCGGCCGAGCCGATCAGCGGCGCGTTGCGTGCCGACGGCGTCGGCGTGCGCACCGTCCCGTCCCCGGCGGACCTCGGTGTGCTCGACGGGGTGGACGCGGTGCTCGTCGTGCCCCCCGTCGACACGGCGGCGCCCGCGACGGCCGCGGGCAGCGCCGCGTGGCAGCTCGCCGACACGGTGCGGCGGCTCGCGGCCCTCGGCACGGACGCGCCCGTCCTGTGGGCGGTGACCACCGGCGTGCGGCACAGCAGGACCACGGCCGCGCTCGGCCAGTCGTCGGTGTGGGGTGTCGGGCGGATCATCGGCGGCGAGCACCCGGACCTCTGGGGTGGTGTCGTCGACCTCGACCCGGCGGACCCGGCCGCGTCAGCGGCACTGCTGCCCGCGCTGTTGTGGACCCGTCCCGGCGAGGACGTCGTCGCGCTGGGACCGGACGGGATGGCGCGCGCCCGGCTCGTCCCGGTCGAACGGGAGCCGGACGGCCCCGGGCACACCTGCCGGCTCGACGGCACCTACCTGGTGACCGGTGGCCTCGGCGCGCTCGGCCTGGAGACCGCGCGGTGGCTCGCCGGGCAGGGCGCCCGCCGGATCATGCTCGCCTCCCGCCGCGGCCTGCCGCCGCGCGCGGACTGGGACGCCGTCGCCGATCCCGTGCTGTACCGGCAGATCGCCGAGGTCCGGTCGCTGGAGGCGCTCGGGGTGACCGTGGCGGTGGTCGCGGCCGACATCACCGACCGCGGGTCCGCCGCGAGGGCCCTGGACCCCACCGCGCTCGGCCTGCCGCCGATCCGGGGTGTCGTCCACGCGGCCGGTGTGCTGGACAACCGGATGCTCGCCGACCTCGACGAGGCGTCGGTGCGTGCCGTGCTGGCGCCCAAGGCCGACGGCGCGATGGTGCTGCACGAGCTGTTCCCGCCGGGCAGTCTCGACTTCCTCGCCCTGTTCTCCTCGTGCGGTTACCTGTTCGGGTTGCCGGGGCAGGCGAGCTACGGCGCCGCCAACGCCTTCCTCGACGCGTTCGCGGCGCACCGCGGCGGTGAGTGCGGTGACGTGGTGAGCTTCGGGTGGACCTCGTGGCGCGGGCTCGGCATGTCGACGTCGTCGGAGCTGATCGACCTGGAGCTCAACGCCCGGGGCACCGCGGACATCACGCTCGCGGAGGCCTTCCGCGGCTGGGAGTTCGCGGTCGCGCACACGGGATCGCACTTCGCGGTCTTCCGCCCGATCGCGGTCGAACCGGGTCTGCCCACGCTGCCCGTCCTCGACGAGATCGTCACCGAGCCCGAGGAGACCGGTGCGCAGGACACCGGCACGGGGCCGGAGTGGACCGGCCTGCCGCCCGGTGAGCTGCGTGACCGACTCGTCGTCGAGGTGGCCCGGCACGTCGCCACCGAGATCCGGATGGCACCCGAGGAGCTGGACCTGCGCAGGCCGCTCGCGGAGATGGGGCTGGACTCGGTCATGACGCTCGTGATCCGGCGGCGGCTGGAGAAGACCTTCCGGCTCGCCCTGCCCGCGACGCTGCTGTGGAACCACCCCACGGTCGTCGCCATCGCGGAGTTCGTGCACGGCCTGCTGGTCCCGGTCGAGCAGGAGACCGAGACGGTGGTGGGCGTGTGAGCACTTCGGACATCGTGCCGTGGCCGGCCGCCGACGCGGCCAGGTACCGCGCGGCCGGCCACTGGCGGGACCGTGCGCTCGGGCACTGGATGTGGCACTGGGCGGGGCGGTTCGGCGACCGGGTGGCGTTGGTCGACGGCGACCTGCGGCTGACCTTACCGGCAGCTGGCCGAACACGCGGACGCGTGCGCGGAGTCGCTCCACGCGGCCGGCCTCCGCGCGGGTGACCGGATCGTCGTGCAACTGCCCAACCGCTGGGAGTTCGTGGCACTCGTACTGGGCTGTGCGCGTGCCGGGGTCGTCCCGGTGCTCGCGCTGCCCGCGCACCGGCAGCACGAACTCGGCTACCTGGCCCGGCACGCCGACGCGAAGATGATCGTCGTGCCCGACACCTGGCGGCACCACGACCACCAGGCGATGGCGGCCGCGATCGCGGCCGACGTGCCGGGCTGCGTCCCGGTCGTGCTCGGGGAGGACCTGTCACCCGGTCACCTCGACCTGGCCGCGATGCTGCGGGTCGACGGTGACGCCGAGGAACGCAGGGAACGGCTCGACGCCGTCGCGCCCCGGCCGGACGACCCCGTGCTGTTCCTGCTGTCCGGCGGTACGACGGGGCAGCCGAAGATGATCGTCCGGACGCACAACGACTACGAGTACAACCTCCGCCGCAGCGGCGAGGTGTGCGGGTTCGGCGAGGACACCACCTACCTGGTCGCCCTGCCCGCCGCGCACAACTTCCCGTTGGGCTGTCCCGGCATCCTCGGCACCCTCGCCGTCGGCGGACGGGTCGTCCTGCTCGCCTCGGCCGAACCGAACCGGGCGTTCGCGACGATCGCGGCCGAACGGGTCACGGTGACCTCGCTGGTGCCCGCGATCGCGCAGCGGTGGGTGGCCGCGGCACGCGCGGACCGCTCCGGCCTCACGAGCCTGCGGGTGGTGCAGGTCGGCGGGTCGGTGCTCGACCCGGCACTGGCCAGGTCGGTTCCCGAGGTGCTCGGGGTGCGCCTGCAACAGGTGTTCGGCATGGCGGAAGGGCTGCTCAACTACACACGGCTGGACGACCCGGACGACGTCGTGCTCACCACGCAGGGCAGACCCATCAGCGTCGACGACGAGGTGCTCGTCGTCGACGAGGACGACGCGCCGGTCCCGCGAGGGCAGACCGGCGAGCTCCTCACCCGGGGCCCCTACACGCCCCGCGGGTACTTCCGCGCACCGGAGCACAACACCAGGGCGTTCACCCCGGACGGCTGGTATCGCACGGGAGACCTCGTGCGGGTGGACCCCGGCGGCAACCTCGTCGTCGAGGGCAGGCGCAAGGACCTGATCAACCGCGGTGGCGAGAAGGTCTCCGCCGAGGAGGTCGAACAGCTCGCCAGGGAGCTGCTCGGGGTGACCGACGCGCTGGCCGTCCCGGTGCCGGACGCAGGCAACGGTGAGCGCGTGTGCCTGGTGGTGGTCGGCACCGCCGTGCCTCCGCTGACCGAGGTGCGCGCGGCGTACCTCGCGCACGGAGTGGCCGCCTACAAGGTGCCCGAGCAGGTCGAGGTGCTCGACCGCCTGCCGCTGACCGCGGTGGGGAAGGTCGACCGCAAGGCCGTGCGCCTGCTGTTCGCGGACAGGGCCGCGCAGACCGACAACAAGGAGGACACATGGATGACCGCCAGCAGATGATCACGGCGGGGCCGGGGCTGCGCCTGTACGGCGTCGACCACCTCGCGCACGTCACGTGGAAGCCGGGGGAGACCGCCGACTTCTACCGCGAGGTGCTCGGCCTCCCGCTCACCCACGCCGTCACCGGGGTCGGCTGGCTCAGCGAGGACTTCCCGGACTTCGTGCACTTCTTCCTGGGGCTGGGCGGCGGGAACTACCTGGCGTTCTTCTACTTCTTCGACCTGCCGGAGGAGCAGGTGCCCGACGAGCTGATGCACCTGGCGCGGCACATCGCGCTGCACGTGGACACCGAGGAGGAGATGCTCGCCTGGCGGGACAAGATCAAGTCCCACGGTGTGCGCGTGACCCCGCCGCTGACCCACGAGCTGCTGGAGTCCGTCTACTTCGACGACCCCAACGGCATCCAGCTCGAGATCGTCCGTCCACTTCGGACATTCGGCGAGGTCGACGCCCGTGACGCGGACCTCACCGTCCGCGCGTTGGCCGAGGTGTCCCGGATGGAGAAGCCGTCCGTGTCCGCGATGTGGCAGCGGAAGGCGGCGATGGTGCGCGACCAGATCGGAATGGTGACCAGCTGATGCCCTCGATGTACATCCTCGACACCCCCGAGTTCGAACCGATCGTGGCCACCGCACGGCTCGCGGGCATGGCGGTGCGGCCCGTCGGCGACTACCTCGAAGCGGTCGGTGCGGAGCCGACCGTGACCCTCGAACGCAGGCATACGCAAGTGCGGCCGTCCATCTGGTTCGCGGCGCTCACCGGTGGCATGGTCGGCCACATCGAACGGTTCGACCACGACGTGCTGCGCCTGGCCGACGACGACTGAAGGGGCGGGCCGGCGGGACCGTGCACGCCGGCCCGCTACGACCGGTCCGTCCTCGCGAGCGTGGTGAGTGTGTCGAGCAGGCCGGGGAAGCGCCGGTCGAACTCGGCGCGGCGGAGGCGGACGAAGGTGCCGTTGCCCGCGTCGCGCTGGATGATGAGGCCCGCTTCGCGCAGTGCGCGCCAGTGGTGGGTCCTGGTGGACTTCGACACCGGCATGGGGAAGGACGAGCAGGCGCGTTCGGTGTCCGAGGGGTCGGCCGCGAGTTCGCTGATCACCCCGCGGCGCAGGGGGTCGGCGAGTGCGCGGAACACCTGGCCGAGGTCGACCGCCGCGATGGGCGGCATCGGCATGGTCATGGGTTCCTCCTCGACAAGGTACGTCTTACATCGTACCTTGGTACGAAGGTTGTCGTACCTGTGGAGGTTGTCGTGCTGTGCGTGTTCGACGTCAACGAGACCCTGCTCGACCTGGCCCCGCTCGACGAGTTCTTCGCCGACGTCGTCGGTGACCCCGCCGCGCGGCAGGAGTGGTTCGAGCTGATGATCCACAACGCGCTCGTGGTCACCGCGGCGGGTGGGTACCGGCCGTTCGGACAGATCGCCGCCGCGTGCCTGCCCGTGGTGGCCGCCCGCCACGGCCGGGCCGCGACGCCCGAACAGCAGCGTGAGCTGGGAGAGCGGCTCCGTCGGTTGCCCGCCCATCCCGAGGCGGCCGGGGCGATCACCCGCCTGCGGGAGGCCGGCGCCACCGTCGTGGCCCTGACGAACTCGGTTCTCGACGTGGCCGAGGACCAGTTACGCAACGCCGGGCTGAGGCCGCTGTTCGACGGTGTCTACTCCGCGGACCAGGCGGGCAGGCTCAAACCCGCCCCGCAGCCGTACCGGTTCGTCGTCGAGGCGAACGAGGTCGCGCCCTCGGACGCGGTGCTGATCGCCGCCCACGACTGGGACGTCGCGGGTGCGGCGGCCGCCGGGTTGGCCACCGCGTTCGTCGCCCGCGAGGGCCGGGTGCCGCTGCCCGCGGCCGACGCGCCCACGTTCGTGGGCGCGGACCTCGACGAGGTGGCGATCAGCATGTCCCATCACGCCATCGGGTGAACAGGGGTTGGTTCGGAGCGCTGGTCATGCGGCCCGCGCCTCCTTACGCGTTCATCAACGAACAGCGGGTGTTGCGGGTGTCGAGTCGAGGGGGGAGGGTGGAGGCGGTGGTCGGCTGCGTGCCGTACGCGATCCCGGACACTGGTCGCTCAAGCGGACGGAGGCATGTGTGGGCGAGCGGCGCACCAGCAACCCAGCGAGCACCGACTGGCCGTCGTTGCGGGTCGAGGACTGGACCGACACCCGCGACACGCTGCACATGTGGACGCAGATCGTGGGCAAGCTCCGGATGGCGCACGCCCCGCTGCTCAACCACTGGTGGCAGGTCACGCTGTATGTCAGTCCGCGCGGGCTGACCACCGGCGCGGTGCCGTACCGGGGCGGCGTGTTCGACATCGAGTTCGACTTCGTCGACCACCGGCTGCGAATCCGCGGCAGTGACGGTGGCAGCAGCGGATTCGCGCTGCGGGCTATGCCGGTGGCCGAGTTCTACACCCGGACCCGCCACGCGCTCGGCGAGCTGGGGATCGACTCGGCGATCCGGGCGCGGCCCAACGAGGTGGAGCCGGCGATCCCGTTCGCCGAGGACTACCAGCACACCTCCTACGACCCCCAGGCCGCGCACCTGTTCTGGCGGCAGCTCCTGGCCGCCGACCGCGTCATCGGCGAGTTCCGCGCGCACTTCGTGGGCAAGGTCAGCCCGGTGCACTTCTTCTGGGGCGCGATGGACCTGGCCTGCACCCGGTTCTCGGGGCGTGCCGCGCCACCGCATCCCGGTGGCGCACCGAACTGCGGTGACTGGGTCATGGTGGAGGGCTACTCCCGCGAACTGTCCAGCTGCGGGTTCTGGCCCGGTGGCGGTGAGGAAGGCGCGTTCTACGCCTACGCCTACCCCGAACCCGACGGATTCGCCACCCACTCGATCAAACCTGACGCCGCCTACTACAGCGACGCCAACGGCCAGTTCCTGCTGCCCTACGAGGCCGTGCGCCGCGCCTCCGATCCCGACCAGGCGCTGACCGAGTTCCTCCACACCACCTACGAAGCCGCCGCCGAACACGGCGGCTGGGACCGCACGAGTCTCGAGGACGACCCGACCCGGTGGATTGACCGATAGGACCGCCCCGGCGGTCCCCGATACGAACGGGACGAGACCGATGGTCGACCGCGACGCCCTGCCCGCGCCGGAGCACGGGCTGATCGTGACCCATTTCCTCACCGTGCGCGACGTCGCCGCGTCCCGCACCTTCTACGCCGACATTCTCGGCGGTGAGGTGGTGCTGCCGGAAAACCCCGCGATCGTCAAGGTCGCCAACACCTGGATCATCATGAACCCCGGCGGAGGTCCCACCCCGGACAAACCCGGCATCACCCTCCGCCCGCCCGAGCCAGGCGATCCGGTGTCGGCGTTCCTGAACGTACGCGTGGCCGACATCGCCGCGTTCCACGCCGACGCTGTCGCAAAAGGCGCCAGTTTCGTCACCGAACCCATCGACCGCAAAGCCGAGATCCGCTGTTACCTACGCGACCCGGACAACTACCTCATCGAGGTCGGCCAAGCCACCGGCATGCTCGAGGGCATCTTCGCCGACCCGCCCGCAAGCGAGAGCCCCCGGGAATAGCTCGGACGGTTCGCTGGGCGCGGTCGCCGCGTCGCGAGTGCTTCGACGACTTGGATGAACGGGCTGAATCCGGAACTGTCGCATCCCACGCGCAGGCGCCGCTGGCCTGTGACGGCGCATCGCCCACGTGCCCGGCCCACTGACCGTGCCGGACTTCGCTGGCGGGTCAGCCCAAGGCCACGCGACCCGCGAGCACGTCCCGCACCAGGCCCGCCGCGGCACGGGCCAGGGCGTCGCCGTCGTCGAACACGTCGCGCCAGATGGCGAGTGACGTGGCGACCGGGGTCGTCATGAGCTCGCGGGTGAAGGCCTCGACGCCGATGGTGCCCCGGTACCCGGCGGCCAGCGCGGCGGCGAGCACGGCGCGGACGGGAACGTGGCCCCGGGTGAGGTCGCCGCGGTCGTTCTGACCGAGCTCCAGGTACGCGAGGTGGGGGAGCGCCAGCCGGACCGCGGCGTCGAGGTCGGGTTCCTCGATGTTCATGTGGTAGGTGTCCAGGTGCAGGAACAGGTTGTCCGAACCGGCTTCCTCGACGAAGGACACCGCGGCGGCCGCGGTGTTGAGCAGGTTCGTCTCGTACCGGTTCACGATCTCCAGTACCAGCCGCACCCCGGCGGCTTTCGCCTCGTCCGCGACGACCGCCAGTGACTCGGCCGCGGTCCGGCGGACGTCGTCGTCGGGCTGCGCGGGCGCGTGGCGCAGTGGTCCGTACAGCACGCCGCCCACGTGGTCGGAGCCCATGTCACGGGCCAGCTTCACGGCAAGGCGCAGGCGGTCGCGGCCCCGCTCGCGTACCACCGGGTCCACACTGGACAGATCGGCGTCCGGAAGCTGGTTCGCGGTGTTGACCGGCCGGACCCCGGTGTTCCGCAACGCCTTCCCGAAGGCGTCCGCGTCGATGGTCTCAGGTGTGCGCAGCGGCACGACCACCCGGTGGTAGCCCAGTTCCGCCGCGCGGTCCGCGATCGCGGTGGCGTTGTCCGGGGTCAGCTCGGTCGCCCAGACCGCGGGGTGGATGGCGATCAGGTTGTTCATCCGGCTTCCTGTCCACTGTGGAGGGGTCCGATGTCCTCGTCCGCGTCGCCGCGCACGCAGTAGCCGCCGTCCACCGGGAACACGCCGCCGGTGAGGAACCCCGACGAGGGCAGCGCGAGAAACGTGATCATGCGGGCGACGTCGGCCGGGTCGCCCCAGCGGCCGACCGGGGTGCGGGCGGCGTAGCGGTCGTGGTCGAGCGTGCCCGCGGCGAGCCGGGCACGCAGGCGGCCGGTGAGGATCCAGCCCGGCAGCACGGCGTTGGCGGTGATCCCGTACCGCCCGCCCTCGACGGCGAGCGAGCGCGTGAGTCCGATGACGCCGGTCTTGGCCATCGCGTACGCCGACCGGTTCGGCAGTCCCAGCGCGCCGAGCACGGAGGTCAGGTTCACGATCCGTCCGAACGACCCGCGCCGCATCAGCGGCACCGCGAGCTGGGCGCACACGAACGCGCCGCGCAGGTGCACCCGCAGCATCGCGTCGAAGTCGGACAGCGCCACCTCGTGCACCGGCTCCAGGTGCGGGGTCATGATCCCGGCGTTGTTGACCAGGACGTCGAGCCTGCCGAACTCGGCGGCCACCCGGGCGAACCCGGCGGCCATGGCGTGTTCGTCGGCGACGTCCGCGATGATCGGCAGAACCGCGACATCGTGGTCGTCCGCGAGCGCCGCGGCGACATCGGGCAGCGCCGGGCTCAGGTCGACGAGCACGAGCGTGGCGCCTGCCGCGGCGAGGTGCGTGGCGGTGGCGAGACCGATGCCGTCGGCGCCGCCGGTCACCACGGCGACCCGTCCGGTGAGCGCGTCGGGGCGATCGATCACGGTCGGCCACCGCGCGCGTCGACCAGCACCTTCAGCAGCGTCCCCGCCGCCAGTTCCGCGAACACGCCCGGCGCGTCCTCGATCCCGACGACCGTCGCGAGGTCGGCGGTCTCGACCGCACCGGACGCGACGAGCCGCAGCGCCACCCGCACGTCTGCGGGCCGGTACACGCAGGTGCCGACGATCCGCAGCTCGCGGCGCATCAGTTCGGGCAGGTCCACCTGGGCGGGCGCGGCGTACATGCCGACGTCGACGAGGGTCCCGCCGGTGGCGACGAGGTCGAGGACCGTGGGTGCCACGGACGGGTGCCCGGTGCAGTCGTAGACGACCTCGTACCGCTCGCCGGTCCCGGTCGGCACGACCTCGAACCCCGCTCGCCGCGCCCACTCCGCGCGCACGGGGGCCGGTTCGCTGACCGTCACCGACGCGGCCCCGTACGCACGGGCGCAGCGCGCGACGAGCAGCCCGATCGGGCCCGCGCCCACCACGTGCACCCGCGCGCCGAGTCGTTGCCCGCCGCGGCGGACCGCCCGTACGCACACCGACGTGGGTTCGAGCAGCGCGGCCGCCTTCAGGTCGAGCCCGTCCGGCAACGGCACGAGCGCACTGCGCGGCACCGCGACCTGCTCGGCCGCGCCCCCCGGCTGGTCGATGCCGACCAGCCGGAGCACGTCGCACACCCGGTCCTCGCCGTCGGTGCACGCCGGGCACCGGCCGCACGGCAGCAGCGGGTTCACGAACACTGGCGCGCCGTCGACGGTGCCCACGAACTCGTGCCCGATCACCAGGCCGGTCTTGGCGCGTGCGTGGTGGCCGGACCAGATGTGCAGGTCGGTGCCGCAGATACCGGTGTAGGCGACGTCGACGACCACCTCGTCCGGGCCCGCGGTCGGCGCGGGTACGTCCACGACCCGGATGTCCTGGGGACCGTCGTAGCGCAGTGCCCGCATCAGCGGTCCTCCCGGTGCGCGGTCGCGGCGTGCCAGCGGTCCAGCACGGCCGTGTAGCCGGCCGCGATCCCGGCGACCAGGTCGTCGTCGGTCAGCTCACCCGCGAACCAGCGCACCGACAGCTCGTGGAAGATCGGGCGACCGACCGCGAAGCCGACCACGAGCGGTTCGGTGGCCGCCGCGGCGAAGTTGGCCTCGATCAGCTCCGGCGACGTGGACCCGCCGAGCACGAGGATGCCCCGGCAGTGCGGGTCCTCCCGGCGGATCACGTCGGCGACCGCGTGCCACTGCGCCGCGTCCGCCTGCGGCGGCAGCTTCCACCACGCCGGCACGACGTCCGCGGCGTAGAAGTCGCGCACCAGCGTGGTGACCTCGCCGGGCCCGTACTGCTTGCGGGGCGACGGCAGGATCTCGACCAGGAGATCCCGTTGCAGCGACCGGCAGATCCGCGACAGCGCCCGCAGCCGGTCGCGCTGTACCGCCGCGACCGCGTCGTCGTCGTCCGCCGACACCCGCACGAGGACCTTCACGACGGTCTCGACCGGCCAGGCACGGACCAGCGCCGCCGGGTCGCCGTCACCGAGGAAGTCCAGCGGGATGCGGCCGTTGATCTCCACGGCCCGCGCGAGCCAGCGGCCTCCGTCGGCGAGCCGCTCCAGCTGTGCCTGGCCGACGAACCTGTCGTCGACGAGCACGCCGGTGCCGGGCCGGTCCGCGCTGACGGTGGCGAACGCGGTCAGCAGCAGGTCCTTCAACGCGCTGATCGACTCCGGTGCGCGGCCCGCGTCGGCGGCGAGCTTCTCGAAGTAGCCGCGGTGGTCCATCGCGAACACGCCGAGGTCGGTCCGCGCGCGGTGGCGGGTCACCGTCGCCGCCTGCTCGCGGTCGAGCAGCGGGGACACCTCGTGGACACCGGCCGTGCGGTCGGCCGACGCGAGGAACGTCTCCAACTCGGCCATGCTCGGCGTGGCGTCGGAACAGGCCAGGCGGCTCACGACGATCGCCCCGCAGGCGCCTGCCCACCGCAGGCAGGTCTCGATGGGCTCGTCACGCAGGTAGCCGCGCAGGAAGCCGGCCATGAACGCGTCGCCCGCGCCGACGGAGTTGAGCACCTTCACCGGGAACCCGGGCATGACGACCGGAGCGTCCAGGTCACCGGGGTAGGCCCGGCAACCCTCCGGCCCGTTCTTGACCACGAGCAGCGCGCCGGTGTGCCGCCGCACCTCACGGACCGCCTCGGCGATGTCGCGGGAGCCACCGAGCGCGCGGAACTCCGCGACGGTGCCGACGACCACGTCGCAGTCGGGCAGGACGACCCGCAGCCCCTCGGTCACCTCGGGCCGGACGGTGTCCTCGTCCTCGCCCTTGCTGCGGGACACCACGCCCCAGAACGCCGGCCGGTAGTCGATGTCGAACACGACCCTGGTGCCCGCCTCGCGGGCGGCGGCGACCGCGGCCACCGTCGTCTCCCGCAGGTGCGGCCTGCTCAGGTAGGTACCGCCGACGAGCAGCCCGGTCGCCCCGCGCACCAGCTCGGCGTCCAGTTGCGCCGGGGACATGGCGAACTCGGCCGGGTCCTCGACGAGGAAGATCCGGGGAAAGCCGCCACCGGCGTGCGGCGCGAGCGCGATGGTGCCGGTGCCGCGTTGGGGGTCGCGCCGCAGCGCCGTGGTCGCCACGCCTTCCCTGCGCAGTTGTTCCTCGACGTAGTCGCCGAAGGCGTCCATGCCGACCTGGCTCGCCAGCGCCGCCCGCAATCCCAGCCGCGCCGCGCCGACGACCGTGTTGCCCGCGCTGCCGCCGATGTAGCGGCGGAAGGACTGCGTGGCCGCGAGGCCCGCGCCGACCTGTTCCCCGTACAGGTCGACGCTGACCCGTCCGAGGCACACCAGCTCCACCGGATCGTGCTCCGTTGGCATGCCTACCCCTCGTTTCGTGATGTCGTTGCGGTGCAAGGAAAGTCAGCTGGCCGAACCGCCCGCGGCCTGCTCGAGGATCGCGCGGCCGCTGTCGACGGCCTTGGTCACGTCCGGCTTGGTGTCGAACGCGCCCAGCTCGACGAACACGTTCGTCAGGTCCTCGAGGTCACCGGACAGCTCGCCCTCCGACAGGGCCAGCGCCTCGGCCGCCGACGGCCAGGTGCGGCCGGTCAGCTCGCGCTGCGCGGCCTCCTTGGTCGCGGTGACACCGTTCTCCTCGTAGTACTGGACGAGCAGGTCCGCGGCCTCGTCCGGGTTCGCGGTGATGAACTCGTTCGCCTGGTACGCGGACTTGACGTACGCGACCGCCTGCTCCGTGCGGTTGTTGGCGAAGGCCGGTGTGAGCGCCAGCATGTTGTAGATCTTCTTGTCCGCCTGCTTGCCGTCGCAGACGTGGACGTACTCGGGGTTGTCGACGAACCCGGCGTCGAACGGCGGCCACGTCATCGCGCCGACGCCCTGTCCGCCGGTGAACGCGCCCGCGACCGCGTTGGCCTCGACCGGCAGCGGCTTGGTCTTGCCGGCCACGCCGTACTTCTGCATGCAGCCGAGCAGCGCGTAGTGCTGTGTCGAGTTGACCTTCACCAGTACCTCGCCGCCCGCGAGCGCGGCCGCCGGGTCCTTGCCCTCGAAGTCGTTCGCGCGGCCCCAGAGGATCTGGATCGCGCCCTCCTCGGAGTTCGGGCCGGGCACGACCATGTCCCACTTCTGGGAGCTGGTGAGCGCGGGCGGCGATCCCATGTTGCCGCCGTCCCAGGCGCCCGTGATCCCGGCCTCCGACATCGCGGCGCCGCTCGGGTAGTACTTGAGCTCGACCTCGATCCCGTTCTCCTTGAAGTAGCCCTGCTGCTCGGCGAGCCAGACGGGGAAGCTGGTCGCGGTGGGCTGCAGGCCGATGGTGACCTTGTTGCCGGTGTTCCCGGTGTCACCCACTTCCTGCGCGCCGGCGCAACCGGCGGCCAGCAGCATGGCGGACACCACTGCCACCGTCATGCGAAAACGAGACTTGATGGGCTTCATTTCTCGACAACGCCTTTCACAGCAAGAAGAACGAGGGAGCTACTGGATGGAGGTGATCTCCTCGCGCACCGCGTTCCACACGGTGCGCTGGAGCTTGCCGAAGCCGGGTTGGGCCATGGCCTCGTCGACGCTGTGGTCGGACCAGTCGTCGTCGACGGTGAACTCGTGCTTGATCGCGCCCGGTCGGGCGGTCAGCACGATGATGCGGTTGCAGAGGTAGACGGCCTCCTCGACGCTGTGCGTGACCAGCACGACGGTGAGGCCGAGTTCGCGGGCGATGCGCGCGATCTCCTCCTGCATGATGATCCGGGTCTGGGCGTCCAGCGCGCCGAACGGCTCGTCCATCAGCAGCACGTCGGGGCGCATGATGATCGAGCGGGCGAGCGCGACGCGCTGCTGCATGCCTCCGGACAACTCGTGCGGGTAGGCGTCGGCGAACGCGCTCAGCCCGACCAGCGCGAGCGTCTCGCGCACCCGCTCCTTGCGTTCCGCCTTGGGCACGCCGGTCATCCGCAGGCCGTACTCGACGTTGCCGGTGACGGTCTTCGTCGGGAACAGCGCGAACCGCTGGAAGACCACGCAGCGGTCCGGTCCCGGTCCGCGCATCGGGGCCCCGTCGGCGAGGACGGTGCCGCCGCTCGCCTCCTCCAGACCCGCGGCGATCATCAGCAGTGTCGACTTGCCGCAGCCCGACGGGCCGACCAGCGCGAGGAAGTCGCCCTGGTACACGGTGAGGTCGATGGGGGACAGGGCGGTCACCTCGCCGCGACGGGTGTGGAAGCTCTTGTGCACACCCTCGAACCGCAGCTTGGCCTGCCGGTCGCTCATGCCAGTACCTTCGGTGTGCGTGGTCGGGACGGCGGTCTTCTCGTCAAGCGGCACCGGTCTCGACCCCCTTTCGCCATCGGATGAACGGGTTGGCAAGCCAGCGGACGCCGCGGTCCATCAGCGCGCCGAGCACGCCGATGGCGACCATGCCCGCGAGGACGGTGGCCGGGTCGTTGCTCTGCTGGCCGGAGAGGATCACGTAGCCGAGGCCGGAGCGGCCGACGATGAGTTCGGCGCCCATCAGCGCCATCCAGCCGTTGCCGACGCCGATGCGCAGTCCGGCGAGCGCGGTCGGCAGGCTCGTCGGCACCACGGTCGTGACCAATGTGGACACCCGGCCCGCGCCGAGCACTCTGCTGGCCTTGACCACGTAGTCGTCCACCGAGCGCACACCCAGCTCCGCGTTGAGCACGCACGGCGGCAGCACCGCGACGAACACGACGAACGCCTGCGCGGTGAACCCCGGCCCGAACCAGAGGATGGCCAGCGGGATCCACGCGAACGGCGGGATGTAGCGGAGTACCTCGAACGCGGGCAGCAGCGCGGACCGGAAGCCCGGCCACCACGCGAACGCGAACCCGAGCAGGAGGCCGAGCGCCGCGGCGACCACGAAGCCGGCGCCCCAGCGTTCGAGGGAGGCGAGTGCGTGGCCCGGCAGGGTGAGTCCGGCGAGCGGGTCGTGAAGAAGGGCGACGAGCCGTTCGAGGACCGCGAACGGTGAGGCCAGCACACCGTCCTCGGACAGGTCGAACAGGTCCGCCGCGATCCACCAGACGGCGACGAGGGTGAGGACGCCGCTGCTCGCGAGCCCGAGCGTGCCGAGGGAGCGGCGGGTCCGGCGTGGTCGTGTCGTGGCCACGGGGCGCTGCGCTGTGGTGGTCATGCCGCGCTCTCCCGCCAGCCCGACAGCCGCTTTTCCACCAGCCGCAGTCCTTCGGAGAACACGACACCGAGCAGCCCGATCAGCAGCATCGCCACGAGCATGATGTCCGGGTCCAAAGTGGAGCGTGCGTTGAGCGCGACGAATCCGAGCCCCGCGGTGGCGCCGAGGAGTTCGGCGGCGACCACGGTCATCCACGCGTTGCCGAGCGCGATGCGGGCGCCGCCGACGAGTGTGGGCACCGCGGCGGGCAGCACCACCTCGACGAGGGTGCGCCTGCCCGGTGCGCCCAGCGACCGGCTCGCCTTGGCCAGCAGCTTGTCCACCCCGGCGACCGCCTCGTAGGAGTTGAGCACCCACGGCACGATCGCCGAGATGGTCACGACGAAGACCCGCGCCTCGGTACCCAGTCCGAACCAGAGGATGGCGAGCGGGATCCACGCGATCGGCGGGATCGGCCGGATCAGCTCGAAGATCGGCGAGACGACCGTGCGCACCCGCCGCGACCACCCCATGGCCACGCCGAGCGGCAGCCCGATCAGTCCGGCGACGAACCAGCCGATGGCGACGATCCGCAGGCTGGCGAACAGGTGGCCGATGAGCGTCGCACCCTGATAGTCACGCTGAGTGAATTCCACGAGACGTTCTATGACGGCCACGGGAGAGGGCAGGAACAGCGGGGAGACGAGCCCGAGGCCGTCCGTGCAGACGTACCAAACCCCGGTCAGCGCGACCGTGCTGGCCGCTCCGATCCAGGTGGCACGCACTCGTCGCCTTCGGCGCGAACGGCGCCACTCGACGTTGGTCATGCCTCTCCTTCCACGACGACGTGGTCTCTCCGCACATGGTCGCTCAACGGTCGTGATCTCACAGAGTAACCATCGGGAGGTGGTGGAAGCCTCACCTTTGTGCTGACAATAGTCAAGACTTTATGCTGACAAAGCCAGCTCACGGCGCGACGATGCGCGGAGCGGCGCTGTGACTGGAGGGGTGTGTGGCCGAACCGACGGAACTCCTGGTCGCCCTGGACCGCGAAGCCAACGAGCCGCTCTACGCGCAGATCGCGAACCAGGTCGAGGTGCGCATCCGCAACGGCGAGCTCATAGCCGGTGCGCAGCTGGAGAACGAGCTGGACATGAGCAAGCGGCTGGGGGTCTCCCGGCCGACCCTGCGGCGTGCGTTCGCGGAACTGGTGGCCCGCGGGCTCGTGGCGCGCAGGCCGAGCATCGGGACGGTCGTCCTGCCGACCCCGATCGACCGGCCGCTGACGATCGAGAGCCTCTACGACGACCTGGCGCGGGAGGGCCGCGACCCGACCACACGGGTGCTCACGGTCGACCACGGCCCGTGTCCACCCGAGCTGGCCGCTCGGCTCGGCCGCGATCTCGGCACCATGGTGCGGATCGAGCGGGTGCGCTGCGCCGATGGCCGCCCCCTCGCCGTGCTGCGCAACTGGTTGCCGATCGGCGGGCCGGAGCTGACCGCGGACCGGCTGCGACGTGAGGGGCTGTACCGGATCCTGCGCAGTCAGGGCGTCCACCCGCACCTCGTCGACCAGGTGATCACGTGCCGGTCGGCGGAACCCGCCGAGGCGGAGCTGCTGGAGGTGCCGCGTCGCAGTCCGGTGCCGATGGTGCGGCGCACGGTCTTCGACCGGGCGGGCAACTTCGTCGAGTACGGTTCGCACGTCTACCGGGCCGACCGGTACTCGTTTCACGTCATGCTCGTCGAGCGGCCGTCCTCCGCCCGCGGCCGTCCGGCGGTGGCGGTGCGGAGAGACTGAGGCTCACCGTGCCAGCGCGACGGACAGCAGGCGCGCCGCGGGCCCGGTGAGCCTGCGCCCGCCCGGCCACACCGCGCGCAGCGTCCGGTGCAGTCCTACGCCGGTGACCGGCACCGACGCCAGCCTGCGGGCGGTGAGGTCGCCCGCGATCGCCAGCTCGCTCATCACCGCGGGCCCGGCGCCGGCCAGCACCGCACTGCGCACCGCCGCCGCGGAACCCAGCTCCAGGGCGGGACGTGCCGCCGTCACGCCCGCGTGGGCAAGCGCGGCGTCGACCGTGTCCCGTGTGCCGGAGCCGGACTCGCGGGTCACCAGCGGGACAGCGGCCAGGTCCTCCGGCCGCAGTGGTGTGGCGCGGCCGGCCCACGGGTGAGTGGGCGGCACGACCACGACCAGCCTGTCGGTCGCGACCCTGCGGTGCGCGAGCCCCGCAGGCTCGCCGGGGGACTCGATGAACCCGAGGTCGATCCCTTCCTGGCGCACCAGGTCCACGACCTGTGCCGAGTTCGCGACCTGAAGTCCGACGTGGAGAGACGGCGACCCCTGGCGCAGCGCGCCGATCCAGCGTGGCACCAGGTGCTCGGCGAGCGTCATGCTCGCACCGACGCGCAGGTGCGCCTCGTGCCGCTCCCGCAGCGCGGAGACGTTGGCGCGCAACGCGTCCAGCTCGTCCAGCACGCGGGTGGCCCAGCCGGTCACCGCGGTCCCGTCGTCGGTGAGCCGGGTGCCCCGGTGGTCGCGGGTCAGCATCGGCACACCGAGCGACCGCTCCAGTGCCGCCAGCCGCGCACTGGCCGACGGCTGGGTGATGCCGGTGGCGGTCGCGGCGCGGCCGATGCTGCCCAGTTCGCCGACGAGCACGAGCAACCGCAGCGCGTTGACGTCCACGCGCCCGCTCATAGCCACTGTCTATGACCTCCCAGGTCTTTGCCCGCTACCGGGAACCGCGCTGTCCACACAGGATCGGAGGATGACGAGACCGGACTTCCGCACCGCCGTGCCCGTGCTCACCGCGGTGGGCGTGACGGCGGGCGCGGTCGCACTGTCCTTCGCCGTCAACCTCGCGCTACCGGTGGTGAGCGCCCTCACCGCCGCGGTCGTGCTCGGTGTGCTCGCGGGTTCCACGCCGGTGCTGCCCGCCGCCAGCCGCCCGGTCATCGCCCGGTTCACCAAGAAGATGCTGCGGATCGGGGTGGTGCTGCTGGGCCTGCAGCTCGCTCTGCCCGCCGTGCTCGACCTCGGCGCCGGGGTGATCGTCGCGGTGATCCTCGTTGTCGCCGTCACGTTCCTCGCCACCGTGTGGCTCGGCAGGCTGCTGGGGTTGTCGCGCGGCCTGTCCTTGTTGGTGGGCACGGGTTTCTCGATCTGCGGTGCGTCCGCGGTGGCCGCCATGGAGGACGTCGTGGAACGGGACGACTCCGACGTCGCGACCGCTGTGGCGCTGGTGACCCTGTACGGCGGGCTCGCCATCGCCGCTGTACCGCTGATCGGCGGCCGGCTCGGGCAGACGCCCCGGGAGACCGGTGCGTGGTCCGGTCTCGCCGTGCACGAGGTGGCGCAGGTCGTCGCGGCCGCGACCCCGGCCGGTGCCGCCGCCGTGACCCTCGCCGTCGTCGTGAAGCTCAGCAGGGTCGTGCTGCTGGCGCCGATGGTGGCGCTGGTGAGCGTGCACGAGCGGCGCCGCACGGCGAGGACCGGCGACGGGTCACGGCCGCCGCTGGTGCCGCTGTTCGTGCTGGGTTTCCTCGCGGCGGCCGTCGTCCGCAGCATGGACGTGCTGCCGACCGTGGCGCTGGACGTCGCGAAGGTCGCGTGCACCCTGCTGCTCGCCGGCGCTCTGTTCGGCCTTGGCTGCGGGGTGCGGCTCGGCAGCCTGGTGCGCACGGGCGGCCGGGCGTTGCTGCTGGGACTGCTCTCCACGCTCGTGATCGGGACGACCTCGTTCATCGCGCTCGCCGTGCTGGGTTGAGCTTCGCCGCCTGGACCGCGCTGACCAGCGCCATCACCTCGATGTCGCGCTGGGAGCAGCCGCGGGACAGGTCGTTCAGCGGTGCCGCGAGCCCCTGGAGGATCGGGCCGAGCGCGGTGGCGCCGCCCAGCCGCTCCGCGATCTTGTAGCCGATGTTGCCCGCCTCCAGGTTGGGGAACACCAGCACGTTCGCCCGGCCCGCGACCAGCGAGCCGGGCGCCTTCGCCGCGCCGATCGAGTCCACCAGCGCCGCGTCGAGCTGCAGTTCGCCGTCCACCGGCAGCTCCGGCGCCCGCGCACGTACCAGCGCGGTCGCCTCCCGCACGAGGTCGACGCGTGCGTGCCGGGCGCTGCCCTGCGTGCTGAACGACAACATCGCGACGACCGGCTCGTCGCCGGTGAGGCTCCGGTGCGTCGTGGCCGCGGCGAGCGCGATGTCGGCGAGCTGGGCGGCGTCCGGTTCGGGCACCACGGCGCAGTCGGAGAACGTGAGCCGCCGCCCGTCGGGCAGCAGCATGAGGAAGCAACTGCTCAGCGTGCGCACGTCCGGGGCGAGCCCGACGACCCGCAGCCCGGCGCGCAGGACGTCGGCGGTCGGCCGGGTCGCGCCCGCGACGCACGCGTCCACGGCCCCGGCCCGCAGCAGTGCCGCCGCGACGAACGTCGGGTCGGCCATGGCGGTGGTGCGGTCGGCGGGTCCGCGCGCGAACGCGGTCTCGATGGCGGCGGCGGTCGCCGGGTCGGCGACCGCACACACGTCGAGGATGGTCTCCTCCGCCAGCTCGATCCGGGCGGCGGAGGCGGCGCGCCGGATGTCGTCCGGCACGCCGACCAGCCTCGGCGCGATCACCCCGTCGGCCAGCAACGCGGCCGCGGCGGCGAGCACGCGTTCGTCGGTGGCGTCGGGCAGGGCGACGGTCGCCCGCCCGCCCCGCAGCGCCGTCCGCCACTGCGCGACGCTCGCCGCGTCGCGTTCGGTACTCGTCATCACACGTAGTCGCGGTACTTGTCCAGGAACCGGACGGGCTTGCTCAGCGCGTCGCGACGGAACGGGTCGCCGAGCTCGCGGGTGCACATGATCTCCAGGACCGTGGTGCGGCCCTGCTTCATCTGTGCGTCGACCGCCGCCGACAGGGCGGGGCCGACCTCGTCGAGCTTCTCGACGACGATCCCGTCCGCGCCCATCGACCGCCCGATCCCGGCGAAGCTGGGGTTGTCCAGCTCACCGGCGACGAACCGGCGGTTGTAGAAGTCCACCTGGTTCTTCTTCTCCGCGCCCCACTGGCGGTTGTGGAACACCACGGCGGTCACCGGGATGTCGTGGCGCACCGCGGTGAGGATCTCGCCCATGCTCATCGCCCACGCCCCGTCGCCCGCATAGGAGATCGCGGGCCGGTGCGGCGCCGCGGTCTTGGCGCCGATGATCGTCGGCAGCGCGTAGCCGCAGTTGCCGAAGCTCATCGGGGCGAGGAACGACCTCGGTTCCTCGAACCGCAGGTAACTGTTGGCGACCGAGTTGATGTTGCCGATGTCGGTGGACACCATGACGTGTGCCGGCATCGCCTTCTCCAGCTCCCGCAGCACCTGCCGCGGGTGCAGCCAGTTGCCCTGTTCCTGCTCGGCCTCGGCGATCACGTCCAGGCTGTAGTCGTCGCGCTCGTGGGTCCACTCGGACAGCTCGGTCTCCCACGCCTCCTTCGCGGCCGCGGTGCGCCGGGCGCGGTCCGCGCGGGTGGCGTCGCAGGACAGCGTGCGACCGGCGAGCCGGTCGGTCAACGCCTCGGCGGCCAGGCGCGCGTCACCGCAGATCCCGACGTCGATCTTCTTGACCAGCCCCAGCATGCGGTGGTCGGCGTCGATCTGGATGATTTTCGCGTCCTTCGGCCAGTAGTCCATGCCGTGCTGGGGGAGCGTGCCGAACGGGCCGAGCCGCGAGCCGAGCGCCACCACCACGTCGGCCTGCGAGATCAGCGTCATCGCGGCCTTCGATCCCTGGTAGCCCAGCGGGCCGCACCACAGGGGGTGGCTCGCCGGGAACGAGTCGTTGTGCAGGTAGCTGTTCACCACCGGCGCGCCCAGCCGTTCCGCGAGCGCCACGCACTCCGCGACGCCCTCGGCCATCACGACCCCACCGCCCGCGACGATCACCGGGAACTCCGCACGGGACAACAGGTCCGCGGCCGCGTCGAGGCTCGCGGCACCACCGGCGCCGCGGTCCAGCCGCTGCGGGACCGGGATCTCCGCCTCGATCTCGCCGTAGAAGAAGTCGCGCGGGATGTTGACCTGGGTCGGGCCGATCTCGGACATCGCCCGGTCGAACGCCCGTCCGGTCAGCTCCGCCATCCGCTTCGGGTTGTTGACGTGCGCCTGGTACTTGGTGAACTCCTGGAACATCGGCAGCTGGTTGGCCTCCTGGAAGCCACCGAGCCCCATGCCCATGGTTCCCGCCTCCGGGGTCACGATCACGACGGGGCTGTGCGCCCAGTAGGCGGCGGCGACCGCCGTGACGCAGTTGCTGATACCCGGCCCGTTCTGCCCGATCACGACCCCGTGTCGGCCGCTCGCGCGGGCGTACCCGTCGGCCATGTGAGCGGCACCCTGCTCGTGCACGACGGGGATCAGACGGATGCCCGCCGGCGCGAAGATGTCCATCGCGTCCATGAACGCCGAGCCCATGATCCCGAAGATGTCGGTGACGCCGTTGGCGACCAGGGTCTCGACGAACGCCTCGGACGGGGTCATCGTGCTCGGTCCGGCGACGACCGTCCGGCCGTCGGCGGTCTTCCGCTCGCCCATCTCCACACTCCTCGCATGTCGAAAAATGAGACGTCCGGTTCGTGAAAACGGGACGACGGGGCAACCGTACAACACGACTTCACGAAAACCGAGACGTGCTGTGCTAGTTTTTGGGACATGGACCTGCTTGGTGCGCCCGATGCCGGGGTGAACGGCGACACGCCGGCCCTGCGGCTGTTCTCCCTGGTGGAGCTGATCTCCACCAAGGACTCGCCGGTCACGCTGCAGGGTCTCGTGGAGGAGACCGGGCTGCCCAAGCCGACGCTGCACCGCATGCTCCAGCAACTGGAGGCCGCCGAACTGCTGTACCGGCTGGGTGACGGCCGCCACTACTGCACCGGTGTGCGGCTGCGGCGCATGGCCGAGAACCTGCTCCTGCACTCCACCCAGCACGGCGCGCGGCACGCGATCCTGCGCAACCTGGTCGACGAACTGGGGGAGAGCTGCAACATCACCGCGCTCTCGAACAACGAGATCGTCTACCTCGACCGCGTCGAGACCCCCGAGCCCCTGCGGTTCTACCTGCGGCCCGGTTCGCGGGTCCCGGTGCACTGCTCGGCCAGCGGCAAGATCATCCTCGCGCAGCTCGCCGGCGCGCAGCGGCGGAAGCTGCTCGGTTCGGCTCCGCTGCGCCGGTACACACCCAGCACGATCACCGAGGTCGATGCCTACGAGAGCGAGTTGGCGACCGTCCGCCGCCTTGGCTACGCGACCGACAACGAGGAGTTCCTGTCCGGCCTGGTGTGCGTCGCCGTGCTCGTACCGGCCGGGACCGGCTGGTCGAACCTCGCGGTGGCCGTGCAGGCACCCGTCATGCGGCTGACCGTCGACCGCGCCGAGGAGATGCTCGGCCCGCTCCGCGCTGCCGCCGCCGCACTCGCGAAGCTGGAGTCGACCGTGTCGGCACAGACCCCCGTCCCGTCGTGATCGAGTTCCCCGTCCGGGCGTTCGGCATCGACTCCGACGCGCACGTGCCCGCCTTCGCCGAGCCCACCGAACACGTACCGGAGCCCGACCCCGCGTACCGCTTCCAGCCGGAGGTGACATCCGCGCTGCTCGCCGGCTTCGCGACCGGCCGACGGGTGCTGGTGCGCGGCGAGCACGGCACCGGCAAGTCCAGCCACGTCGAGCAGGTGGCAGCCCGGCTGAACTGGCCGTGCCTACGGGTCAACCTCGACGGGCAGCTCTCCCGGCTCGACCTGCTCGGTCGCGACATGGTGGTGCTGCGCGACGGCAAGCAGGTCACCGAGTTCCAGGAGGGCGTCCTGCCGTGGGCGCTGCGCAGGCCGATGGCGCTGGTGCTCGACGAGTACGACGCCGGCCGTCCTGACGTGATGTTCGTGCTGCAGCGACTGCTCGAACGCGATGGGCGGTTCACCTCGCTGGACCGCAACGAGGTGATCACCCCCCACCCGGCGTTCCGGATGTTCGCCACCGCCAACACCGCGGGGCTGGGCAACCGGGGCGGTATCTACCACGGCGTACAGCGGCTCAACCACGCGCAGCTGGACCGCTGGGACGTCGTGGCCCGCCTCGACTACCTGCCCCCGGCGGAGGAGGTCGCCATCGTCGCCGCCAGGGTGCCGGACCTGGCGGACCGCGAGGAGTTGCTCGACGCGATGGTCGCGTTGGCGGGCCTCACCAGGACGGGCTTCGCCGCCGGGGACCTGTCCACGCTGATGTCGCCGCGCACGGTCATCGCATGGGCGGAGAACACCCACCTGTTCGGTGACGTCGCGCTCGCGTTCCGGCTGTCGTTCGCGAACCGCTGCGACGACGCGGAGCTGGCCGTGCTCGGGGAGTACTTCCAGCGCTGCTTCGGCAGGGAACCCACCGACCTGCTCACCCGCCCGGCCTGACCGTGTCCCGTGACCTGGCCGCCGCCGCGGTCCGTGCCCTGTCCGGGTACCCCGACGTCCGGTTGCGCGGGGGATGGCCGTACCGGGCGGGCCGCCCGGTACCCGTGTCCGCACCTCACCTGCACGCGCCGCCGGACCGCGACGACGCGTGTGCCCGCGGCGCGGCGGACGGCAAAGCCCTGCGGCTCAGGCACTCCGACCCGGCACTGCACGCGGTGCTGTGCCCGGCTGACCCCGTACGGCGCCTGGTCTTCGAGCAACTCGAACAGTTCCGCGTCGAGTCGCACGCCACGCTGCCCGGTGTGGTGGCGAACCTGCGGCACCGCTTCCACGCGTGGTCACTCGCGGTGCGCGCCGAATCGGAGACGGCCGTCCTGCTGTTCGGCGTGGCCCAGATGTGCCGGGCGCGGATCACCGGCGACCCTGTGCTCGACGAGGTCGAGGGCGTCGTCGAGTCGGTCCGCTTCGCCCTCGCGCCTGCCATCGGCGACGCGCTGCTCCGGCTGCGCCGCGACCGCGACGACCAGGCGGCGTTCGCCCGGCACGCGCTCGCCGTCGCCGACGTCGTGGCGGCACTGGTGCCCGATCGGGACCTGGACGGCACACCAGTGGACACCGCGGAGGGCGAGGAATCCCTGACGTTGGTGACCGGTGGCGGCGATGGCGGTGGTGCGCCGCCGGTGGTGGCGGGCGCGGCCACGCGGTCCGATGTGGACTATCACGTCTTCACCGCCGCCTACGACCGCTGCGACGACGCGGCGGCTCTCGTTCGGCCCGCCAAGGCCCGGGAACTGCGGGCACGCCTCGACCGCCTGATCGCGGCACGAGGCGTCAACCTGGCCCGGCTCACCGCCGAGTTGGCGCGAGTGCTGGCGCGGCAGGCCCACGACGGCTGGGACCACGGTCTGGACCAGGGCCGGATCGACGGCCGGGCACTCGCACGGCTGGTGACCTCTCCAGGCGAGCGCGGGCTCTTCCGCGCGGAGCGCCCAGCACCCGCCGTGCCGGTCCTGGTGACGCTGCTCGTCGACTGCTCCGGTTCGATGGGCGAGCATGCGGAACCGGTCGCGGTGCTGGTCGACGTGCTGGCCCGGGCCTTGGAACGGGCGGGGGCCGACTGCGAGGTCCTCGGCTTCACCACCGCTGCCTGGCACGGCGGCAGGGCCCGCCGCGACTGGCTGCGCGCGGGCAGGCCGCCGCACCCCGGGCGGCTGGCCGAGGTGCGGCACGTGGTGTTCAAGGCCGCCGACACCCCATGGCAACGCGCGCGCCCCGCGCTGGCCGTGCTGCTGCACCGGGAACTGTTCCGCGAAGGCGTCGACGGTGAGGCGGTGCGCTGGGCCGCCGAGCGGGCGCTGGCCCGATCCACCGAGCGACGCCTGCTGCTGGTCGTCTCGGACGGCGGCCCCAACGAGCGCGCCACCGTGCTGGCCAACGACCAGCACTACCTGGACCACCACCTCGTCGCCGTGGTGTCCGATGTGGAACACGCGGGCGTGCGGGTGCGCGCTGTGGGTCTCGGCCACGATCTCAGCGCCTACTACCCACACACCCACCAACACGACACGACGTCCACCGGCCATGGCAGCCTCGCGAGCGTGCTGGATGCGCTGTCGTCGCCGTGACGCGGCCGAACTGTCGCCGGTAACGCTGCCGCGCGTGGCGCCGACCGCCGCGAAGTCGTGAGCCGGGAGACGCGGGTATCGGCGACTCGGGCAGCCCCGGTCGCGACCAGGGTCCCGGGGTGACGGTGATGTCTGTATTCCGCCGGTGTTGGGGATTGCCGCTTTCCTACGATCGGTCGCGTGAGTGCTGATCCTGTCGTCAGGACCCCGATCGCCGCACAACTGCGCGGTTCCGTGGTGTGGTTCATGTCGCTCGCGGCCGCGCTGGGCACGTCCACGATCTATCCGCTGCAGCCCGCGATCGCGGCCGTCGATCGCCGCTGTCGGAGTCGCGCTTGCGTGCGGACCAGCCGGATACCTGGTCGGAATCGGCCTTCTTGTTCCCCTGGTCGACCGTTTCTCCCCGGGGCGGGTACTCGCGGTTCAGTTCGGGGTCCTGGCGATCGCGTTGGCGTCGAGTGCCGCTGTGTCCGGTGTGTTGGTGCTGGGGCTGGTGATCGGCGTGATCGGAGCCTGTTCGGCCGTGGGTGCGGGCCTCAGTTCGGTAGCGGGTCGGCTTGCCGCCGAGCGTCACCGCGCGACGATCCTGGGGATCGTGACCGCCGGGATCTCCGCCGGGATTCTTGCCGGCAGGATCGTTGGCGGTTGGCTCGCTGACGAGATCGGCTGGCATGGCACGGTTCTCGTGCTCCCCGCCACGCGGGGCGGCACTGAGCACGGCTACCTTGCCACCCTGCGACACAGGTCGCCGGTACCTGGACCGATCGAGTGGGCGCCCGGCGCGTCATCCTGGTGGGCTTGGTATTGGCGGGGACCGCCGCGGCTGTCGTCGGCTTCACGCTCGCGAACACGGTCGTGACCCTCGTTTGTCTGGCTCTCTTCGACGCGGGTCTCCGTCCGCCACCTCCCGGATGACTGGCCGGCCAGACCAGCACAGAAAGCCTTCCACGACATCGAAGGTGTCCTGGCGACCCCGGCAGCGGATCTCGCGAGCCAACTGCTCGACACCCGGCCCGTGGAGTAGCCGGTCGCGCGCATCCGCCACTCGCCGAACAACCGGTGGGTGCGGCGGCCGGTGTCGGGACCTCCGGTCCGTACATACCCGTCTCGGGCCCTGCGCCACCCCCGGCGCCATCGCGCCGCCAGTTGTCCGGTTGTGCTGTGGGTGGGTGTCTCCACGGTTGCCTTCCAGGGCAACTGTCGTGTGGGTGTTGTTCGTAGTGTGTTGGTCATCATCAGTCGGCCGGCTGGCGGAGCCCGCGTCGTTGGAGGGATGAGAGTCGATGGACTACGCCGTGACCGAGATGCTCGAGCATTTGCAGGGTCGGTTGATTGGTTCGAGCGAGTTTTTCGAGGCGGTGCAGGCGGATTGCGACGTGCATCGCGGCGATCTCGACGGATTTCGGTCGGCGTTGTCGGGCAGGGGGTTTGGTGACGCCGCCGAGGTGTTGATCGAGTACCTGGACGACCACGGCGGGCTTGAGCTGACTGCCAAGATCGCCGAGGAGCGTCCGGACGAACTGGCCGTTGCCTACCAGCAGTTGGGTGCGGCCGGGGGAGACGGTGCCGGTTCGGACGGTGAGCCGGGGGATGTGTTGTGGGCGGCGGCGGTTGAGCGGTTTGGTTCGGCCTGGGTGTCGTGGGAC
>NZ_JBITMQ010000001.1:85743-426090 GCF_044466355.1 Actinophytocola sp. NPDC049390
CGGTTCGGATTCGGGGTGGGTCGAGTTCAGGGACTGGTTCTATTCGGCGACTGATTCGCAGGCTCCGGAGATGTACGCGCTGGCCTACGAGCGCCTCGATCCGCTAAACGGCCTCGGCGTTGGCGAGCGGATTGTTCAGCTGCGTGAACTTGGTTTCGACGTGAGTGGTGCCGGGGAGGACGGTGCCGGTTCGGACGGTGAGCCGGGGGATGTGTTGTGGGCGGCGGCGGTTGAGCGGTTTGGTTCGGCCTGGGTGTCGTGGGACGGTTCGGATTCGGGGTGGGTCGAGTTCAGGGACTGGTTCTATTCGGCGACTGATTCGCAGGCTCCGGAGATGTACGCGCTGGCCTACGAGCGCCTGGACCCGCTCAACGGCCTCGGCGTTGGCGAGCGGATCGTTCAGCTGCGTGAGCTCGGCTTCGACGTTTCGGGTGCCGAGGTTCCCGAACCCTCCATCGACCCGTTCGACGAAGAGGCGGCGGCCGAACTGAGTCAGGACCTCGAGCAGGCGATGGCGGCTCTCACCGAAGAAGAGTTGGCGACGCTGGAGGAACTCCGGCCGGCGGCCACGCAGAAGCTGATCGACATTCTCGGTGAGAAGCTGCCGAAGGAACTCGCGGACCAGATTGACGTCGAGGAATACGCCAACCAGGTTTTCGAGGACGTTCCAGGCCTTGCCGTCGCCACCGAGGAAGAGCTCGCGGAATTCGTCACCAGTGCCCTGGCCGACGTCGCCCAGGCCGAGGCCGTCGCGGTGGCGGGTGCGGGCGACGGCGAGGCTGTCTGATCGTCGGATGCGACTTCGACGCGACTCTCCCCGGGGCACGTTCACCCGGCCGTTCGGTGCGGAAGGAATGTCATCATGAACCCAAGAAATATGGCCGGTCGAGGACTGAGGTTCGTGCTCGGCCCTTCCATGCGGATGGCTCGCGTCAATTTCGTTAGGCGGGTGAGTAATTTCAACCCCGGCGACGAACACGTCTTCGAGTCCAGGAACCCGCGCACCGCGTTGGGGCATCTCGCCAACGAAGACGTCGATGGGCTTATCAGAAAATTCGACAAGCCTCGGAGTGTGGCCGCGTCTCCGGAGTCGAAGAGGGCCATCGAAGTCAAGATGGCCGGGTCGGGAGACAGCGTGGACAGGCGGACCATGGAAGGCAGGGGAGATCCGGACCTCGTACTGAAACGAGGAGACAACCCTGAATACCCGTTCAGTATCTCGCACTACGTGGCTGAGGCGCAGGATGGGACGCAGCACCTCGTTACCTCCGGGCCCGGGGCGCCCGGTACCAAGGACGGCGCGGACGTCTTGGGGGGCGCCAGTGACAGCGGATCGAACAGCATCAAGAACCTCGTGGAACAGACACCTGGCCTGATCAAGGAGACGGCCGACAAGCTGCGTGACGCTGACAATCCCTTCGTCAACCTCGGTATCGAGAGCCACAGCCGGGGAAGTGTGGCGTCTTCGCAGGTCGCCAATCGCCACAAGACGGATAATCCTGCCGACAAGGTGAACCTCGTGATGTTCGACCCGGTCCCCGGGCCCTTGCACAAAGGTGAGGACGTCAGTGTGAACATTTCCGGGCTGGACGAGTCCACGGTCGTCTACTCCGTCGCGTCCGGGTACATGATGGGGTTCACGCCGCAGATCGTCCGTGGTGCCAAGAGGATCATCATCACCAAGAGGAAACACGAGGCCGGCTTTGTCGACGGATTCGTCTACGAAGGTGCGCGACTTGTCGGTGGCGCTCTGAACCGGCTGCCGGATGGTGTTTACGCCCACGCGGACGGCGACCAGCTCGTGCCGGTCGCCTCCATCGACGAGGTGCACGCGGCGTGGGCCGAAGCCTTCGCGAAAGGCGAGGCGCGGGTCCGTGATGTCGGGCTGTCGGGGCGGGATCGGGAGAAGATCGTCGTTGGCGCGATGGCCACCTGGTTCCGGGACAGAGCGGAAGCCATACTTGGCGAGGTCAAGATCGGCGCGATATCCGACGTGACGCTGTTGGAGATCGACGAGGTGGATTAGCGGCGTCATGCCCTGTCCCACGGCTGCACGTCCGCCCCGTCGAAAGCCGAAACGGCTCACGGGGCGGACGTCGACGGCGGCGCCGTCGTTGTCGACCAGCACTTCGGTGACCACTCGGTCGGCCACGAACACCTGGAGTTCGACCAGCCCGCGCCCGTCGCACGACCACGGTCGGATCGACGGAGAGACCGACCACCTCGCGCATCAAGACCAGCAGAAACCCCGGCAACGCGAGCAGGAACGCCGCCGCGGCCGCCATCCAGGTGGCACGGAGCCGTCACCGCACGGTTTCCTGCCGCTTCCGGGCATCCGCCTCAATGGCTGCCAGCAGGTCCGGTTTGTCCGTCACCGCCGCTTGCGGCAGCGAATACGGGATTTCGCAAGGTATCAGCGGGAGATTTCGATCGTGGTCCGCCAGGTCGCTCGATCATCGAGGTGGTTGAGCAGGAAGTGCGCGAGGTCGGCGCGTGCCAGCGAACGCATGTGGGGCAGGTGCTGGTTGGCGGCGGCGCGGTACGTGCCGGTGAACGCGTCGTTGGTGAGCCGTGGTGGTCGGATTATCGTCCAGTCCAGATCGCTGTCCGCGACGATGCGCTCCATCCTGGTCATGTCGGCATAGACGTGCCGATACAGCGGCCGGACCACGCAGCAGACCAACAGCCGGTGGGACAGTGGCGCGGTCGGCGACAGGGCGAGGCTCGCGGAGGTGACGCAGGCCAGCCGACGCACTCCGCCGCGCCGCATGGCCGTGATGATGCCTGTCATGCCTTGTGAGTAGACGGCCGTGCGACGTCGGTCAGCGCTTCCCAGGCAGGACACGACGGCGTCGTGCGCCGTGAGCGCCTCGTGCCAGTCACCGGGCTCCAGTACGTTGCCCCGCAGGATCGTCAGATGGGCATGCTCCGGGAGCGTTTCGGGCACGCGAGCGAGGGCGGTGACCCGATGACCCGCGTCGAGGGCCTGAGCGACCACGTGGGTGCCGGTGCCACCGGTTGCCCCGAGGACGAACAGTCTCATGACGTGGTCCGTTGGCGGTCGGTGGCCGCGAGGAACGTCGCGATGGCGAGGATCAGCAGTGTGACCACGGACATGAACATCTGACCGTGCAGGCCGAGGGCGAACGTCGTTTCGTCGGTGAACTCGGGGTCGTAGGTGGCCGTGTCCGGAAACAGCAGTGCGGCGAACATGCCGGCCCAGGGCACGGCGAGAACGCCTGCGGCGCACAGCAGTCGGGATCGCGTGTCGCCGTGCCGGCGGGCGAGCAAAGCCAGCGAGAGCAGTCCAAGACCCAGCGACATCACGATGTACTGCGCGTCGTGGAACTTGGCGTGCGGCGGCCACGCCGGGTTGTGGATGTGCTGGCGGGCGGTGTTGTCGAGGATCAGGTCGAACAGCAGGGCGCCGAGCGCGGTCTCCACCGCCACCGCGGCGACAAGACCTCTCGCGAGGGACCAGTGTCGTGTCATGCCCATGACTGTAGTGACTACATAAATAGTGTCGACATATGAGTGTAGTCACACCAAAAATGTAGCCGGCCATGCCGTCCATACGCTGGGCACATGGACGTGACGAGTCGGCGGAGCCGGAAGAAGCAGCAGACCCGGGGTGTCATCGGGGAGGCGGCGATACGACTGTTCCTCACGCGTGGCTTCGACGCGGTCACCGTCGCCGACATCGCCCGCGAGGCCGACGTCGCCGTCCAGACCGTCTTCAACCACTTCCCCACGAAGGAGGACCTGTTCTTCCAGGAGCGCGAGAGCTACGTGACCTTGCCGGGGCAGGCCGTCCGGAACCGCCGCGAAGGCGACTCCGTCGCCCAAGCCCTGGCCAGGGGCTATCTCCGCCTCCTCGAGGACTACGACGACGCCAGCCTGCTCACGCGAAGCATCGAGTACCAGCGGACCCTGGACGCCAGCCCCACGTTGCGAAACAGGGAGCTGGAACTGCGCCGCGAACGCGAGGACCTGCTCGCTGCCGCCCTGGCCGACGAGGACCCACCGCTGAGCGACGGCCTGCGCCCCACACTCCTGGCGGCGTTCGCATCCGCCGTCGACCGGGTGCTCGACACGGAAGTCCGCCGCCGACTCCTCGCCGGAGAACCGATCAACCACATCACGGTGGCATTGGAACCCCTGACCCGAGAACTGTTCGACACCGCCGAGAACGCATGCCGACAGACGAGAAGCGAACCTTGACCGGCCGGGAACGCCCGCCGACGCGTGATGCCCAAGGGCTGGAACACGTCGTCCCGGTCACCCGGTCCTCGACGGCGATATTCAGCACCTGTCCAGCTCTCCGCGTCGGCCGGCCAGCTCGGCGAGGAGGTCGACGGTGCGGTTTTGTTCGTCGGCGGTTCCGTAGGGCGGCCGCGGCGGATGCCGTGATCGCCGAGGCCGAAGCCGGGGCGTACCTGGAGGAGATCGCCCGCCGCGCGCCGACCCGCCACAACGCGCCGACGCGCTGATGGCTCTCGCCGCCGACGGACTGCCGCGCCGCAGACAAGTGATCGCCCAGCGCCCTTCGCTGACAACCGACGCGCCGAGAAGTCGCCAGTCCAGGGCGAACCCTGCCAGTCCGGGGACGCCGAGGTGGCCGGTTGTGGGTCGTTCGGACGACATCACGGCGGCCGTTTGGTCGGTACAACCATGGCCATGGGGTACACGACCGATGCGAACTACCTGCTTCAGGCGGGTGAGGACATCGCGAACCTGGCGGAGCTGACCGGGTCGCGCACCGCGCTGTTCGAGAGCGAGACCGTCGTCGAATGGCACGCCTGGGGCACGGTGAACGCGCAGCTGGGCGCGGCCTACCACGACCTCCGCCAGGAGATGATCGAGATCCTGCTCGGCTCGGCCGTCGTGATGACCGCGCACTCGGTCGCCCTGACCGCGACGGGCGAGGAGTACCGGGCGCGTGAGGAGATGGTCGAGGAAGCGATGCGCGCCATCGGCGAACTCGCGCACCGGGCCGAGAACACGATTGACGTGGACCGGGCCGAGAGCAGGATGGACGTGGACCGATGACCGTTCTGGCGGACAAGGTGCCCGCGGGGTTCTGGCCGGCCATCGACAAGCTCGACGAGGTGCTGCCGCACCTGGGCCACCCGGAGATCCGGCCGTTGCTGGAGAAGATCGCGCTGCTCGACCCGGACGCGATCCGCCGGGTGCTGCCGGCGTGGGGGCCGGACGGATTGGCGCACACGGTGTCCGAGGACCTGCCTCTCAAGCTCGACCGCGTGGTCCAGAAAGTGGGCGACCGTTGGGAAGGGGCCGCGGCCGAGCAGTTCACGAAGCACATGAACCAGGTCATCGAGGTGTTCCAGGCCTGGGACAACCCCGCGGGCGAGGTCGCCGCCCACATCGAGAGCTTCCTCGACTCCCTCGAACTGTCCTTTTTGGACATGGCAGGGAAGGTCGCGGGGTGGTTGGGGTTGATCGTCGGGGTCGTCGGCCTGATCGTCGCCGCGATCGGCACCGGCACCGCGGCCACCGGAGCCGGTGTCGTCCTCGCGGCCATCGGCTGGGTGATGACGATCGCCGGGATGATCCTGGGCATCGCGGGTATCGCGATCAGCGACGCGCAGTACCTGGAGGGGCAGTTGAGCGTGAGTCTCGCGGGGGCGCGGGAGTTCCGCGAGGAGGTGGCGCGGCTCGAGGCGATGCGGCCGGGTGGCCTCGTCACCCCAGGTGGGGAGTGGAAGCCGATCACGCCGGAACCGGAGAACTGAGGTGGGTATGGACAGCACGGATCTGGCCGTGCACCTGGGGGACAAGCTGCGGCGTGCGGCGCGGGACGCCGGGATGAGCCCCACGGAGTTCCTCGACGGTGGCGTGTCCGGGACGTCCACGGACGGCACGGTGACCGTGTGGGTGGACGGGATCGGGCGGATCACCCGTGTGCGGATCGCGCCGGGCTCGGTGAGCGAACGCGACGAGGAGCGACTGGCGAAGGCCGTCACGCAGGCGAGCCAGGCGGCGGTCGCGGCCGTCACCGACCTGTTCGCCCTGGAGCCGTCCGCGCCACCGCGCCCGACCCGCTCGGCCCGCCCGGCCGAGGACGACGACATGGTGCCCGTCATCTACGACTGACACCGCGAGAACGTATTGGTCGATGGAATTCAGTGTTCTGCCGCTTGCTCCGAATGCGGGCGAACGCTGCGATGACGCGGGTAGCCGCAAAGATCCATACGCCCGGCGACTGGGTGATCGGACTCCTCCTGTCGGCGGTAGTGCGCCGGTCAATTGCCAAATACCGTGGGCTCTGGGGTCTGCATCGTCCAGGAAGGGACACCCCGCGCTGCGGGGCGACGAACCTGCTCATCCTCTTCTCTCCTGGGCAAGGGCGTTCACGCCAGGCCGAGACCCGGTCAGGTCAGCCGAGCGGAGGAGGGCGCCGTGGGTGAGCGGAAGTCGGCAACCGTCGTCGAGGTCGATCAAGCCGGATTCACCTGGCGGAAGAGCAGTGCGAGTGCGAGCGGCAACGGCGGCTGTGTCGAATTCGCGCAGTCGAGTACAGCGGTTCTCATCCGCAACTCGCGCAATCGGCACGGCACACGGATCGTCGTCGCCGACTCGGCGTGGCGGCTGCTCGTGCGGACCGCGTCCCGGCACTGACGGAGAGCGGACGTGTGCCCACGCCGATGCACACGTCTTCCGCGATCGCACACCTTCGAGACAGTTGGAACGCCCACCGCTGTCGTCACCGCTTCAGGTACTTTCACCAGTGACGCACGCAGCCTGCCGCACGTGACATCCGCCTGATGAGTTGCGGGTGAATCCACATCTCGCGGCGGCAATCCATCCGATTCTGTCCGGTGATACCGGATTTTGTCGTCGTTTCATCGGCGCTGCTGCCGTGCTGCGCCACTTTTGTGACCGCAGCTATCGGCACCTGGCGTGATGACATGCGAACAGCTGCATGCTTGCGCGCTGTCATGCCCTGCCGTGTCACCTCGCACCGCGTTCGAGTGTCACGCGATTGTGCGACTGACAGTTTTGCGACTTTACAGAACGACATGGTAGTTATGCCACCTGTCAGGTAGTACATTGACAGGTGGCAGAACGCCACCTTCGCATCCATGAGGAGCAGGTATGGCGCAGGTCGAGACGCCGATCACCCAGCAACGGCGCCTTCGCGCCGCGTTGAAGCGGGCTCGGGAACAGAGCGGCATGACCCAGAAAGACGTAGCCGTCCTGCTCGACTGGTCCCCGTCGAAGGTCATTCGCATTGAGACCGGCGCGGCGATCATCTCGACATCCGACCTCCAGGCGCTCCTGCCGCATTACGGCATCACCGATCGCGAACGCATCAACGAACTGGTCGAGGTCGCACGCGCGAGTCGCAAGCAGGCCTGGTGGGACGAGTACCGCGGGGTCTACGACCAGCAGTTCCTGACCTTCCTCGGGTACGAGGCATCGACGATCCGATTGCGGTCCTACCAGGCGCTGCTCATCCCGGGCCTGTTGCAGACTCCCGGCTACACCAGCGCGATCCTGCGTGCCTACACCGACGACGAGGAGTCCATGGTGCGCGACGCGCAGGTTCGCGCCAGGCGGCAACGGGTGCTCGAACAAGGCGCGGGACCCGAGATGTTCTTCGTGCTCGACGAGGCCGCACTGCACCGCTGGGTCGGCGGCGCGAGCGTCATGCGCGAGCAGTTGTTGTGGTTGGTGGAGCTGGGCAAGCGGCCGAATATCGAGATCCAGGTCGTCCCGTTCAGCGCCGGCGCACACCCGGGCATGCGCGGTGCGTTCACGATCTTCGAGTTCCCGTTCGAGGACGAGGACTTCGCGCTGCTGCTCGAACACCCGGACGGCGACGTGCTCATCCAGAACAAGCCGGACATCGCCAGCACCTACGTCGAGACCTTCTTCGATCTGGAAGCCGTCGCGGCCCCGAAGGGCGACCTCGAAGAGGTGATCCACCGGATTCTCGAAACGTTCCCCGGGCCGAAGACCGCGCGGGCCGACAAGGTATCCGCAAAAGCGCAGGACTGATGACCGTGAACCACGACCGAGGGGAGGCTGGTATGACCGCGACGACGCGGGCGTGTCCGCGTTGACCGGCCGGACCTCTGTCCGCGCATAGGCACGGGCGGCCCTGTTGCACCAGGAACCGCCCGCAAGAGCACTCAGCATCCCTCTAGGCGAAGAAGGGCCAGTGCCGTGCCCAGAGTACAACGACCAGTGAGATCACATCGACAGCGGGCGACCGCCCAGAACGGGGAGTCACCGGGTCTGCCCAGGTACAACCCCATCCCCATGGCCAACGGCCTGCGGCGGAACTTGCGCAAACGGGTGAAGAACAGCAAGCCCGAGGATGACAGCAACTGGGCGACGTTCCCCACAAAACGCCGGGTGGTGATCGCCGTCCACACCGTCGCCGCGGCCATGCGGCTCAAGGACCTCGTCGGGTTGCTCGACGAGGACCCCGAGATCGGCCTCGTGTACACGGCGGTGCCCGACCGCCTCGGCGACGGGGTGGTCGAACTCCTGCGCAAGTGGGAGGTCAAGCGGATGCGGTGGGCCGAGGCCGCCGACGGCGACTACGACCTCGCCATCGGCGCCAGCCTCCACCGGATCGGTGAGCTCGGCGCCAAGCGGACCTTCGCGATCGCCCACGGCTCCGGCTACAACAAGCGCTGGCCGAGCTGGGCGTGGCCGCGCTCCGACGAGAAACGGCCGACCTACGGCCTCGACCGGGAGTCGTTGCTCGACCGGTCCGGCCGGCCCGTGGTGGACGCGTTGAACCTGTCGCACATCGACCAGTGGGAGACGCTGAAACGCCAGTGCCCGGAGGCCACCACCGCGGCGATGGTCGGCGGCGACCCCTCGTTCGACCGCCTGAAGGTCAGCCTGCCCTCCCGCCAGTACTACCGGGACGCGCTGAACGTGCGCAACGGGCAGGTGCTGGTCGCGGTCACCTCGACCTGGGGGCAACAGTCACTGCTGAGCAGGCACCCCGGCCTGCTGGCCAGACTGCTCACGGAGCTACCCGCCAACCACAAGGTCATCCTCACCACCCACCCCGCCGTGTGGTTCGAGCACGGCCCGCAGCGGATACGGACCCTGCTGCGTGACGTGTGCAGCGCGGGGCTCGACGTGGTCGAGGCCGGTGAACCGTGGCAGGGCCTGCTGGCGGCGGCCGACTACCTCATCGGCGACCACACCTCGGTGAGCGTCTACGGCGCCGCCAGCGGCCTGCCTCTGCTGCTGAGCCACTTCGCCGAGGACGACATCGACGGCCAGTCGGTCATGGCGGAACTGGCCCACCTGAGCCCGCACCTCGACGACGAGGTACCGCTGGTCGAGCAACTGGGCATGGCGACAGCCGCGCAACCGGACCAGCAGGAGGTCGCCGGCGCGCGCGTGTCGTCCATCCCTGGCGGATCGGCGCGGGCGCTGCGCAGGAAGTTCTACGAACTGCTGGAACTGGACGAACCGGAGGTCGATCCGAGAGTGGAGCGGGTGGCTCCGCCGAGGTTGATGAAGAACGAGTCATTCGGCTGGTGAGGAAGGCGGCGACCCGAGGTTGCGCACCCGTTCCAGGATCTGCGCGGCCGCGGGGTTGCCGAGCTCGGCGTAGCGGACGGCGGCGCGCTCGTAGTGGTCACGGGCGTCGCCGAGCCTGCCGGACCGCTCGTCCAGTTCGCCGAGCGCCCGGAGCGCGTCCGCTTCGCCGAGGGTGGCGTTGACCGACCGCATGGCGGCGAGCGCGGACTCGAGGTGGGTGCGCGCGCTGTCCGCCCGGTCCAGGTCGGTCTCCGCGCGGCCCAGGAACAGGAACGAACGGGCGGTGTTGTACGGATCCGGTGTGGACAGCGAGCCGAGCTCGCTGGTGGCCGCCACCAGGACCGCCACCGCCTCCTCCGGTCTGCCGGCCGTGGTCAGCGCTCGGCCGAGGCTGATCAGGGCCAGCCCGACGTTGCGTTGCTCGCCGATCCGCCGGTACTCCTCGAGCGCCTGGGTGAAGCGGTCGATCGCCGTCTCCGTCTCGCCCTGGTCGAGGTACACGAAGCCGAACCGTTCCAGCGAACTCGCCATCCGCAGCCGGTCGTCGAGCCGGCGCCACAGCTCCGCCGCGCGGCTCATGCGCTCGAGCGCCTCGTCGTTGCGCCCCAGTGCGTGGAACAGCAGCCCGAGTCGGTCCTGGGTCTCGGCCTCCATGAACCTGTCGGCGCACGACCGGGCCGCCTGCTCGGCGATCAGGTCGAACTGGAGCCAGTCGTGGTAGTGCGTGCGGTGCAGGAACAACCCCCACATCGCGTCGGCCATCCGCCACGCGAGATCGTGCAGGCCGGTGTCGTTGGCGAACCTGGCCGCGGCCAGGAGGTTGATCCGCTCCTGGTCGAGCCAGTCGAGTGCCGAGCTCCGGTCCGCGAACGACATCGACGGCGGGATCACCCGCACCGTGTCCCCGTGCCGGCTCGCCCGGTGCGGGGTGATGGACGCGCTCGCGTCCGACGCGGACTGCAGGTACCAGTCGAGCATCCTGCGCACGGCCGCCTCACGGCGCTGCACCGGTTCCTCGTCCTGCGCTTTGTCCCGCGCGTGCAGTCGGATCAGGTCGTGGAAGCGGCAGCGGCCGGCCCTCGATTCGTCCAGCATGTTCGCGTTGAGGAGTTCCTCGACCAGCGCCTCGGCCTCCAGCACGGGGGTCTCCATGACCGCGGCGACCACGTCGAGGCCGAAGTCGGGTCCCGGGTGCAGCCCCAACAGCCGGTAGAGCCTCGCCGCCTCGTCGGAAAGTGCCTGGTATGACATGTCGAACACCGCCTGTACCGATAGTTCGTCGCCGAACGACAACCGTGCGAGCCGCCGCCGTTCGTCCTGGAGATCGGCCACCGCGCGTGCGAGTGTCCACTTCGGACGTGTCGCCAGCCGGGCGCCGGCCACGCACAACGCGATGGGCAGGCCACCGCACAGCTCCACCAGCTTCCGCGCGTGCCCCTGTTCCTCCGCGACCCGTTCCTCCCCGACCGCCTTGGCCAGCAACATGACGCCGTGCCGTTGGCTCAACGGTTCCAGCGTGAGGAACCGCGCGCTGTCGGTCACGAGGCTGCCCAGCCATGACTGCCCGGTCACCAGCGCCACGCTGCCCGTCCGGTCGGGCAGCAGCTGCCGGAGGTCTGCTGCCGACCCGGCGTTGTCGAGCAGCACGAGCAGCCGCCGCCGGGCGGTCAGCTGCCGGTAGAGCTCCGCCTGCTCGCCCGCCTCCACCGGTATCTGCCGCGCCGCGACACCGAGCGCTGCGAGGAACCCGGCGAACACCTGCTCGACCGGCACCTTGTTGCGGGAGCCGCCGAGGTCGGCGTACAGCTGCCCGTCCGGGTAGCGTTCGCGGGCACCGTGCGCCCACCGCAACGCGAGTGCGGTCTTGCCGACCCCGGGCGGCCCGACGAGCACGAGCAGCCCGCTCGTCTCGTGGTCGTTCAGGGTGCTGAGCTCGTTCTCCCGGTCCACGAAGGTGTTCGCGGGCGCGAGGATCTGGTGCGGCACCTCGTCCGGCCCGGCCGGTGCCGGTTCGATGACCGGTGGCTGCGACATTCCGGGCAGGTGAATCCACGCGCGCAGCCGGGTCTTCTTCACCTGGGTCGAGATCGGGTGGTAGTGCGCCGGGTCGATGGACCGGTAGCCGTGCCGCACGATGCCGTCGTACACGCCATCGGACACGATGACCGCGAGGTTGCCGGACGCGTGCCGCAGCGCCGTGCGCAGCTCGGTCGCGTCCAGCATGCGGCAGGCGCGGACCAGGTCGGCGCCGTACAGCCCGTTGTCGTCGATCCTCACCTCCCCCGCGTCCAGTGCGAGCCGCAGCCGGAACCGGTGCGCCAGCGGCACGGTGCGATTGTGTTCCGCCAGCCCCGCCGACAAGCAGCCGACGAGCGGGTCCAGCAGCAGCACCTTCGACACCTCGGGCGGGACCAGCACGATCATCCCGTCGCCGCTGTCGGAGTGGACACAGTCGTCCCACCGCACCCCCGACGCCTCGATCGCCTCCGCCACCAGCCGGTAGAGAACGGCGCGGACCGCGAACTGGGCACCGTCGTCCCGGTGTGGATCACCGAACCCCTCGACGTCGATCGCCAGGATCGAGTGGTGTGTCGGGTACTGGCTCACTCGTCACCGCCGTCGGTCCGTGACAGGTCAGGCTAATCGTCCCCGAATCCCGATTCCGTGCCATATGGCACACAGGCGCGGCCGGACCGATCCCGCGTGGCGTCAGCGGTCTGGCGAAGTGGCTACCCGCAGCGCCATACCGTCGGCACCAGCGTGCCGGCACTGGTCCTGGTCTGGCCGCCGACGGTGGTGCCGTCCGCGCTGAGCGCGCCGACGGCCGTGATCGTGGACCCCGTCGGCGGTGTCAGGTCGACACGTGTGTCGCCCCGGAACAGGGCGTACCCACCCGCTCCGTCCGCGAGGATCGTGCCGTTCTTCAGGAAGAAGGCGCGGTAGCCGGTGCTCCCGGGAACGGCCGTGACGTCTCCGGACACGATGTCGATCAGGGCGATGTCGTCGTGGACGGTGCGGTTGACCAGCACCGTGCCCGCGTCGATGTCCCGGGGGGCGAGTTCGTCGGCGGGACCGAGGTCCTGCGGCGCGCCGCTCGTCCCGCCACGCCACACCGCCGCGGTGGGGACACCGTCCCGGTCGTAGTCGCTGCGTCCCAGCACGTTGCGGTTGTCGTCGACGGCGACCGCGGCGACCGGTACGTCGAGCGAGGACTCCAGGACGTAGCCGGACCACGTGTCGGCGCTACCGGCGAACGCGATGCTGAAGTAGTACGGCCAGTTCCCGACCGTGCCGCGCCCGACGTACGTGCCCGCGTCGTTGATCTCGTACACGCTGTCCTGTGCCGAGCCGATGTCCTCGGGCTGCTCGCCGGGCCGCTGCCCGACCGGGTAGGACCAGCCGGTGTCGGTGGCGTACCGGTACCCGATGAGCACGCCGGAGGCGTTGGCGTCGGTGGGACTGAACGCGAGCGTGTCCGTGATCTCCCCGCCCTGCCACACCACGCCCGAACCGGTGTCGGCTCCCGGTGAGACGGAACCGTAGAACGTCGTGGTTCCCGCCATCGCGGTCACCGTCGCGGTCCCGTCGGCGGGGTTGGGCAGGGTGGACACCGCGCACCCGGACGCGGCGGTCTCGGCGGCCGCGGATCCCGTCGCCGGCAGCCCGAGGGCCACGACGGTGGCGGACAACAGGACGGCGCTCGTTCTTCTCACAGCGGCTCCCAGTGGCAGGTCGTGACGAATGGCGTCGATCCGTCACACTCTAGGTGCCCACGCTCAAAGCGCCGTCGCGGTGCGCGCAGGTCGTGGTTTCGCAAGGCGACGCACACGTGCCGTCCCATACGAACTCGGCCAATTCGCAATAATGGGAAACTGTCATGGATTCGACAGATTTCTTTCTCGATAATGTACACCCTTCGGCTCAGTGGTCTGACGCCGAATTGGCTAATATTGTATTTTGGTGACCGTTTCCCTAAGATTCTGTTCACGTTCGCGCGGACGTTCCCAACCCTGCAGTCCGGTCGATCCGGTGTGTCCGGTCGGCCGGTGAACCCTTTGTTCGAGGGAGAACCCTGTCATGGGAATAATCCGCAGATCCTGGTCCCAGCGGATCGTCGGGCTAGGCACAGCGGTCGCGACCGCGAGCGCGCTGGTGCTGACCGCGAACAGCGGCGCGGCGGCGGACGAGGGCACCATTCTCGGCGCCGGCAACCCGACCGCCATCAAGGACAGCTACATCGTCGTGTTCGACCGCGGGGCCGCGGCGACGCGCGGTGGCGTGCGCACGATGGCCACCGACCTCGCCCGCGAACACGGCGCCTCGATCGAGTACACCTACCAGCACGCACTGCACGGCTTCGCGGGCGAGCTCAGCGAGCGGGCCGCCAAGCGGCTGGCCGCCGCGCCGGGCGTCGCCTACGTGGAGCAGAACGCCACGGTGTCGACAGCGGACACACAGCCGAACCCGCCGAGCTGGGGCCTGGACCGGATCGACCAGCGCGACCTGCCGCTGGACTCCGGCTACACCTACCCCAACTCCGGAGCCGGCGTCACCGCATACGTGATCGACACCGGCATCCGCACCACCCACAGTGACTTCGGTGGCCGCGCTTCCTGGGGCACCAACACCACCGGGGACGGCAACAACACCGACTGCAACGGGCACGGCACGCACGTCGCCGGCACGATCGGCGGCGGCCAGTACGGCGTTGCCAAGGGTGTCACGCTCATCGCCGTCAAAGTGCTGGACTGCAACGGTTCCGGCTCGTTCGCAGGGGTCGCCGCCGGTATCGACTGGGTCACGGGCCACCACACCTCCGGCCCGGCCGTGGCGAACATGAGCCTGGGCGCCCAGGGCTCCGACACCGCCACGGAGAACGCGGTCCGCAACTCCATCGCGGACGGCGTCACCTACGGCATCGCGTCCGGCAACTCCAACGCGGACGCCTGCAACTTCACCCCGGCCCGCGTCGCCGAGGCGATCACCGTCAACGCGAGCACCAACACCGACGCGCGTGCCTCGTTCTCGAACTACGGCACCTGCACCGACATCTTCGCGCCCGGCCAGAACATCACCTCGGCGTGGAACACCAGCGACTCCGCCACGAACACCATCAGCGGCACGTCGATGGCCACCCCGCACGTCGTGGGCGGCGCGGCGCTGATCCTCGGCGCGACCCCGGCCGCGACCCCGGCGCAGGTCGCCAGCACGATGATCGGCAACGCCACGACCGGCAAGATCACCAACCCCGGCAGCGGCTCACCGAACCGGCTGCTGTTCGTCAACACGGGCGACGGCACGCCGGGTTCCCCGATGGTGTCCAACCCGGGCAGCCAGACCGGCACCGTCGGCACCCCGGACAGCGTGACGGTCTCCGCCACCGGCGGCACGCCGCCGTACACGTGGTCGGCGACCGGACTTCCCTCGGGCATCGCCATCAACTCGGGCACCGGCCAGATGTCGGGCACACCGACGACCGCGGGCACGTACACGGTGACCGTGACCGTGACCGACAGCGCGAGCCGCACGGGCAGCGCGACGTTCACGTGGACGATCAGCCCTGAGGGTGGCTCGTGCTCCAGCCCTGGCCAGAAGCTGACCAACGGCGGGTTCGAGAGCGGCAGCACGGGCTGGTCGAACGCGACGTGGACGATCTACCGGTGGACCGGGGTCGGCGCCCCGCGCACCGGCTCGTACTCGTCGTGGATCAGCGGCTACGGCTCCACCAACACCGAGACGCTGACGCGGACGGTCGCCATCCCGGCGGGCTGCACCAACTCGGTGCTGTCGCTGTACCTGAAGATCGACACCGACGAGTACGAGGGCGCGGCGTTCGACTTCTTCACGATCGCCGCGGGCGCCAAGACCCTGGCGAGGTACTCGAACCTGGACGCGTCCTCGGGCTACGTCCTGCGCCAGTTCGACGTCGGCGCGTTCGCGGGCCAGACCGTGACGATCAGCTTCACCGGAGATGAGGACTGGTCGCTGCAGACGTCGTTCGTGCTGGACGACGTGTCGTTGATCGCGGGCTGACCCCGGCGGCCGGCTGGTGGGCCGGCCACGGAATCGACACGGTCCGGCGGGCGGATGTCCGCCGGACCGTGTTCCGATCAGGTCGTGTCCAGGGGCACGTCGAGGCGGGTGCGCAGCTCGTCGAGCGTGATGCCGTACGTCTCGGCCACGTGTACCCGGCCGCCGTCGAGGTGGAAGACGGCGCGGTCGGTGTAGACCCGGCGCACGCAGCGCAGGCCGGTGACGGGGTAGGTGCACTCGCGGACGAGCTTCGGCCTCCCGGTCTTGTCGAACAGCGTCATCATCACGAACACGGACCTGGCGCCGACCGCGAGGTCCATGGCACCGCCGACCGCGGGGATCGCGCCGGGGGCGCCGGTGTGCCAGTTGGCGAGCGTACCGTCGGCGGCGACCTGGAACGCGCCGAGGACGCACACGTCGAGGTGGCCGCCGCGCATCATGGCGAAGGACTGGGCGTGGTCGAAGTAGGACGCGCCGGGCAGCTCGGTGACCGGGATCTTGCCCGCGTTGAGCAGGTCCGGGTCGACGTCGTCGCCGTGGGCGTGGGGGCCCATGCCGAGCATGCCGTTCTCGGTGTGGAGCACGACGCCGCTCGCCGGGTCGAGGTGGTCGGCGACGGCGGTGGGCTGCCCGATGCCGAGGTTCACGTACGCGCCCGGCGGGATGTCCCTGGCGACCAGGGCGGCCAGCTCCGCGCGGCCGAGCGGGGCGGGGTGCTCGATCACGCCGTCACCACCACCCGGTCCACGTAGATCCCCGGCGTGACGACGGCCTCCGGGTCGAGCGCACCCGCGGGGACGACCCGGGTCACCTCGGCGATGGTGACGCGGGCGGCGGTCGCCATGATGGGCCCGAAGTTGCGGCCCGTCCTGCGGTACACGAGGTTGCCCGCCTCGTCCGCGGTGTGTGCGCGGATCAGTGCCACGTCGGCGTGGATCGGGTACTCGAGCACGTGTTCGCGGCCCGCGATGACGCGGGACTCCTTGCCCTCGGCGAGCATCGTGCCCGCGCCGGTCGGTGTGTAGAACGCGCCGATCCCGGCGCCCGCCGCCCGGATCCGTTCCGCGAGGTTGCCCTGTGGCGCCACTTCCAGCTCGATCCTGCCCTCGGCGTACAGCCGTTCGAACACGTACGAGTCGACCTGCCGGGGGAACGAGCAGATGATCTTGCGGACCTGACCGGTGGCGAGGAGCGCGGCGAGCCCGGTGTCGCCGTTGCCCGCGTTGTTGTTCACCACCGTCAGTTCCCCGGCCCCGCGGCGGCGTAGCGCGTCGATGAGCGCGTAGGGCTGTCCGGCCGGGCCGAACCCGCCGATCAGCACGGTCGACCCGGGTTCGATCCCGCGGACCGCCGTGTCCGTGTCGGGGGCGATCTCGACCATCAGGCCACGTTCTCGATGACGACCGCGAGGCCCTGGCCGACGCCGATGCAGATGGCGGCGACGCCCCACCGCGCGCGGCGTTCGCGCAGCACCGCGGCGAGCGTGCCGAGGATCCGCCCACCGGACGCGCCGAGCGGGTGGCCGACCGCGATCGCGCCGCCCTTCGTGTTGACGATCTCCGGGTCGATCGGCCACGCTCCGACACAGGCGAGCGACTGCGCGGCGAACGCCTCGTTCAGCTCCACCGCACCCACGTCGGACCACGTGATCCCGGCCGCCGCCAGCGCCCGCTCCGCCGCGGCGACGGGTGCGTAGCCGAACTCCTGCGGCACGGAACCCACCGCGCCGCGACCGGCGATCCGCGCGACCGGGTCGGTGCCGATGACCCGCGCGGCGTCCGCCGAGCCGATCAGGACCGCGGACGCACCGTCGGACAGCGGCGACGCGTTGCCCGCGGTGATCCGCCCGTCCGGCCGGAACGACGGCTTGAGCGAGGCGAGCTTCTCGAGCGAGGAGTCGGCGCGGATGCCCTCGTCCCGCTTGAGGTCCACGCCGGGCACACCCACGACGAGGTCGTCGTAGAACCCGTCCGACCACGCCCGGTCGGCGAGCCGGTGCGACCGCAGCGCGAACGCGTCCTGCTGCTCGCGGGTGACGCCGAACCGGTCCGCCAGCGCCTCGTTGGCCTCCCCGTTCGACACGGTCCACGCAGGATTCATGCGCGGGTTCACCAGCCGCCAGCCCAGCGCGGTCGACACGAGCGTCGCGTCCCCGGCCGGGAAACCCTTGACCGGCTTGGGCAGCACCCACGGCGAGCGGCTCATCGACTCGACCCCGCCCGCCACCACGATCTCGGCGTCGCCGGTCTCCACCGCCCGCGACGCGACCATCGCCGCGTCCAGGCTGGAGCCGCACAGCCGGTTCACGGTCGTGGCGGGCACGGTGACCGGGAGCCCGGCCAGCAGCACGGCCATGCGGCCTACGTTGCGGTTGTCCTCGCCGGCGCCGTTGGCGTTGCCGTACACGACGTCGTCGATCCGCGCCGGGTCCAGGTCCGGTGTCCGCGTGAGCAGCTCGGACAGGACGGTGGCGGCGAGGTCGTCGGTCCGCACTCCGGACAGGGCGCCGCCGTAGCGGCCGAACGGGGTGCGTACCGCGGTGTAGACGAAAGAGGTTGGCAGTACGGATGACACGGGCCCTCACTTCCAGGATGCGGCCAGTTCGATGGTGCGACGCGCGACGTCGCACGGCGTGCCGTGCGGCGCGACGCGCAGGTTGACCGCGGTGACACCGGCGTCGGCGTACCGGTGCAGCGCGGTGGCCACGTCGGCGGGTGTCCCGACGAGCGCGGACACACCGGGTGCCGGGTCGTCCGGGGTGGACTTCCACAGCCCGCGGCCGGAGTAGTAGTCGAGGACGGGGGAGAGGTACCGCGCGGCGAGCGCGCGGGCCGTGGCCCCGTCCTCGTGGATAAGGCACAGCCGGTTGGCCACCACGTCACCGGTCGCGCCGTGGTCCCGGTACGCCGCGGCCTGGTGTGCCAGCAGCCGGTCGGAGTAGTTCGTCGCCGCGTAGTAGCCGTCGGCCAGTTCGGCGGCGCGCCGCGCGGACGCGGCCGTCCCGCCACCGACCAGCAACCGCGGCGTGCTCACCGGTCCCGGTACGGCACCGCCGTCCCAGGCCGACCGCAGCGCGCGCAGCGCGGCGGTCATCGTCGTGCCGCCGCCGAACCGCTCGCCCAGCTCGGCGGGGCCGAGGCCGAGGCCGACCGACAGCCGCCCGCCGCTGAGCTGGTCCACCAGCGCGGTCTCGTAGCCGAGCCGCACCGGGTCGTACGCACGCAGGAGCAGCACCCCGGTGCCGAGCCGGAGCGTGGTGTGCGCCGAAAGGTGGGCGAGCACGATCAGTGCGGCGGGCAGGTGGAACGGCTGCGGTGCCCGGTGGTAGCTCTCGCCGACCCACACGGTGTCCACACCGGACTCTTCCGCGGCCCGCAACAACGGCAGCGCACCGGCGACCTGGTCGGCGACCGGTGCCGCCGAGCCGAGGTCCAGTGCCAGTCCGAGCCTCACTTCTTCGCCGACGCCTTCTCCAGCACCTCGTCCCGGGAGAAGTCGTTGATCTTCGGGAGGAGGCTGGTGTCGAGGATCTGGTCGACCTCGACCGGTTTGTCGATCAGACCCGCCTTCTGGGCGAAGTCGATCGAGCGCCTGACCCGTTCCGGATCGATGGTGCCCCAGTCCTTCTCGCCCTCCGGCACACCGAGCCCGGCGAGCCGGACCTGCAGCACCTTCACCTGCTGGGCGAGTCCCTCGGCCTGGGACGTGCCGCCCGCGGGACGCGTGTCGGGCTGGGACTTCCACATCGCCTGGATGGCGGCCTCCGGGTTGGCCTGTGCGTACACGACACCCTTCGCGAACGCGCGGCCGAACTTGACGAACGCGTCGGAGTCGGCCTCGAGCCTGCTCTTGCGAGCCACGAACCCGCCGCCGAACATCCCGGTCATCTCCTCGACCGGCAGGTCGGTGATGGTGATCCCCGCGTTCTTCACGATCTGGTACTGCGTGTCCCACAACGCGAGCGCGTCGACCTGCCCGTCCTTGATGGCGCTGATCTGCTGCGCGCCGACACCGATCGGGACGAGCGTCGCGTCGTTCTCGCCCAACCCGGCCAGCTGCAGGGCGACCCGCGCGAACGTGGCGCCGGAGCTGCTGACGTTGGTCACGCCGATGCGCTTGCCCTTGAGGTCGGCGACGTCGGTGATCCCGGAGCCGTCGACCGCGGCGAGCCCGTAGATCCAGTCGCCGTAGTAGGACGCGAAGTAGGTGAGGTCGGTGCCCTTGGTCGCGCCGATGACCACCGGCTCCGGGGTGACGAGGGCGATGTCGGCGCCGCCCGCGATCACCTGCTGGGCGGCCTGCGTGCCCGAGGGCGGGAGCGTGAACTCCACGTCGATGCCCTCGTCGGCGAAGTAGCCCTCGGCCTGGGAGAGCAGGAACGTGGCGAAGCCCGCGTTCCAGGTCGGGGTGGTGACGGCGATCTTCAGTGTCGAGGAGTCGCCGCCGCCCGCGGCGCCGCCGCAGGCCGTCAGCGTGGTCACGAGCACTGCGGCGAGGAGTCCGGAAAGGATTCTGGGGGTGGGCATGTGTTCCTCCTTGAACGCCCAGGGGCTCACGGCGCCGGGTATTCCCCGGCGTTGAGTACCCAGCCTGGCTTGGCGGAGAAGTCCGCGCGCGGTGGGCAGAAGATGTCGATGAGCTGGTTGGTCCCCTGACCGGTTGCCTGTGTCGTGTGGACGGTCGGTGGCGGGATCACCGCGACCGAAGGGCTGCCGCACGCGTGGTGCACGTCCGCGCGCCAGTCGTCGAGGTTGGTCGTCCACGGCGTGCGGATGTGGTGGACGAACTCCCCGCGTACGGCCAGGGAGCACTGTTCGAAGTCGTCGTGGTGGTGCGGGGAAAGCTTCGTGGTGTCCCTCGGACCCTCGTGGGGGAACAGGAAGTTCACCATGAACGTGCTGCACCGGAAGATCCGCCCGAACCGGTCCGGCGACCGTTCGAGGTGCCCGACCGGGTACACGCGGACCCGGAACCCGTCGACCGGATCCGGCCACGCGGCCAACGGCGCCACGTGCGGGTGATCCTCCACATAGGATGCGGCGTTGCCTGCCAGCGCCGCGAGGTCGGTGGACCGCGTGGTGAACAGGCGAACCACGTCGCAGTCGGCGGTCACGGTGACCGTGCTGTCCCCGGGCGGCACGACCACGATCGCGCGGCCGGTGACCGTCTCCTGCTGCTCACCCGCGACGACCTCGACGCTCGAGTCGTCGTGGGGGAGCACCACCACGTACTCGTCGGGCTGGCCCTCCCGGCTGAACACCTCGCCGCTTCGGCCCGAGGTGTAGGCGAGCACGAAGTTCTGCCCGCGCCCCCACCAGGTCCTGCTGCCCGAGGCCGTGGTCTCGTGCGGCTCCTGCTTGTCGAAGTCGAGCAGCTCCGGCGCGGCGACCCGTCCCCGCGGGGCCGGGCCCGGCGCGGTGGCGAGGCTCGCGCGTGCGTCGCTCTTGTCGTACATGGATCCGCCTTTCTAGTCGTCCAGGCCGAGCAGGAACGAGGGGTTGTCGCGGACCATCCGCTGCAGGTCGCGTTCGGGCAACCCGAGGTCGAGCAGCGCGGCGGCGACGCGGAGCAGCGCGTCGACCGGCCTCGGCCGCCCGGCCTGTCCGAGGTCGGAGGCGAGCACGGTGTGCTCGGGACCGATCCGCTCGATCCAGTCCATGAGCTGCTTCGGGTCCCACTTGCGGTAGCCCTCTGGGTCGTACATGCCCCACTCGTGCTCCACGTAGGCGCCGAGGCCCACCAGTTCGAGGCACTGCTCCGGTTCGGCCCCGATCACGAAGTTCGGGTGGTTGATCACCATCCGGCGCACCCCGCGCTCCCTGGCCGCGGTGAACAGTTGCGTGATCAGCTCCGGGGTGTTGTGCCCGCCGGAGAGCAGCGCACCGGCCTCGATGACGTAGTCGAGGACCTCGTAGACCTCGGGGATCAGCTCGCCGGCGTCGTCGGTGAAGTCGACCTGCGTGGACGGCACCGGCACCGCGGTGGTGGGGAAGCCGTCGCCCTCCGGGTGGCAGGCGATGTGCCTGCCGGAGGAGAACGTCGGGAACCACACCGCCCGGCCACCCATCCGCAGCGCCATCGCGACCGCGTACGGGTTGATGCCGCCGACCTGGCTGTTGAGCGCGATCCCGCCGAAGGCCCTGGTGCCGACCTTGGCGAGACCGTCCCGCATCGCGAGCAGGTCCATGACCGTGATGTGGTGGTGCGACTTGACCAGGATCGCCCGCATCTCGAGGCGGTCGCCGTCCTCGGCGGCCTCCACGTGGGTCAGTTCGCGGGGAAACGGACTGGGGCCGGAGTGGCAGTGCAGGTCGACGGCACCGCGGAGGACGCGGACCAGGGCAGTCATACGATGAACCCCCTTCGTTGTGTTCGCTATGCACACTCCATGTTCACGATGAGAGATGTCAAGACCCATATTCACAGATGGGCATTGCCCAAACTGGTGAGATGGCCTAGATTTCCGCACATCATGTTCGACAGGTGAACACGACGGGTGAAGGTGAGATGACGATGGTGTCAGGTGCGCCCGAGGTGGGTGCCACGTCGAACGGCGAGATCCAGGCCGTTTCCCGGACCGCGCAGATTCTGACCCTGTTCGGCCCGGAGACGCCGGAGATCACCGTCGCCGAGGCGGCCGAGCGGCTCGGGCTCAACCGCACCACACTGCACCGGTACTTCCAGTCGCTGGAGGCCGCCGGGCTGTTGGAACGCACCGAGGAACGCAACTCCGTGTTCGCCCCGGGCAGGCTGCTGCTGCAGCTCGGCGCGTTCGCGATCGGCCGCCGCAAGGTCATCCAGCTGGCCACCCCGCACATGCGGGACCTGACGCGGACGACAGGTCTCACGGTGGTGCTGAGCCTGTGGGGCCCGTCCGGGCCGGTGGTGTCCCATGTGGAGGACGACGAGTCGCACGGGACCATAGTGACCGTGCGCGTCGGCTCCCAGCTGCCGTTGAACACCGCGCAGGCGCTGGTCTTCCTCGCGTTCCTGCCCGACCAGCTCACCGCCGACCGGCTGCTCGGCACGCTCCCCGCCGACCAGCGCATGCATGTGCGGGAACAGATCGCGGGCATCCGCGAGCGTGGCCTGACCGAACCCATCCTCAACGCGCGGGGGATCAGCGTGATCGCCGCGCCGGTCTTCGACAAGTCGGCGATCTGCGCCACGCTCGCCTTCGTCGGTACCGCCCACCTGCTGCCCCCGGACCGGAGTGCCAGGGAGTCGACGCTGCTCGCCGAAGCGGCCGCCCGGGTCACCGCGGAGATGGGCGGCGGGGCCACCCAGGAGGAACACCATGGCTGAGACCGTCAGCACGACCGTGGACACGGCCGTCGAGTTGCGGCACGTCTACAAGCGCTACACGACACGGCGGTCGCGGCGGGGCCCGGCCGGCGTGGTCGACGCGCTGCACGACGTCAGCCTGTCGGTCGCGCGGGGCGAGTTCGTCTCGATCGTCGGGCCGAGCGGGTGCGGCAAGAGCACCCTGCTGAAGGTCCTGTTGGGACTGACCAAGCGCACCGCAGGCGAGGTCGACTTCGGTGGCGGCAGCCGGCTGGGCATGGTCTTCCAGCAGCCGCTGCTGCTGCCGTGGCGCACGGTGACGAAGAACCTGTTGATATCGCAGGACATCAACCACCGGCTGTCCGAACAGGAGGCCCGCGACCGGGCCGCGGCGATGCTGTCGATGCTGGGGCTGACGGAGTTCGCCGACCGGTACCCCGGAGAGCTCTCCGGCGGGATGCAGCAGCGGGTCGGCATCGGGCGCGCGCTCATGCACGACCCCGAGATCCTGCTCATGGACGAGCCGTTCGGCGCGCTGGACGCCATGACCCGCGACCAGATGGGCATGGACCTGCTCGACATCTGGGACCGGGACCGCAAGACCGTCCTGTTCGTCACCCACAGCATCCCGGAGTCCGTGCTGTTGTCCGACCGGGTCGTCGTCATGACACCGCGGCCAGGACGGATCGCCGAGGTCATCGACGTCGACCTGCCGCGCCCGCGCGGCCTCGAGAACATCAACACACCCGAGTTCGGCGCGATCGTCCGCCGCATCCGGGTCCTGCTCAACTCCGAGAACAGCGCCCACTAGGCCGCGCCGCTAGGAGGACCCCATGACCCGATCGACAACCACCCTCGAAGCCCCGCCGGCGCCGGAACCGGCGCCCGACCGCGCGCGGCGGCAGGTACCCGGGTTCGTGCTCAGCGGCGTCGTGCTGGTCGTCGTGCTCGTCGTCTGGCAGGTCGTCGTCCGCGCCTTCGACGTGCCCATCGTGCTCGTGCCCGCGCCGACCGACGTGCTGTCGGCACTGGTGGCCGGTCTGGGCGACGGCAGCCTCGTCGAGCACGCGTGGGTCACGCTGCAGGAGATCCTGCTCGGGTTCGTGCTCGCCGTCGCCGCCGCGCTGCTGTGCGCGTTCCTCGTCACGCAGTCCCGCGTGCTCGACAAGGCGCTGTTCCCGCTCGTCGTGATGACCCAGACCATCCCGAAGGTGGCGATGGCACCGCTGCTGGTCATCTGGTTCGGCACCGAGATGACCTCGAAGGTGCTGACGACCGCGCTCATCGCGTTCTTCCCGTTGCTCATCAACGCGATCCTCGGGCTGCGTTCAGCCGACCCCGACCAGATCGACATGCTGCGCTCGTTCGGGGCCAGCCGGGCGCACGTGCTGCGCCACCTGCAGATCCCCTCCGCGCTGCCGCACATCTTCGCGGGGCTCGACGTCGCCGTCGTGCTGTCGGTGACCGGCGCCATCGTCGCCGAGTTCGTCGGCGCCACCGCGGGGCTCGGCTACGTCATCCAGGCCACCAACTTCACCCTCGACGTGTCGCGCACGTTCGCGGTCCTGGTGATCCTGTCGGCGATCGGTCTCGCCCTGCACGCGCTCGTGGTGCTGTGCAACAGGAGGATCGTGTTCTGGTCCGCGGAACACCGGACGATCAGGGAGCAGGCATGATGTTCGACAGGACCGGCGACCTCCCGCCGATCGGCACCTGGCTCAAGATCCCCGCACCGGACACCGCCGAGATCGCGGCCGCCGCCGGGTTCGACTTCGTCGTGGTCGACCTCGAACACACCATGCTGAGCCTGGAGACGGCGTACACGCTCATCGCCATCGCCTCCGCGCACGGGATCGTCCCGCTGGTGCGGGTGCCCGACCACCGCCCGTCGACGATCCAGCGCGTCCTCGACGCGGGCGCCGGGGGTGTGCTCGTGCCCCACGTGGACACCCCGGAACAGGCGGTGGCCGTCGCACGTGCGACCCGCTTCCCGCCGCTCGGCACCCGCGGCTCCGGCGCCACCAGCCGCGCGGGCCGGTGGGGGCGGCTCGCCCGCGCGGACTACCTGGCCTTCGGGAACACGCGGGCGCTCTGCCTGCCACAGCTGGAAAGCGCGGCGGCGATGCGCGACGCCGACCGGATCCTCGCGGTCGACGGCGTGGACGGTGTCCTCATCGGCGCGGCCGACCTGTCCATGGAGATGGGCCTGACCGCGACCGACCCGCAGGTGACCGGCCTGATCGACGACGTGCTCGCCACCGCGTCGAAGACAGGTAAACCGTGCGGGTTCGCACTCGGCGCCGACCCCGGCCGGGCACGTGAGCTCGCCGCGCGCGGGTTCGGCTTCCTGGTGCTGGGCAACGACACCTCGATGCTCGCGTCCGCCGCCACCACGCTGGTCACCGACACCCGGGCACCGTCGGGCACCACCTGACCGGGGAGGGTTCGGCACAATCGGCATCATGGCGAGATGCGAGTGCGGGGCGCCTGCACCGGCGCTGGAGGGACAGGGTGAGTGGCGAATCGCCAGGGATCTCGATGTGCCGCGAGTCGTCGACCTGTTGACCGGCGAACTCGACTACGCACGTTGCGACGCCGGCTGCCGGTTGAACGTCCGGGCCAGCGTCGTGTTCCAGGACATGGAAGCGGGTCGCGTGTACGTGGCGCCGGGTGATCTCGTCAGTTCCGCTGACATGGCCGCTGGTATACCGGCAGAGGCGTCGGACAGTATCGAGGTCGTCGCGGATGTCGAGGAGCTCCGGCGCGTTGTCGGCGAGCTGGTCGACCGGCGGCTGAGGGTCTTTCTCCCGGTGTTGACCGGTGGGCCGGAGAACATCGGTGACGTGAACTACCTGGGCGAGAACTGGCGGTCGTTCACCGCGCCGGTGATGGCCGCCGTCGGGGTGTCGTTGACTGGTCGAGTGCCGGCGATCAGGTTCGTCGTGGACGGCGCGGGCCGGGAACACTTCGAGGACTTCGTGGCGTCGCGGCAGTCGGGCATCTGGCTCTCGATGCTCATCGACTGGACGAACGGCGAGGGGGTCGGATCGTTTGAGGAAGATCTGGCCGAGTACGTGGACCGCACGACCTACGTCGGTGATCCGCTCCTGTTCGCCGCGCGCCTGGACGAGCTGGAGCACCCGGCGGACGAGGTGCTCAGGAGCATGGACGCGTACCGCCGGGAGGCGTTGCGGGCCAGCCTTCACGCGTTGGTCGGCCAACCGAACCCGCTGGCGGACCGTTGGGCGTACGTCTGGCTCATGTGGGAGCTGGACCTGCGGCTCTCGGGTGGTGGCGGCGTGGCCGAGGTGCCCGGACTGGCGGTGTCGGCGGAGCGACTGCGCAGGACCGTGCCACCGGACAGCGCTCGGTTCGCTGGCGCGATGCTGTTGAACCAGGCGCTGGCGGCCGGCAGGGACGATTCGGTGGCCGGTCCGGACGTCGGGTCGTTCATGACGTGTCTGCAGCAGGCGTTCCACGACGCCGGCTTCGACGAGCAACTCGGGTCGATCTTCGAGGGCACGAGGCTTCTCGACGTACCGATCGAGCAGGTCGCCGACCGCGTCATCGAGGTTGTCGGGATCGAGGTCCCGGACAGGGCAGTCTCCCTCACGACTGCGATGGCGATGGCGGGGGCGCTGGTCGAGGCGGGCCGTGCCGACGATCTGAAGAGGGTCGCGGACGCCATGCGCGTGGCCGTCCCGACGACCGAGGTCGCGGGCGTGTCCCTGTGGTATTACCGGCAGCTCCTCGCCATGCGCAAGCCGACGCGGCTGCTTGAGGAGGTTGGCGAGACGTCGGCACCGGGCGAGGCCGTCCTTCCGCTCCCCGCGCAGGCCGACATGCTCCAGTTGCGCGTCATGGCACTGCGCATGCTCGGCAGGCAGGCTGACGCGCTCACATTGCTGGACTCGGCGCCGCAGGACGTGTTGGACGAGCCGGGCGGCAAGCAGTCCCTGGGCATCGCGCGTGCGCGGTTGGAACGCGAACTCGGCTCCCCCGCAGCGGCGCTGACGCGGCTGGAGGCTCTGCTCGCCGAGGACGACGACCCGCAACCGCCGCTGCACGAGTCGCTCATGGCGACGCTGCTGCGGTTCGGCAGGTACGAGGAGGCCGCCGATCATGGGCGCGCCGCGTACGCCCGTGCCTTGCGGGACAGGATGAGTTGGCCGGCCGGGCGGTACGCGGCGCAGGCGATGTGGTGCCAGGCGCTCGGCGGCAGCGAACCGGACACCGATCTGGTCGATGGCGCACTGGGCGGGGGACAGCTCGCCGACTCCGAGCGGGACTTGTTCGCGGCGACCGCGTTGCTCACCACAGGAGTGGCCGAGTCCGACCCCGGCCGCCGCGAGTTCCTCGACCGCGTCCGGACCGAGTCGGAGCAGGTGCTTGAGCAGGCGCTGGCTGAGCGCGACGTCGCCACTGCGGCGCGCGCGCTCTACGTGGCCGCGCTGTACGACCAGGTGTACCGGCCGGGCGAGGCACTGAACTCCTGGTACCGCATGGTTTCCGTGATGGCCGAGAAGTTCGACCGCGCGGCCACCGACGGTTATCTCTATTCGGCGGCGAACCTCATCACCGCAGGCGAGCTCGCCATGGCGAGAGTCGTGCTGAAGCGCGAACTGGGCGGCACAGCGTGGCATCTCGGTCACGACAGCGGGCTGCGCGCGGGCGCACTGGCGGGCACGCACACCGCACGGGAGATCAGCCTGGTCACCGCGGCGATGTTCGCTGAACCTGGTGCCACGCAGGCGGATCTGCGGCTGGTCGGCGAACTGCGCCGAGGTCTGGCCAGCCGGGCGGCACGGCGCTCGGACGGGGAGTCCGCGTGGCGGCGGGACGGTCTCGACGACGAGGTGGTGGCCGGGATCGCGCCGAGCCACGGCAGCGCTGGGGTACTGGAGTTCGTGAGCGACGGCGCCGAGGTGCGTGCGCTCGTCACCGTGGTCGACTCCACGGGTTCCGTTGCCAGCACGGCGGTTCCGCTACCGGACATCGACCTCGGGCGGTTGGCGACGCGGATGCGGTCGCGGCTGTCGACCTGGCGAGTCGGGCGGCCCGGCGACCCGTTCGGTGTCGCCGAATGGCAGATCTGCCGGACCTGGCTGGACCGGCTGATCGACGACCACCTCACGCCGAACGATCACCTGGTCGTCATCCCGTTCGCCGACTGGCGCCAACTGCCTTGGCACGTGGCCGCCTTCGATCTGGTGACCTGCTCCTACGAGCCGAGCTGGGTGGCGTTGCTGTCCACGGTGGCTGGCGAGCCGTTGCCGGAACGCCTCAGTGAGGGCGTGGTCGCGATCCCGCGCGTGGGCGATCCAACCGAGATCACCGAGGCGATGGCGCGCTACGTGGCCGCCTGCGGGGACGGGGTACGTGTGCTGGACGGCGTCGCGGCCGACCGGGACGCGGTGACTGACCTGTTGGCGAACGTCGACCTCGCCACGCTGCTCACCCACGGGTACACCAGTGCGGCGGAGACCGAGGTGGCGCTGATGCTCGCGGCGGACGGCTCGCTGCCGCTGGCCCACTCGATCGCCGCGGCCAGCGAGCGCGGACGGGGCCACCGGTTCGGGTGGCGCGAGTACGCCGAGTTGACCGAGGCGCCCCAGGCGATCCTGTCCGCGGCGTGCGGCACAGGAGGCGGACACATTGTCGGCCTCGGCGAGCACCTCGGCATCTACAACGTGCTGCGCCAGGTCGGTCTGCGGACGTACGTCGCGCCGCAGTGGGACATCATGGCGGCCGACGTGCTCCCGATCCTCGGCGACATCCGTGCGCGCCTGCTGATGCGGCAGACTGGGCTCGGCGAATGTGTCCGGCAGGCGGTGCGACAGGCGCTCCGCCGCGGCGTCCCGGCGTGGTCCGCCCACGCCCTCATCCTCGAAGGAGACTGGCGATGACCCCATCGCTCGCCGACGAACTCAACACCCGCGCGGTCGACACCGACGGCGTCCACCAGGCGATCCGCTACTACCTCGCAGAACGGCTCGAGGACCTGCCGCCGGAGGAGATGCTGGAACAGATGCACGAGGCCGCGGGCGAGGACCGGGTCGAGGTGGCCCACGCCGACCTCACACGTGATCCCCAACTGTTGGAGAGCGCCGCCCTGGTCGTGCTGTCAGGGGCGTGGGCCGACGAGTCCGAACACGACCGGCTCCGCGCGGTCCTGACCGAGACCAAGGGCAAGCTGCCCGTGATCGAGGTCGGCATCATCGCGGTCGTGGTCATGTACGGCATGTACCTGCTCGCCACGGGCGGCATCAAGAGGTCGGAGAAGACCACCACGCGCAAGCCTGATGGCACGTTCTCGGAAAGGGAGAAAATCGAGTACGCCGACCCGTCCCGCCCGCTCAGCGCGATCGCCAACATCTTCCGACAGAACAACCCGTGATCTCGGACTGCTGACCTCGGTGTGCGCCTATCGGCTCGGTGGTGGGTCGAGGATGAACACGTTCACGACGAGGCGCCGGTCGCCCAGCGGCTCGGCCAGTTCGATCACCGCGTAGTCCGGACCGGGTCCGCAGTACCCGCCGTAGCCGCTGTCGCCGTTCGCGAAGGTGGTGACCGCGATGCGCGGGCCGGGCGTGGACCGGATCTCGACCTCGACCCGGTTCGCGTCCTCGCCGCGGTGCCACACCTGGTCCTGGAAGCACTCGTCGTCGTGCACCGGTATGTACAGGCTCCGTCCCGCGGTGCGTGACTCGCCGGGCAGAGGACCGTCCACCTGTGCGGACGGCACCCGCGGGTACGGGTCGTCCGGTACCGGTTTCGTGCCGGACGAATACGGCAGGCTCAACCGTGTGGTGGGTGCCGGACCCGCCGCCGGGCCGCCGCCGCGTCCGGTCTCGTCGCCCGCGAACACGAAGATCCCGCCGAGCACCGCACCGACGGCGACAACGACACCCGCGACCGCGACCGGAACACGCACCTTGTCCGCCACGCGGCACATGCTGCCAGACACGACAGCGGCCGGACCCGCCCCTCGCACCTCCCGGCACGCGGCACGCGTCAGACCCGTCCATTTCCTTGCATGCGTATGTGCAGGGACAGACCGGTCTTTCCGGCTCCAGCCGGGTACTCGCCGATCGCCAGTCGCATGTAGCCGTTGTGGTTGGGGTATTCCTCCGGGCCCACCTGGACGGAAGACGCTCCGTCCATCAGGTACACGAGCTTCGAGGTGCCGTGACGGCCTTCCTGCCACACGCGGGCTTCCCGGCCGTCCACCTGAACGTGTCCCGGCGTACGGCCGTCGTCGGAGAGCAACGGGGCGACTCGCCGTACCGTGCCCGCGTAGCCCGGGAGCACCGTGGTCACCAGGACGCCGTCCGGGGTGAGTGTGAACGTCTCCTCCACTGTGTTCACCCCGCCGCCGAACTCGCCCTCGTAGCGGACCATGAACGACACCCTGTGCTCGGTGAGGTGGATGGGATGAACGGTGGCACCCCGGGTGAGGTCCGGTGCCAGCTCACCGAAGTGGCGCCACACCCCTGGGCTGGTCTCCCATGCGACGCCGATCCCCGTGGTCGGTGGGGTGTGACTGCCGGCGGGGACGCGGTAGGCGGGGTCCGAGACCAGCGAGTCACTGGTCCCGAGCTGTGGCGAGTGGCCCGCGAAGTGGGCGCGGACGAACCCGGTGGCGTCGTAGTGGTGGTCGGCGGCTGTGTCCAGCTGCACGTACGTGCCGCCTGCGTTGGCGAAGACCTTGTGCAGCTCCTCGATGTGCAGCACGAACCCGCCGACGTCCGCGGGGCAGGGCTGCTCTTCGACGCTCTCCGTGTGCGCCGCGTGCTCATAGGCGATGGACAGCATCGACATCGGAAGGAGGTTGTACTGGGAGTGACTGGAGTAGCCCTCGTAGGCGAAGTTCTCGGCGGGGTCCATCCAGTGCTTGACGATCTGCATTTCGCCGCTGGGACGCACCCACCGGAACATCGACTTGCACGCCAGGTGGGCCGCGCGCTTGAAGTAGGCGGCCAGGTCGACGTCACCGTCAGCCATCGCCCGGGCGGCGAAGACCTCGTACGTCACGCACTGCTGCGCCTCGTTCCACTGGTGGTGCGCCGAACGGCCCCCTGCGGGCAGCTCCCCGGTCGGAGACTGCATGAACAGGCTGACCAGCGAACCCCGGCGCAGCGTCTCGGTGATCTCGTCCTGGTAGGCGCCGGAGTAGCCCCGCGCGATCAGGTCGGCGAGCCAGAGCCGGGGGAAGTGGTCGTAGGCCATGGGGCCTTCGAGGTACAGACCGTACGGGGTGTCGAAGTGCCTGCCCTGGGCGGCGAAACTCGCCTCGACGAAACGGTGGTTCGCAGCGCGCAGCCCCTGCATCTGGAACATCGCCTCACCGCTGGCGGCAACGATGTTCCAGTTGTTCGCACCCATACCCGCGCGGTAGGTCTGAAACGGCTCGAACCGGCCGATGTCGTCGGCCCACCCCTGGGACCGCGTGGCCGGCACGAACGGGGTCAGCAGCCGGATGGAGTGGGCGATCATGGGCGCGAAGAAGTCCTCGTGTGCGCTCGCGGCCCGTCGCTCCGCCAACGTCCACGCCGACCAGTCCAACGCCGATGCCGCCGCTTCCACCAGGTCCGAGCGACCGGAGTAGGCAACCAGTGTCGCCGCGGCATGCGCGAACGCCGGGGTGCTGTACTGGAACTCGCGGTTGAGGTACGGGTCGATGATGGCGCCGGTGGAGTTCTGCCTGCTCTTCCAGAAGTCGACCTCGCCGGCGATGATCCGCAGGTAGTCCGCGCGCTGTACCCCGGTGGCGGTGATGGCGGCGTTCGCGGCACGCGTCCGGTGTCCGGCGAGGAGCGCGGCGGTCGGATCGGGTGAGGTCAGGATCGGCCCCCAGGTGCTGGTTATGGGCGCGTTCACGTACGTGACCCGGGTCGGTTCCGCCGCTGCGGCAGGCGCGAGGGCAACCGCGTTGACCACCCAGTTGTCGACCGGCGAGTCGAACGACAGGTCCAACGACGTCGAGCTGGAAGCAACCACAAGCGTGGCGGTGAGTGTGGCGAACTGCGCCACCGAGGGCCGCAGCACCGGTAACGGGTCCGTGGCGTCCAGTCCCGGCGCCCGCACCCGGATGACGTGGTCGCCGTACGTGAGGTCGCCCGCCAGGACCGTCAACCGGTAGCGCCCGGGAGAGAGGTTTCCGATCCGGAAGACGCGGCCTGCTCGTCCGAAGACGAAGTCCCGCTCGGGCGCCTGCCCGCCCCGGTCGCGCGTGGCGAGCCCAACGGCCGACAGCCAGCCGTGACCGCGCTCGGCCGTGTAGACCTGGATGCCGGCCCGCACGTAGCCTGCCGCCGGGGGAGTGTCTCCGCCGAAGTCGATCCGAACCGAGTCGATGGCCGCCTGTGCTCGCGCAGGTGCCTGCGCCATCCACCCCACGACTGCTCCCGCCATGCCACCCAGTACTGCGCGTCGTCGCATCGGCATACCGTGGATTCCTTCCCGCGGGCCTGGCGGGCCAAGCCGGTTGGTTGTGCTGGTCACGCTGTGATGGCGACGCTAGTATCAAGACAGGCTGGAGGAAAGCGTTTTCCCGCCCCGTGAAACAGGCATCGCCGTGGGGCTGTGCCAGGTACCCGCGTGCCTGCGGTGGGGTGGGCGTCCCCTCAGGCCCTTCGGTTCATCGTGACTTCCGTCGGCAGCCGCTGGGCGTCGGCGATCAGTCGTTCCACGTCGCTGTCCATGGAGACCCACCTCAGTAGGTGGAGCCGGGGTGTCGGTAACCGTGCACGTCACCGCCGGGGCCCTCCGGGAGGATCATCTGCTCGAGCGGAGAACTCGGTTCGGAGTTCGCGGCGTCGGACAGGGCGAGGCGTCCACCGTGGAGTGCGGTCTTGGTGCCGGTGATGATCTGAGGTGCCGCCACCACCGCGCGGGCTCCGAGCGTGACCACTGTGTCGATGATGAAATTGAGTAACGTGTTGACGATGTGATAGGCGTCGTAGACCTGTTCGGCGGCCTGCTTGTAGAGCGGGTAGAGAAAGCCCCGGTAGTACAGTGCTTCCATCTCCACGCCCTGCTTGAACAACTCGAAGTAGACAGACGCGGCGTCGGCGGCGTTACCCGTCCAGTAGTGCTCGGGGGCTGAGCCAGCTTGAGACGTAGTTGACCCACCACTCGACCTCGTGCAGTTTCGGTTCGAGGTCGTCCACGTCGGTGCCGACCTTGTGCACCTCGGTGTCGACCTGGACGGAGTCGCGGAAGATCTCGCCCGGGGTACCGTTCAGAGTGCGTGGGAGGTCGGGACGTTCCCGTCCTGGGTAGGGCGAACCGGAATCCGCCGGTAGGTGGCGTCGAGTTTGGCCTCGTTGGCGTCCTCTGTCTCCTCATGCCTGTCAACACGGTGCGCTCGATGCAACCGGTGTCCGCCCATTGAACCCGCCGTCACACGATCGCTGGTGATGTTTCGGCGCTGGCCGAAAGGTCGGACGGGCAGGCGACGGCGATCGGGGCGCAGAATTCGGTAAGGTCGAGGCGAAACAAACGAAATACCCGCGAATGCCGACCGGTAAATGACCGTGTACGTCATCATAAAAACAGGTGCTCGGCGGTTGCTTGAGGCGCGGTCGTGCGCCGGAAAATGGTGATTTTCGATTGTTGGTGTTCAGGTCCGCGTTGACGATGATTCATCTCCGCTGCTACGATCGGTGGATCGCTGGCAGTGGTGGATTTCGAATTCGCGAAACGTGCGGCCGGTTTCCCTTGTTCTCGGAATGAACTCGCGCTTGCCTCCTCGCGGTCGAGCCACCGCGATGCCCGGCGTGGCAGCTGACGGATCGAGGAGCTTGCGCATGAACCAGATCGCGGGAGCGGTGGTCGTCTCCCTCGACGACGATGCCGCCCTGGACAGGGCTCGGGCCGGCGCGAAGGCCGCCGTGCTCGCGCGGATGCGGCGCGCCGGGTTCCGGGTGCCCGACGGGGTCGTGGTGCTCGCCGACGTACCGCGGAACCGGTTCGGCGGGACGCGGGCCGGGGTGGAACCGCTCGCCGCGGCACTGGACCCCGGGTTGCGGCAGGCCATCGTGAGCGCGGCGGGCACGCTCGCCGGTCCGCTGGCGGTGCGTTCCTCCGGCATCGACGAGGACGGTGCCCAGGCGTCGCACGCGGGTCAGTACGACACGGTGCTCGACGTCCGGGGCGACGACGAGCTGGCGGACGCCGTGTGCGCCTGCTGGGCGTCCGGGTCGTCGGCCGCGGTGCGCGGCTACCGGACCAGTGTGGGTCGCGACGGTGACGCGCCGCTGGCGGTACTGGTGCAGAGCATGGTGCCCGCCGACGCCGCGGGCGTCGCCTTCACCGCGAACCCGATCACCGGGGCGCGGGACGAGATCCTGGTCAGCGCGGTACCCGGGCTCGGCGAGAAGCTGGTGGCCGGCGAGGTGACGCCGGACGAATGGGTGATCCGCGGCGAGCGGGTCGCCAACACCGCCGACCATCACGGCGCGTTGACCGTCGACCAGGTCCGGCGGGTCGCCGTGCTCGCGGAACAGGTCGCCGCCGAGTTCGGTGGGCCCAGCGACCTGGAGTGGGCCATCGCCGACGACGAACTGTTCCTGTTGCAGGTGCGGCCGATCACCGCGCTCGCGGAGCCGGCGCCCGAGCCGGTGCCGCTCCCGGCCGACCCGCCGCCGGGGTTCTGGGTCAAGGAGGCCACCCACGCGCCCACTCCGCTGCTGCCGATGACCCGTGAGCTGGCGGGCGACAACAACGACGCCCTGCGGGCCGTCTTCGCCGAGTTCGGGATACTGCTGGACGGGCTGCGCCTGGAGATCATCGGGGGGTGGCAGTACCGGGGCATCGTGCCGCTGGGCGGGCCGGACCTGCCGGCCCAGATGCGGTCGCGGATCGAGCGCTGCGTCGGCGCCGCACGTGCCGACCACGTCAGCGCCGTGCTCGCGCAGTGGCACGACGAGCAGCGCGACGCGTTCCTCGAACGTGTCGAGCGCCTGCGGTCCGTCGACCTGCCCCGTCTGTCCACAGAGGAGTTGGCGGCTCACCTCACCACGACGAGGGAACTGCACCGGGACGCCAGCCTGGTGCACTTCCGGCTCGTCGGCGCGGTGTCGATCGCGCTCGGTGAGCTGGCGCTGCTGCTCACCGGGGAGCTGGGGTGGCGCGACGACCAGGTCCTCGAGCTGTTCGCCGGGCTGTCCCCGGAAAGCACGAAACCGGCCGAGCAGGTGCGCCACCTCGCGGACCTCGCCGCAGGCCTGGTCGGCGACGCCCGCGACCTCACCTCGCTGCGGGCCCTGCGCGAGTCGAACGCCGCGTTCGCCGCGGCGTTCGAGGACTACCGGCGGGAGTACGGGTGCCGGGCGCTGCACTACGAGCTGTCCGCACCCGCTCTGGGTGAACGGCCCGACCTCATCCTCTCCCTGGTGCGCGACCAGCTCGCGCGCGCCGCGGCGCCCGCACCCGCGGGGTCCGACCCGGCGGCGACCCGCGCGGCCGCCGCCGAGCGGGCGCGGGCGGCCGTCGACCCGGCGACCGCACCGCGGTTCGAGCACCTGCTCGCCCGCGCACAGCGGGCCTACCCGGTGCGGGAGGACAACGAGTACCCGACGGTGAGCGCGCCCTACGCACTGCTGCGCTGGGCCGCGCTGGAGGCGGGCGAGCGCCTGGTCGGGCTGGGCCGCCTCGCCGAGCCGGACCACGTGTTCTTCGCCGAGGTCGGCGAGGTGCGCGCGGCGCTCGTGGACGGCGCCGACCTGCGTGGCCTGGTCGAGCGCCGCCGCGGGGAGCACCGGTGGGCGTTGGGGAACCCGGGACCACCGAGCTACGGGCAGCCGCCGGGGCCACCTCCCTCGCTCGCGGAGCTGCCTGTCGAGGTGCGGGGCGTCATGGGCGCGTTCCAGTGGTCGATGGCGAACGTGTCGGGCGCCCCGGTGGGGGGCAACGAGGCGGGGACGTCCACCCTGCGTGGGTTGCCCGGCGCGCCGGGCACCTACACCGGCACGGCCCGGGTGGTGCGCGACGAGCAGGAGTTCGACAAGATCCAGGCCGGTGACGTGCTCGTCTGCCCGTCGACGTCCCCGGTCTGGTCCGTGGTCTTCCCCAGGGTCGGGGCCTTGGTCACCGACACCGGCGGCGCGCTGTCGCACGCCGCGATCATCGCCAGGGAGTACGGCATCCCGGCGACGCTGGCGACCGGGAACGGCACCGCGACCCTCGTCGACGGGACGACCGTGACCGTGAACGGCACCGCGGGCACCGTCGAGATCCACGCGGAGCCGTGACCGTGGCGTCGAGCCGGGACGTGCGATGACAGCGGACGTCCACGTCCCGCGGGCCGCCCGCAACCGCCGGCGGTGGGGGCTGGTCACGCTGGCCACGGCGCAGCTGATGGCGACGCTGGACTCGACGATCATGGTGATCGCGCTGCCGTCCGCGCAGCGGGACGTCGGGCTCGGCGACGCGAGCAGGCACTGGGTCCTCACCGCCTACGCCCTGACGCTCGGCGGGTTGCTGCTGCTCGGCGGGCGGCTCGGGGACCTGGTCGGCAGGCGCCGGACGCTCCTGGTCGGCGTCGCCGGGTTCGCCGCCGCGTCGGCGCTCGGCGGCGCGGCGCCCAACGCGGCCGTGCTGATCACCGCGCGGGCGCTCCAGGGCGCGTTCGCGGCCGTCCTCGCACCGTCCACGCTGTCGCTGGTCAGCACGATGTTCGTGGAGCCGAGGGCGCGGGCCCGCGCGTTCGCGGTGTTCAGCGTCGTCCTGGTCGCAGGCGGGGCGGTCGGCCTGATCCTCGGCGGCTTCCTGACCAGTCAACTGAGTTGGCGCTGGTGCCTCTACATCAACGTGCCGATCGCGTGCGCGGTCGTCGCCGCGGCCCGGATCGTCGTGCCGCCCACCCCGCCCGCCCGTGGCGTACGTCTGGACCTGGCGGGCACGGTCCTGATCGCGGCCGGCCTGACCGCACTCGTCTACGCACTCGGTGAAGCGGAGCGGCACGGCTGGGACTCCCCGCTCATCCTCGCGCTGCTGGCGGCCGCCGCGGTTCTGCTGGGGGCGTTCGCGTTCCGGCAGACGAGAACACCCCACCCGCTGCTGCCGCCGCGGCTGCTGGCCGACCCGGTGCGCGCCGGGGCCAACCTGGCCGTCGTGGTGTCGCAGTTCGCCATGCTCGGCATGTTCCTGTTCATGACCTACCAGCTGCAGACGGTCCTGCGGTACCCGGCACTCGAGACCGGGTTGGCGTTCCTGCCGTTCGTCGTCGTGAGCTTCCTGGTCTCCACCCAGCTCACCGCCAGGCTGCTGCCCCGCGTGGCACCGCGGTTGTTGATCGCGGGCGGTCTGCTGATGATCGGCGCGGCGCAGCTGCTGCTCACCCGGCTGACCGTCGACAGCTCCTACCTCGGCCTGCTGCTGCCCGTCCTGCTGGTGTTCGGCGCGGGGAGCGGCCTGCTGATGGCTCCGGTGATGAGCAGCGGCACCCGGGTGGCGAACCCGGCCGACGCGGGCGCCGCGTCCGCCCTGATCCGCACCACCCAGCAGGTCGGCGGTGCGGCGGGCGCGGCGCTGCTGAACACCGTCGCGGTCGACCACGCCGCCGCGCACCGGTGGGAGGGCACCCGTGCCGCCGCCGTGCACGGCTACACCGCGGCCAGCGTGCTGGCCGCGGTCGTGGTGCTCGCCGGCGCGGTGTGCGTCGTGCTGCTCCGCCGGACGCGGAGCAGCACGCGGGAGGAGCCGGTCCGGTAGCGCCGGGCGCTACTGTTCCGCCATGCGCTGCCGGAGCCGGCGGGACAGCTCGACCCGTTGCACCTTCAGGGTGGCGGTCCTCGGCAGTTCCGCTCGCGGGATCTGGATCGGGTCGGCCAGCCGGGGGAACTGGGCGACGGCGGAGCGCCAGCGCTCCCGGTCGAGCGGCTGGTCCCCTTCGGTGCAGATCACCGGGACCGGTTCGGCGTCCGGGCCGAGCACCAGCACGAGTTCGACCAACTCGGCCAGCTTGCTCAGCACCACGTCCTCGATCTCGAGGCTGCTGTGCACCCCGCTGATCATGTCCACCTCGCGGTCGAGCATGTGCAGGCAGCCCAACCTCGTGCGGTAGCCGACGTCCCCGGTACGCCACCAGCCGTCGTGCATGTTGGCGTCGTACCGCTCCTGTTCTGCGTGGTAGGCCTTCGCCAGGCCGTCCCACCGGACCTCGATGAACCCGGGATTGGTCTCCGACGGCCGTTTCCCGTCCCGGCTCACCACACGTACCTTCGCGCAGCCCGGCAGGGAGTAGCCGACGCAGCGGCCGTCCGAGCGGTGCGCGGACCTCAGCAGGTACGGCCGTCCGACCGCGGGCCCGACCTCGCTCTGCCCGTAGATCTGGAAGAACAGCGGCGCGCGCCGTCGCGACGACCGGAGCAGCCTGCTGATGGTTCTGGGGTGGATCGCGTCGAACGTGCTGCTGAAGTACTTCACCGACGCGAACGGCAGCCTCGGGTCGTCGGTGAGCCCCTCCCATGCCATGAACGAGTTGGGCAGCGCCTCGATCAGTCCCGGCCGGTGCTGGAGGAAGAAGTCGGCGACGTCGCCGGGATCGGGCTTGTTGACGAGCAGCACCGGCATCCCCTTGGACAGTGCCAGGGCCATCGCCGCGAACATCCGCGAGTGCACGAAGGAGATGTGGATCGCGACGGTCTCCCGGTTCCTGACCAGCGCGAGGAGCCATCGCTGCGGCCGCAGCCGCACGCGCATCGTGCGCGGCGTGTGCACGACGAGCTTGGGCAGTCCGGTGGTGCCGGACGTGTGCGTGATCATCGCGGGCTCGTCCAGCCCGCGGAACACCGGCTCGACCCGGGGACTGCCCGCGAGCCCGGCGAGCGATGTCGTGTCCGGCCGGTCGCCGGACACGAGGATCACCCGCGCGGTGAGCATCCTCAACGGCACGTCCGCCAGCGCGTCGAGCTTCGCCAGGTCGGTCAGCAGGTGTGGCCTGTCCAGCCGGCCGAGCAGGGCGCCGACGGTCGCGCCGTCCAGTGCGGGCGACAGCAGCACCGGGATCGCGCCGATGCGCTCGGCCGCGGACGCGAGCACCCAGACGTCGAAGTTGGCGGTCTTGTGGATCGCGATGTGCTCGCCGGGCCGGACGCCGGCCGCCCACAACCTGCCCGCGAGGCCGGCCACGTGGCCGGCGAGTTCGGCCACGGTCATCCGCCTGCCCGCGCCGGGAAGGGTGTCCAGGTCGTGGTCGAAGACGAGTGGCGTCGCCCCGTTCCTGGCCGTGGCCAGTTCCGGCACCATGCCGAGATAAAGACCGTGCTTCGGGACCGAATTTCGACGGAATATCCCTTTCATTCAAACCAGCTCCTTCATGAGACAGGGAAATTGTGTCCGGATGCCGACGCGGCGTCGTGGTTCAAATCTATCGGCAATTCCTCGAGGGCGGGTCGCGAGTCTCCCGCCGACCGGGACTCGAGTCCCGGTCGGGTCGACCCGAATCGGAAAATGTGCGTTGCCAACAGCGGATGTCCGGTCCGTAGCCGCCCTTGAACTGTCCTCGACCCCGCGTTGCTAGGTTCGGCACCACGAATCCAGAGATTCTCCTCCACGTCGAATTGTTCTCGGATATCGAAAATTGCCGCACAACCCCGCCCGGCAGGACGTGGACGCGCGCGGCGCACCGTTGCTGCTGTTGGAGTCGGAGGAACCGAGAGATGACTCAAGCGCCGGTCCTCGGGGTCGTATCCCGCCCGTCCACGAGCACGATCGCGAGTACCGGGGTCGGTTCGCCGGGGGCGGCGGCCGCGGGTGGGCTCATGGTGGAGTTCCACGCGCTGGGTCCGATGGAGGCGGTGGTCGGCGACAGGCTGGTGGAGTTGGGCGCGCCCAAGCAGCGCGCACTGCTCGCGTTGCTGGTGAGCCGGGCGGGGCAGCCGGTGCCGGTCGACGTGCTGCTGGAAGCGTTGTGGGCCGGGCATCCGCCGCCGTCGGCGGTCACCTCGCTGCAGGCGTACGTGGCCAACCTGCGGCGTGTGCTGGAACCAGGACGGGCGCCGAGGAAACCGGCGACCGTGCTGCGCACCTGTCCCGGGGGCTACCTGCTGGACAGCCGGGTGGTGGACGTCGACGCCTGCCGGTTCGGCGAGCACGCGACGGCGGGATGGCAGGCCGCGGAGCGGGGCGATCCGCGGCGGGCGCTGAGCGAGTTCGAGGCGGCGTTGGCGTTGTGGCGGGGACCCGCCTACGCGGAGGTCGCGGACGCCCCGTGTGTCGCGCCCGAGGTGGCGCGGCTCGACGAGCTCCGATTATCCGTGGTCGAGGCCCGCTGCGGAGCACTGCTGGCCGTGGGTGCCCACGGGGTGGCGGTGGGCGAGCTGGAGGCCTTCATCCAGGCCAACCCGCTGCGTGAGTCCGGCTACGAGCTGCTGGGCCGGGCGCTGTACCAGTCCGGAAGACAGGCCGACGCGCTCGGTGTGCTGCGCACGATCAGGAAGCGGCTGGCCGACGAGTTGGGCATCGACCCGAAGCCGGCACTGCAACACCTCGAGCGCGAGATCCTGAACCAGGCGCCCGCCCTGGACTGGCACCCGGCCCCCGCCGTGCCCGCGCCCACCGAACCCACCGCACGGCCCGCCCCCGAGCCCGCGCTCCCGCCCGCCGCGGAGGTCTTCGTCGGTCGCGAGCAGGCGCTGCGGCAGCTGTCCGACGCGCTGGCCTCCGCGGCTGCCGGTCGGGGGCGGGTGGTGACGGTGTCCGGGGAGCCGGGGATCGGCAAGACAAGCCTGCTGCGGCGCTTCGCCACGCTGGTGGACGCCCCGGTGCTCTGGGGCACCTGCCCCGAGCACGTCTCCCCGTCCCCGATGTGGCTCTGGGAACAAGTGCTGCGCGCCGCGGGCCGGTGCTTCCCGCGGTGCCCGGTGCCCGCGCAGGTGGCCGAACTGCTCGCCGGGGGCGGTCGGGGGCTGGTGGACGGTGTGGACACCCCCGGTGCCACCCTCCGGCAGTTCGAGGCGATCGTCCGGTACCTGGCCGAAGTGTCGCCCGGCACGCCGCTGGTGGTGCTGCTCGACCACGTGCACCGGGCGGATCCGACCTCGCTGCGACTGCTGGCGCACCTGGCCGAGTGGGTGCCGGCGAGCAGGCTGCTGCTCGCCGTGTCCTACCGCTGCGGTGAGGAGCAGGGCCTGGCCGAGACACTGGCCGCCCTGGCCCGCGCCGGGATGACGCGGATCGAGCTGAACGGGCTGAACCTCCGGGAGACCCGGGCGCTGGCCGGTGCGCTCCTGCGCACGGAGGTCACCGAGAGCGCCGCGGAGGGCCTGCGGCGCCGCACCGACGGCAACACGTTCTTCCTGTGCGAGCTGGTCAAAGTGCTGACCTGTGAACAGCACCTCGCGCGACCCGACACCGCGCCGGTGCCGGTGCCGGTGCGCGACGTGGTGCTGCGACGGGTCGCCCGGCTACCCCGGACCGCGGCCGAGGTGCTGACGGTGGCCGCCGTCGCGGGCAGGCACTTCGCCATCGACGTCGTCGCCGAGGTCGCCGACGTCGACGGCGAGGCCGCGCTGGAGGTCATCGACAGCGCGATCGCGGCCGGCGTGGTGGTCGAGGACGAGCAGCGGCTGGGCTGGTTCCGCTTCGCCCACGCCCTGATCGCCGAGGTGTTGTACGAGAACACCGGGCGGCTGCGGCGGGTCCGCCTGCACCGGCGGATCGGTGCGGCGGCGGCCCGGGCGTGGGCGGGGAACGCGGACCTCGCCGCCGAGATCGCCCGGCACTGGTCGTTGGCCGCCGAACTCGACCCCACCGCCGCCGTCCACGCCGCGACGGCCGCCGCCGCCGCGGCCCGGGCCGCCGACGCCCGGCTCGCCCACGAGGACGCCGCCGCGCTGTGGCGGCAGGCCCTCGCGGCCGCCGAGCTGACCGGCGAGGACGCACTCGACCGCCACCCGCTGCTGGTCGGCCTGGCCACCTCACTGCGCCGCGCGGCCAGCCACCGGGAGGGGCGCCCCGTCCCCGACCAGGCGCCCGAGGAGACCCGCTCGTCGGCCGCCGTCGACGTCGGCCGGCGCTCGCCTGGCCGGCGCCGCGGGCACGGCCCTCGGCCGGCGGACCCGGTGCCCCGCCAGCCGGAGCGCGAACGGCACCCGGCTCGCCGGGGTCCCGCCGCTTGGGCTGCCCGGGGGGATCGAACCGGCGCGGCCGCGGACCCCGTCGTGGGCGGCGGTCGCCCGCCGCCGCGGGGCTGCCCTGGTGCGCAGGGCCGCGCCGCCCGGAGCCCGGCCGACGCCGCCGTCCGCCCACGGGCCTCGGTCCGCCCCGACCACAGCCACCGCGACCAGTACCCGCCGCCCGCCGCGGCCCGCGACGGCCCGCCCCGCCCTGTCCTGGACGCGCCGTCCAGGCCGCCACTCCACGGCTGAACCTCTGGTACCAACTCATGAAAGGGAGCAACCCCACATGTCCATGTCCACGGAGATCAACATCCCGGGTTACGCCCCGGGCACCTGGGTGATCGACACCGCCGACTCCGAGGTGTCCTTCCAGACCCGCCAGTTCGGCGTCGCCACGGCCCGCGGCACCTTCGACGAGTTCACCGGGACGATCGTGACCGCGGCGAACCCTCTCGACTCCTCGGTGACCGCGGTCGTCAGGACCGCGTCCGTGAACACCGCCAACGACCGCCGGGACAAGCACCTCCGCTCGGACGACTTCCTGGCCGTCGAGCGGTTTCCCACGATGACCTTCGTCTCGACGGGGGTGCGGGCGGACGGGGACACGTTCCTCGTCGAAGGTGACCTGACCATCCGCACCGTCACGAAGCGGGTGACGCTCACGGTGGTGCCCAACGGCTTCGACAGCCACGGGCGGGTGGCCGGGTTCACCGCGTACACCGAGATCAACCGCAAGGACTTCGGCGTGACCGGTGGGGCGTCGGGGTTCGTGGTCGGCAGCCGGATCAGGATCGCGCTCGAGATCACGGCGGGCAGGCAGGACTGACCGTGCACGTGTGAAGGGGAGGGGACCCGGCCGGGTCCCCTCCCCTTCACACGTGCACGGGTCCGTCAGCCGCCCGTGGCGATGGCCCCCGAGGCCGCCGCCAGCACCCCGCCCAACCAGGGGGAGTAGCGCTCCGGGCGCTCGATGACGTCCATGCGCAGCTCGTCCGCCGCGACCCAGCGGACGTCGGCCACCTCGGCCGGGTCCAGGCGCAGGCGTGCGTTCGTCGGCATCCGCCCGACCAGGACGTGGTCGTACTCGTGCTCGACGCGGGCGGTCCGCGGATCCTCGGCCCGGTACAGGTACGTGCCCGCCTCGTGCAGCGACACCCCCCGCACCCCGATCTCCTCGACCAGCCGCCCCGCCGCGGCGGCGAACACGGTCTGCCCGGGGGCGGGATGACCGCAGCACGCGTTGGCCCAGCGCAACGCGAACCGCGTCTTCACCGCGGCCCGCTGCTGGACCAGGATCCGGTCCTGGTCGTCCAGCAGCATCACCGAGAACGCCCGGTGCAGCCGGCCCGGCGCGGTGTGTGCCTCGGCGACCGTGCAGGAACCGGTCGCGACGCCGTCCGCGTCGACGAGTTCCACAAGCTGTGACTCCCGTGACTCCATGACGGGATCACCGTCCTTTCCCTGACAGTTCGGGATTTCTAGACGAGTTCCGCGGCCGCGTTGGCGAGCCGCATCCGGTCCAGGATGCGGGGCCGCCACTGGTAGTACGACTGGAGCTTGTAGTACTCCCCGTCGGGTGCCGACGAGACGGCGTAGACGAACTTGCGTTCGGTCGCGGCGGCCGTGCCCGCCGCGTACGGCGCGTGCCGCACGAACTTCTCGATCCTCGGGTCGAGCCGGACGGGAAGCGTCGCCGGGTCCGGGGTCATCACCGCGAAGGTGAGCCGTTCGATCTTCGCCGAGTCCCAGCTCAGGGTGGCGTAGACGCCGAACGCGCGCTCGCTGAGCCGCAACATCTGGTCGCTCGGCGGCGCCATCCCGATGTCGCGGAGCATCGCCGTGACCGCCTCCGTCGTCAGGCTCTCGGCAGGCGGCTCGCCGACGTAGACGTTCACCGTCCGGTGGCGGTAGTCGATGCCCACCAGGTTCGCCCGGTCGTCCAGGCCGTGACGGCGGAAGAAACCGGCGTTCTCGGCCAGGCCGCGCGGCATCGACGGGACGTCGGCGAGCGTGGACAGGTGTTGGAGTTCGTCCGGCGGGAAGAACACCCAGATCTTCTTGAACCCGCCGACGACGCCGAAGTCGATGCCGTAGGAGTCGACCGGGCAGCGCCCGCCGATCTCCGTGAGCAGGGCACCAACGGGGTGGTCGGTCGCGGCGGTGAAACCCTTCGACAGCGCCAGCGCGTAGGGGTCGACGTCCGGCCGCGTGGTGAAGCGGCAGTCCAGCTCGCCCGTGTGCCGGGAGCCGGTCGCCACCCGGAACGCGACCACGGCGTGCCCGATCGAGTCCCTGTAGGCGCTCAGGATGGGCCAGACCTTCTCGCGCGAGCAGGGCGCGTCCAGCAGTCGTGCCGACTCCTCGATGGCCGAGTAGAGATTTGTCAGATCAGCGTTCTCGGACATTCGTCCTCCTGGAGTTACCGGGCGAAGACCAGCGTGGCGGGCGATGGCGTGGACTGGAACGTGACGTCGGTGAAGCCGGCCTTGGTGAGCCAGCTCTGGTAGTCGGCGCGCCGCCAGGTGCCGCCGTGCCTGCTCTTGAGCAGCATCTCCGCGCCGAAGACCAGCGCGAAGGGCGGGCCGCCTCGGTCGTCGGTGACGACGTAGTCGTTGAGGACCAGCGTGCCGCCGGGCTTGAGGGCGTCACGCAGCCTGGCGAAGATCTCGATGTTGTCCTCCGGGCTCTCCTGGTGGGCGATGTGCGAGTACACCGCGACGTCGTAGGCGGCGGTGCCGAAGTCGGTGGTGTGGAAGTCGCCGTCGATACAGGTGAACCGGTCGGCCACGCCCTGGTCGGCCAGTCGCCGGGCGGCGATCGCGTTGATCGGCCGCCAGTCGAGCTGGGTCGCGCGGGCGGCGGGGTTGAGCTTGAGCCAGGTCGCCGAGTAGACGCCGGAGCCGCCGCCCACGTCGAGGATCGAGATCTCGCCCGCGTCCGCCAGCCGCAGCGTCTCGGCGGCGATGGCGGCCACCGGTGCCGACTGCGCGGCGATGGCCGTGACGAGCCGCTCCCAGTGGGGGTTGTCGGCCACCTCCACCACCGCGTTCGTCAGCGGCTCCCCGGCGCGCACCACGTCGGGCAGGTCCGACAGCGCGCCCATGTGGCCCATCTTGAGCCGCGCGAAGTCGCTCAGGCACTCGGGCCTGCCGTCGACGAGGTACGTGGCCGCGTCGGGGCTGTTGCGGTATCGGCCGTCGTGCGCCTCGACCAGGCCGAGGCTGACGAGCCCGTCGAGCAGGGTTCGCGCGCCCCGCTCGGAGATCCCCGCCCGGGCGGCCAGCAGGACTGCGGTGTCCGCGCCCGCCTCGAGATGGGTGAACACCGAGTGGCTCGCCGACGCACCGATGATGCCGGTCGCCCAGTAGCCGTTGATGAGCATCATGATCCGGTCGGACGTCGGTGGGGTCCCGTTCACGCCACACCTCCCGGTGCCTCGACGAGCGACGTGCCCCGCCGCGGTGTCCCCGCGTTGTCGCGCAGGGCCGCGCGCAGGGCGGCCACGACCCGATCGACCTGGTCCTCGCTGAGCTCGGCGTGCATCGGGATCGCGAGCTGACGCCGGAAGAGGTCCGCGGAGACCGGGCAGGTCTGCCGCGCCTCGTACACCGGCTGCACGTGGCACGCCCACGTGCCGTGGCCGCAACCGATGCCCTGTGCCCGCAGGTCCGCGGCGACACCGGCACGGTCCACCTCGGGCGCCAGCTTCACCACGTAGGACTGCCACGCGTGCGTGCGGTCCGCCGGCACGTGCGGCAACGTGAGGAGCTCCTCGCCCGCGAGCAGTTCCGCGTAGCGCGACGCGACCGCGCGCCTGCGGTCCAGCAGCTCGTCGACCCGGCCCAGCTGCACCTGGAGGATCGCGGCGGCGATGTCGGACAGCTTGTAGTTGTAGCCGATCTCGGTGAAGTCGGAGATCGGCAGGCCGACGACGCGCGCCTGGTCGAAGATGCTCTCGATGCCGAAGGACGCCTTCAGCCGCGCGCTCGCGGCGAGCGCCGGGTCGGCGGTGAGCAGCGCGCCGCCCTCCCCGCTGGTGATCCCTTTGCGGCCGTGGAAGGACAGGCACGCCACCGGCGCGAGCGCACCGGCCGGGCGGCCCCGGTAGGTCGCGCCGAGCGCACAGGCGGCGTCCTCGACGAGGAACAGCCCGTGGCGCTCGGTGATCGACGTCAGGTCCGCGTAGTCGGCGGGCAGCCCGACCGTGTCGACGGCGATCACCCCGACCGTGCGCGGACCGACGAGGTCCGCGACCGCCTCCGGGTCCACGGTGCCCGTGTCGGCGCGCACGTCGGCGAACACCGGGGTCGCGCCGACGTAGCGCACCGCGTGCGCGGGCGCCGGGAACGTGTAGTCGGCGACGATCACCTCGTCGCCCGGTCCGACGCCGAGCGCGAGCAGGGCCAGGTGCAGCGCGGCCCCGCAGTTGCTCAGCGCGACCGCGCCACCGGCGCCGTACCTGGCCGCCAGCTCCGCCTCGAGTGCCTTGCCGCGCGGGCCCTGTCCGGCGGGCCAGCCGGAGGCGAACACCTCCGCGACGGCTGCCAGCTCCTGGGTGCCCATGCTCGCGCGCACCAGGGGAATCGTGTCCACTGTGGTCACCTCCGGCTCGGCTGGAGTGGTGCCGGCCCGTAGCGGAGCGGCGTGATCTGGTTGACGTCGTAGCGGTCGCGCAGCCGCTGCACGGCCTCGGGGTCCACCGTCCCGCCGGCCGAGAAGATCTCGCACAGTTCGTCGAAGTACCGTTCGTGGTCGGGCGCGGGGGTGCTCTGGAACAGCATCCGCGTCGGCCGGTCGGTGGGGTTCGCGAACCCGTGCGGACAGCCGGGGGGCACGAACATGCAGCTGCCCGCGCCGGCCCGGACCGCCCGGTCACCACGCGGGGACTCCCAGTCCTGCCAGCGTTCTCCGGACCGGTCGGTGGGTTCGAACGCCAGGACCTCCAGCTCGCCGTCCAGTACGTAGAAGAACTCCTCGGAACGCGAGTGGGTGTGCGCGCCGACGTCGAACCCGGGCGGCACGATCACCTCGAAGCAGGAGGTCGAGGAGCCGTTGGCCCCCATGACCTTGAACGTGACCTCCTGCGCCTTGGTGATCAGCTTTCGGCCCTGTCCGGGCGGGACGATCACGCCGTCCATGTGGTTCCTCCCGTGGTGGCTCGTGCGAGGTCGCGCTGGAGGGCGGGTGTGGACGCGGCCTGCCCGACCCGGGTCCCGTTCCTCGCGGTGCCGCAGGTCCAGCTGCCCAGCGCCATCTCCGCGGTGATGCCAGGGCCGAAGCCGGCGATCACGCCGCTGGCACCCGGCGCGGGCATGCCTTCCTCGAAGAGCCTGCGCAGCGCGTCGAGCACGACCGCGCTGGCGATGTTGCCGTACTCGGCCAGCGTGGCTCTGCTGTGCCGGAACGCGTGCTGGTCGACGTCGAGGAACTTGCTCAGGTCGTCGAGGATCCGCGGCCCGCCCGCGTGGATGATGTAGAAGTCGAGGTTGCCGATGTCCCAGCCGTGGCGGGTGGCGAGGTCGCGCAGCACGGGGGCGAGCGGTTCCATGGTGCCGGGCACGCGGCGGTCGAGCCGGAAGTGGAAGCCGGTGGCGCGCACGGCGTAGGAGATCCAGTCCTCGGTGTGCGGGATGAGGTGGGAGGCGTTGCGTTCCAGCGCCATGCCGGTGCCGCCGCTGCCCCGGACCACGGCGGCCGCGACGGCGTCGCCGAACAACCCGTCGGACAGGAGCGACCCGACGCTGTCGTCGCCTGGCTGGTAGCACAGTGAGCAGAACTCGCAGGAGACGATCAGGACGTTACTGCCCGGGTAGGCCGTGCAGAAGTCGTGGGCGCGGTTGATCGCCGCACCCCCTGCCGCGCACCCGAGCTGCGCGATGGGAATCTGGCGGGTGTCCGGCCGGAAGCCCATCGTGTTGATCAGCCACGCGGTCGGTGACGGCATCAGGAAGCCGGTGCACGACACGTAGATGACCGCGTCGATGTCCCGCGCGTGGAGTTCGGCGTTCGCCAACGCCTGCTCGATCACGCGGGGGCACAGCTTCTTGGACTCGACCTCGTAGACGCGGTTGCGCTCCTCGAATCCCGGATGGCGCAGCGTCTTCTCCAGCGGTTGGACGACGCGCCGGGTCAACACCCCCGTGTTCTGGATCAGTCGTAGCGCGAGGGCCAGCTGCGGCTTCCCGGCATGGGCTTGTTCGGCGAACTCGAGAGTCTCCTCCATCGTGAGGACGTGCTCTGGGACGTTCACCGCGGGTTTGCATAATATTGGCATCTCTGAAGTCGGCCTTCTCTAGAGTCACCGCTGGTACGCGAAGGAACCCGTACGTCTCCCGTCGGCCAGGTGGCACACGGTGAAGTCCGCTGTGTGTCCGCTGTGTCACCGGTGTGACGCGCTCTGGGGCGGCTGTACGTTCCCAGTACCGTCGCCCACCCGGCTTGGTGCGGGCTTGGGGTCCGCTTGGCGCCCCGCCGCCAAGCCGCGGCACAGTCCCCGCCAAGTCCCGGCGCCGATGCTCGGACGATGACCCCACTCGACGAATGCGACCCCGTCCGTGCCGTGCCGAGGACGTCGTCCGGCAGACCGCACATTCCGGGCAGTGCACCGCCGGACGTGTCGCCCGCTGATCAGACCGATGTGGACGGTGGCCCCACGGGCGAGAGCGTGGGGGGCCACCGATGACGGAGACCGTGGTTCGTGGCTCGGCGCCCGGAGCCGTCACCGACGTCACCGACGCCGTGGACGCGGTGCTCGGGCAGTTCCTCGCCGAGCGCCGGGCGGAGGCCGAGGCGGTCGACGACGGCCTGGCGGCGGCGGTCGCCGACCTGGCGGGTTACGTGGCGCGCGGCGGTAAGCGCGTGCGTCCGTTGTTCGCGTGGCTCGGCTGGCTCGGCGCGGGCGGGGTGGAGTTCGGGCCCGCCGCTCCCGCCGTGGTGCGCACCTGCGCGGCACTGGAGCTGCTGCACGCGTCGGCGCTGATCCACGACGACATCATCGATGAGGCGCCCACGCGCCGCGGCCTGCCTGCCGCGCACGTGCAGTTCGCCGACCGGCACCGGGCGCGGCGGTGGTGCGGTGCGCCGGCGACCTTCGGGCAGGGCATGGCGATCCTGGTCGGCGACCTGGCGCTGGCGTGGGCCGACGACATGGTCCGCACGTCCGGTCTCCCCGCGGACGCGCAGGCCAGGCTCGAGCCGGTGTGGTCGGCGGTGCGCACGGAGGTGCTGTACGGGCAGCTGCTCGACCTGACCGCGCAGGCCGCCGGGACCGAGGACGTCGACGCCGCGCTGCGGGTCGACCGGTACAAGACCGCCTCGTACACCGTGGAACGGCCGTTGCACCTCGGCGCCGCGATCGCGGACGCCGACGCGGCGACGGTCGCGGCCTACCGGGCGTTCGGCACCGACGTCGGGATCGCCTTCCAGCTGCGGGACGACCTGCTCGACGTGTTCGGCGATCCGCTGGTGACCGGCAAGCCGTCCGGGGACGACATCCGGGAGGGCAAGCGCACCGTGCTGCTCGCGACGGCGCTCGACCTGGCCGCCGACGACGACCCCGCCGCCGCGCGGTTCCTGCGGTCGGTGATCGGCACCGACCTCTCCGCCGACCAGCTCGACCGGGTGCGCGCGATCCTCACCGCGACCGGCGCCGTGGACCGGGTGGAGCGGGACATCGTGTGCCGCACGGCCCGCGCGGTCGCCGCGCTCGAGGAAAGCGGCGTCACGGCCCCGGTCCGGGACCGGCTGACCGCGATGGCGGTCGCGGCGACCCAGCGGTCCAGGTGAGCGCGGACGCCGACTACGGGCGCCGACGCCGGCTGGACGACCAGCTGACATCCAGACGACCTTCAGGAGTTGGACCAATGACCCTGCCCCCCTCGGCCCACAGTGCGCCGATCCGGCGTGCCCGGCTCGCGCGGCCGCGCACCACCGACCGGACGGTCGGGATCGGGAGTGCCCACGGCAAGGCGATTCTGCTGGGTGAGCACGCCGTGGTGTACGGGGCGCCCGCGCTGGCCATCCCGGTACCCCAGTTGACGGCCACGGCGAGCGCGTCGCTGCTCGACCACCCGCCGTCGGACGTGGACGAGGTCGCGTTCACGTTGACCGGCCCCGGCTCGGCGCCGGTGGTGACACAGGCGACGGAGAGCCTGCGACGGCTGGTGGCCGGGTTCAAGGAGCTGACCGGTGTCACCGGCCGCCCCGCGATCGACCTGCTCGTCGACTGCGCGATCCCCGCGGGCCGCGGTCTCGGCTCCAGCGCGGCGTGCGCCAGGGCCGTCGTGCTCGCCCTCGCGAGCCTGTTCGACCGCCGGCTCGACGCCGGGATGGTGTACGACCTCGTGCAGACCTCCGAGGAGGTGGCACACGGCAGGGCGAGCGGGGTGGACGCCGCCGCCACGGGCGTGCCCCACTCCATCGTGTTCCAGGCCGGTTCGGCCCGGCCGCTGCGCATCTGCTTCGACGGTCTGTTCGTGATCGCGGACAGCGGTGTCGCCGGGCGCACCAAGGACGCCGTGGCGTCCCTGCGCAGGCGGTTCGAGCAGCGCCCCGGCACGCGGGAGGACTTCGTGAACCGGGTCTCGGCGCTGGCGGACGCCGCGGTCCGCGACCTCGGGAACAGCCGGATCAGCGACTTCGGCGCGCGGCTGACCGCCAACCACGAGTTGCTCGCCGACGCGGGACTGAGCACCGACCTGATCGACAACCTGGTCGAGACCGCGCTCGTCGCGGGCGGGCTCGGCGCCAAGATCAGCGGCGGCGGACTCGGTGGCTGCATGATCACGCTCGTGCGCGAGCCGCACCGCGCCCGGATCGTGGAGCAGCGGCTGCGTGCGGCGGGCGCGGTCGACACCTGGGTGGTGCCGGTGGGGAAGTTCGCCGACCATGGCCGGTGAGCACTCCGCGGAGCCGGTCGGGCTGCGCGAGCGGGACCGCAGGGGTCGCGCCGCGACCGCCGTCGCGCACCCCAACATCGCGCTGGTGAAGTACTGGGGCAAGCGCGACGCACGGCTCGTCCTGCCCCGCACCAGCAGCCTGTCCATGACGCTGGACATCGTCCCGACGACGACCACCGTCGCGCTGGCCCCGGGCATGGACGCCGACGTCGTCACGCTCGGCGGGGAGCCGCTGACCGGCGAACCCCTCCGGCGCGTCGTCGCGTTCCTCGACCTGGTGCGCGTCCTGGCCGGGCGCCGCGAGAGCGCGGTCGTGGACACCCGCAACGCCGTTCCCACCGGCGCGGGCCTCGCGTCCTCCGCGAGCGGGTTCGCCGCGCTGGCCGCCGCGAGCGCCGCGGCCTACGGCCTCGAACTCGACGCCACCGCGTTGTCCCGGCTGGCCCGCCGTGGGTCCGGGTCGGCCGCGCGGTCGGTCTTCGGCGGCTTCGCCGTGTGGCACGCGGGCGAGGGCGGCGGAGCCGAGGGAGACCGCACCTCGTACGCCGAACCGGCGGGAGCGCCGGACTTCGATCCCGCCCTGGTGCTCGCCGTGATCGACGCCGGACCGAAAGCCGTGTCCAGCCGGATCGCCATGCGGCACACCGTGGACACGTCACCGCTCTACCCGGCGTGGGCGGAGTCGAGCGCGGCCGACCTCGCCGGCATGCTGGCCGCCCTGCGCCGGGGCGACCTGACCGCGGTCGGGGAGATCGCGGAGCGCAACGCCTTCGGCATGCACGCGACGATGCTGGCGGCCCGGCCGGCGGTGCGGTACCTGGCGCCCGCGACGCTACAGGTGCTCGACGGCGTGCGCGCGCTGCGCGATGACGGCGTGCCCGCCTTCGCGACCATGGACGCCGGGCCGAACGTCAAGGTGCTCTGCCACCGCACGGACGCCGACCGGGTCGCGGAGGCGGTACGCGCCGCGGGCGGGTGCCCGGCCCTGGTCGCCGGGCCGGGGCCCGGTGTCCGCGTGACCGGGGGCGAGCCGTGACGCCGGCGAGGGCACCGGCGGACACCGGGACGGTCACCCGGCACGCGCCGGGCAAGCTGTTCGTGGCGGGCGAGTACGCGGTGGTCGAGCCGGGCAGGCCCGCGATCCTCGTGGCGGTCGACCGGACGGTGAGCGTCACGGTGGCGGCCACGACGGAGGACGCCGACGTCGTCGTGGTCTCCGACCTGTGCGCCGGCGGCGCGCGGCTGCGCCACCACGACGGCGCGCTGGCCGGCTGCGATCCCGCCAGCGAGCGCCTCGCCCGCGGCGGCCTGGCCCACGTCGTGTCGGCGCTCGAGGTGCTGACCCGGCTGTCGGCCGAGCGGCGCCTCGCCGTCCCCGCCATGCGGGTCTCGGTCACCAGCCGTCTCCACGAGGACGGCACCAAGCTGGGGCTCGGTTCCAGCGGCGCGGTCACCGTGGCCACGGTGACCGCGGTCGCCGCGTGGCTCCACCTTGGACTGTCCACTGAGGAACGATTCCGGCTCGGCATGCTGGCGACCGCGCGGCTCGACCCGAACGCGTCCGGCGGCGACCTCGCCGCGGGCACGTGGGGTGGCTGGCTCGCCTACCAGGCCCCTGACCGCGCGGCGGTGCTGGACCTGGCGCGCAGGCGCGGCGTCGGCGCGGCCCTCCGCGCACCGTGGCCGGGGTTCCGCGTGCGGCGGCTGCCCGAGCCCAGCGGCCTGGTGCTCGCGGTCGGCTGGACCGGAACCCCCGCCGCCACCGGCTCGCTGGTGTCCGGATTGGACAGGTGGCGGGGTGGCGCCGCGCACCGGGAGTTCCTCGACCGGTCCGGCGAGTGCGTGCGCGCCTTCGCGGACGCACTCGAGCGGGGCGACCACCACGAGCTGCCGCGGCACGTCCGCACCGCGCGGCGGCTGCTCACCGACCTGGACCGCGAGGCGCGGCTCGGGATCTTCACCGACCGGCTCACCGCGCTGTGCGACGCCGCCGAGGCCGTCGGTGGCGCGGCCAAACCGTCCGGCGCCGGCGGCGGTGACTGCGGCATCGCGCTGCTCGACGCCACGGCGGCGGCCCGGCTCGGTGAGCTGCGGGCACGGTGGGCCGCCGCCGGGGTGCGGCCGCTGTCGCTGAGCGTCGCGACGGCAGGGCACGGACGAAAGGAAGCAGGAGATGATCACTGACCGCCAGGACGACCACGTCCGGCCCTCCGCGGCCGGGGAGCACGCGGTCGCCGGGGTGCCGATGAGGTGGGTGGGACCGCTGCGCATCTCGGGGAACACCGCGACGTGCGAGACCCAGGTGCCGCTCGCCACCTACGAGACACCGCTGTGGCCGTCGGTGGGCCGGGGCGCGAAACTGTCGACGCTGACCGAGAACGGCATCGTGGCCACCCTCGTGGACGAGCGGATGACCCGCTCGGTGCTCGTCGAGGCGGCGGACGCGTCCACCGCGTACATGGCCGCGCTCCAGGTGGACGCGCGGTTCGCCGAGCTGCGGGAGGTCGTGCGCGGCTGCAGCAGGTTCGCCGAGCTGGTCGGTTTCCGGCACGAGATCGTGGCCAACCTGCTGTACCTCCGCTTCGAGTTCACCACCGGCGACGCGTCCGGGCACAACATGGCGACGCTCGCGGCCGACGCGCTGCTGCGGCACATCATCGCCACCATCCCGGGGACCTCGTACGGGTCGATCTCCGGCAACTACTGCACGGACAAGAAGGCCACCGCCGTCAACGGCATCCTCGGCCGGGGCAAGAACGTGGTGACCGAACTGCTGGTGCCCGCGGCCGTGGTCGCCGACCGGTTGCACACCACGGCCGCGAAGATCGCGGAGCTGAACGTGCGCAAGAACATGCTCGGCACCCTGCTGGCCGGCGGCATCCGCTCTGCCAACGCGCACTACGCGAACATGCTGCTGGCCTTCTACCTGGCGACCGGCCAGGACGCGGCCAACATCGTCGAGGGATCGCAGGGCGTGACCGTCGCCGAGGACCGCGACGGCGACCTCTACTTCTCCTGCACGCTGCCCAACCTGATCGTCGGCACGGTCGGCAACGGCAAGGGCCTCGGCTTCGTCGAGACCAACCTGGCGCGGCTGGGCTGCCGGGACGAACGGGAACCGGGCGCCAACGCCCGCAGGCTCGCCGTGATCGCCGCGGCGACCGTGTTGTGCGGCGAGCTGTCGCTGCTCGCCGCGCAGACCAACCCGGGCGAGCTCATGCGCGCCCACGTGAACCTGGAACGCAACAACGAGACCAAGAAGATCGGGGTGTAGCCATGTCCGCGGAGCTCGCCATCGGCATCCACGACCTGTCGTTCGCCACGACGGAGTTCGTACTGCCGCACACGACACTGGCAGCGCACAACGGTACCGAGATCGGCAAGTACCACGTGGGCATCGGCCTTCGCTCGATGAGCGTGCCCGCCGCCGACGAGGACATCGTCACGATGGGTGCCGCCGCCGCGAAGCCCGTCGTCGCCCGGCACGGCGGTGACCGGATCCGAACCGTGGTGCTGGCCACGGAGTCGTCCGTCGACCAGTCGAAGGCGGCGGGCATCTACGTCCACTCGCTGCTCGGGCTGCCGTCGTCGACCAGGGTCGTCGAGCTGAAGCAGGCCTGCTACGGCGGCACGGCCGCACTCCAGTTCGCCGTCGGCCTCGTCCGGCGGGACCCGTCGCAACGCGTCCTCGTGATCGCGAGCGACGTGTCGAAGTACGAGCTGGACAGCCCGGGCGAGCCGACCCAGGGCGCGGCGGCGGTGGCCATGCTCGTCGGCGCGGACCCCGCACTGCTGCGCATCGAGGAGCCGTCCGGCCTGTTCACCGCGGACATCATGGACTTCTGGCGGCCGAACTACCTGTCCACCGCGCTGGTCGACGGGCAGGACTCGGTCGCGGCGTACCTGCACGCGCTGGATGGCGCCTGGAAGGACTACACCGAGCAGGGCGGCCGCCGCCTCGACGAGTTCCGCGCGTTCTGCTACCACCAGCCCTTCCCGAAGATGGCCTACAAGGCGCACCGCCAGCTGCTGCGCAACGCGGGGCTGGACAGCGACGAGAGCCTTGTGGCCCACCACATCGGTGACACGACCGGCTACAACAGCGTCGTCGGCAACAGCTACACCGCGTCGATGTACCTCGGCCTGGCGTCGTTGCTGGAGAACGCGCAGGACGACCTGTCCGACCGGACCATCGGGCTGTTCAGCTACGGCTCGGGCAGCGTGGCGGAGTTCTACGCGGGGACGGTCGTGCCCGGCTACCGCGCCCACCTGCGCGTGCGGGAACACGACGAGGCGGTGACCCGCCGCCGCCCGATCGACTACGCGGGCTACCGCGCACTCCACCAGCTGTCCCTCCCCGAGGACGGCGGGGAACACGCGGTGGCCGCGCAGACCGGTGGCCCGTACCGGCTGGCCGCGCTGTCCGGCCACAAGCGCATCTACCGGCCGCGATAGCGCGCGGTGTCGGAATGGCCGGGCCCCGGCGCCGGTATGATCCGACCAGCGTCGTCGGGGGATGGGGAGGCCGTTGTCGTTCCAGTACTACCTGTACGTCAGTGACAGCAAGGTCGACATGCTGCTCGCGCAGATGGACCCGGCCTTCACGCGCCGGCGCACCACCGAGGTGAGCCTGAACCTGAAGCTGTTCGGCGGCAAGCGGGCCACGGAGGCACCCGCGGGCGGCGAGCGCACGGCGAAGCTGCGGCGGGTGGTCCGCTACCTGGAAGAGCACGGCGATCTCGGCACGGTCGACGAGCCCGGCCAGTTCTTCTGGGGCCTGCTGCCGATGTGCTGGGGACCGTTCCCCGCCGAGCCGACGCTCGCGTACTTCGGTGGCAGCACCGGGCGGACCGTCGTCGGGCTCGGCGGGTCCGGGCACCACATCCTCGGCGGTGGCCCCGCGCCCGTCGGCCAGACGCGGTCGGTGCTGCCGTCGATGCTGGCCGGCCTGCGCGCGGACCCGGAGATCGGCGCGCTGACCGAGGCGATCAAGCACGAGGACGACGGGGCGCACAAGGGTGCGCTGGCCGCGGTGCAGCGGGCCACCGAAGCCATGCCGGGACCGGAGCAGAACCTCGAGTTCGTCGCCAAGCGGCTGCTGGACGGGCCCAGCCCCACGGCCGATGGCGGGCACGTCGTGCTCGGCACCCCGCTGTACGTGGCCCTGGTCGACTAGATGTGGTCCCCGGGGGACGTCGTGCTCGGGGTGTACGAGGTCCGTGACGTCGTCACCACCGGCGGCATGGGCCTGGTGTACCGCGTGTGGCACCGCCAGTGGGGCATGGAGCTCGCGGTCAAGACGCCGCGCCAGGAACTGGTCGCGTCCGCGGCCGACGCCGAACGGTTCGAAGCCGAGGCGGAAACCTGGGTCGGGCTCGGCGCGCACCCGCACGTCGTCAGCTGCGCCTACGTCCGCCGCGTCGACGGCACGCCCCGGGTGTTCGCCGAATGGGTCGGCGGGGGCAGCCTGGCCGAGGCCGTCCGCGACCGCGCGCTCTACGCAGGCGGTCACCGCCCGGCCCTGCGCCGGATCCTCGACCTGGCGATCCAGACCGCGTGGGGCCTCGGGCACGCGCACCAGCGCGGGGTGGTGCACCAGGACGTCAAGCCCGCCAACGTCATGCTCGAACCCGGCGGCGCGGCGAAGGTGACGGACTTCGGTCTCGCCAACCTCACCGGCGGAGGGGGCCTGACGCCGGAGTACTGCTCGCCCGAACAGGCCCGGGGCGAGCGGCTCGGCCCGGCGACGGACGTCTGGTCGTGGGCGGTGAGCGTGTTCGAGATGTTCGCGGGCGGGCCGCCCGCGATGTTCGGGCACGCGGCGGCGGGCGTGTTCGCCCGGTTCCTCGAAGCCGCGCCCGCCGACCCGGTCCTCCCGCCGGTGCCCGCGGACGTCGCCGACCTGCTGCGACGCTGCTTCGCCGAGGACCCCGCGGCCCGTCCGGCCGGCTTCGACGAGCTCGTCGACGAGCTGGCGGAGCTCTACCGCACCGCGACCTTCGAGCCGTACCCGCGGCAGCGGCCGGACGAAGCGCCGCTGCTCGCCGACGCGCTGTCCAACCGCGCGCTCTCCCTGCTGGACCTCGGGCACCCCGAGCAGGCGGACGACCTCTGGGAAGCGGCGCTGCGCGCCGACCCGCACCACCCGCACGCGACCTACAACCGCGGGCTGCGCCGGTGGCGGGCCGGGGTACAGACCGACCGGCAACTGGTCGCCGAGCTGGACGCGGTGCGGCTGACCGCGGACGGCGACCGGACCGCCGACCACCTGATCGCCGCCGTCCACGTCGAGCGCGGGGACAAGGATGCGGCGCTGCGCCTGCTCGGCGACCTACCGGACGGCCCGGACACCGCGGCCGCCCGCGCCCTGCCGGACCGGCAGGTCACCGAGCGGCCCGGCCCGGTCTACACCGACCGGGCGCACCCGATCGCGCTGAGCGCCGACGGGCGGGTGGCCGCGGTGACGTTCCGAGAACGGCAGACCGAGGTCTGGTCGCTGGCCGACGGGCGGGTGCGGTGCGGCCTGACCGGCCACGAGCACCGCCTGCGTTCGCAATCCCTGAGCACCGACGGCCGCGTGCTTGCCTCCTCCGACCAGAGCGGGCAGGTGCGGGTGTGGGACACGACGACGGGGGAGTGCACCCGCGCCGCGGCGGTTCCGGGTGGGGTGGAGGCCGTCGCGGTCAGCCCCGACGGGACCGTGGTGGCCACCGTCGCCGGCGACGGATCGGTGCGGGTGCTCGGTGACGCCGTGGAGGTGATCCGCGCCGGATCCCCTGAGTCCCAGTACGGCCGCGGCTGGGCGATCGCGGTCACCGCCGACAACGAGCGCGTCGTCGTGTTCGACGGCTTCACGTGGACGTTGCGGGTCCTGACCCGCACCGGCGAGGAGCTGTGGCGGGTGGACGGCCTGCGGCACAGCTGCGCCATCAGTCCCTCCGCCCGGTACGCGCTTTCGGCCACGCACGACAACAAGATGGCACTGCTGGACCTGACGACGTTCGACGTCACGGTCCTGGGCAGCGCCCGGCTGTGGAACAACGGTTTCGGCTGGCTCGCGGTCGGCGACGACGGCCGGACCGCGGTGAACACCTTCGACGTCCTGCTCCAGAGCTGGCGGCTCGACGAGGGCCGGTGCACCTTCACCACGACCGTCCACTCCCGCGATCCGATGGACGTCGCCGTGGACGCAGCCGGCAGCACGGCGCTGGTTCTCCTCGGCAGCCGCACCCCGCGCACGGTGCACACCACGGCCGTCGTCCACGTGCCCGAGCCGGGGCCCGCCGCGCCGTGGAGCTACGCCCGCCCGCAGCCGACCGACCGCATCGCCGGGGACGCGCTGGTCGCCGAGGAAAACCTCGAGCTGGCCGCCGACTTCCTCGAAACCGGCCGCGTCGCCGACGCCCAGCGGCAGCTGGAGATCGTGCGCGCACTGCCCGCCTACCGGCGGCACCCGCGGCTGCGGAAGTTGTGGCGGCGGGTCGGCGCGGTCGGCGCGCGGACCGCGTTCGCCGGTGTCTGGCCGTCCCGCCGCTTCGATGCCGTGCTGCACGGTTCCTCGGCGCTCACGCGGGACGGGCGCTACGCCTTCGCGAACTTCTTCGGCCGGGAGGCCCGGATCATCGACCTGCGCACCGGCGACGTGGTGGTGTCACGGGACCGGCACGAGGTGGACTCCGAATTCGCGACCGCCTGCGCCGACGACCGCCATGTCCTCACGCGCGACGCCGATGGCGCCGAGGTGCTGTGGCACCTCCGGACGGCCAGGCAAGCCGGTGTGATCGTGCGGGACGAGGCGGGACATCCCGTGTTCAGGGACGAGAACCCCGCTTTCGAGTTCTGGCGCCGAAGCGGACTCAGCCTCCTGCGCAACCGGGCGACCCGCCGACCGGTGCACGGGTGGTCGGCGCACGAGGACGAGTGGGTGGTGCTGTTCGGCGACGTCGCCGTCCTGGTCCGAGGCGAACGCGCCTTCGTGTTCGATACCGGGGACTTCGGGCTCGTGCGGGAGACACGCGTCTTCGCGGAGGCGGGGAAGGTCGCGGCGAGCACCGACGGCCGCGTGCTCGCCGCCGCGCCGGGCTTCGTGGACAGCAGCGGGCAGATCGTGCTTTCGGTGGCGGGGTCGGCCGAAACCGTGGCCGAGGTGGCCGACGACCGGGTGGTGTCCCTGGCGTTGTCGGCGGATGGCGACCTCCTGCTCACGGCGTCGCCGCGGCTGCTGCGCCTGTGGCACCTGCCGAGCGACAGCCTGGTCACCGAGGTCGAATGCCGCCAGGACGTCATCGACGTCGAGCTGTCCGCCGACGGCTCCACCGTGGCGGCCATCCTGGGCCACCACGACGTCCAGTGCTGGGAGCTGGACTGGGACTACCGCGTGTAGCCGTTGCGCCGCGTCACATCGCCGGTGCGCTCGCAGGCGGCGTGCGCGGGTTTCCTCAGTGCGGTTCGATCCAGTGGCGCACCCGGTGGAACGGGTAGCCGGGCAGTGAGACGCGGTTGCCGGGGAGGTCGGGGGCCGGGCCGCCCGTCAGCCAGGTGCGGGCGGCCTCCCGCAGCGGGGCGGGGCCGTCCAGTTCTGGCACGCGGTTCTCACTGAACTCGGTCAGGGCGGCGATCGTGTCGTCGATGTCCCGGCAGGTGAGCGCCGCTCGCCGCGGGAGAGCCCGGCGGCCGGTGGCCAGGGTGTGCGCGGTGTCCCGCACTGTCACGTGCCCCTCGCGCAGGTGGGTGGCCAGACGGCGGGCGAGGTCGGTCAGCGCGCGGTCGTCGGCGGCGGAGAGGGCGAGGACTGTCCAATCCGGACCGGCGGTGGACGGGGGCCGCTGGGCTGCCTGCTCGACCAGCACGTGGGCGTTGGTGCCGCCGAGGCCGAACGAGCTCACCCCGGCCCGTCGCGGCCCCGTCCAGTCCCGCGCGGTGCTCAGCACCTCGAAGGGCCCGGCGGCCAGGTTGACCTCCGGGTGGCCACGGGTGAAGTGCGGCGTCGGCGGCAACACCCCGTCGCGCACCGCGAGCACCGTCTTCACCAGGCCCACCACACCGGCGGCGGCGTCGAGGTTGCCCAGGTTCGCCTTCACCGACCCGAGCACCCACGCACCGGCGCGCGGGACGCCGCCCGCGAAGGCCCGCCGCAACGCGTCGACCTCGATCGCGTCGCCGACCGGGGTGCCGCTGCCGTGGGCCTCGACGTAGCCGAGGTCGGCCGGGGCCCAGCCCGTCGCGGCCAGCGCTTCGGCCACCACGGCCGCCTGACCGCTCACCCCCGGCAGCAGCAACCCGGCACGCGCGGCGCCGTCGTTGTTGACCGCCCAGCCCGGCAGCACCGCGTGCACCCGGTCCCCGTCGGCGTGTGCGTCGGCGAGTCGTTTGAGGACCACCGCGCCCGCGCCGTTGCCGAACACCTGTCCGGTCCCCTCGGCGTCGAACGGCCGGCACACCCCGTCCACGGCGAGGGTGCCGCCGACGCGGTGCCGGTAACCCGCCTGCCGCGTCGACACGACCGCCGCCCCGCCGGCGACCGCGACGTCGCACCGGTAGTCGAGCAGGCTCTGCGCGGCCTGGCACACCGCGACCAGGGACGACGAACACGCCGTCCGCACGGCGACCGCCGGGCCCGTGAGCCCCAGCGCGTAGGCGACCCTCGTCGGCAGGTAGTCGCACGTGCCGCCGACGAGCAGGTCGTCCCAGTCCTCGGCGAGCGTCCCGGCCGGTCGCAGTGCCGGGTTGCCGAGCAGGTGGTGGCGCAGGTACCGGTTGGTGGCGCAGCCCGCGAACACGCCGATCTGCGCCTCGGAGCGAGCCGGGTCGCACCCCGCGTCCTCCAGCGCCCACCAGGCCACCTCCAGGAACAGCCGGTGCTGCGGGTCGAGCAGCGCCGCCTCCGCCGACGGGTAGCCGAAGAGGTCGGCGTCGAAGCCCTCCAGGTCGTCCAGCACACCGAACGCGGGCACCCACGACGGGTCGTCGGCCGGGCCACCGGCGGCGGCCACGTCCTTGGGCGAGAGGCGGCGCACCGAGTCCACACCGGCGACCACGTTCCGCCACAGCCGCGCCACGTCGTCCGCGCCCGGCACCCGGCACGCCAGGCCGACCACGGCGATCCCGTCGGCGGTCGCGTCGTCGCTCATCGTCTGGCCTCTCGCCGCCTGCGCATCCGGTCCGCGGCCCTGCGCACCGCGTGTTCGGTGTGCTCGGTGTCTGCCGGGGCGCCGCGCAGGTACGCGGCCAGGCCGGCCACCGTCGGGTGTTCGAACAGTCGCGTCATCGGCACCTCGGTGCCCAGCGCGGTCCGCAGCCGCCGCTGCACGACGGCGAGCTGCAGCGAGTGCCCGCCCAGTTCGACGAAGCTCACGTCCCGCGGCACCGCCCGCAGACCGAGCACCGCGCACCAGATCCCGGCCACCACGCGCTCCAGCTCGTCGGCCGTACCGTCCACTGTGGACCCCGCGGTGGGGGTCCCCGGCACGGGCAGCGCTTCGGCGTCCAGCTTGCCGGTCGCGGTCATCGGCAACGCGGGCACGACGACCACGGCTCTGGGCAGCATGAAGTCCGGCAGCACGGCGGCGAGCCGCGTGCGCACCGCGGTGACGTCCACGTCCCGGCCCGGCGCCGGAACCACGTAGCCGATGATCTCGCGCTCGTCCGCGGCAGTGGGTCGTGCCACCACCGCCGCCTGTCCCACGCCGGGCAACGCGGCCAGCCGCGCCTCGACCTCACCCAGTTCGACCCGGAACCCGCGGATCTTCACCAGCCGGTCGGTGCGGCCGAGGAAGACGAGTCGTCCGTCCGGTTGCCGGGTCGCCAGGTCGCCGGTGCGGTAGGCCCGCGTTCCCCGGTGCTCGACGAACCGGGCCTCGGTGAGCTCCGGCCTGCGCCAGTAGCCCGGCGCCACGTGCGCGCTGCGGGCCAGCACCTCGCCACGCAGGCAGGCGGGCCGCCCGGCCGGGCTCACGAGCACCACCTCGATGCCGGACATCGGGTGGCCGACCGGGACCACCGCCTGTCCGGGCCGCTCGTCCGGCCCGATGTGGTTCTGCGCGACGAAGCTGACCTCGGTGGTGCCGTAGCCGTTGACGAACACCACGTCCGGTGCGAAGTGCCGCCGTGCCAGCGCGACGTCGTGCGCGGTGACCTCCTCGCCGCCCAGCAGCACCGCGCGGACGTTCGGCAGTCTGCCGGCGTCGCCGAGCCCGGCGACCAGGTACCGGTACACCGTGGGCGTCGAGTGGTAGACGCTGACCCGGTGTCTGTCCAGTGTGGACGTCAGGTGGTCCAGGCCGGTGTTCCTGATGTCCACCGGCACCGCGGCCGCGCCGGCGAGCAGCGCGCCGAACGTGTCGGTGACGGCCATGTCGAAGCCGAAGGAGGTGACCACGCTGGTCCGGTCCGCCGGGGTGATGCCGAAGTTGCGGACGTGGTTGGCGATCCCGAACAGCACGTTGCGGTGGCTCTGCACCACACCCTTCGGCCTGCCGGTGGACCCCGACGTGTAGAGCAGGTAGGCGATGTCGTCCGGCTCGGCCGGGCCGGCGAGCCCGGTCAGGTCCGCGTCCCCCGGCTGTCCGATGTGGACCACGGGCAGATCGCGTCCCGCGTCGGCGAGCACCCCGGCGGCCAGCCCCTCGTGTTCGGCGTCGACGAGCAGCACCTCCGCGTCGCTGTCGAGCAGGATGTCGGCCAGCCGGGCGCGCGGGTAGGTCGGATCCAGCGGCACGTACGACTTGCCCGCGGCCAGCGCGGCCAGCAGCGCGGTCACCGTCGCCGCCCCGTGCCCGCACAGCAGCGCGGCCGCCCCGCCCGGGGTCAGGGCCGCCGCCGTGCGCGCCACCGCGGTGGCCAGCTCCCGGTAGGTGAGGCACGCGTCGTCGGCCAGCACGGCGGGCCGGGCCGGATGCTCGGCGACCTGTGCGGCGAACGCCGCCGGGATCGACCGGTGCGCGGCGATCCGGTCGGCCAGGAGCACCGCGTCCGGGTGCGGGTCCGCGACCACCGGCCGGGTTCGCTCGTACGCGCAGACCGGCAGCAGGTCGGCGGTCGACCGGGCCGGGTCGGCGGCCAGCTCGGCGAACAACCCGGCGAGGTCGGCGTGCAGCGGCTCGGTCAGCCCGGCCGGACAGTCCGGCACGGACACCGTCCACATCGGACCGGACACGTCCAGTGCGCACCGCACCACCCCGGACAGCGGCAGCCCCGGGTCCGCGGGGGGCAGCGGCCCGGTCACGGACCGGACCCGTGGCGGCACGTCGGCGAACGGCCGGTCCTCGGTCAGGTCCACCGCCACGGTGCCGCCCGTCCAGGACAGCACCTGCTCCGCCGTGCCGGTGTACCGGCGCAGCAGCAGCGCGACGGCCGCGAGCACGACCCGTTCCCGGCCCGCACCCGCCACGTCCGCCAGCGCGTCCAGCTCCGCGACGTCGTCGACGACGACCTCCGGCACGTCAGCCTCCATGAGCGACACCCGGTGGCCCCGGTACTCGCCGAGCCCGCGCCACGTCGCGGTGGCGGCCCCGAGGAAACTCCCGGACGTCGTCGGTCAGCTCGGGCAGCGCGAACGCGGGTGCGAACCCGGGTGTGCCCGGGGCGTCCGCCGGTTCCGCGCCACACCCCGCCGCGGCGGCCGCGATGGTGTCGTAGTAGTCCACGATCAGGTTCCGGATGATCGCGCCGGTGTCGGTGGGCGGTGCGAGCATGGTGCGCGCTCCCTCGGTGCTCTTCTGGCCGTCAGGGGTCGGGGTGGTGCGCACGAGGACACACGACCAGGAAAAGGGAAGGGAGATCAATCAGCCAAATGGCCCCACCCGGGCCCGTCTGCGCGAAATGTGGCGGAAATTTGATCCAATCGAGCCGCCGGGAACGCCCGTTCGGGAAGGTAGATTCCGACCGTGTGTGAGCGGACTGGCCCCGGACCGACCGGCGCGGTGAACCCGGCGGCACCGGCGTTCGGTCCCCGGCTCGCCTATCCCGACCGTTGCCTGCACGACCTCGTCGCCGACCAGGCGCGGCTGCGCCCGGACGCGGTGGCTGTCGAGCAGGGCGACCGCCACCTGACCTACCGCGACCTGCTCGGCGCCACGGGCGCGGTCGCCGCGGCACTGCGTGCGCGGGGCGTGCGCGCGGACGACCTGGTCGGGGTGTGCCTGGACCGCCGCCCGGAACTGGCCGCCGCCCTGCTGGGCGTGCTCGCCGCGGGCGCGGGCTGCGTGCCCCTGGACCCGGCGCTCCCACCCGAGCGGCTGCGGGCCATGGCCGAGGAGGCCGGGCTCACGACCGTCGTGGGGGAGAACCCGTTCGGAGGGGACGTCGAGGTGGTGCCCGTGCCCGAGCACCCGGCGCCCTACCGGCCCGGGCCCGCCACGCTCGGCACGACCGCGCTCGTGCTGTTCACCTCGGGCTCCACGGGCAGGCCCAAGGGTGCCGTGCTCGAGCACCGGGGCATCACCGAGTTCGTCACCAGCTTCGCCGCGTTCGCCGGGATGAACCACGACACCCGGTGCCTCGGGTTCGCCACGATCAGCTTCGACGCCTCGGTCATCGACCTGCTCGCGCCGCTCGCCGCGGGCGGGACCGTCGCGCTGGCGAGCGCCGCCCACCGCGCCGACCCCACCCGCCTGCACCGGTTCTGCGCCGACCACGCCGTCAACACGGTGTACCTGCCAGCGGCGCTGCTGCCGGTGGCGGACCCTGCCCTCCTGCCCGACGTGCGGTTGATCATGACCGGTGGCGAGGCGCCCGGGCCCGAGCAGGTCGAGCGGTGGACCGCGGGAGGCAGGCGGTTCTTCAGCGTGTACGGCCCGACCGAGGCGACCGTGCTCGTGACGTGGTTCGACGCGAGCGGTCACTGGGAACGGCCGCTGCCCATCGGCGTCCCGGCCACGAACCACAGCATCCACGTGGTCGACGCCGAGCTGCGCGAGGTACCCGCCGGGGCACCGGGGGAGGTGCTGACCGGCGGGCCCGGCCTCGCGCGGGGCTACCTCGGCGACCCGGTCCGCACCGCCGTCCGGTTCGTGCCCGACCCGTTCTCCGGCGAGCCCGGCGCCCGGCTCTACCGCACCGGCGACCTCGCCCGCCGGCTCCCGGACGGCAACCTGGAGTTCCTCGGCCGCATCGACAGGCAGGTCAAGATCCGCGGCCAGCGCATCGAGCTGGGTGAGGTCGAGGCGGTGCTGCGCGGGCACCCCGGCGTGCGCCACGCCGCCGTCGAGGCGCTCCCCGGACCGGAACTGGTCGCCTACGTGAGCGGTGCCGTCGACGCCACCGAGCTGCGCGCCCACTGCGCGCGACGGCTCGCCGACGCGTCGGTCCCGACCCGGATCCACGTCCTCGCCGAGCTGCCGGTGAACGCCAACGGCAAGGTGGACTTCGCGAAGGTCCGTGAGCTGGCCGTCGAGGGGCCCGCCCCTCGGCAGGCGCCTTCGCCGCCCGCCACCGCCGTCGAGATCCAGGTCGCCGACGGCTGGGCGGCCGTGCTGGGCGCGCCGCCCGAGGACCGCGACACCGACTTCTTCACCCGCGGCGGCCACTCCATCACCGCGATGCGGCTGGTGACCGACCTGCGCGCCCGGCTGCGCCGCGACGTGGCGATCGAGGACGTGCTGACCGGCCGCACGCTGCGCGGGATCGCCGCCAAGGCCGGGGCCGCGGCCCCGGCCGGCACCGAACCACCCGTGCGGGGGCGCCCACCCGCGCTCTCCCCGGCGCAGCGGCGGCTGTGGTTCCTCGACCGCTACTCACCCGCCGCGGGCGCGGCGTACAACGCGGTGCTGGCCGAGCGGCTCACCGGGCCGCTCGACGTCCCCGCGTTGACGGCCGCGCTCGCCGCCGTCGCCGCCCGGCAGCAGGTGCTGCGCTGGCGCGTCCCCGACACCGACGGCAGGCCGTACGCCGTGGTCGACCCGCCGGGCCCGGTGCCGCTGCCCGTCGTCCCGGTGCGGGCGGCGGACCTGCCCGCGCGGCTCGCCGCCGGGGTCGCGCGGCCGTTCGACCTCGCCACCGACACGCTGTGGCGGGCGGAGCTGTACCGGCTCGGACCCGACGACCACGTCCTCGCCGTCCACGCGCACCACGCCGTGTTCGACGGCTGGTCACAGGCGCTGCTGTACGACGACCTGGCCGCGGCCTACGCGCGTGCCCTGACCGGTGCGCCCGCCGACCTGCCCGCCCTGCCCGCCACCTACGGCGACTACGTGGCCTGGCGCGCCGAGCGGAGCGGGCGGCGCGGAGCGGACGACCTGGCGTGGTGGGTCGACCACCTCACCGGCGTGCCCGCCGTGCTGCAGCTGCCCAGTGCCCGGCAGCGGCCCGCCGAGCAGACCTACAGCAGCGCGTCGGTCACCGCGGCGCTCGACCCGGCCCGTACCGCCGAGGTCGCGGCGCTCGCCGCCCGGCTCGGCGCCACCCCGGCCGCGGTGCTGCTCGCCGCGTTCGGGCTGGTCCTGTCCTGGCAGAGCGGGCTGCCCGACCTCGTGGTCGGCACCCCGGCCGTGGACCGCAGGCACGCCGACTTCGAGCGCATGGTCGGGTTCTTCATCGACATCGCGCCGCTGCGGCTGCGGTGTTCCGACGAGGCGGGGTTCGCCCAGCACGTCCGCGCCGCCCGCGACGAGCTGCTGGCCGCGCTCGCCCACCCCGAGGCGCCGCTGGAGCGGATCGTCGACGGGCTGGGGCTCGGTGGCAGGCTGGACCGCAACCCGCTGGTGCAGGTGCTGTTCAACATGTACACCTTCCCCGCGCCCCGCCTGGAGCTGACCGGGGTCGCAGGCGAACCCGTGCCGGTGACCGCGCCCGGCTCGCCCTTCGACCTCACCCTCTACGGCGTCGAGCGGGACGGCCGCCTGCGGCTGGAGATCCTCTACAGCACCGACGTCTACGACCACGCGCGGATGGCGGCGGTGCTGGACGCGGTCCAGCGGGTCGTGGCCGCGGGTGTCGCCGACCCGGACATCCCGGTGCGCGACCTGCCGGGCGCCGAGCGGGTCCCGCGTGACGGCGTGCTCGACGGCGTCGAGCGGGCTGCGCCACGCGCTGTCCGCGGCGGCCTCGGCACCGTGCCGCCCGCCACCGCGACCGAGCGTGCGGTGGCCGCCGTGTGGCGCGAGGTGCTCGGCCTGAGCGGGGTCGGGGCCACCGACAACTTCTTCGACGTCGGCGGCACGTCCCTGACCGCGGCCGCGGTGCAGCGGCGGGTCAACCGGGTGCTCGGCCGCGACCTGCGGGTGATGGACCTGTTCCGCCACCCGACCGTGCGCACGCTCGCCGCACACCTCGACGCCGGTGGCGAGCACGACGGCAACGGCGGGGATGTCGCCAGGGACCCGGCCGTGGTCAAGGCGGCGAGCCGGGGCGCGGTCCGCCGGGCGCGGTCCCGGCGGGGACAGCCGGGCCGGGCCGGAGGCCCCGCATGACCCACCTGGTTCCGCTCGGGGACACCGGCTGGTCGGTGTGGCGCGACGTGCTCGTGCGCAGCGCGGGGTTCCCCGCGGACGGGCTCGCCCGCTTCGCGGCACCCGACTGCGCGGCCACGGCCGACCGGCACCTGGCGGGCGAGGTCGGCGAGAACGTCTTCGCCAAGGCCCACGCCGAAGCGGTCGACGCCGCGGCCGCGCACGTGTGCGCGATCGCCGCCGACCCGCTGTTCCGGGAGGCCGTGGCCTGGCAGAACCCGGGCGTCCTGGTGGCACTGGACGGGCTCGTGGCCGCCGGACCGGCCGGTCCGCGCAACGTGCGGCGCCGCGAGCGGGAGAACGTGGTCGCCGGGTACTGGCAGCGCTACGTCGCCAAGACCGAGACGATCGGGTTTTTCGGCCCGGTGTGCTGGGGCACCGTGGCGCCCGGGCAGGCGGGACTGTCCCCGCGCCCCGGTCCCGGTCTGGTCCGCGAACGCAGGCTCTACCTCGAGTACTGGGCGCTCGCCGCGTACGCCGACCGGGTCGCGGCCGACCCGGAGGTGCGGCCGTGGCTCGCCCCGGTCCTGCCACCGCACCTGACCCTGACCGACCGCGAGGTGCTGCGCCCCGCGCAACCCCCGGCGCCCGTGTCGCTGGCCGAGGCCCAGTTCCTGCGCCGCTGCTACGGCACCCGCACGGCCCGCGACCTCGTCGACGCGTTCCTGCGCGACGGTGAGGCCGACCCCGGCAGCGGCGTGCGCAGACCCGCGGACGGGTACCTGCTGCTGGCCAACCTCGTCGATCGCCGTCTGCTGCGCTGGGACCTCGACCTGCCGCAGGGCTTCGACGCCGAGCAGGTGCTGGCCGCCAAGCTGGCCGCGATCGGCGAACCCGCGGTCCGCGACCGGGCGCTGGCCGGGCTGGCGCGGTTGTCGGCGGCCAAGGTCCGTGTCGCGGCCGCGGCCGGGGACGCGGCCGCGCTCACCGCGGCGCTGTCCGGACTCGACGCCGAGTTCACCGCGCTCACCGGGAAGGCACCCCGGCGCCGCGCAGGCCAGCCGTACGCCGGCCGCGCGCTCTGCCACGAGGAAACGGTCCGCGACCTGGACGTCACCATCGGCTCCGGGCTGCTCGACGCGCTGGCTCCGGCGCTCGAACTGCCGCTGCGGGCGGCGCGCTGGCTCACCGGTGCCCTCGCCGCGGCGTACCGGGAGGCGCTGGGTGAGCTGCACGCCGAGCTGGCGGCCGACGGCGGGCCGGTGCGGCTCGCCGACCTGTGGTTCCTCGCCCAGGGCCCCCTGTTCGGCAGCGGTGACCGGCCGCTCGACGCGGTGGCGCGGGACTTCGCCGCCCGCTGGGACCGGGTGCTCGGGCTCGCGGGCACGCCCGAGGGCACGACCCGGCTGACGTTCACCGCCGAGGAGCTGGCGCCACGGGTCGCGGCCGAGTTCCCCGCGACGCGTCCCGGGTGGAGCGCCGGCCGGATCCACAGCCCCGACCTGCAGCTGTGCGCCGACTCGGCCGACGCGGTGGCACGCGGCGACTTCCTCGCCGTCCTCGGCGAGCTGCACGCCGCCTGGCCCACCTTCGACAGCGCGCTGTTCACCGACGGCCACCCGGACGTCGCGGCCCTGCGCGAGGCGCTGGCGGCCGACCTCGGGCCACACCGGCTGCGCCCGCTCTACCCGCCGGACTACCCCCGCACCGGCGGGCGGCTGGTGCCCTCGCTGACCGGGCCGACCGACCGGGAGCTGGCCTTCGCCGACGCGCCGGGCGCCGACCGGACCCGGCTGCTGCCCGCGACCGCGGCCACCGTGTCCGAGGTGGGCGGCGAGCTGGTCGTCACCGCGCCGGACGGCACGCGCTGGCCCGTCGTCGAGGCGTTCTCGGCGCTCGTCGCCATGCACGCCGCGGAGGCGTTCAAGGTCATGACCGACCGCCCCCACACGCCGCGCGTCACGGTCGGCAGGCTGGTGCTCGCCCGCGAGACCTGGCGGACCACGGTCGCCGCGACCGGCCTGGCCGAGGGCACCGACCCCGCCCGCCGCTACCTCGCGGTGCGCCGCTGGCGAGCGGGCCTCGGCCTGCCGGACCGCGTGTTCGTGCGCGTCGCCACCGAGCTCAAACCCACGTACGTGGACCTCACCAGCCCGCTGTACGCGACGCGGCTGTGCCTGATGGTGCGCGCGGCACACCGCGCGGGTGGTGGCGACGTGCCGGTGGTGGTCACCGAACCGCTGCCGGAACCAGGGCAGGCGTGGCTGCCCGACGCGCGGGGCCGCCGCTACGTGAGCGAGCTGCGGCTGCAGGTGCGCGATCCGGCCGACCCAGGAGGAGGACCGCGGTGACCGACGACGCAGTGGAGCCGATCGCGATCGTCGGCATCAGCCTGGCGGTGCCCGGCGCCGACTCGGTCGAGGCGTTCTGGCGGAACCTGGTCGACGGCGTCGAGTCCAGGACCGTGTTCGACCGCGCCGAGCAGACCGCGCTCGGCGTGCCCGACGCCGTGCTGGACGACCCCGCGTTCGTGCCGGTGTCCTGCGTGCTCGACCGGCTGGAGTACTTCGACCCGGTGCTGTTCGGCATGACCGCGCAGGAGGCGGACCTGGCCGACCCGCAGCAGCGGCTGTTCCTCGAGCACGCGCACGCCGCGCTGCTCGACGCGGGCTGCGACCCGGCGCGCTACCCGGGCGAGGTGGGCGTGTACGCGGGCACCAACACCGACCTCTACCACTGGCTCAACGTCCGGCGGAACCCGCGGGTGGTGGCCGCGGCCGGGGACATGCGCATCGGCCTGGCCAACAAGCCCGACTACCTGGCCAGCACCGTGTCCTACCGGCTGAACCTGCGGGGACCCAGCCTCGCCGTGCACACCGCGTGCTCGTCCTCGCTGGTGGCGGTGCACCTGGCCGCGGAAGCGCTGCGGGCGGGCGAGTGCGACGCGGCGCTGGCGGGCGGGGTGTGCGTGGAGCTGCCGCACCGCGTCGGGTACGTCGCCGACGAGGGCTACACCTCCCTCGCGGGGCACTGCAGGCCGTTCGACGCGCGCGCGGACGGCACCGTGTACGGCAGCGGGGTCGGCGTCGTCGTGCTCAAACGGCTCGCCGACGCCCAGGCCGACGGTGACGCGATCCGCGGGCTGATCATCGGCAACGCCGTCAACAACGACGGCGCCACGAAGGCGGGCTTCACCGCGCCCAGCGTCGGCGGGCAGCTCGAGGTGGTCGCGCAAGCGCTTTCCGTCGCGGGGATCGACCCGCGCACGGTCGGCTACGTCGAGGCGCACGGCACCGGCACCGTGCTCGGTGACTCGATCGAGGTCGCGGCGCTGTCCGCCGCCTACGGCGACGGCACCGCCGAACGCGGCTGGTGCGGGATCGGGTCGGTCAAGTCGAACATCGGCCACCTCAGCCAGGCGGGTGGGGTGGTGGGGCTGATCAAGGCCGTGCTCGCCATGGAGCACGGGGTGATCCCGCCGACCGCGGGCTTCGAACGCCCCAACCCGGAGATCGACTTCGCGGCGAGCCCGTGCTACGTGGTCTCGACGCTCACCGCCTGGGAGGCGGACGGGACGACACCGCGCCGGGCCGGGGTCAACTCGCTGGGCCTCGGCGGCACCAACGTGCACGTGGTCCTGGAGGAAGCGCCGCGGGCGGCCCCGTCCGCGGAACCGTCGGCGGCCGAGCCCCGACTGGTCCAGGTCTCCGCGGCCACCCCGACCGCGCTCACCGCCGCCTGCACCCGCCTCGCCGCGCACCTCACCGAACACCCCGGCCTCGACCTGCGCGACATCGCGGGCACCCTGGCGGACGGCAGGCCCGCCTACCGGCACCGGGCGGCCGTCGTCGCCGCGGACCCGCGTGCCGCCGCGGCCGCGCTGACCGACAAGAAGCGGCGCGTCACCGGTGACGCGGCCGGAGCGCCGCGCGTGGCGTTCCTGTTCCCTGGGCACGGCGCGCAGTACGCGGGCATGGGCGCGCACCTGTACGCGAACGAGCCGGTGTTCGCACGGGCGGTCGACGAGTGCGTCGACGTCCTGGGACAGGACCTGCGGAAGGGGTTGGCCGCCACCGGCGCGGACGCGGAGGCGTGGCTCGACGAGCCCGCGCACCAGCAGCCCGCGCTGTTCACCGTGGAGTACGCACTGGCCGCGCTGTGGCAGCACTGGGGTGTGCGGCCCGCCGGGATGATCGGTCACTCCGTCGGCGAGTACGTCGCGGCCACGGTGTCCGGGGTGTTCGACCTGCCCGACGCGCTGCGCGTGGTGGCCGCGCGGGGACGGCTGGTCGAGGCGGCTCCGCCGGGACGCATGCTCGCCGTGCAGCACGGCGCGGACGAGGTGGCCGGGTGGTTGCCCGACGGCGTCTCGATCGCGGTGGTGAACGGACCGAGGACGTGTGTGGTGGCCGGTGCGCCGGACGCCGTCGCGGCGTTCGAGGAGACACTGCGTGAGCGCGGCGTCGGCTGCACGCTGCTGCGCACGACCCACGCGCCGCACTCACCGGTGCTCGACCCCGTGCGTGCCGAGTTCCGTGCCGTCCTCGACGGCGTCGCGTTGCGGGCGCCGGAGGTGCCGTTCTGGTCGAACCTCACCGCCGCGCCGGTGACCGCCGACCAGGCCACCGACCCGGCCTACTGGGTGGACCAGCTGTGCGGCCCGGTCCACTTCGGCGCGTCGGTGGCGGACCTCGTGCGTGACGACCCGGCCGACTGGCTGCTGCTGGAGTGCGGACCCGGCAGGCAGCTCGCCGGCCTCGCCAGGACGAACCTGCCCGCGGGCGCCCGCGCCCCGCTGCGCAGCCTGCCCGCCGCGAACGAGCGGCTCACCGACCAGCAGACGTGCCTCGACGCGGTCGGCAGGCTGTGGGTGGCGGGCGTGCCGGTCCACCGGGGCGCGGCCCACGGGGCGCGGCGCGTCCCGCTCCCGGGCTACCCCTACGAACGCACCCGGCACTGGGTCGACCCGGTCCCCGAGCAGGAACGGCCCGCGACGGTATCCGCGGCCACCACGGGACAGGAGACGGTCGTCGAGGTCCCGGTGTGGCACCAGCTGCCCGACGCCGCGGCCGGGCCGCCGCCCCGGCACTGCCTGGTGTTCGCCGCCGACGACCGGGGCCACGCGCTGGCCGACCGGCTGCGTGCCGCCGGGACCGCCGTGACGGTGGTGGCGCCCGGCACCGAGTTCGCCGCCGGACCGGAGGGCTACCGGATCCGCCCGGCGGAACCGGCGGACTGCACGCGGCTGCTGGCCGCGCTGGGCGAGGGACCGGGCCTGCCCGACCACGTCGTGCACGCCTGGGCGCTGGCGGGAGAACCCGCCGGGGACGACGCCGACGCGGTGCCGGCCGCCCAGCGGCTGGGCTACCTCAGCCTCCTCGCTCTTGTCGGCGCGCTGCCCGATACCCCGGTGCGGCTCGACGTGGTTACCGCCGACACCGAGGACGTGCTCGGCGGCGATCTGCTGCGACCCGAGCACGCGACGGTCGCCGGGGTCGTCCGGGTGCTGCCGCTCGAACGGCAGAGGAGCACGGTCCGGTGGACCGACATCGCCACCGGCGACCCGGCCGCGGCGGACGCGCTGGTGGCCGAACTGTGCGTGGCGGAACGTCCCGCGCAGGTCGCCCTGCGCCGGGGCAGGCGCTGGCACCGCGGGTTCGACGCGGTCAGCCTGCCCTCGGCCGCACCGCCCGTCCGCCCGGGCGGCCGCTACCTGATCACCGGTGGCCTCGGCAGGATCGGCACCGCCATCGCGGAGCAGCTGGCCGGGCACGGCGCGCGGCTCGTGCTGCTGTCCCGGACCGCGCTGCCGCCCCGCGCCGAGTGGACCCGCTGGCTCGACGCTCCCGACGGCAACGGACACGCCGGACCCGTCCGCACCGCCATCGCCACCATCGACCGCCTCGAACGCGCGGGTGCGCAGGTGCGGCACGTCGCTGCCGACGTCACCGACGCGACCCGCCTGCGGGCGGTCCGCGCGGAGATCGAGGCCGCCCTCGGAGGCCTCGACGGCATCGTGCACGCCGCCCGCCTCCCGGAGACCGGCGTGGTCGCGGCTGATCGACGGGCGGAAGCGGTGGACGAACTGGCTCCGAAGGTCGCCGGTGCCCTCGCCCTGGGCGCCGTGTTCGGGGACATGGCGTTGGACTTCGCCGTGCTGTGCTCGTCGGTCAGCGCCCACGCGGGCGGCCTCGGCCGGATGGACGACTGCGCCGCGAACGCGTTCCTGGGCGCCTACGCCCGCCGCGGTCCCGGCTGGCGCACCCGGGTGCTGGCCGTCGACTGGGGCGTGTGGCGCGAGCCAGGGCTGCCCGACCAGGACGGCGTCGCCCCGGCCGACGCGGTCGCGGCACTGCACCGGGTGCTCGCCGCGGGCCGGGGACCGGAGGTCGCGATCGGGGCGTACCCGGTCGCCGCGGTCGTCGAGCACGAGCAGGAGGTCGCGGCACAGCTGAGCACCGGTACGGCCACAGTGGACACGAGCACCGCGGCGGGGGAGGACCTGCAGGGGACCGTCGCGCGGATCTGGGCCGAGGTGCTCGGCGTGCCGGACGTCGGTCCGCACGACGACTTCTTCCGCGCGGGCGGGACCTCGCTCGTGGCGGCCCAGCTCGTGCTGCGGATCCGGCAGGCGGTCGGCGTCCGGCTGTCCATGCGCGCGCTCTTCGACGCCCCGACCGTGGCCACGATGGTCGCCCGAGTCGAACGCCTCCGCGCCACGCCCTCGGCGCCAGCCGCCGAGGAGGCGCCGATCCCGCGCCTCGCGCGCCCGGGGCGGCGGCCGTGACCGAGGTCGAGGCGGGCGCCGCACCGGCGGAGGCGGACGACCTGTTCGTCGTCCCCGCCTCCTACGCGCAGGAACGGGTCTGGTTCACCGACCAGCTCAGCGCGGGACGACCGCTGTTCAACGTCGTGGACCGGATCATCCTGCCGTCCGGCGCCGACGCCGGGACCGCCCGCGCCGCGCTCGCCGAGGTGGTGGACCGGCACGAGACGCTGCGCACCGCGCTGCGGCTGGAGGACGGCGGGCTCTGCCAGGTAGTCCACCCCGCCCTGGCGGTGGAGCTGCCGGTGGCGGACCTGACCGGGCTGACCGACGAGGCCAGGGCGAACGCGTGCACCGACGCCATCGCCGAGTACGCCCGCGCCGACCTGCCCGTCGACGGGTTCCCGCTGTGGCGGGCCCGGCTGCTGCGCCTCGACGCGACCACGTGGTGGCTGCTACTGGTGGCGCACCACGCGGTCGTCGACGGCACCGCGCTGCTCAACCTGCGTGCCGAGGTACTCGAACTGTGCGCGGCCGCCGTCGAGCACCGCGCCCCGGAACTGCCCGACCTGCCCGTCCAGTACGCGGACCACGCCGTCTGGGAACGGGAGCGGCTCGGCGACGGCACCGCCCGGATGGCGGAGCTGCTGGCGTACTGGCGGGACGCACTGGCCGGGTTGCCCGCCGTGCACTCCCTCGCCACCGACCACCCCCGGCCCGCCGTGCGTGGCTTCGCGGGCGCCGACGCGCGACGCGAGGTGCCCTCGCGGGTGTGGGCGCGGCTGCCGGAGCTGACCGGCGCTGTGGCGGCCAGCCCGTTCATGGTGCTGCTGTCCGCGTTCGCGGCCACGCTGCACCGCCAGGGCGGCGGGGACGACATCGTGGTCGGCCTGCCCGTCGCGGGCCGGGACCGTGCCGAGGCGCAGCCGTTGCTCGGCATGTTCGTCAACGTGCTGGTCCTGCGGATCGACGTGTCCGGGAACCCGCCGTTCCGCGAGCTGGTCCGCCGCGTCCGCCGGACCGTCCTGGACGCCTGGGAGCACCAGGACATGCCGTTCCAGAAGCTTGTCGAGGACCTCGCGCCCGGCCGTGAAGCCGGTGTGCCGCCGCTGTACCAGATCACGTTCAACCACCTGCCCACCGGCCGTGGCTCCGCGTTCGGCGTCGCCGCCGACGACCTGGCGCTGGAGGTCGCGGGCACCGAGGTGCGGCTCGAGTACGACACCGCGCTGTTCGACGACGCCACCGCACAGGGGATGGCCGACCGCTACCTGCGGCTGCTCACCGCCGCCGTCACCGACCCGGACACGAGGGTCGGCGACCTGCCGGTGGCCGCGCCGGACGAGCTGGCGCGGGTGCTGGTGGAGTGGAACGCCACCGGCGGCTCACCACCGGACACGACGCTCCACGACCTGGTGGCGGCCCAGGCCCGCCGGACGCCCGGCGCCGTCGCGGTCAGCGACGAGGACGGCGGGCTCACCTACGCGGAACTGGACGCCGCCGCCGACGCCGTGGCGCGCAGGCTGACCCGGCACGGCGCCGGCCCGGAGACCGTCGTCGCCGTGCACGCCCCGCGGTCCACGGCGCTGGTCGTCGGCCTGCTCGGCGTGCTGAAGGCGGGCGCCGCGTACCTGCCCCTCGACCCGGACCTCCCGGCCGAGCGGCTGGCGTTCATGCTCGCCGACGCGGGCGCTCCGCTCATCCTCACCGACGGGCTGCCGCCCGATGCGGACGTACCCGCCACCGTGCTGCCACTGTCCGATGTGGAGGGTGCGGAGATGGCGCTGCAACCCGCCGGGCCGGGCAACGCCGCCTACGTCATCTACACCTCCGGGTCGACCGGGCGGCCCAAGGGCGTGGTCAACACCCACGCGGGCATCGTGAACCGCCTGCGGTGGATGCAGGACGCGTTCGCGCTCGGCCCGGACGACACCGTCCTGCACAAGACGCCGATCGGGTTCGACGTCTCGGTCTGGGAGATCTTCTGGCCGTTGACCACCGGCGCCCGCATGGTGCTCGCCCGGCCCGGCGGCCACCGCGATCCCGGTCACCTGTGGGAGGTCATGGCGCGGCACCGCGTCACCACTGTCCACTTCGTACCGTCCATGTTGGACGTGTTCCTGTCCGGCTCCGGTGCCGGAGACCTCCCCGCCCTGGCGCGGATCGTGTGCAGCGGCGAGGAACTCCCCCTCGACCTCGCGCGGCGGTGTGTCGCGCTGCTCCCGGGCGCCGAACTGCACAACCTCTACGGGCCCACCGAGGCCGCCGTCGACGTGACCGCCTGGCACTGCGCGCCCGCCGCGCTGTCCTCGGTGTCACGGGTGCCGATCGGCGCGCCGATCACCGGCGTGCGGACCTACGTGCTCGACGAACGCCAGCGGCCGGTGCCCGTGGGCGTCGCGGGGCAGCTGTACCTGGGCGGTGTCCAGGTCGCCCGCGGCTACCACGGCCGCCCGGCGCTCACGGCGGAACGCTTCGTGCCCGACCCGTTCGGACCGCCGGGCGGCAGGCTGTACGCCACCGGCGACGTGGCCCGGTGGCGCCACGACGGAACACTGGAGTTCCTCGGCCGCGCCGACGACCAGGTGAAGCTGCGCGGGCTGCGGATCGAGCCCGGGGAGATCGCGGCGGTGCTCCGCGAACAACCCGGCGTCGCCGCCGCGGCCGTGGTCGTGCGCGAGCAGCGGCTCGTCGCCTACCTCACCGGCGACGCGGCGGTCGCCGACCTGCGGGAGGCGCTGCGGCGCGGGCTGCCGGAGTACATGGTGCCCTCGGCGTTCGTCACCCTCGACGCGCTCCCGTTGTCCCCCAACGGGAAGCTCGACCGCGTGGCGCTGCCCGCGCCCACGATCAGCACCGAGAGCACCGCGGCACCGGAGACCGCCACCCAGCGCGTCGTCGCGAGCGTGTGGCAGGACGTGCTCGGGGTCGCCTCCGTCGGTCTCGACGACGACTTCTTCGACCTCGGCGGCCACTCCCTGCTCGCCATCGCCGTCCTGGCCCGCCTGCGCGACGCGCACGGCATCACCGGGATCGCCGTGATGGACCTGTTCGGCCACCCCACGGTCCGCAGTCTCGCCACCATCGCCGACGGACCCGACCGCGGTGCGCGGCCGCTGCTGTACGAGCTGACCCCGCCGGTGGACCCGGCGCGGCGGGCGTGCTCGTACGTGTGCGTGCCCTACGGCGGCGGTCTCGCGACGGTCTTCCAGCCTCTGGCCGACGCCCTGCCGCCCGGGCACTCGCTGTACTCGGTGGCGATTCCCGGCCACGACGTCGGCGTGGCCGACGAGGAGCTGCCCTTCGACGAGCTGGTGGCGCGGTGCGTCGCCGAGATCCAGGAGCGGGTGCGCGGTCCGCTGGTGCTGTACGGCCACTGCGTCGGCGGCGCGCTGCTGGCGGGCATCGCGCGGGAGCTGGAGGCGCTCGGCCGCCCGATCGAGGCGGTCTACGCGGGCGGGGTCTTCCCGACCGCTCGTCCCGGCGGGCTGCTCGGCCGCCTCGTCGACTGGGTGGACGAGCGCGGCGCCGACCGGGGGTACGAGAACTTCCTGCGGTCCATCGGCGCCGAGCTGGGCGACATGGACCCGGCGCAGGTGGACCGCTTCGTGCACCACGTCCGGCGGGAGGCGGCCGTCGGCGCGGAGGCGTTCACGCGCTGGCTCGACGAGGCGCCCGTCGACGTGCGCGCCCCGGTGATCTCGGTGGTGGGCAGCCACGACGTGCTCACCGAGTACCACGAGGAGCGGTACCGGGAGTGGGGCTTCCTCGGCGGGACCACCGCGCTGGTGGTGCTCGACGAGGCGGGCCACTACTTCGTCAACCACCGCGCCGACGAGCTGGCGGAGATCGTCACGCGCACCCACCGCGAGCTGGCCGGCCCGGCGCCTGCCGGTGACCGCTGGCGGCTCGCGGCGGTCAGCAGGCCGGGGGACACGGCCACCGCGCCCGCCGGGGAGGTCCAGCCCGGGGTGCGCCGTTTCCTCGCGGTCGCCGCGGGACAGCTCATCTCGCTGACCGGCTCGGCGCTGACGCAGTGGGCGGTGCCGGTGTGGGTGTACCTGACGACCGGCTCGCTGCTGTGGTTCGGCCTGGCCGGGCTGATCGCGTACCTGCCCGCGCTGCTGACCCTGCCGGTCGCGGGCGCGGTCGCGGACCGCTACGACCGGCGCAGGGTGCTGATCCTGGCCTGCCTGGTGTCCGCCGGGGTCGAAGGCCTCCTGGCGGTGTTGCTGTGGACCGACGGGTACTCCCTCGGCACGGTCTACGTACTCGTCTCGGTCCTCGGCGCGGCCTCGGTCTTCCAGCGCATCGCCTTCCTGGCCGCGATCCCGCAGGTGATGCCCAAGCGGTACCTGGGCCACGCGAACGGCATCGCGCAGCTCGCGAGCGGCATGTCCGCGCTCGCGGTGCCGTTGCTGGCCGCCGGTCTGCTGGCCGCGGTCGGGCTGACCGGCGTGCTCCTGATCGACATCGTGAGCTACGTGTTCGCGCTCGGTGTGCTCGTCGCGGTGCGGTTCCCGGCGCTGATGGGCCGCCGCCGCAAGGAGACCTTCCTCGCCGAGCTGGTCGGCGGGGTGCGGATGGCGTGGGCCGACCGGGGTTTCCGCGCCATGCTCGGGTTCTTCACCCTCTACAACCTGTGCCTGTCCACGCTGTTGCTGGTGCCGCCGCTGGTGCTGGCGTTCGGCACGATGGGCCAGGTCGGCCAGGTGGCGTTCGCGGAGGCCGCGGGCACTGTGCTGGGCGGGCTGGTGATCGCCGTGTGGGGCGGCCCGACCCGCCACCGCATGCCCGCGATCATCGGCATCGCGTTCGGCGTCGCGTGCTGCCTCGTGCTGAGCGGCCTGCGGCCCGAGCTGGCGCTGGTCGCGGCGGGCAGCTTCGGCATCGGCCTCGGGCTCGGCCTGCACAACGGCATCTACCTGTCGATCATCCAGGTGAAGGTGCCGCAACGGTTCCACGGCCGGGTCCTGGCGACGATCCAGACGCTGACGTGGGCGACGCTGCCGCTCGGGTTCGCCGTCCTGGTGCCCGCGAGCGGAGCGTTCCTGGAGCCGTTGTTCACCCCGGGCGGTGCGCTCGCCGGGTCGGTCGGCGCCGTCATCGGCACCGGGCCCGGCCGAGGGCTCGCGTTCGCGATGATCGTGGCGGGGCTGGTGCTGGCGGTGGTGGCGCTCGGGGCGTACCGGTTCCGGCGGCTGCGGCTGCTGGACGTCCTCACTCCCGACGCCCCCGCCGACGCGGCCGTGTGGTCACCGGGGGAGCGGTAGCGCGGGATCGCGGATCTGCAGGCGCAGCTCCGAGGTGTACCGGTGGCCGCGCGCGTCGGTGAGCCAGGCGTCGCCGGGGCCCGGCAGCAGCTCGGTGACCGTCAGGACCGCGCCGTCGCCCGCCTTCGTGCGGGCGGACCGCAGCAGCGTGCACAGCAGCCGGGTGTAGACCGGGCTGGTCAGGTCGAGGAAGCAGGGTTTGAGCTCGGTGTCGACGCGGACGAACACCTGCTCGGGCAGGCCGAGCGCCCGGCGCCAGCGGCGGACCGCGAGGTAGCGGTCCCGGTCGCCGGTCACGCCGGCCAGCCCGGTCTCGCCGACCGTGGCCCGCCAGGTCTCCCGGACCAGCACCAGGCCGTCGACGGTGACCCTCGGGGTGTGCCCCGCCGTGCCCGCGAGCTTCCAGGTGTCCCACGCCTGGTAGTCGAAGAGCTGGGCGAACATGTCGAGAACCGGCCACTGCCGCCCGTCGTCCGCGCGCACCCGCAGACCGTGCGGTCCGGGGACGACGGTGAGCGCGGTGACCGGCACCAGCCTGCCGGGGTCCGCGCCGGGCGCGGGTACGAACCCGAGTTGCACGTCGTGTGGCCCGTGCAGCCACTCGGCGTTCCTGGCCGAGTGGCGCGGCCAGTCGGCGGGCAGCAGCAGCCGGACCCGCCCGTCCGGCAGGTCGTCGGCCATGGCGGCGACCAGCGCGGCCGGATCCCCGTGGCCCAGCGAGAAGAAGTGGGTGTCGAACGCGGGCATCGCGATGTGCAGCTCGCCGAGCACCACGGTGAACTCGCCGCGCGCCAGGGCGTCCCGGTCGGTGGCACAGAGCTGCAGGTCCGGGCTGTGCACGCGGGCACCGGCCCACCCGGGTGCGTCGGCGGGGAAGGCGGCGGCCACCCGCTCGCCCAGCTCGGCAGTGGACAGCCGCAGTTCACGCGTGCCGGGCGGGACGTCCGCCAGGCGCAGCACGCCGCGCCAGCGGGCGAGGAAGTCCTCGGTCACCGCCGCGGCGGGGGAGCCCGCGCCGAACACCACGCCCTGGGCGAGGCCCCAGAGGTCGGCGAGCGGGACCTCCTCGGCGCCGGTTTCGGCGGCCAGGTCGTCGTACAGGCCGCGCAGCGCGTGCTCGTAGGCGTGCCCGATCGCCGCGGTCAGCCAACGGGCGGAACGCAGCAGCGGCTCCAGCGGGGTGAGCCGCCGCAGGACCTCGTCGCCGAAGGCGATGTCGAGGTCCCGCGCGGTGTCCAGGTGGCACAACGTGCGGCCGGCGTAGGGCTCGCCGGGGCGGCGGCGGGCGGACTTCCCGGTCAGCGCGGCGAACCGCTCGTCGAGCGCGGCCATGGCGGCCGCCAGCTCGTCCGGACCGGGCGCGTCCCGCACCGCGTCGCGGTGGGCGGACAGCGCGTCCAGCTCATCGAGCGCCCAGGCACGCGCGTCCCGGTCGTCGACGTCGGCGAGCTGTGCCCGCAGCGCGTCCTCCGCGGAGAGGTCCAGCGGTAGGTCGAAGCCGACCCGGAGCACCCCGCGGGCGACCAGCTCGGTCACCTGGACGTGCACGTCCGCGGCCCGCCGGAAACCGGTGTCGGCGTCGGAATCGGTCACCAGGTCGGTGACGAGGTCGGCCACCCGGCACCGCCGGGCCGCCAGCGCCAGCAGCCGCGCGGTGGGCGGGGACAGCGGCTGCGGCGGCCGGTGCGGGGTCAGCAGGTCAGCCCCGCGGACCGTGAGGTGCGGCTGGAGCCGCACCGGCAGCCACGGCGCGACCCGAGGGTCCGCCGCGATCCGCTCGCCGATCGCGACCAGGGCCCACCACTCGAAGAACACGTGGCGCCCGCGCACCAGACCCGGTCCCGGTGTCGCGGACACGGTCTGCGCGCCCGCGCCGATCTCGCCCCAGCACATCGGGCCGAAGAAGCCGACGGTGTCGTTCTTGAGGCAGTACCGCTGCCAGTACCGCGCGACGAGGTCCTCGCGGGTGCGTCGCCTGCGTTCGGTGCGGACCGCGTCCCGGCCGTCCCGCAGCACACTGGCCACCGCGCTCAGCGCGCCGGGGTTCTGCCACGTCAGCGCGGTGCGGAACGCGGGGTCGGCGGCGGTGTCGTGGACCGCGGCGGTCAGGGCACGGGAGGCGGCCTCGAACGCCGCGCCCAGCTCCTCCTCGGTGGCGGCCCCGTCGAGGAACCGGTCGACGACCGCGGCCAGGGCCGGGGCGGCGAAGCGGGCCATGCCCGTCACCGGGAAACCTGCCGACCGGACCAGCGCCGAACGCCACACCTGCCACCCCGTGCCCGGCAACTCGGTGCGGTGCTCGTCGATCACCGCGTCATGATAGGCACCATGACCTTCGGACTGGTCTCCTTCGGGGAGGCGCTCGGCGAACCGGCGGCGGTGGCCGACGTGGTCGCCGAGTACACCGACGACGTGCACCGGGTCCTCGGCCACGGCTACGAAACGGTGCACCGGTGCCCGCCGGAGACCGGCCTCACCGACCTCGCGGTGGCGGCAGGTACGGCGGCACTGAAGGCGGCCGACGTCCCGGCGGCCGAGGTGGACCTGGTGGTCCTGGCGGTCACCGACGTCGTCGAGTACGTGTACTGGGACGCGGCCGCGGAGCTGTGCCACCGCCTCGGCGCGACGCGGGCCGAGGCGGTGCTGCTCACCCAGGCCTGCACCACCGGCGTGGTCAGCCTCGACACCGTCGCGGGCCGGTTCGCCACCCACCCCGGCTACCGCACCGCGCTGGTCGTCGCGGCGAACCGCACCTGCGAGGCGTACTGGAACCGGATGGACGTCCAGCCGATGGTGTTCTCCGACGGCGCGGTCGGAGTGGTGGCCCGGCGCGACCACCCGTCCCTGCGGTGGCTGGCGACCGAGGTGGCCACCGACGGCCGGTACGCGCGCTTCTACCGGATGGACGAGGGCGGCGCGGCGGCTCCGTTCGACGGGTCGGCCGCGGACGAGCCGCCGCGCGTGCGGGACGTCTGGGACGTCATGGAGTTCTTCGACTACGACGCCGAGGTCTTCCAGGGCTTCGCGCGGGAGCTCGACGAGCGGGCCGTGCGGGTCACCGAGCGGGCGTGCGCACGCGCCGGGACCGCTGTCACGGACCTGGCACGGCTGGTCCTGGTGAACGACAACGCCCGCGCGATGACCTCGCTCGCCGACGCGTTCGGCGTCCCGCTGTCGCGCACGAACCGGGACCTGGCCGCCCGGCACGGCCACCTCGGCGCCGCGGACCAGCTGTTCTGCCTCGGCAGGCACGTCGCCTCGGGCGAGCTGCGGCCCGGGGAGAAGGTGGCGCTGGTGTCGATGGGCCGCGGGATGCACTGGGCCTGCACGGTTCTTGAGGTCTGACCGGCCCGTCGCTGTCTTGACACGGTGGCGTCGCCGCTGCCTACGATCACGCCCGGTCCCGCCATGGAAAAGGGGTGTCGATGCCGAGTCGGCTCGCGCAGCTCGTCGCCGACGTGCTCGAGATCCCCGTCGCCGAGATCAGGTCCGACACCGGGCCCGCCACCACCGCCGAGTGGGTGAGCCTGAAGCACCTGCAGATCGTCGCGGCCGTGGAGGACGCGTACCGGGTGTCCTTCACCCCGAGGGAGATCCGGGCCATCCGGTCGGTGGGGGACCTGAGCGAGTTCCTGCGCGGCAGGGACGTCGCCGAATGAGCCTCCCACCCGGCCGATTACCCGACGACGACCTCGACCTCGCGGTGCTGATCCGGCGCTTCGAGGAGCGGGTGCTGCGGTTGTTCGCCGCCGGCGAGGTCAGCGGCACCACGCACACCTGCCTCGGCCAGGAGTACGTACCGGTGGCGCTCGCGCCGTTGCTGGCCGGGGACTTCGTGTTCAGCAACCACCGCGGCCACGGCCACTACCTCGCCCACTGCGGCGACCCGAAGGGTCTGCTGGCCGAGCTGACGGGCCGCGAGGGCGGCGTGTGCGGCGGGGTCGGCGGCAGCCAGCACCTGCGGCGGGACCGCTTCCTGTCCACCGGCGTGCAGGGCGAGAGCGTGCCCGCCGCGGTCGGGGTCGCGCTGCACTACAAGCACACCCGGCAGGCGCGGATCGCCGCCGCGTACGTCGGCGACGGCACCTGGGGCGAGGGCGCGGTGTACGAGGCGCTCAACATGGCGGCGCTGTGGCGGGTACCGCTGCTGGTGGTCGTCGAACACAACCGCATCGCCCAGTCCACGCCGACCGAAAACCAGCTCGCGGGCACCATTCCCGACCGCGCCGCCGCCTTCGGCGTCAGCGTCAGCGAGACGGACTCGACCGACATCACCACGATCCGCGCCGAGGCGGCGCCGCACGTGGCCAGCGTCCGCGACAGCCACACCCCGCACGTGCTGGTGGCCCACACCACCCGGCTCGGCCCGCACAGCAAGGGCGACGACACCCGCCCGGCCGAGGAGGTCGCCAGGCTGTGGGCGCAGGACTGGCTCGCCGGCTACGCCCGCCGCTTCCCCGCGCAGTTCGAGGATGCGGACGAGCGGGCCCGGCAGCGGGTGGACGCCGTGGTGGCGGAGGTTCTGGCCCGCCCGCTCGCGGCGGGGAGCGCGCGGTGACCGGCCGGCCGGTGCGCGCCGAACGGGTGGCGGAGAACCTGAACCGTGCGCTGCACGGCCTGTTCGCGCGGGACGAGCGGGTGTTCCTGCTCGGCGAGGACGTGGCCGACCCGTACGGCGGCGCGTTCCGCGTCACCACGGGGCTGTCCACCGCGTACCCCGGCCGGGTCCTGTCGACCCCGCTCAGCGAGAACGGCATGGTCGGTGTCGCGAGCGGTCTCGCGCTGTGCGGTGACACGGTGGTCGTCGAGATCATGTTCGGTGACTTCGCCGGCCTGGCGTTCGACCAGATCCTGAACTTCGCCACCAAGTCGGTCACCATGTACGGCACCCACGTCCCGATGCGCGTGGTCGTCCGCTGCCCGGTGGGCGGCGGTCGGGGGTACGGCGCCACGCACAGCCAGAGCGTGCAGAAGCACTTCATCGGCATCCCGAACCTCGCGCTGTACGAGCTCTCCCCGTTCCACGACGCGGCGGACGTCCTGACGTCCGCCATCGCCGGGGAACGGCCGTGCCTGCTGTTCGAGGACAAGGTCCTCTACACCCGGCGGATGTTCCGCGACGGGGAGGTGGACGGCCGCTTCCGCTTCGAGCTGATCGGCGAGGGCGGGAACTGGGCACGCGTCCACGTCCCTGGCGCGTCCGGTCCGCCGGTGCTGCTGATCGCACCCGGCGGGGTGGCACACCGGGCGCTGGACGCGGCCCGGTCGCTGCTCGACCAGGGCCGCGACGTCGAGGTGCTGGTCCCGTCCCGCCTGTACCCGGTCGCGGTGGAGGACCTGGCCGAGCTCGTGGCCGGGGCGGCCGGGGTGTGGGTCGTGGAGGAGAGCACGGCGGGCGGCACGTGGGGTGCGGAGGTGGCGACCAGGCTGTACGACACGGCGTGGCACCTGCTCCCCGGTCCCGTCCGGCTGATCAACTCCGCGGACAGCGTCATCCCGGCCGCACCACACCTGGAGAACGAGGTGCTGGTGGGAGCGGACACCATCCGGACCCGTCTGCTGGCGGACACCGCGCCCCGCGACGTGCCGACCGCGCCCGTGCCGGCCGGTGCCGTCCGGGTCCCGAAGCTGAACAACAACGACGCGACCTACGAACTCGTGGAGTGGCTGGTCGCCGACGGGTCCGCGGTGGCGGCTGGCGACCCCGTGGCCGTGGTCGAGACGTCCAAGGCGACCGAGGAGGTGGCGGCCGAGCAGGCAGGCACACTCCGGCACGCGGTGGCGGCGGGCACCGACTGCGCACCGGGCACGGTCATCGGCCACCTGACGCTCGACACCGACACGCCACCTGACGCCCCGCCCGAAGCCCCGCGCCGCGCCGAGGGCCACCCGCTGTCCCCGACCCAACGCCGGGTCGCGGAGGTCGTCACGGCGTCCCACCGCGACATCCCGGCGGCCTTCACGGTGCTGCGCCTCGACGTGGACACGGCCCTGGCCACGACCCGCCTGCTCACCGAGCGGACCGGCGCCGCCGTCGACCTCGCGGCACTCCTGATCAAGGCGGTCGCCGGCCTGCACGAGGCCCATCCGCACGTCTTCGCCACCCGCACCCCCGACGGCCTGGTCCACGCCGCCGACGCTCCCGCGGTGGGCGTGACGGTGGACGTGGGCACCGGCCTGTACACCCCGGTCATCCGCGACGCGTCGACGTCGTCGGTCAGCGACATCGCCGACGCGCTGGCGGAGCTGCGCATGAAGGCCCTCCGCACCAGACTTCGCGAGGACGACCTGACGGGCATGAACCTCTTGGTGGCGCTCAACAACAGCCCGGGTGTGGTCATGGCCCAGCCGATCATCCCGCCTGGCGTCACCTGCGCCCTCTCCCTGGCCGACGTCCACGACGAGGTAGTCCTGACCCCCGCGGGAACCCCGCGCACGAGAACGGTCACCGACCTGGGCCTGGCCTACGACCACCGCATGGTCAACGGCGCCGGGGCGGCGGCCTTCCTGTCCGCGGTCCGGGACGCGCTGAACGCCCCGGCCGAGGCCGCCGAGGAGGCGTGACCACGGCGGCGCGCCTTCAGAGTCCACTGTGGACCGGTGGCCCGAATTCCCACTGTGCGTCAGTGGTTGTGCGCGATGTCCACGACGATCCGCCGGACGCGGTCGGTCTGGTCGAGTTGGCTGAACACCCGGAACGGCAGCGTTTCGCGTACGCCCACCGCCAGTGTGGTCTGGCCCTCGAAGAAGCCGGCGTACCGCACGGCGCGCAGGCTGCGCCAGCCGCTGAGCTGGGCGGGGGAGTAGAGGTGGTCGCCGGTGTCGGCGAATGTCCTGCCGGGTTGGTGCCCGCTGTCGTCGAGGCCCTGTGGTGGTACGTGCGCGATGACGGCCAGCGCCGCTTTCCCTGCCACCGGCACGGGTTCTCCGGAGCCGTCAGCGGTGACGACGGGAACGTAGCCCACCGTGTAGCCGACATCGGACGGGCCGTTGACGTCGAGCACGACGCGGTCGTAGCAGTCGTGCCGGCCCACCCGTACCAGGTAGAGCGCGTCGGTGGAATACGGTTCCGAGGTCTCCTCGGCCGTGTTCCATTCCCGGGTTTCCGCGCAGGCCATCACGGGGATCGGCGTCGTCTCCGGACGGGGTTGCGCTGGGGGCGGGTGTGGTCGGTGCGCCACGCGCGGTCGGTTCGGCGGCGCGCGTCGTCGTGGGTGTGTCCGATCGGGACGGCTCCGTGCCGGTGGCACAGGATGCGAGCGAGGCCACGACAGCGGCCGCGGCAACCGTCAGTGCCCCGATGGTGATTGTTCGCATTCGAGCTCCTCGTCCCTGCTCCGTTGGGTGGTGACAGGACGCTCGATCACGGCGATCGGTTGCACCCGCGCTCGCGGCGGTCAGGGCGCCCTGTCAGTCCTTGGCGTGGACGAGTTGTGCTTCGAGAACGTCGGCCGCGGTTGAGGCGCCGTCGTGGTCGCGTGTTTCGGTGCCGAGCCGGTGCGCGGCTTCGCGGTGGGGGCCGTCGGCGAGCAGGGTGAGGGCTGCTGCGCGGATCGTGGCCGCGCGGGCGTGTTTGGACAGGACCCTGCCCGCACCGAGGCGGGTGACCGCGCGGGCGACGGCGGGCTGGTCCATCAGTGGGTGCATCGGCATGGTGAGCAGTGGGATGCCGTGGGCGAGGGCACGGGCGGTGGTGGCGTGCCCGCCGTGGCCGATGACGAGTGCGGTGGTCGGCAGCAGGGTGCCGTGGTCGGCGTGGCGTACCACGCGGGCGCCCGGGGGGATGCGGAGCTGTGCGGGGTCGACGGCGCCGGTGGTGGCGACCAGTTCGATGGGCAGGCCGTCGAGCGCGTCGAGGACCCGCCGCATGGCGCGGGCCTGGCCGGGGAAGTGCGTGGTGCTGAAGCTGACCAGGACTCGTGGACGGTCCGGGTTCGGTGTCGCTTCGACCGGCCGGTCCTGCCAGACCAGGCCGAGGTGGCGCACCTGGTCGGGGAAGGTGTTGTCGGGCTTGGGTTCGAGGTCTCGCCGGGTGGTGACGAGGATGACCTTGGCGGCGGTGGCCGCGCGTACGGGGTTGACGCCGCGTACGCGTGCGATGGCTCCGACGGGACCGCGGGCCAGGTCGCGGAAGTAGCTCCATTGGCTGTGCACCAGGGAGGCGACGGGAAGTCCGGCGCGGACGGTGTGGTCGAGTGCGCCCCAGAGCAGGCAGTCGACCACGACCGCGTCGACCGGTTCCGCCGTGGCCGCGGCGATGGCGTCGTCGCCGATGCCGCGGTCGGCGAACAGCGCGGCGAAGTCGCGGATGCCGCGCAGGGTGCCGCGTGGTGCGGAGGCGTCGTAGTCGCGGCCGTTGCGCAGCGGGTCGAAGCGGAAGCCGGCGCGTTCGATGGTGGACCGTTGGATCTCGTGCCCGAGGAACCGGGCGGTGCCGCCGCGGCGTTCGACCTCGCGGGCGATGCCGAGTGCGGGTGGGAGGTTCCCTCCTCCGTCAACGGTGACGAACAGAGCGCGCATCACGACGCTCCTTCCCGGGATTCGTTGAGGATGGACCGGGTCATGGTCCGGATCCGGTCCTCGGTGGTGTGGACGTCGAGGCCGCGGTCGAGGCGCAGCAGCTTCCAGGCGTACACGTCAGTCGTGACGACCAGCATGTCCACCAGCGAGTCGTGGCGCGGGCCGCGTGCCGGTAGCTCGTCGGCGAAGACGTCCTCGACCCAGCGCCGGTGCAACAGCTTGCCCGGCCCGGTGACGGTGCGGGCCGCCTCGTCGCCAGTGGCGTCCCCGGCGGTGTCGTCCGCGGCGAGCAGGCGCAGCACGAACCGGCCCCGGCGTTCGTAGTGGGATACCAGCCGGGCGATGTTCGCGTCGATACCGCCGGCGGGATCGCGCCGCTCCTCGGCCACGTCGGCGCCGGCGTGCTCGATCGCGGCGGTCATCAACCCGTCCCGGGTCCCGAAGTGGCGAAGAATCGTCTGGACGCTCGTCTCCGCGCGACGCGCGATCTGATCGAGCGTCGCGTCCACGCGTTCCAGCTCGAACGCGAGGTCGATCGTGGCCCGCACGATGCGTTGCCGGGTGGCCGCGCTCGAGTCCGCTCGTGCCCGCATCTCGTAACGGCGTGGCGACATGGTGACGACGCTAGGCTCGTCATCGATTTCGCGTCAACGACACTAACGCGAAATCATGGGCTCGGACACCAACGGTGAGCACACGGCGGCCCCAGCCCGTCATCGATGTCCGGTGTGCTCGGCCTGCCGCGGATGTGGACCCGCGCTACACGTCGTCCGGGTACACAGTGGACATAGTGGGGTGGTCGACCGCGGTGGTTTCTCACGTGCGGTGTACGCGGTGGTGGCTGTGGATCAGGCCGCACTCGGAAAGTGTGAACACGTCGGCGAAGTCGACCGTGCCGGTGCCGCACGTGTGCCGGCCGGTGACCGTGAGGACCTCTCCGCTCGGCTCGATCGTCCAGAGTTCGTGCGTGCCGGGGGATTGCTCGCGCAGCGTGCGTACCGCGTCGTCGCGGGTGTTCGTGTCGCGCGGGCCGACGCCGCGGACGTGGGCGTCCTCGTGGATGAGTGACGCGTAGCCGTCGAGTTCGAGCGCGTCCAGGTAGGCGTACAGGAGGCGGACGTGGTCGATACCCGCGGTGGTGACGGCCGCGCTGGGCGGGAGGCTCTGCGGGGTGCCGGTCATGAGGATCTCCTCGGGCGCACCGTGGTCGTACCACCGATCCTTCTGCTGCCGGACATCTCCCCGCAATCCCCGTACTATCCGCGCCCGCCGAGCCTTGATGCGCCGAACGGCGCAATTCGCCGGTGGTCAAACGATGCATTCGTTCGGACCCGTGAGCGATAGGCAGGGACGGGCCGCCGCACGTACATTTGAGGGGCCGTCCCCAGGTCGGACCATCGGCGAGAGTGGCAAGGAGTTGGCTGCGCTGCACAGAGCCCCGCACCCGAGGTTCTGCATCCTCGGTCCGGTGGACGTGGAGGGGCCCGACGGCTCCGTTCGCGTCCCGCCCGGCCGGCAGCAGGTCGTCCTCGCGTTCCTGCTGCTGGAAGCGAACCAGGTCGTCAGCATCGACAACCTAGTGGACGCGCTGTGGGACGAGAACCCGCCGAACACCGCCCGGACCCAGGTGCAGATCTGCGTGTCCCGCCTCCGCAAGAACCTCGCGGTCGGTGGGGTGAGCGCCGCGCTCGAGACCAAGGGGCCCGGATACGTGCTGCGGGTGCCGGAGGGCTACCTCGACGCGCAGGTGTTCACCGCGACGGTGGCCGAGGCGCGGGCCATCGCGGTGGAGGGCCGGACGGCCGAGGCGGCGAACATGCTCCGCGCGGCGGCCGCGCTGTGGCGCGGGGCGTGCCTCGACGGGCTGCCGAGCCGTGCCCTGCGGACCAGGGCGCTGCGGCTCGACGAGGAACGCCTGAGCGCCGTCGAGGACTACCTCGAACTGGAGCTGCACCTCGGCCGGCACCGCAGGCTCGTCGGCGAGATCACACACCTGACGCACGAGAACCCGCTGCGCGAACGACTGCGCGCGTTGCTCATGATCGCGCTCTACCGGTCCGGCCGGCAGGCCGAGGCACTCGACGTGTACCGCGAGGGCCGGGAGATGCTCGTGGAGGAGCTGGGTCTCGAACCAGGACCCGAGCTGCGGCTGCTGGAGAACGCGATCTTCGCGGGCGACGAGCACCTGCCGTTCACCCGCACGGCGCCCGTGGCCACGCCGTCGGCGCGGGAACCGGAGTCCGTGCCACCGGCGTCCCGGATGACCTGCCCGCACCAACTGCCCGCGGACACAGCCGACTTCGTCGGGCACGAAACCGTCCTCCACGCGGCGGAGTCCGTGTTGACCGGCCGCCACCGCGCCGTCGGCATCGTCGTGGTCAGCGGGCGGCCCGGCGTGGGGAAGAGCACCGTGGCCGCACATCTCGCCCACCGCGTCGCCACCGACCACTTCCCGGACGGTCAGCTGTACTGCGACCTGCGCGGCACCCGCGCCGAGCCGAGCGATGCGTTCGACGTGCTGGGCCGTTTCCTCGGCGCCCTCGGCATCCCCGGTGCCGCGATCCCGGCGGACCTCGACGGGCGCTCCGACATGTACCGCACGATCCTGACCGAGCGGCGGGTGCTCGTGGTGCTCGACGACGCGACGAGCGAACGCCAGGTGCTCCCGCTCCTCCCCGGCAGCAGTACCTGCGCGGTCATCGTGACCAGCCGCGCCCGGCTCACCGGCGTGCCCGGCGCGCACCGCGTCGACCTGCCGGTGCTGGACCTCGCCCAGTCGCTCGCCCTGTTCGTCGCGGTGCTGGGCGAGGACCGGGTGAACGCCGAGGACGCGGCGGCCAAGGCGCTCGTCGCGACGGTCGGCGGGCTGCCGCTCGCGGTGCGCATCATCGCGGCCCGGCTCGCCGCCAGGCCGCACTGGACGCTCGCGTCGATGGTGCACCGGCTCGCGAGTGAACGGCACCGCCTCGACGAGCTCGCCCACGGTGAGATGACCGTCCGCGCGAGCCTGTCGCTCACCCACGACGGCCTCGACGACCGGTCACGGGAACTGTTCGCGCTGCTCAGCCGGTTCGAGGGGCCGACCCTGCCCGGCTGGCTCGCCGGCGCGGTGCTCGACGACGACCGCCGCTTCCCGTCCGACCTGCTCGAACCGCTCGTGGACGTCCAGATGCTCGAGGTTTCCTCGGTGGCGCCGACCGGTGAGTTCCGCTATCGCTTCCAGGACATGCTGCGCCTGTTCGCCAGGGAGAAGGCGGACACCGACGTCCCGGCGGACCGCAGGGCGGGTGCGGTGGCCCGGGCGGTCGGCGGCTGGCTGGCGCTGACCGAGGAGGCGCACCGGCGCGTGTACGGCGGGGACTTCGCCGTGCTGCACGGCGACGGCGCCCGCTGGCGGCCCCATCCGGAGTACGTCGACCAGGCGATGATCGACCCGCTCGACTGGATGGAGGGCGAGCGGGAGAACCTGTGCCTGGCCGTCGGGCAGGCGGTCGACGCCGGTCTGCACGAGGTGGCCTGGGACCTCGCGGTCACGATCGCGACGCTGTGCGAACTGCGCGGCTACCTCGACGAGTGGCAGCACACGCACCAGGTCGCCCTCACCGCCACCCGCGCGGCGGGCGACGTCCGTGGCACGGCGGCGCTGCTCGGCTCACTGGGGACGCTGCACCTGACGCGGGGCCAGTACCGGCCCGCGCACGAGGCGCTCGGTGCCGCGCTGACCGAGTTCGTGACGCTGGACGAACCGCGCGGTGCCGGCTTGTGCCGCCGGGATCTCGCGTTGCTGGCCCGGTACGCGGGCGACGACGAGCTGGCATTGTCGTTGTACGCACAGGCGATCGCCGACTTCGGGCGCGTCGACGACGTCGTCGGCCGTGCGACCGTGCTGACGCAACGTGCCTACATCCTGTGCCTGCACGGGGAGTTCGACGGCGCGCGGGCCGATCTCGCCGAGGCGATGGAGATCAACCGCGGCGTGGGCTACGCGGGCGGGGTGGCGCGCGCGCTGCGGCGGCTCGGTCAGGTGCAGTCCCGCAGCGGAGCGCACGAGGACGCGGAACGGACGTTCGCCGAGGTGCTCGCGATGGTGCGCCGCAGCCGGGACGTGATCGGGGAAGGTCACCTGCTGTTCAACCTCGGTGAGGTGACGGCCGCGGCGGGCCGGTACGACGTCGCGAGCCGCTGGTTCGAGAAGGCCCTGGAGATCCGCGAGACGATCATGGACCGCCGAGGGTGCGCGGTCGTCCGGGCCGCGCTCGCCGACGTCCTGGCGCGAACGGGCGAGCGGCGACGGGCGGCGGAGCTGTTGGAGCAGGCGGTCGCGGTGTTCGCGGAGCGCGAGATGGAACCGGAGCGTGCCGCCGCCGACCGGATGTTCGGTGACCTCACCGGTGACCAGGGCGGCGGCACGCGCTGAGGTCAGTCCCAGGGGTCGCTGGCCGGCGTGGCGGCGGTCGTCGCGGCTGAGCCGTCCGCGGGGGCCGCTGTGGCGACGGCCGCGCCGGCCAGCAGGGCCGCGGCGGCGAGGGTGGCGGCGAGGGTTGTGCGGGCGGCGACGATCGTGCGGAACACGGTGTTTCCTCTCGACTTTCACTAGTGCCGGGCTGGAGTTTCGCTCGACGACACCGACGCTAATCGACCGGTCCTATCCCGCGGCTATCCCGGCGTTTGCACCTCGCTGACGCGTCGCCGCGGCCGTGTCTGGGCAGGTGACGGGGTTAAGGCCGGGATGCCGCGGTGATAGCGGACCGGAGCGAGATTGGGGCGAGCAGACGGCGCGATCGGAAGGACGAGCGATGGCCAACCCCGTACTGGCGGACGACGCCGCGACCCAGTTCGGCCCGCTGTTACGCAGGCACCGCAGCGCCGCGGGCCTGACGCAGCGCGTGCTGGCCGACCTGTCCACCGTTAGCGTCCGCACGATCCGCGACCTCGAACGGGGCAAGGTCCGGCCACGCCCGGACACCGTGCGGCTGCTGACCGGCGCGCTGCGGCTCGGTGCGAACGCCAGCGACGACCTGGAGCTCGCGGCCGGTGCCCACGCCGGCCCGACGCTGCGCGAGGAGTACGGCCCGCACATCGCGGCACCCCCGACCATGCTCACCCCGATGTTCGGCCGGGAGGCCGAACTCGCCGTCCTCACCGGGGAACTGGTGAGCGGCGACGGCAGGCTCCTTACCCTGCACGGCCTTCCCGGCGTCGGCCGCACCCGGCTCGCCGCGGCGGTCGCGGCCGACCTGCATCACGCGGGCACGCCGGTGCTGTGGGTGAGCGCTCCCGAGGCGGACGGCGCGCTCACCCAGCCGGTGCGCGACGTGCGCCTGGCGGCTCTGGTCACCTCCGCCGCGGCCGCGCTGTTCGGCCCGGGCACGACCGCGCTGGCCGGGCTGATCGGTGACCGCGACACCCTCCTGGTGCTCGACGACGTCACCGCCGCGGGCCTGCGCGCCGACGCGCTGCTCGATCTGCTCGGCGACTGCCCGCGGCTGCGGGTGCTCGTCACCGCCGACGGTCCGTGCGGTCTGCCCGGTGAGCGGCCGTTCCCCCTCGCCCCACTGCCGGTGCCCGCGACCGCCGAACCCCGCGCGCTCGCCGAGGAACCCGCCGTGCGCCTGTTCGTCCACCACGCCGCCGCCGTGCGGCAGCGGCTGACCGCCGCCGACGCGCCGGACATCGCCGAGGTGTGCGCCCTGACCGACGGGCTGCCGCCCGCGCTTGCCGCCGCCGCGTCCTGGCTGGGGGTCTACGACCTGCCGACGCTGCGCGAGGTGCTGGCCGCCGACCCCGCCGCGCTCGTCGGCGCCGACCTGATGGGCAGGCTCGCCGCCCGGGTCGCCGCGCTCGCCCCCGCGGACCGCGCCGCGCTCGCCGGGCTGACCGGGCCCGCCCGCACCCTCGCCGAGGTCGCCGACCGCACCGGTCGCACCGCCGCCGCCAGCGCCGCACTGGTGCGGGACCTGATGCAGCGCGGTCTGATCCGTGCCCGCCACGTCGCGGGGCGGTCCCGGTTCGCCGTGCCCGCGCTCGTCGACGCCCTGCTCTGACGCGGGCACCGCAGGGCCGCAACTGCCGCTGAGATGCCGGTTCCACTGCCGCTCGCGCCGCGGTGATCGCCATAGGTTCCGAACCGGAAACGCCACAACCGCTGGAGGAGTGCCGTGATGGCAGCAAACACAGCCAAGGGATCGCCCCCACAGGTGGGGCTGACGGTGCTCGTCTCGAGCGTGGCGTCCGACGCGCACACCTGGAATCTCGTCTACCTCCAGCTGCTCCTGGAGGAGTTCGGCCACCGGGTGGTCAACCTCGGTGCCTGCGTCCCGGACGACCTGCTGGTCGCGGAGTGCCTGCGGGTGCGCCCGGACCTGGTCGTGCTCAGCACGGTGAACGGCCACGGCAGGCAGGACGGCCGCAGGGTGATCGGCCGCCTCCGCGCCTGCCCGGAACTGGTCGCGACGCCCGTGGTGATCGGCGGGAAGCTCGGCATCGACGGGCCGCGCGCGCAGGACCACCGGGCGGCGCTCCTCGACGCCGGGTTCGACGCGGTGTTCGAGGACGGGTCCGGCCCAGCCCAACTCCGCTCCTATGTGGACTCGGTCTTACCCGGACTGTCCGCGAGCGTGACCAGATGACCGGGTTCGACGGCTCCTTCGGCGCGTTCGTCGCGCGGGCGGGCGCGGCGGGCAGGCTGGTCGTGCAACCGAGAATGGGGATGAGCGACCCCCGCGCGATGCGGGCCGGCCTGGTCGCCACCCGCGACGCGGCGGCGACCACGGTCGGCACGATCACCCTGGACAGCTACACCCGCGTGGGCGACCACGCCGCGGCGGGCGCCGCGCTGCGCGACGGTCTGGGCCTCAACGGGTACCCCGTTGTCGCGCACGACCGCGCCACCACGGCGGGCGTGCTCGACGGCGTGCAGGACGCCCGGTTCCCGGTGCAGGTGCGTCACGGTTCGGCGGCGCCGCAGGACATCGTGGCCGCACTGGTCGCCGCCGGGCTGCACGCCACCGAGGGCGGCCCGGTGTCCTACTGCCTGCCCTACAGCAGGACCCCGCTGCGCGAGTCGGTGCTGAACTGGGCCGAGTGCTGCGCGCGGCTCGACGCCGTCCGCGAGCACGGCGTCGAACCGCACCTGGAGTCCTTCGGCGGCTGCATGATGGGCCAGCTGTGCCCGCCGAGCCTGCTGGTGGCGATCTCCGTGCTGGAGGGCCTGTTCTTCCGCAGGCACGGGCTGCGCAGCGTGTCGCTGAGCTACGCCCAGCAGACCAACCGGGAACAGGACGTGGAGGCGGTGCGTGCCCTGCGCACGCTGGCCGCCGAGCACCTGGGCGGGCTGGACTGGCACGTCGTGATCTACGCGTACATGGGTGTCTACCCGCGCACCCCGGACGGCGCGAACCTGTTGCTGGCACAGGCCGCGCGCCTGGCGGTGCGGTCCGGCGCGCAACGGCTGATCGTCAAGACCGTCGCCGAGGCACACCGGATCCCGACGATCGCCGAGAACGTGGCCGCGCTGGAACTGGCCGCCCGGGTCGCCGCCGACGAACGCGTCGCGGTGACCGGCACCGGAACTCGCCCGGGCCTGCCCGAGGACACCGGCATCCTCGCGGAGGCCCGGGCGCTCGTGGACGCCGTTCTCGACCTGTCGCCCGACATCGGCCGGGCACTGGTCCTGGCGTTCGAGCGCGGCTACCTGGACGTCCCGTACTGCCTGCACCCCGACAACCCTGGCCTGGCCCGCAGCCGACTCGACGACGACGGGCGCCTGCACTGGTCGCGGACCGGCTCGCTGCCGCTCCCCGGGACCGCGCGCCCTGGGCCGGCGCCCGGACCGACCGCGGCCGGACTGCTCCGCTCACTGTCCTATGTGGAACGCCGCTACGACCACGCCGCACTCGAACGCCTGGCGCCCGCACCACCCGCGGTCGCCGCCACCGGTCTGATTGGAGACGAACCCGTGAACACCGGCATCGACGCCGCGCTGCCGCCCGGGCCGCGCGAGCACCTGGCCTCACCCGTCACCCGGGCAGTGCTGACCATCCAGCACCGGATGCTCGACGCCGTGCGGGAGTACCTGCGCGGCGAGGGTTTCACCGAGCTGCTGCCGCCGGTCATCGGCCCCGTCACCGATCCCGGCGCGCGCGGCGCCAAGCAGGTCGACGTCGACTACTACGGCCACCGCTACAAACTGATGACCAGCGCGATCCTCTACAAGCAGGCCTCGCTCACCGCGTTCGACAGGATCTTCTGCATCGCGCCGAACGTGCGGCTCGAGCCGCTGGAGACGTCGTCGACGAGCCGCCACCTCGCCGAGTTCCACCAGATCGACGTCGAGGTGGCGGGCGCGACGCGTGAGCAGATCATGGCGGTCGCCGAGGGCCTGGTCAGCCACGTGGTGCGGCGGGTGGTGACCGACCTGCCCGCCGAGCTGGAGGCGCTCGGCCGGGACACCAGCGCGTTCGCCGACCTGCTCGACGGCGGGTTCGAGCGGCGCCCGCACGCCGCCGCGGTCGCCGACCTGCACGGGATGGGGCACGACCAGAACCCCGACGCCGAGATCGACTGGGTGGGCGAGGCGATGCTGTCCCGCAAGTCCAGCAGGCCGTTCTTCATCACCGACTACCCCAAGGGCTCGCGCGGGTTCTACGACCGCGAGAACACCGAGCGGCCCGGTTACCTGCGCAACTTCGACCTGATAGCCGCCGAGGGCTACGGCGAGCTGTGCAGTGGCAGCGAGCGGGAGAACGACTACGCCACCATCGTCACCCGGATGCGCGAGACGGGGGAGAACCCGGCCAAGTACGGCTGGTACCTGGAGATGGTGCGTGACGGCGTGCCCGCCAGCGCCGGGTTCGGCATCGGCCTGGAGCGGTTCACCCGGTACGTCGCCGGCCTGGACCACGTGTGGCAGGCCAGTGCCTACCCGAAGGTCCCCGGCGTGGTGGCGCCGTGAACGCGCTGGCGGCGGACACCTTCCCGGAGGAGATGGTTCGCGAGCGGGCCCGCGCGGGCACGGCCGCCGCGTTCCCGCCGGAAAGCGCCTACGGGCGCACCCTGTTCGGTGCGGATCGTCCACAGGAGACGGACGAGCTGGCGGCCGCGCGGCTGGTGCCGCCGGTGTTCGTGCCGCGGCGGCTGGAGAAGCTGATCGAGCTGGCACGCGAACCGGGGTACCGCGACGTCGAGCTGGACACCGTGATCGGCGGGTTCCGCTCGCCGCTGCCGGTGTACCTGTCGGCGTTCGGGTCCACGCGGGTGGCCAGCGTGGACCTCGGCGTGGCGGCCAGCGCGCAGGCCGGTCGCCTCGGCATCCCGATGGTCGTCGGGGAGAACGTGGTGCCGGTCGACGGGTACGGCCGCGGCGGGGACGCGGGTGCGCGGTCGCTGCTCGGCCGGATCACCGCCTACGCCGGCGCGCTCCCCGACGGGCTCGGCGGGCTGGTGGTGCAGCAGAGCACCGAGGACGCTGACGCGGAGGTGTGGAACCTCGTCTACAGCGACCCGTCGGCGCGGCCCCTGCTGGAGTCGGGACGTCTGGGCTTCGAACTGAAGGTGGGGCAGGGCGCCAAGCCGGGCCTCGGCGGGATGACCGTCCTCGACGCGGCGGCCGCCGCGCGGCTTTCCGAAGCGTTCGCCCTGGACGCGGTGTTCGGGCCCGGATCGGACCGGCGGCTGCGGTGCGCGAGCCCCGGCACCTTCACCGATGAGGTGCTGCGCCAGCAGATCCGGTTGATGCGCAACAACTTCCCGCGCGCGCGGGTGTGGGTGAAGCTGCCGCCCGGCCGCGACGTGGGCTTGGCCGCGTCGGTGGCCTGGGAGGCGGGCGCGGACGCGGTCACCGTCGACGGCGCCGAGGGCGGGACGGGCTTCGCACCGGTGTCCTTCCTGGACCACGTCGGCCTGCCGCTGGCGGAGTGCCTGCGCCGAGTCGGCGCGCCCGGCGGGTGCCTGCTGGCGTCCGGGCGGATGTGGGAGGGCACGCGCGCGGTCAAGTGCCTCGCGCTCGGTGCCCGCGCGGTCGGGCTCGGCCGCGCGGCCCTGCTCGCCGCCGACACCGACGCCGAGGAGGGGCTGGTGAACCTGGTCGCCTGTCTCGCCCTGGAGATGCGGCTGCTGATCAGCGCGCTGGGCAAGTACAGCCCCGCCGACCTCGGCGCCGACGACGTGTGGTGGTCGGCCGCACAGGCGCGCGAGCCGGTCGCCGAACCGATGGGAGGCGTGCGCGGATGACCGCCGTCCACACAGGACCTGAGATGGCGACGCGCCTGATGGCCAACCGGGAGTTCCGGTTGCTGTGGGCGGGCGAGGCGACGAGCAAGGTGGGCAGCGCCATCACGGGCGTCGCGTTCCCGCTGGTCGCCGTCGTCACCCTGCAGGCGGGCACGGTCACCATGGGCGTGCTCAACGCCATGGCCTGGCTGCCGTGGCTGCTGCTCGGCCTGCCCGCCGGAGCGTGGATCGACCGCCGCTCGCGGCGCACCACCATGCTCACCTCCGACGTGGTGTCGATCGTGGCGCTGCTCAGCGTGCCGCTCGCGGCGCTCTTCGGGGTGCTCACCATCGCCCATCTGGTCGTCGTCGCCTTCGTCGCGGGCGCGGCCTCGATGTTCTTCAGCACCGCCTACCAGGCGTTCCTGCCCTCGGTGGTCGAGAAGAAGCACCTCACCGAGGCGAACGCGAAACTGCAGGGCACCGACCAGGTCGCCAACCTCGGCGGGCCGGGCCTCGGCGGCCTGATCACCCAGTGGGTCGGCGCCGTCGCCGGGCTGGTCGTCGACGTCGTCACCTTCGCGGTGTCGGCGCTGTGCCTGAGCCGGATGAACGTGGCGGAGAAGGTCGAGCGGAAGCGGCGCGACACCACGCTGCGGCGCGAGATCGGCGACGGCCTGCGGTTCGTGTTCCGCGACCGCTACCTGCGGGTGCTCACCCTGAGCGCCGCCGTCGACAACCTCACCCTCAACGCGATGTACGCGCTGACCGTGTTCTTCCTGGTCCGCACGGTCGGGGCGGAGCCGGGAGTGATCGGCTTCCTGTTCGCGGCGGACTTCGTCGGCGGGTTGATCGGCGCGATGATCGCCCGCAGGGTGGGGGAGCGGTTCGGCACCGCGCGCACCCTGCTGGGGTTCTCCATCGGGTGCGCACCGTTCGGGCTGCTGATCCCGCTCACCCAGGACGGGCTCGGACTCGGCTTCTTCGTGGCCGGTCTGCTGGTGCCCTCCATCGGCATGGTCGTCGGCAACGTCATGTCCACCGGGTTCCGGCAGGCCTACTGCCCGCCGGAGCTGCTCGGCCGGATGTACGCCAGCTCGCGGTTCATCCAGTTCGGGGTGAACCCGCTCGGTGCCGTGCTCGGCGGCGTGCTCGGCGCGGCCGTCGGTGTCCGCGAGGCGCTGTGGATCGTGCTGGTCGCAGCGGTGCTCGGCCGGTTCGTCCGGCTGATCGGCCCCATCAAGTCCCACCGTGACCTACCGACCGAACCGCCCGCGCACCTGCGGCCGGCCACCACAGAGGAGACATCGTGACCAACCCGTTCGACAACCCCGACGGCGTGTTCCTCGTGCTCGTCAACGCCGAGAACCAGCACTCGCTGTGGCCGGAGCACATCGCCGTGCCCGCGGGCTGGACCACCGCGTTCGGCCCGGACAGCCGGCAGGCCTGCCTCGACCACGTCGAAGCCAACTGGACCGACCTGCGGCCGGCGAGCCTCGCTCGCGGCTGACGGTCCACACGCGAATCGAAAGGTGCGGTTGACGGTGACCCAGTCGCAGCAGCCGGTGCGCAAGCTCGCCGACCCGTGGGCGGGCCCGGCACGCACGTGCCTGCACCACATGGTCGAGGGCCACGCCCGGCTCTCGCCCGACGCCATCGCCGTGGTGTTCGGGGACGACCGGTCGACCTACGGCGAACTGGACCTGCGTGCCTCGGTCCTGGCCGGTGCGCTCGTCACGGCGGGCGTCGGCCGGGGTGACGTCGTCGGGGTGCACCTCGACCGCGGCATCGACATGGTGGTGGCGGTGCTCGCCGTGCTCAAGGCGGGCGCCGCGTACACCATGCTCGACACGGCGTTCCCCCCGGCGCGGCTGTGGGAGGCGCTCACCCAGACCGGCGCGTCGGTGGTGGTCACGGAGGACGGGTCACTGTTCCCCGGCATGACCGTCGTGCCGGGGACCACCGAGGGCCCGGTTCTCCCGTCGGTGCCGGTGCACCCGGGCGACCCGGCGTGCGTGATGTTCACGTCGGGCTCGTCGGGGCGGCCCAAGGGGATCGTCACGCCACACGGCGCCATCGTCGACACCCTGCTCGGACAGTCCTATGCGGACTTCACCCCGGCGGAGGTCTGGCTGCAGTGCGCCCCGGTGTCGTGGGACGGCTTCGCGCTGGAGCTGTTCGGCGCGCTCCTGTCCGGTGCGGCCTGCGTCCTGCACCCGGGTGGCAGCCCGTCGCCGGAGGTGATCGCCGGCCTGCTGGTCACGCACGGGGTCACCACGATGTACGCGTCGGCGAGCCTGCTCAACTACCTGGTCGACGAGCACCCGTCGGCCTTCGCCGCGGTACGCCAGGTGCTGACCGGCGGCGAGGCGGCGTCGGCCGTGCACGTCGAGCGGTTGCTGCGGCTGCGCCCGGAGCTGCGGCTGGTCAACGGCTACGGCCCGGCGGAGACCACGATCTTCCTGTCGGCGCACACCGTGACCCCCGCCGACTTCGGCCTGCCCACGATCCCGGTCGGCCGGGTGCTGGCCGGCAAACGCGCCTACGTGCTCGACGCCGCCATGAACCCGGCGACCAGCGGCGAGTTGTACATGGCCGGTGCCGGCCTCGCGCACGGCTATGCCGGCCAGCCGGCGTTGTCCGCGGAACGGTTCGTGGCCGACGTCTTCGCACCCGGTGAGCGGATGTACCGCACCGGCGACGTCGTGCGGTGGCGCGCGGACGGGGCACTGGAGTTCCTCGGCCGCGCCGACGACCAGGTCAAGATCCGCGGCTTCCGGGTCGAACCGGCCGAGGTGCGGACGGCGCTGCTGCGCCATCCCGGGGTGCGGCAGGCCGCGGTGGTGGTCCGCGAGGACACACCGGGCGCCAAGCGCCTGGTCGCGTATGTGGTGGGCGAGGTGGACGGCCTGCGGGCGCACGCGCGCGGCCTGTTGCCCGACCACATGGTGCCGTCGGCCTTCGTGGGGCTGGAGGCGCTGCCGGTCACCCCGAACGGCAAGCTCGACAAGGCGGCGCTGCCCGCGCCCCGGGCGACCGGGGTGGCGCCGCGCACCCCGCGCGAGGCGGCGCTGTGCGAGCTGTTCGCCGACGTGCTCGGCACGGGTCCGGTCGGCGTCGACGACGACTTCTTCGCGCTCGGCGGCCACTCGCTGCTTGCCGCCCGGCTGATCGGCAAGGTCCGCGCGCGGCTGGGGCTGGAGCTGGACCTGCGGACGCTGTTCGACCGGCCGACCGTGGCCGAGCTGGCGCCGGGGCTGGTGACCGGGTCGGCGCGGCCGCCGCTGACCGTCCGCCCGCGCCCGGAGCACGTGCCGCTGTCGCACGCCCAGCACCGGTTGTGGTTCGTCGACCACCTGGAGAGCGGGCGCGCCAAGCACAACATCGCCCGGCTGGTGCGCTTCGCCGGCCCGGCGGACCCCGCCGCGCTGCGGGCCGCCGCGATGGACCTGACTCACCGGCACGAGCCGCTGCGCACGATCTTCCCCTCGGTGGCCGGCGAGCCGGTGCAGCAGGTCGTGGACCGCGACCTCGCCCGCCCGCCGGTACGCGTGGCCGCGGCACCGGATCTCGGCGCCGCGGTCCGCGCGGAGGTCGAACGGGTCTTCGACCTCGAACGGGAGCTGCCGCTGCGGCTGCGCGTGTTCGACGCCGACGGCGATCACCTGGTGCTGCTCGTCGTGCACCACATCGCCTGTGACGGCTGGTCGATGCGCCCACTGCTGCGCGACCTCACCACCGCCTACGACGCGCGCAGGAACGGCACCGCGCCGGTGTGGCCGGACCTGCCCGTCAGCTACGTCGACTACGCCCTGTGGCACCGCCAGCTGCCGCACGAGTCCCAACTGGACTTCTGGCGAACCGAGCTCGACGGCCTGCCCGCCGAACTCGCGCTGCCGACCGACCGGCCGCGCCCCGCCACGCCGACGTTCCGCGGCGCCACCGTCGGCTTCCGGCTCGACGCCGAGGCGACCGCACGCGTCGCCGAACTCGCCAGGCAGACCAGGACGACGACGTTCATGGTGTTGCACGCGGCACTGGCCGCGCTGCTCACCAGGCTCGGCGCCGGCACGGACGTCCCGATCGGCTCGGTGGTCGCGGGCCGCACCGACGAGGCGCTGGCCGACCTGGTCGGGTTCTTCGTCAACACCGTCACCCTGCGCGTGGACACGGCGGGGGATCCGTCGCTGCGTGAGCTGCTCGGCCGGGTCCGCGAGACCGACCTGCGCGCCTTCGCACACCAGGACGTGCCGTTCGACCAGGTGGTCGAGGCGGTCAACCCACCCCGCGGCGCCCGGCACCCCCTGTTTCAGGTGATGCTGGTCCTGCAGAACAACGAGGACGACAGCGCCCCCATCCGTCCGGAGTGGACGAAGTTCGACCTGATGGTGGACGTCGCCGAGCGGGCGGACGGGATCGAGGGCGTACTGGAGTACGCGACCGACCTGTTCGACGCGGAGACCGTCGCCGCCACGGCCGGGCGGCTGGCCCGCCTGCTGACCGCCGACCCGGACACCCCGATCTCCGCGGTGGACCTGCTCACCGCGGAGGAACACGCGGTCATCCGTGCCGGTAACGAGACCTCGGCCGCCATCCCCGGCCGCACGCTGCACGACCTGTTCGCCGAGCGGGCCGCGGCGCACCCGGCCGCGATCGCGGTGGTCGACGCCGACGGCGCGATCACCTACGGCGAGCTGGACGCGCGCGCGGACCGGCTCGCGCACGCGCTGGACGTGCGGGGCCAGGTCGTCGGTGTGTGCATGAACCGGGGCATCGGCCAGGTGGTGGCACTGCTGGCCGTGCTGAAGGCGGGCGCGGCCTACACACTGCTCGACCCGGCCTTCCCGGACGCCCGGCTGAACGCGCTCGCGCTGCCGCTGGTGATCACCGACCGCGCGCTCGCGCCGCGGCTGACCGGCCCGGTGCTGTGCGCCGAGGACGCCGAGCCCCGGTACGAGCTGCCCGCGGCGACGGACCCGAGGGCGTGGGCGTGTGTCATGTTCACCTCCGGGTCGACCGGCGAGCCCAAGGGCGTCACCACGTCCCACCAGGCGCTGGTCGGCACCTACTTCGCCCAGCGCTACGCCACCTTCGGACCGGACGAGGTGTTCCTGCAGTGCGCCCCGGTGTCATGGGACGCGTTCGCCCTGGAGCTGTTCGGCGCGTTGCTGCACGGCGGCCTGTGCGTCCTGCACCCCGACGGGCTGCCGGACCCCGACCTGATCGCCGACCTGGTCGTCCGGCACGGGGTGACCACGCTGCAGGCCTCCGCGAGTCTGTTCAACCACCTCGCCGACCACCACCCGCACGCCTTCGCCGGGTTGCGGCAGGCGTTCACCGGCGGCGAGGCCGCCTCGCCCGCGCACGTGGTCGAGGCGCACCGCCGCAACCCCGGCACGCGGGTGGTGAACGGCTACGGCCCGGCCGAGAGCATGGGGTTCACCACGTGGCACGAGGTCGACGACACCACCGACCCGGCCGCGTCGTCCGTCCCCATCGGACTCCCGCTCGTCAACAAGCGGGTGCACGTGCTCGACGCGCGGCTCCGTCCGGCGCCGCCGGGCGTGGCAGGGGAGATCTACGTCGCAGGGATCGGCCTCGCCGACGGCTACCTCGGTCGTGCGGACCTGACCGCGGAGCGGTTCGTGGCCGACCCGTACGGGCGGCCCGGCACCCGGATGTACCGCACGGGCGACCTCGGCCGCCGTGACCGTGCGGGCGTGCTCGACCACCTCGGCCGCGTCGACGAGCAGGTCAAGATCCGCGGCTTCCGGGTCGAGCCGGCCGAGGTCGCCGCCGCGGTCACCCGGCACCCCGACGTCGCGCAGGTCGCGGTGCTGGCCGTGGACGACCGACTGGTCGCCTACGTGGTGGCCGCCCGCCCGGCCGCCGCCGCGGACCTGCGCCGCCACACCGCCGACAGGCTGCCCGCGCACATGGTGCCGGTCGTGGTCCTGCTCGACGAGCTGCCACGCACCCCGAACGGCAAGCTCGACCGGGCGGCGCTGCCCGCGCCCGGCCCCGTCGCCGACCCGGCCGGTCGCGCGCCGCGCGACCCGCGCGAGGAGATCCTCTGCGGCCTGTTCGCCGAGGTGCTCGGCATCGACGACGTGACGATCGACGACGACTTCTTCGCGCTGGGCGGGCACTCCCTGCTCGCGACCCGGGTGGTGAGCAGGGCACGCACCGCGCTCGGTGTGGAGCTCGCGATCGCCGAGCTGTTCGCCGCGCCGACCGTCGCCGGGCTCGCGGCCCGGCTCGACACCGCCGCGACGGCCCGCGCCGCGCTGGTCCGCACGCCCCGGCCCGCGCACGTCCCGCTGTCGTCCGCGCAGTACCGGCTCTGGTTCCTCCACCAGTCGAGCGAGGCGACCGAGACCTACAACGCGCCGCAGGCGCTGCACGTCGACGGGCCGCTCGACCTCGAGGCGCTCCGGGCGGCGGTGGCCGACCTCGCACACCGCCACGACGTGCTGCGCACCGTGTTCCCACTCGTCGACGGCACCCCGCACCAGGTGGTCGGTGACACCGTTCCCGAGGTCACCACCGTCGACTCCGCCGACGGTCTGGCCGCCGCGGCGCGGCACCGCTTCGACCTGGCGGCCGAGCCGCCGTTGCGGGTCGTGGTCCACCGCGCCGCGGCCGACCGGCACGTGGTCCTGCTCGTGCTGCACCACATCGCGTGCGACGGCTGGTCGATGCGCCCGCTGCTCGCCGACCTCGCCACCGCCTACAACGCGCGCCGCACCGGCACCACTCCACAGTGGACGGAACTGCCGGTCATGTACGCCGACTACGCGGTCTGGCACCGTGCGCTGCTGGGCGCCGAGGACGACCCGGACAGCCTCGCCGCGGCACAGCTGGCGTTCTGGCGGGCGGAGCTGGCCGGGCTGCCGACGGCGTTGCCCACCGAACGGCCGCGGCCCGCGGTGTTCGACCAGGCCGGTGTCACGGTCCCGTTCACCGTCCCGGCAGACGTGCACGCGAGGCTGCGCGCACTGACCCGCACCGACGAGGTGACGGTGTTCATGGTGCTGCAGGCGGCCCTGGCCGCGGTGCTGACCCGGCACGGCGCGGGCACCGACGTCCCGATCGGCACGCCGGTCGCCGGCCGGACCGACGACGCGCTGGACGACCTGGTCGGGTTCTTCGTCAACACGCTGGTGCTGCGCACCGACACCTCGGGCGACCCGACCTTCCGCGAGCTGCTCGCCAGGGTCCGCGAACGCGACCTCGCCGCGTTCGCCAACCAGGACGTGCCGTTCGAGCGGGTCGTGGACGCGATCGGCCCCGATCGTTCGCCCGCCTGGCACCCGCTGTTCCAGGTCATGCTCGTCCTGCAGAACAACGCGGCGACGGACCTGCGTCTCGGCGGCGCACCGGTCCGGGTGGCTCCGATCCGCACCGGCACCGCCAAGTTCGACCTCCTCGTCGAAGCCCACGAGTACGACGACGGCATCACCGGCGTGCTGGAGTTCCCCCGCGTCCTGTTCGACGAGGGTTCCGTCGAACGGCTCGGCGACCGGCTGGTGCGCCTGCTCGACCGGGTCACCGCGGCACCCGACACCCCGATCGGCGCCGTCGACCTCACCGACGACGCGGAGCGGCGGCTGTTCGCCGACTGGAACGACACCGCGGGCACCCCGGTGGACGCACCGGTGCACGAACTGTTCGCGCGGCAGGCCGCCCGGCGCCCGGACGCGCTCGCGGTGGTCGCCGGCCAGGACCGCGTCTCCTACGGCGAGCTGGACGCGCGGGCCAACCGCACGGCGCGCGTGCTGGTCGCCGAGGGCGTGGCCCCGGGCACGGTCGTCGGCGTGCACCTCGACCGCGGCGTGGACATGGTCGTCGCCGTCCTCGCGGTACTGAAGGCGGGCGCGGCCTACACGATGCTCGACCCGGCGTTCCCGCGGGCCAGGCTCGCCGCCGCCATGGCAGCGGCCGGGGTAGGGCTCGCCGTCACCGACACGGCCCTGTCCGGCGTCCGTGCCGTGCGGGTCGCGACCGACGGTGACGCGAGCCCGCCCGCCGTCGGTGGCTCGGCCGAGGACCTCGCGTGCGTGATGTTCACCTCCGGCTCGACCGGGCGGCCCAAGGGAATCCTCACCCCGCACCGGGCGCTGGCGGCCACCCTCACCGGACAGTCCTATGTGGACTTCGGAGACGACGAGGTGTGGCTGCAGTGCTCACCCGTCTCGTGGGACGCCTTCGCGCTGGAGCTGTTCGGCCCGCTGCTCTCCGGCGGGACGTGCGTGCTGCACCCGGGCGGCAGCCCGCGGCCGGACACGATCGCCGACCTGGTCGCCCGGCACGGCGTCACCACGCTGCACGTGTCGGCGAGCCTGCTCAACTACCTGGTCGACGAGCACCCGGAGACCTTCGACGGGGTCCGCCAGGTGATGACCGGCGGCGAGGCCGCCTCGGTCGCACACGTCAGCCGCCTGCTCGCCAGACGCCCGGACCTGCGGCTGGTCAACGGCTACGCCCCGGCCGAATGCACGATCTTCACCGTCACCCACCGGATGCGGCGGGCCGACGTCGACCGCGGCTCGATCCCGGTCGGCGGCCCGATCGCGGGCAAGGGCTGCCACGTCCTGGACGACCGGCTCGCGCTCGTGCCGATCGGTGTCCCCGGCGAGCTGTACATGTCCGGCACGGGCACCGCGCACGGCTACGCGGGGGAACCCGGCCTGACGGCCCAGCGGTTCGTGGCGAGCCCGTTCGGCGCGGGGGAGCGGCTGTACCGCACCGGCGACCTCGTGCGGTGGCGCGCCGACGGGGTGCTGGAGTACCTCGGCCGCGCCGACGACCAGGTCAAGATCCGCGGCTTCCGCGTCGAGCCCGCCGAGGTGGCCGCGGCGCTGCTGCGCCACCCCGGCGCACGGCAGGCGGCGGTCGTGGTCCGCGAGGACGTGCCGGGGGACAAGCGGCTCGTGGCCTACGTCGTCACCGACGGCGGGGTCACCCCGGCCGCGCTGCGCGACCACCTCCGCGACCTGGTGCCCGACCACCTGGTGCCGTCGGCGATCGTGCCGCTCGACGCGCTGCCGATCACCGGCAACGGCAAGCTCGACCGGGCCGCGCTGCCCGTACCGGAGGTGCGGGCGCTCACCCGGCAGCCGGGCACACCGGCCGAGGAGATCCTCTGCGGGTTGTTCGCCGACGTGCTCGGCCTGCCCGAGGTCGGCCCGGACGACGACTTCTTCGCCCTCGGCGGGCATTCGCTGCTCGCCGCCAAACTGCTCGGCCGCGTCCGGGCCGCGCTGTCGGCCGAGGTCGACCTCCGCACCCTGTTCCGGACCCCGACCCCGGCGGCCGTTGCCCGCGCCCTCACCACGACGACCCGCCCCGCGCTCCGGCGCGGCGACGGCGGTGACCAGAGCGGTGAGCCGCCGGTCTCCTTCGCCCAGCAGCGCATGTGGTTCCTCGGCGAGGTCGAGCGGGCCGCCGCCTACAACGTCCCACTGGCCTACCGCCTGCGTGGCGCGCTCGACGAGGCCGCGCTCTACCGGGCGGTGTCCGACCTGATGGCCCGCCACGACGTCCTGCGCACGGTGTACCCCACGACCGGCGGTCGGCCCCGGCCGCGGCTGGTGGACCCGCGCCCCGTGGTCGAGGTCTTCCGCAGCACGCCCGAGGAGTACCCGGCCGCGCGCGACCGCGCGATCGGGCACGTCTTCGACCTCGCCAACGAGGTCCCGCTGCGGGTGTCGGTGTTCGTGCTCGGCCCGGACGAGGCGGTGCTGCTGCTGGTGCTGCACCACATCGCGTGCGACGGCTGGTCCGTCGCGCCACTCGTCGGCGACCTCACCGAGGCCTACGCCGCCCGCCTGGCCGGCGCGAGTCCCGAGTGGACGGAGCTGCCGGTCCGCTACGCGGACTACGCGCGCTGGCAGCGGGAACTGCTCGGCACCGAGGACGACCCGACGGACGTCGCGACCGGTCAGCTGGAGTTCTGGCGGACCGAGCTCGCCGGGCTACCGGAGTCGCCGGTGGTGCCGACCGACCGTGCCCGCCCGGTGTCGGCCGCGCTCGACGGCGACGTCGTCGGGTTCGGCCTGCCAGAGGGTCTCGCCGCCCGGCTCGCCGAGGTGGCCCGCGCCCACCAGGTCACGGTGTTCATGGTCTGGCACGCGGTGCTCGCCGCGGTGCTGAACCGGATCGGCGCGGGCACCGACATCCCGGTCGGCACCCCGGTCGCCGGCCGGAGCGACCAGGCGCTCGACGACCTGGTCGGGTTCTTCGTCAACACCCTGGTGCTGCGCACCGACACCAGCGGCGACCCGACGTTCGCGCAGTTGCTGGCCAGGGTCCGCGAGCACGACCTGGCCGCGTTCGCCAACCAGGACGTGCCCTTCGAACGCGTGGTGGAGGCGGTCAACCCGGCGCGGTCGCTGTCGTGGCACCCGCTGTTCCAGGTGATGCTGGTCGTCGACGGCGACGAGACCGCCTGCCCGCGCCTGCCCGGGACCGACTGCGCCGTCGAGCCGATCGAGGTGCCGGTCGCGAAGTTCGACCTCACCCTGACCATCGACGGTGCGGGCGGCGCGCTTTGCTACGCCACGGGCCTGTTCGAGCGCGCCACCGCCGAGTCGCTCGTCGCGCGCATGGTGCGCCTGCTCGACGCCGTCCTCGCCGACCAGGACGTCCCGATCGGTGCGATCGACCTGCTCGACGACGCCGAGCGGCACCGGGTACTGGTTGAGTGGAACGACACCGCGGCCGACGCGCCGCTGCACCGGTGCGTGCACGAGCTGTTCGCCGAGCAGGCGGCGCGCACCCCTCAGGCCACCGCGCTGGTGCTCGGCGACGAGCGGTGGACCTACCGGGAGCTGGACGGGCGCGCCAACCGGCTCGCCCACCACCTCGTGGCGCTCGGCGTGCGGCCGGGGGTGGTCGTCGGCGTCCACCTCGACCGCGGGTTCGACATGGTCGCCGCGCTGCTCGCGGTCCTCAAGGCGGGTGCCGCGTACACGTTGCTCGACCCGGACTTCCCGGTGCCGCGGCTGCGGGCGGCCGTCGAGCAGACCGCCGCGCCCGTCGTGGTGACCACGGCCGACCGGGCCGGGCTGCTGCCCGGGGTGCGGACCGTGGTCGCGGCCGACGTGGCCGGGACGGCGGAGACCGCGCCCGCGGTGCCGGTCGGCCCGGACGCGCTGGCGTGCGTCATGTTCACCTCGGGCTCGACGGGCGGCCCCAAGGGCGTCGCAGCCCCGCACCGGGCACTGACCGGGACGTTCACCGGCCAGTCCTATGTGGACTTCGGGGCGGACGAGGTGTTCCTCCAGTGCGCGCCGGTGTCCTGGGACGCCTTCGCGCTCGAGCTGTTCGGCGCGCTGCTGTTCGGCGCGACCTGCGTGCTGCACCCCGGTCAGCGGCCGGAGCCCGCGTTGATCGCCGAGCTCACCGCCCGGCACGGGGTCACCATGCTCCAGATGTCGGCCAGTCTGTTCAACCACATGCTCGACGAGCACCCCGCGGTCTTCCGGGGGCTTCGCTGGGCGATTACCGCAGGGGAGTCCGCTTCCGTGACACACGTCGAAGAGGTGTCCAGGCGACACCCGCGTCTGGGAGTCGTGAACGGGTACGGTCCGGCCGAGAGCATGGGCCTCACCACGGCACACCGAGCCGGCGCCGGGGTGGCACCGCTGCCGTCGGTGCCGATCGGCGGACCCGTCGCCAACAAGCGCGCCTACGTGCTCGACGACGCGTTGCGGCTGGTCCCGCCGGGCGTGCCCGGTGAGCTGTACGTGGCGGGCGTCGGCCTCGCCAGGGGCTACGTCAACCGGCCCGCGCTGTCCGCCGAGCGGTTCGTCGCCAACCCCTACGGTGCGCCCGGCGAGCGGATGTACCGCACCGGCGACCTGGTGCGCTGGCGCGCCGACGGTGTGCTGGAGTTCCTCGGCCGCGCCGACGACCAGGTCAAGATCCGCGGTTTCCGGGTCGAGCCCGGCGAAGTGGCGACCGTGCTGTCCGCGCACCCCGCCGCGGCGCAGGTGGCGGCCATCGTCCGCGAGGACCGCCCCGGCGACAAGCGGCTCGTCGCCTACGTCGTGCCCGCCCGCGGCGCGAGCGACGTGCCCTCGGCGCTGCGCCGGTACGCCGAGGACCGGCTGCCGCAGTACCTGGTGCCGTCGTCCATCGTGGAGCTGACCGCTCTGCCGCTCACCCCCAACGGCAAGCTCGACCGGCGGGCCCTGCCCGCCCCCGACCTCGGCCCCGACCTCGCGGGCCGCGGCCCGCGCAACCCGCGCGAGGAGATCCTCTGCGGACTGTTCGCCGAACTGCTCGGCCTCCCCGAGGTCGGCATCGACGACGACTTCTTCCTGCTGGGCGGCCACTCCCTGCTGGCGACCCGGCTGATCAGCAGGGTGCGCACGGCACTCGGCGTCGAGGTGCCCATCCGGGGGCTGTTCCAGTGGCCGACGGTCGCGGGCATCAGCGAGCGGATCGCCGACACCGACACCGCCCGTCCGCCCCTGCGGCCCGCCGAACGTCCGGAGACCGTGCCGCTGTCGTTCGCCCAGCGGCGCCTGTGGTTCCTCGACCGGCTCGACGGCCCCAGCGCCACCTACAACGCGCCGCTGGCGCTGCGGCTGCGCGGGGACCTCGACCTCGCCGCGCTGACCGAGGCGCTCGGCGACGTCGTCGGCAGGCACGAGGCGCTGCGGACGGTGTTCCCGGTCGTCGACGGGCAGCCGCACCAGGTGCTCGTCGACACATGCGTCGAGCCGGCGGTGGTGAGCTGCGCGGAGGAGGACCTGGCCGGGGCACTCGCCGCCGCGGTCGCGCGGCCGCACGACCTGTCCCGCACCGACCGGCCACCGCTTTCCGCCACGGTGTTCGAGCTGGCCCCCGACGACCACGTGCTGCTGCTCCTGCTGCACCACATCGCGAGCGACGGCTGGTCGCTCGGCCCGCTGCTCACCGACCTGTCCACCGCCTACGCCGCCCGCCGGGACCGCACGAGTCCCGAGTGGACGGAGCTGCCGGTGCAGTACGCGGACTACACGCTGTGGCAGCACGAGCTGCTCGGCGACGAGACCGACCCGGAGAGCCTGGCCGCCCGCCAGGTGGCGTTCTGGCGTGAGACCCTCGCCGACCTGCCCGAGGAGCTCGCGCTGCCGACCGACCGGCCCCGCCCGGCCGTCGCGGGCAACCGGGGCGACGTCGTGTCCCTGCGCCTGGACGGCGAGCTGCGCGACCGCCTGGTCGAGCTGGCCCGCGCCAACCAGGTCACCCTCTTCATGACGTTGCAGGCCGCGCTCGCCGCGCTGCTCACCCGGCTCGGTGCGGGCGAGGACGTCCCGATCGGCTCACCGGTGGCCGGGCGGACCGACGAGGCGCTCGACGACCTGGTCGGGTTCTTCGTCAACACGCTGGTGCTGCGCACCGACACCTCCGGCGACCCGACGTTCCGCACGCTCCTCGCGCGGGTCCGGGAGGCCGACCTCGCCGCCTACGCCAACCAGGACGTGCCGTTCGAGCGGCTGGTCGAGGCGCTCAACCCGGAGCGGACGCTCGCGAGGCACCCACTGTTCCAGGTCAACATGGTGCTGCAGAACAACACCCGCGCCGAGGCGGACCTCGCCGGGCTGGCCGCCGAGGAGGTGCCGGTCGGGGCAGACGTCGCCAAGTTCGACCTGTCCGTCGCCTTCTCCGAGGACGACGCGGGGCTGACCGCGCACCTGGAGTACGCGGTCGACCTCTTCGACCGGTCCACAGTGGACGCCATGGCGCGCAGGCTCGGCCTGCTGCTGGCCGCCGTCGTCGCCGACCCGGACGCCCGCATCGGCAGGATCGACGTCATGGCGCCCGGCGAACGCGCCCGGGTGCTCACCGAGTGGAACGCCACCGCCACCGGACCGGTCGCGGAGGCTTGCGTCCACGAGGTGGTCGCCGGCCACGCCGCCGCCACCCCGGACGCCACGGCGCTCGTGTTCGCGGGCCACCGCGTCAGCTACGGCGACCTCGACACCGCGGCCAACCGGATGGCGCACCGGCTCATCTCCCTCGGCGTCGGCCGCGGCGCACTGGTGGGCATCCACCTCGACCGGGGACCGGACCTCGTCACCGCACTGCTCGCGGTGCTCAAGACGGGCGCGGGCTACACGCTGCTCGACACCGACTTCCCGACCCGGCGGCTCGCGGGCGTGCTCGCCGACGCCGCCTGCCGGCTGGTGATCACCACGGGGGACAACCCCTTCGACGTCCCCGCGCTCGACGCCGGCGAGGACCTGTCCGGCCAGCCCGCCACCGCCCCGGCAGGCGCCGCCCGCCCCGGTGACGTCGCGTGCGTCATGTTCACCTCGGGGTCGACCGGCAGGCCCAAGGGCATCGCCGCACCGCACCGCGGTCTGGTCAACACGTTCCTCGGCCAGTCCTATGTGGACTTCGGTCCGGACGAGGTGGTGCTCCAGTGCGCACCGGTGTCCTGGGACGGTTTCGCGCTCGAGCTGTTCGGCGCGCTGCTGTTCGGCGGCACCTGCGTGCTGCAGCCGGGGCAGAAGCCCGAACCGCACGTGATCGCCGAGCTGATCGCCGGGCACGGCGTCACCACGGCGCACCTGTCGGCGAGCCTGCTCAACCACCTGCTCGACGAGTACCCGGACCTGTTCGCCGGTGTGCGGCAGGTGATGACGGGCGGCGAGGCGGCGTCGGTCCCGCACGTCGCGGCCATGCTCGCCCGCTACCCGCAGATCCGTCTGGTCAACGGCTACTCGCCCGCCGAGAGCACGATCTTCACGCTGACCCACCGGGTCGTGCCCGCCGACACGGAACGGGCGTCCATCCCGGTCGGCAGGCCGCTGGCGCACAAACGGGTGCACGTGCTCGACCGCGGGCTGCGCCCGGTCCCGCCCGGGGTGGTCGGCGAGCTCTACATGTCCGGCATCGGCCTGGCCGACGGCTACGTCGGGCAGCCAGGGCTCACCGCGGAGCGCTTCGTCGCGAACCCGTTCGACCCCGGCACGCGCATGTACCGCACCGGCGACCTGGTGCGCTGGCGCGCCGACGGCGTCATGGAGTTCCTCGGCCGCGCCGACGACCAGGTCAAGATCCGCGGTTTCCGGGTCGAGCCGCGCGAGGTGGAGGCCGTGGTCGGCACCTACCCGTCGGTGGCCAGGACCGCGGTCGTGGTGCGTGACGTCGCGCCGGGGGACCGGCGGCTGGTCGCCTACGTCGTGCCGGCCCCCGGCACCGCGCTGAGCGTGCCGGACCTGCGCAGGCACGTGACCGACCGGCTGCCCGAGCACCTGGTGCCGTCGGCGTTCGTGCCGGTGGACGCGTTCCCGATCACCGCGAGCGGCAAGCTCGACCGTGACGCGCTGCCCGCCCCCGACTTCGCCGCGGCGGCGACCGGCCGGGCACCGCGCACCCCGCGCGAGGAGATCCTCTGCGGGCTGTTCGCGGACGTGCTCGGCCTGCCGGGTGTCGGCATCGACGACGGCTTCTTCGACCTCGGCGGCCACTCCCTCCTCGCCGCGAAGCTGATCAGCCGGGTGCGCACCGCGCTCGGTGCGGAGCTCGGCATCCGCACCCTGTTCCAGTCGCCGACCGTCGCGGGTCTCGCCGCGCGGCTGGACGACGAGCAGCGCGTCAGGACGCCGCTGCGTCCCATGCCGCGCCCCGAGCTGCTGCCGCTGTCCTCGGCCCAGCAGCGCCTGTGGTTCGTCGACCAGCTCGACGGCCCCAACCCCACCTACAACGCGCCGTTCGCGCTGCGGCTGCGTGGCGAGCTGGACCGGGCGGCGCTTACCGCGGCGGTCCGCGACGTGGTCGGCAGGCACGAGTCACTGCGCACGGTGTTCCCGGTCGTCGACGGCAGGCCCCACCAGCGGATCCGCACCGACGCGGACGTGCTCGTGGCGTTCGAGCCGTGCACGGAGGCTGAGCTGCCCGAGCGGCTCGACCGGGCGGCCCGCGTGGTGTTCGACCTCGCCGAGGACCTGCCGATCCGGGTGACCGTGTTCGAGACCGCACCGGACGAGGCGGTCATGGTGCTGGTGTTGCACCACATCGCGAGCGACGGCTGGTCCATGGGGCCGCTGCTGTCGGACCTGTCCACCGCCTACGCCGCCCGCGTGGCCGGGGCCGGTCCGGAGTGGACGGAGCTGCCGGTGCAGTACGCGGACTACACGCTGTGGCAGCAGGAGCTGCTCGGCGCCGAGGACGACCCGGACAGCCTCGTGTCCCGCCAGCTGAACTACTGGGCGAGCGCGCTCGCCGACCTGCCGGAGGAGCTCGCCCTGCCGACCGACCGGCCGCGGCCGCCGGTCGCCGGACACGACGGCGGGGTCGTGGACGTGCGGATCGACGCCGACCTGCACGCCCGGCTCGCCGACCTCGCGCGGGCACACCAGGTGACGCTGTTCATGGTCGTGCAGGCCGCGCTGGCCGCGCTGCTCACCCGGCACGGCGCGGGCACCGACATCCCGATCGGCTCACCGGTGGCCGGGCGGACCGACGAGGCGCTCGACGACCTGGTCGGGTTCTTCGTCAACACCCTGGTGCTGCGCACCGACACCGCGGGCGACCCGACCTTCACCGAGCTGCTCGGCAGGGTCCGCGAGCACGACCTGACCGCCTACGCCCACCAGGACGTGCCGTTCGAACGGCTGGTGGACCTGCTGCGGCCGGTCCGCTCGCCCGCACGGCACCCGCTGTTCCAGGTCAGCCTCGCCGTGCAGAACAACGCCCGGGGTGAGCTGAGCCTGCCGGGGCTCACCGTGCGCGGCGAGCAGGTGGGTACCGGCGCCGCCAAGTTCGACCTGACCCTCGCGCTCGGTGAGAACCACGACGAGACCGGGGCGCCCGCGGGCATCGACGGGGCGCTGGAGTACGCCTGCGACCTGTTCGACGCGGGCACCGTGCGTGCCATGGCCGACCGGCTGGTGCTGCTGCTGACCGCCGTCGCCGCCGACCCCGGCACGCGCATCGGCGAGGTCGAGCTGCTCACCGACGCCGAGCGGAACCGGCTGCTGGTGGAGTGGAACGACACGGCGGCGGACTGCCCGCTGGACCGGTGCGCGCACGAGCTGTTCGAGGAGCAGGTTCTGCGCACCCCCGACGCGGTGGCCGTGGTGTTCGGCACGCGCAGGCTGACCTACGCCGAGGTCAACACGCACGCGAACCGGCTGGCGCACCACCTCGCCGACGCCGGTGTCGGCCGGGGTGTCCTGACCGGTGTCTACCTGGAACGCAGCCCCGAGCTCGTGATCGCGCTGCTGGCGGTGCTCAAGGCGGGGGGCGGGTACACGTTGCTGGACCCGGACTTCCCGGCCGCCCGGCTGCGGGCCGCGCTCGCCGACACCGCGGCGCCGGTGGTGGTGACCCGGCACGGGCTCGTCGACCAGCTCGGCGCCGAGGACGTCGTGCACGTGCGGATCGACACCGACTCGGCCGTCATCGCCGCGTGCCCGGCGCACGACCCCGCGATCCCGGTCGACCCGCTGGACACCGCCTGCGTGATGTTCACGTCCGGGTCCAGCGGCAGGCCCAAGGGCGTCGCGGCACCGCACCAGGCGCTGGTCGGCACGTTCGTCGGCCAGTCCTATGTGGACTTCGGGGCGGACGAGGTGTTCCTGCAGTGCGCGCCGGTGTCCTGGGACGCCTTCGCGCTGGAGGTCTTCGGCGCGCTGCTGTTCGGCGGCTCCTGCGTGCTGCAGCCCGGCCAGAACCCGAGACCGGACGTGATCGCCGACCTGGTCGCCGAGCACGGCGTCACGATGCTGCAGATGTCGGCCAGCCTGTTCAACCACATGACCGACGAGCTGCCCGAGGTCTTCGACGGCCTCCGCTGGGCCATCACCGCCGGTGAGGCTGCCTCGCCGAACCACGTGGTGAAGGCGATGAGCTCCTACCCGGACCTGCGGGTCGCCAACGGGTACGGGCCCGCCGAGAGCATGGGCCTGACCACCGCCTACCAGGTGCCGCGCAGCTTCCTCGACCCCACGGTCCCGATCGGCGGTCCGGTGGCGAACAAGCGCTCCTACCTGCTCGACGCGAACCTCACCCCGGTCCCGCCCGGTGTCGTCGGCGAGCTGTACGTCGCGGGGGCCGGGCTGGCGCACGGCTACGTGGGCCAGGCGGGCGCCACCGCGGAGCGGTTCGTGCCCGACCCGTTCGGCGACCCCGGGCAGCGGATGTACCGCACCGGTGACCTCGCCCGCCTCCGCGACGGCGCGCTGGAGTTCGTGGACCGCGCCGACGACCAGCTCAAGGTGCGTGGCTTCCGGGTCGAGCGCGGCGAGGTGGAACAGGTGCTGCTGCGCCACCCCGCGGTGTCCAGGGCGGCCGTCGACGTCCGTGAGGACCGGCCCGGCGACGTCAGGCTCGTCGCCTACGTCGTCGCGTCCGGGGCGGGCACCGACGAGCTGCGGTCCTTCGTCGAGGAGACGCTGCCCGCCCACATGGTCCCGGTGGTGGTCGTGCTCGACGAGCTGCCGATGACGCGGAACGGCAAGCTCGACCGCGCGGCGCTGCCCGCCCCGGAGTACTCGAGCTCCGGCCGGGCGCCGCGCACCGAGCGGGAGGTCGTGCTGTGCGGGCTGTTCGCCGAGGTGCTCGGCCTGCCGTCGGTCACCGTCGACGACGACTTCTTCGCCCTCGGCGGGCACTCGCTGCTGGCGACCCGGCTCGCGGGCATGATCGAGCGCGACCTCGGGGTGCCGACGAGCATCCGCTCGCTGTTCGAAGCCGCCACCGTCGCCCGGCTCGCGCCGCGGCTGGGGGAGACGTCCGACCCGCTGGCACCGATGCTGCCGCTGCGCACCGACGGCACCGCGCCACCGCTGTTCTGCGTGCACCCGGCGGCCGGTTTCGGCTGGGTCTACTCCGGACTGCTGCGGCACGTGCCGGGCCCGATCCACGCCCTGCAGGCACGCGGCCTGTCCGGTGCGGCGGTGACCGATCCGGCCGAGATGGTCGACGACTACCTCCGGCTGATCCGCGAGGTCCAGCCCGAGGGCCCGTACCACCTGCTCGGCTGGTCGTTCGGCGGCGGTGTCGCGCACGCCGTCGCCACCCGCCTGCGCGCGGACGGCGAGGAGGTGGCCCTGCTCGCGGTGCTCGACGCCTACCCGTTCGCCGAGAACCCGGCCGCCGAGGCCATGTCGCCGGACGACCCGGCGACCGTGGCGGCGGTGCTCGCGTCGCTCGGCCGCGAGGTCCCCGGCGAACCGGTGACGGCGGAGGCACTGCCCGCCCTGCTGGGGCTGGACGGTGGCCCGCTGTCGCACACCGCCGCGGCCGAGGCGGTGGTGGCGGTGTTCGCCGCCGCCGTGACCATCACCCGCACCACGACGTCCGGCGTCTTCGACGGCGACCTGCTGTTCTTCTCCGCCACCGACGGCACCGGCTCACCCGATCCCGGCCTGTGGCGGCCGCACGTGACCGGGGACCTGACCGTCGTCCCGGTGGCCGCCACCCACGGCACCATGACCGGCCCCGACGCCATGGCGCGGATCGGTCCCCTCCTGGCCGAACGACTCGCCCGCTGACCCGACCACCACAGGAGAGCCACCGTGACCAGTCTCGTGACCCGGTCCCACGCCGACACCGTCCGGCACTACTTCGACCTGATCGACGACGGCGACCTGCTCGGCTCGGTCGCCCTGTTCGCCCCCGGCGCCGTCTACCACCGCCCCGGGCACGCGCCCTTCCACGGCACGGACGCCATCGCGCACTTCTACGTCGACCTGCGGCCCATCCGCTCCGGCAGGCACACCCTCACCGCCGTGCTCACCGAGGGCGCCCGCGTCGGCGTGCACGGCGAGTTCCACGGCGAGGCCCACGACGGCTCGCCCGTCGACCTGCGCTTCGCCGACTTCTTCGAGTTCGCCGCCGACGGCGCGATCACCCGCCGCGACACCTACTTCTTCGCCCCCCTCGTCTGACAAGGAGCACAGCCATGACCGTCGAACTGCAGCGCACCGCCCCCGCCGAGCACGGCGCGGTGTTCACCGACCACCTGGTCACCGCCACGTGGACCGGGGACCGGGGCTGGTCGCCCGCCCGCACGGGCCCGCTGGCCGACTTCGCGATGCACCCCGGCATGATCGGGCTCCACTACGGCCAGGTCGTCTTCGAGGGGCTCAAGGCCCACCGCCAGGCCGACGGGTCGATGGCGGTGTTCCGCCCCCGCGAGAACGCCCGCCGCTTCCAGCGTTCCGCCGCCCGCCTGGCGATGCCCGAGGTGCCCGAGGAGATGTTCCTCGCCGCGGTCGAGGAGATCGTCGCCGCTGACGGGCACCTGATCGACGACGATCCCGACATCAGCCTCTACCTGCGTCCGCTGCTGTTCGCGAGCGAGGCCAACCTGATGCTGCGGCCCTCGCGCGAGTACACGTTCATGATGATGGCGTTCGTGGCGGGTGGCTTCTTCGGCCACGTCCTCGAACCGGTGCGCGTGTGGGTCAGCCGGGACCAGCCGCGTGCGTTCCCCGGCGGCACGGGCGACGTCAAGTGCGCCGCGAACTACGCCGGTGCCTTCCACGCCCAGCGCAGGGCCCAGGAGGCCGGCTGCCAGCAGGTCGTGTGGCTCGATTCCGTGGAGCACCGCTACGTCGAGGAACTCGGCGGCATGAACCTTTTCCTGGTACGCCGAATCGGCGACGACGTCGAACTGGTGACCTCACCCCTGACCGGCACCCTGCTGCCCGGGGTCACCCGCGACACGCTGTGCACACTGGCCGCCCGCCTCGGCTACCGCGTCCGCGAGGAGCGCTTCACCGTGGAGCAGTGGCGCGACGAGGCCGCCGCGGGCGTGGTCACCGAGGCGTTCGCCTGCGGCACGGCTGCCGTGGTCACGCCGGTCGGCCAGGTCCACGACGGCGGCGCGGAGTGGACCATCGGCACCGGCGGACCCGGCGAGGTGACCATGCGCGTCCGCGAAGCCCTGCTGGACGTCCACAAGGGACGCGTGCCGGACCCGGACGGCTGGATGCACCACATCCGGTGACCTCCTGGCACGGGGCGGCCCGTCACCGGCCGTTCCGATGGACCGCATGGTCCAGCAGGAGGTGGGAAGGTGATCAGACAGGGTAGCCTGGGTCCGTGAGCAGGCCGGAGGACGCCCAGGCGGTGCGAAGGCTGACGCCCCGTGGCGCCGCCACTCGCGCGCGCATTGTGGCGGCCGCCCTCGAACTGATGTACGTCAAGGGGGTGAACGCGACCACGCTGGACGACGTCCGCGCCGCGAGCAACACCAGCAAGTCGCAGCTCTACAACCACTTCGCGGACAAGGAGCAGCTGGTTCGTGCCGTCGTCGCGGCGCGGGCCGCGCAGGTTCTCGAGCGCGAGCGCGGCTACCTGCAACGGTTGAAGTCCTTCCAGGGGCTGGTCCGGTGGCGCAACGCCCTGGTGCAGCGCAACGCGCTCCAGAACGGCGCGTACGGGTGCGGGCTGGGGTCGATGGCCAGCGAGCTGGCCGACCAGGACGAGCCTGCCCGCTCCACGCTCGCCGAGTCGTTCGCGGAGTGGGAGGGTCTGCTCGCCGCCGGCCTGCGCCGGATGCAGGACGGCGGGGTTCTCCGGCGGAACGCTGATCCCGAGCGGCTCGCGACCGGCCTCATGGCCGCCCTGCAGGGCGGGTACCTGCTCGCCGAGACCGCGCACGACATCACACCCATGGAGGTCGCGCTCGACATGGCGCTCGACCACGTCAGGTCCTTTCTCGCCTCGTGACGCGCTTGAACGTAGCCGAGGGCCATGTCCAGCGCTGTCTCGAGTTGTCCGCCCCCCGTGCAACGCGGCCATCATGCCGGTGGCGAGCCGGTCCGGTTCGACATCCGGTGACAGGTCGCCGCTGTCCTGTACTCGGGTGATTCCCGCCGCCGGCAGTGACTTCCAGGTCAGGAAACCGGCGTGGACGACCAGCCGTCGGCCGTCCTCGCCCGCCGGCAGCAGGTAGACCAGGCCGCGGAACGTGCCCGCCGTGCTCCTGGCTCTCGAACCGCGTCGTCAATGACGATGTGCACCGCGGCCTCCTCGGCGGACGCGGCGGATCCGTCCACGCCGATGTCGCGCGCGTAGAGGTAGGCGTACGGGGTGTCTTCGTCGACGCCTTCGACAAGACGTCCGGCGCGGTCGACGCCAACCTCGTCGTCGTACGGTTCGCCGTCGGTGTCGCTGCTGTCGCCGATCCCGTCGCCCTCGTCGACCGCCGCGATGTCAGGCACCTCTCGGGCGAGCCGCCCTGCCAAGGGCTCGTGGCCCGCCGCCTCCCGGGCCGTGACGCCCCAGTCGAAGACAGCGATCGGTCGCTCCGGCGGTGAGTAACCTCGTCGAGCACGTCGGTGACGCCGCGGTCGTCGAGGCTCTCGGCGGGTTCGAGCAGCCCGGAGTCGTTGTCGATGTCGTCTCTCATCTCGGCGTCCCGGCGGTGAGGGGCACACGCACCGACTGTGCGCCACACAGGTCCAGCCACGCATCGGTCGGCGTGCGCACGAGTCGCGCGAGGACCGACGTGCACTCCGGGCAGCGGGACACCAGCCCGGCACCGCCGTAGACGTGGGTTTCGGCGAACCTGCTGGGGCTCGCGCACCGCGCACAGGTCAGCACGGCCGTCGTGGCGTCGATGCCGAGGGCTTCGCTGAACGGGCCCGCCGCGCCGTTGCCATCGATGTGGTCGCCGTCCGAGATCGTGCTCATCATCGTCCTCCGCTTGGTCCGAAGCGTTCAGTGCGGATGGTGCCGGGGTTGTGCCCTTGAGCCAGGAGGAGCACGGAAACCGTCTCGACGAAGCTGGTCGGGCCGCAGATGTAGGTGCGCGCGTCCATTCCGGACGGACGGGCGGCGGCGAGGTCCGCCGGGCCGATCCGGCCCGCCGGGCGACTGGTGCCGAACGCCTTGCGGCTGAACAGGATCGTGACGTCGACACCGGGGTAGGACCGCAGTTCGGCGTCGTGGTAGATGTCGGCCGGGGTGCGGACGGAGTAGAGAAGGGTGAACGGCGGCGGGTCGGTGACGTGTGCCCGCTGCCGGACCATGGCCATGATCGGAACGATGCCCGACCCGCCGGCGACCAGGAGTACCGGCATGGTCTCCGTGCCGCGCCAGGTGAACCAGCCGCCGATCGGTCCGCGCAGTTCGACCTGGTCGCCGACCATCAGCTCGTCGACGAGGTAGGGGGACACCTCGCCGTCCGGCAGCCGCTGCACGGTCAGCTCGACGAGGTCTCCGTCGGCCGGGGCGGCGATGGAGTAGCTGCGTTGCGCGCTGTACCCGTCGGGGGCGGTGAGCCGCACGTCCACGTGTTGTCCCGCGATGTGGCCGGGCCAGCCGGGGACGTCGAACACGATCGTCCGCGCGGTGGGGGTCACCTCGCGGATCTCCACCGCCGTCGCGACCCGCCAGCCGAGGCGCAACCGGGTGATCGTCGCCGGTTCAGCCATCGCTCAGTCTCCCGTGTAGCGCTGTTCGCGCCACGGATCGCCGTAGTTGTGGTAGCCGAGCTGTTCCCAGAACCCGGGCTCGTCGTCGTGGAGGAGATCGATCCCGGTCACCCACTTCGCCGACTTCCAGAAGTAGAGGTGCGGCACCAGCAGCCGCGCGGGGCCGCCGTGTACTCCGGGCAGCTCCTCACCCTCGTAGCGGTAGGCGATCCAGGCCTTGCCGTCGAGCAGATCCTCCAGCGGCATGTTCGTCGTGTAGCCGCCGTAGGAACGGACCAGGGCGTAGTCGGCGGCCGTCGCCACGTCCTCGAACAGCGTGTCGAGCGAGACGCCCTCCCACGTGGTGTCGAACTTCGACCACTTGGTCACGCAGTGGATGTCCACCGTCGGCCGCTCGGCAGGCAGGGCCATCAGCTCCGGCCACGTCCACGTCGTCTCCGTCCCGGTCTCCGCGCGGATGGTGAACCGCCACGCGTCGAGGGGAACGCTCGGGGTCGGCCCGGCCTGCAGCACGGGGAAGTTCCTGGTCAGGTACTGGCCGGGAGGCAGATCGGCGGCGGCGCTGTCGCGGCGCCCGTGAAACCCTCTGCTGATGACACTCATCGACACCTCCTGAGTCGAAGCGAAGCATAACTGAACCAAAAAGTCCATTCCAGTGGCAGGTCTCGCCAACGGGAACGGTGCGACCCGGCGCCGCGGCGCGTGGCGGAGTCGCTACCAGGCGAACTCGATCACCCCATGGCGCGATGGCGACGCCTCGCCGCTGCGCACGGGTCGACGGTCGCATAAGTGGACTTGACAGTCCAGTTTGGTCGAAGCTAGGTTCGGGGCCCACCGACGCGTCCATTCGCTGGAGAAGAGACAACGGAGGCAGCAATGAAGGCAGTCGTCGCGACGGACCAGGCCGCGGAAGCGGCCGGGATCATGCTCGCGGAGCGGCCCGAGCCGACGCCGGCGATCAACGACGTCATCGTCGAGGTCCACGCGTCGGGCTTCGTCCCAGCGGAGTGGGAGTGGCCCTCGACGTGGGTCGACCGCTCCGGTCACGATCGAACCGGTGCGATCATCGGCCACGAGTTCGCCGGTGTGGTCTCCTCGCTCGGCTACGGCACGACGGGGCTCTCGCTGGGACAGCGGGTGTTCGGGATCACCGACTGGCACCGCGACGGAACCCTGGCCGAGTACACGGCCGTGGAGGCACGCAACCTTGCGCCGCTGCCGGGGAACGTCGACTTCACAGTGGGCGCGAGCCTGCCGATCTCCGGCCTGACCGCGTGGCAGGGCCTGTTCCAGCACGGTCGTCTTCAGGCGGGGCGGAGCGTCCTCGCGCACGGTGCCGCTGGCGCGGTCGGGTCCGTGGTGACGCAGCTCGCCCGGGAGTTCGGCGCCCACGTCATCGGCACCGGGCGGGCGGCGGACCGCCAGGCGGCGCTCGACTTCGGCGCGAACGAGTTCCTCGACCTCGACCACGATGATCTCGGCGACATCGGCGGGGTCGACCTGGTCTTCGATGTCATCGGCGGTGACATCCAACGGCGCTCCGCGAGCATCATCCGTCCTGGCGGAACGCTCGTGTCGATCGTCGGGCCCGCCGAGACCCGACCCGTCGACGGCCTCGCGATCGACTTCGTCGTCGAGTCCGTTCCCAGTCAGCTGGTGCAGATCGTCGACCGGGTGCGGGACGGACGCCTTCGCTCGCACATCGGTACCGTCGCGACCCTCGACGACGCCATCCCCGCGCTCAACCCGACCGAGCGGCGCAAGGGCAAGACCGTCGTTCGCGTCCGCCCCTGAGCCCCCAGGAACGGGTGCACGAGGCCGCCTGACCGGGCAACCTCGACCCAGCCGTGCGCGGTGGCCGCCGACCTTGATCGAGCTTGATCGTTTTTCTTTCCTCCGCGGGTGGATGCGGTGAGCGTGGACGCGTTCTGTTCGTCGCTCGACGGAAGGGAGATCCTCGTGAAGCGAGTTCTGCGCCGTGCCGGTGAACGGCTGGCAGCGCTGGTCGTGCCGAAGGTGGAGGCCGGTGCGTGCGTGCCGGAGGCCGGCGACTGCTGCACGCGACGCAACTACCGGCACAACTGCTACGGCGTCTGCACGTACAGCCTAACCTGCTGAGTTGTGTGCCGGCGGGGGCGTGAGCACGGCCCCCGCCGGCGCGGGCCGCACCGATCCGGGGAGGTCCTGTGCTCGATCTTGTCGCACGTGCGCTGCTGGTCGTCGTGTTCGTGGGAGCGGTCGCCGGGAAGCTGCGGTCGGCGCGCGCGTTCGCCGAGTTCGTCGACTCGGTGGCCGTGCTGGCGCCTGCGCGGCTACCGGCGCGGCCCGTCGGAGCGCTCGTCGTCGCCGCCGAGGGCGCGGCCGCCCTGCTGCTTCTCGCACCCGTGACCCGGCTCGCGGGCTACGCGCTGTCCGTACTGATGCTCGTCCCGTTCGCCCTGGGCATCGCCCGGGTCGTCCACAGCGGACAGCGGGTTCGCTGCAGCTGCTTCGGCGGCGGAGGCGGGCTGCTCGGCCGCGGTCACATCGTGCGCAACACGCTGCTCGTCGCGGCCGCGTGCCTCGGCGCGCTCGACGGCACCGCCGCCACCACGCCGGGAGCGCTCGTCGCGCTGACGGCGGGTGTGTCGCTAGGCCTTGTCACCGTCCGCTGGGAGGACATCGCGTTCCTCCTGCGCCGACCCGCGCCCACCGGGAGGAACCGTTGACCGTGCTCACGACCGCAGTTGTCCTGCTCGCCGTGGTCACCGCGCTGCATGTGCTCCTGACCTTCGGTCTCGTCACCAGGATCCGCGAGCTGCAGCAGCAGGTGGCCGGCATGCCGGCCAAGGACCCGGACCTGCCGCGGTTCGGCCAGGTCGTGGCGCCGTTCTCGGTCACCGACCTCGACGGCGACCCGATCTCCGAGGCCGATCTCGCCGGGCCGGTGCAGGTCGGGTTCTTCGCCGCCGGGTGCGCGCCGTGCACGACGATGTCCGACTGGCTCGCCAAAGAGCCGCCCGCGACGCGGTTCATCGCGCTGATCGACGGTGATCCGGCCGCGGACAACACGAAGCGCCTGATCGCGAAGCTCTCCCCGCTGGGCCGCGTCGCGCTCATCGATCCGGAGCACACGTCGGTCCTCGCGTTCGCCATCACGTCCTTCCCGACGCTCCTGCACCTGGACTCCGGTGTGGTCACCGCGTCCGGTTCGCGGCCGAGCCACTTCACCGGCACGCCGTTGCCCGTGGCATGACTCCCACCGCGCAGCCCACCCACCGCGCGGCCGCTGCCGCGCTCGCACTGCCCTTCCGGGCCGCGCCGGTCGTCGCCACGGTGACGCTGCTGCTCACCGTTGTCGCCGGGGTCGCCCCGGCCGGTGGCGCGTGGCTGACCATGCTGCTGGTCGACGAACTCACCGCGGGCACCGCGAGCACGGGTCGTGTGGTGCTGCTGGCGGTCGCCGGGGCGGCGGTCGGCGGCCTCGCGATCGCGCTGCTGTACGTCGGCGGGCACCTCGGCGAGGTGCTGCAACAGCGGGTCACGCTCACGGTGGAGAGCGCCCTGTTCCACCGCGTCTCGACGCTGCCGGGCATGCGCCACCTCGAGGATCCCGCGTTCCACGACCGGCTGCGGCTCGCCGAGCGGGCCGCGCAGGACGCCCCGGCCACGATCTCGCAGTTCGCGCAGGAGCTGATCCGGTCTGCCGTGCTGCTGACGAGCTTCACCGGTGCGTTGCTGGTCGTGTGGCCGCCGATGGTCCTGCTGCTCGCCGCCTCGGTCGTCACCGCGGTGTTCGCGCGACTGGCGACCGCCCGCCGGGAAACGGCCACCGAGGAGACGTGGGTGGCGACCGACCGGCGACGGCTGTTCTACCGCGCGCTGCTCACCGACGTCCGCGCAGGCAAGGAGATCCGCCTGTTCGGCCTCGGCCCGCTGCTGCACACGCGGATGGTGGACTCGCTCCGGTCGACCTCACGGGCACGGCTCGTCGTGGCCCGCCGCAGCACGGTGGTGCAGAGCCTGCTGGCGCTGCTCGGCGCCGGGGTCACCGGCGTCGGCACGGTCGTGGTCGCGGTGAACGTGGTCCACGGTGGCTCGTCGGTCGGCGACCTCGTGCTGTTCCTCGGCGCGGTCGCTGGGGTGCAGACCGGGCTGTCGGGCGTAGTGCTCCAGCTCGGCGAGGCCAGCCGCGCGCTGCGGCTCTTCGGCCACTACCTCGACGTCCTTCAGACCGGCGACGACCTCACCACGGGCACGGCACTCCCGGCCCGGCTGGCGACGATCGAGCTGCGCGACGTGTGGTTCCGCTACCGCGACGACGGACCGTGGGTGCTGCGCGGTGTGGACCTGACCATTCCGGCCGGGGCGGCCGTCGGCATCGTCGGGGTGAACGGGGCGGGGAAGAGCACGCTCGTGAAGCTGCTCTGCCGGTTCCACGACCCGGACCGGGGCACGATCACGTGGAACGGAACCGACATCCGGGAACTGGACCTGGCGGCGCTGCGCGCCCGCATCAGCGTCGCGTTCCAGGACTTCATGACCTACGACCTCTCCGCCGCGGAGAACGTGGGCCTCGGCTGGGTGGACCGGATCGGCGACCGGCCGCGGATCGTCGCCGCTGCCCGGTCCGCGGAGATCGCCGACAAGATCGAGGCCCTGCCGGACGGCTACGACACGATGCTCTCCCGCACCTACGGCGACGAGGACCATCCCGGGGTCGTGCTCTCCGGTGGACAGTGGCAGCGCGTGGCGCTCGCCCGCTGTCTGATGCGCGCCGAGGCCGAACTGCTCGTCCTCGACGAGCCGACCGCGGGCCTCGACGCCGAGGGCGAGCACCGTGTGCACGCCACGCTGACGCGGCACGCGGCGGGGCGCACCCGGTTGCTCGTGTCGCACCGCATGGCGGCCCTGCGCGCCGCCGACCTCGTCGTCACGCTCGCGGGCGGGCGGATCGTCGAGCAGGGCAGCCACGACGAACTGATGGACGCGGACGGTGAGTACGCGCGGTTGTTCCGCCTGCAGGCGGGCGGATACCAGGACGCGCGGGTGGCCACGGGAGACGGGGAGGCGACGTGACGCTGCTCGGCAGGTGGCTGACCTGGGTGACCGTGCGCGGGCACAGCATGTCGCCCACGCTGCACGACCGGCAGCGGTTGCTCGTGCGCAAGCTGCGCCGCCCCCCACGACGGGGAGACGTCGTCGTCTTCGCCGTGCCCGACACGGGATCCGACGCTGGCGATCCGCCATACCGGGTCAAACGGGTCGCCGCGGTCGGCGGCGACCCGGTGCCCGACTGGCTCGCGGGGACCATGCCGGGCGTCGCGCGTGTGCCGGCCGGGCACGTGGTCGTCGCCGGGGACAACCGGCGCTCCCAGGACTCCCGTCACCTCGGCCTGGTCGCCGTCGACGACATCGTCGGCACCGCACCGACCTCAGCGCCCTGAAAGACGCTTGCGGGACTCAACGTCTCGGGCGCGGCTTTCGCGGCACAGCACCCAGCGACACATTCTGGAGCTGGCCGGAACAAGAACCGCATCGGCCACGGTCAGTGTCACTGGACGACTTGGATCTGGATGCCGCTCGTTTGTCGTCGTCCCCGCCGCGAGTGCGGCGTTGGGCCTGTCCAGCTCGTACGGCGCCCGGTGGTCGACGCGACCGGCGGGCGGGTGGTCGGCTCGCTGGTGTCTCGATCAACTCGACGCCGTGCGGGAGCTTCAGGTCAGGGACGGCCCGGACGATCGGCGCACAGGTCGAGCGGGGACGGCGTGGCGGGCGCGGTGTCGGCGCGGGGGCAGAGCGACGGCGTGACCACACACCACCCCGCGTCGTCCTCGTTGCGCATCAGCAGAACCAGGTCAGTGTCCGCGGGGTTGCCGATCACCAACGTCGCGGTGGCCACGTCGTCGTGCTCGTCGGAGACCGCCAGGACGGTTGTCGTGCCCAGGCGCGTCCAGCCGTCGGGCAGCGTCACATCGTCGGGGTAGCAGGTGTAGGACGCGAACGCGGACCTGTCGCCGTCGCTGAGCGCCGCGGCGGCGAGGTTCGCCGTGCCCTGGGCGGAGTCGCGCGGATCGTCCGGCTGGGCGAGGTACACGACGACGCCCACGGTCGCGGCCAGCAGCACCACGAACCCGACGGCCTTGACCCACAAGGGAAACGGCTTGTGCGGCGCCGGTCTCGGTGCCACCGGCCGGCGCATCGGCACGTGCCCCGGCGGCAGGCCGAGTGCTTCGGGCTCGCCGTCGGGTTCGTGGTCGGGTTCGTGGTGGGACCGGGATGCCTTCGGGCTCATCGCCCCATCCCACCACACGATACGGCGGCAGATCTCCGGATCATTACGCTGCCGCCGTATCGCGTCTGGCCTCCGTGCGTCAGCCGACCAGGGCCCGCCAGGTGATCGAGCCCGCCACGCCGTCGACCACGAGCCGGTTGACACTCTGGAACGAGCGCACCGCCGAGGTGGTCACGGAGCCGAACTGGCCGTCGACCAGCAGTCCTGCGCTGCGCTTGTTGAGCGCGGTCTGCAGACCGCGGACGTGGTGGCCGACGTGGCCCTCACGCAGCACGAGGTCCAGGTGCGGCCAGGTCGCCGGGCCGACCTGGCCGTCGGCGACCAGGCCCGCGCCCGACTGGAACCGCTTGACCGCGTTCACCGAGACCGACCCGTAGACGCCGTCGACGACCAGGCCGTAGCCGCGCTGGTTCAGCAGGTGCTGGATGACCTTCACGGTCGCGCCACTCGCGCCCGGGTCGATCCTTGGCCAGCCACCGCCCAGGTCGACACCGCGGGCTGTCATGAACGTGACGGGGTTGACCGTCGGGCCGAGCCCACCGGAGTGGACCTCGAAATGCAGGTGCGGTCCGGTGACGTTGCCGGTCGCACCCATGTCGGCGATCCGCTGACCTGACGAGACGCGCTGGTTCAACGCGACCCGGTACACGTTGAGGTGACCGTAGTAGGTGTACACGCCGCCGCCGTGGGAGATGACGATGGCATTGCCGGTACGGCCACCCAGTCCGCCGCCCCACTGACGGCGGATGACGGTCCCGGCGCCCGCCGCGTAGACCGCGGTGCCGGTCGAGTTCGTGATGTCCTGACCCGCGTGCGGACCGGCCGGCCGTGGCGCACCGTAGTAGCCGCCGGAGGGGAAGTATCCCAGCGCCGGGTTGCACCAGGCGCCGTTCTTCAGCGTTGCCGCCGAGGCCGGCGTCGTCAGGACAGTCATCCCGACCGCCGCGGCGCCGAGCCCGAGCCCGGCGATGAGCGCGCGGCGGGAGACCCTCGCGTCCGGCCGGTCCACATCGGCCGCGCTGCACGATTCACACATGGTCGCTCCTTGTCGGAAAACCAGGGATCACGTGTCGGTACGACGTGGGGCGCGGGCAGGGTTCCGGCCCCGGTGATCACCTCCGCCCAGACGTTAGTGACCGTTTACATGCGTGTGGGCCACTGAAACGCCGAATCCTCGTTGGACCAACGGCACCAGGCCCGATGCCCTGAAAGACGCTTTCGGGGCGCTCAACGTCACGAATGCGGCTTTCGCGGCACCGTGGTGCTGGTGACCAGCGTGAGGCCGTAGGCGTCGAGTGCCTCGTTCACCGGCTGGTAGAACGTCTCGCCGCCGTCCGTGCAGTCACCGGAACCGCCGGACGTCATGCCCTGCGCCTGGTCTCCCGCGACGAAGGAACCGCCGGAGTCGCCGGGCTCCGCGCAGGCCGTCGTCTGTGTCAGCCCGCTCACGATGGCGCCGTCGATGTAGACGACGGTCTGGTTCCTGGCCTCGATCCTGCCGCAGTGCCAGCCGGTGGTGGACCCGGACCGGCAGACGGAGGCACCGACCGGGGCCTCGGTCGACCCGCGCACCACCACGTCGGTGCCGCCGTAGCGGTTGACGAGGTTGGTGAGCGTCCACCCGGCCGACGTCACGTCGACCTTGCCGTAGTCACCGAAGTAGCTGAACGTGCTGCCGCCCAGCATGCCCATCTGCTCGTCGTCGTGGCCGAACGCCGGTCCGGCGCCCTGTGTGCAGTGTCCGGCGGTGACGAAGTGCTTGGTGCCGCCCGCGCCGGTCGCGCTGAAGCCGACCGAGCAACGCCACGCCAGCGTGGTCCACTGGTCGCCGCCGCGCACGTGCGACAGGGCCCGCGGCGATTCGGTGACGTCGCTGACCTGGACCGCCGGGCTGGTCCGCCGCACCTCGGCGAGGTACGCGTCGGTCGCGGCGTCCGCGCGTGCCCGGTTCACCTCGACGACGACGCGGTTGCTCCGCACGTCCACGTACCAGCCGGTGACCCCGGCCGCTGGGGCCCGACGGTCGAGGGCGGACTTGATCGCGTCCAGCTCACGCATGGAGTAGCGCACGAGGGTCGGGTGCGCGCCCTCGGCGCGAACGGTGGCCGCGGCGGCCCGTTCGGTGACACCGACGACGAGCGTGTTCGTGGTGTCGTCGAAGTAGGCGCCGCCGAAGGCTTCGCCCAGTGTGTCGGTCAGTGTCGACTCGACGGCGGCGGCCTCGGTCTGACTGGCGAACCGCTGCTGCGCCTGCTGCGCGGTCAGGCCGAGATCACGGCTGATCGCGGCCTGCGGTGACGTGTTCGCGTCGGCCGCCGCTGGTGTGGCCAGGATGCTCGTCGCCGTGACGAAGACGCAGGCGAAACCGAGCGCTCGTCCGAGATGCATGATGTCTCCCTCGCTGGACTGGAGTGCAGGGGGTGGCCGGCAGGGCGGCCGTACGGACATCGGGACATCGGCCGGCGCGCAACACTTTTCTCGGCGATCAGGCCGAATGCCGGGGACGTCGTCGGCCGACTGGACGTAGGGGATCCGTCGATCGGACCGGTGCACACGAACGCATCACGTGCCTGGCAGGTCGATCAGTGCCAGCACCTGGTCGACGACGCGTGCCATCGGCTCGGTGGACTCGAAGGCGCGGCAGAGCACCAGCGCGCCTTCGAGGGTGGCCAACATCAGCATCGCCAGGTTGTCGGCGCGGTCGCCGGCGACGCCGTACTCGGTGAGGCCCTCGGCGAGCGCGTCGAGCCAACTCCGGTACGCGGAGCGGCTGGCGTGGGTCAGCGGCTCGGAGGAGGGCACGGTGTCGAGCGTGACCGTGGTGACCGGGCAGCCCTCGGTGAAGTCCGACGCGCGCAACGCCTCGGCGAAATGGCCCGCCATCCGCTCCACCCAGTCCCGTGGGGTCGGGCTCGCCGCTCTGGCCTGGCGGATCAACTCGCTCCACTCGGCGGTGGACGCGCGGACGCTCTCGACGGCCAGCTGTTCCTTGCCGCCGGGGAAAAGGAAGTACACCGAGCCCCTCGGGGCGCCGCTGTGCTCGATCACCTGCGTCAGCCCGGTGGCGTGATAGCCCTGTCGGCGCATCAGTGTGCGGGCGCTCGCGATGATCCTGGCCCGCGAGTCCGACCTGGGTCGTGGCACCACGTCTCCTTCCGCCGAGTTTGACTGTACCGGTCGACATAGTTTTAACTATGACGGACGGTCAAGTTACCTTCTCGTCCGTCCATGCCGCCCACATCGGGGCTCTCACCAGGAGGATGGACATGACCACGGTCTTCGTGACCGGAGGATCCGGGTTCGTGGGCGGCCGGCTGATCACGCGGCTCGTCGCGGACGGGCACACCGTGCGTGCGCTGGCGCGCAGCGACTCCGCGGCCGCCCGGGTCAGCGAGCTGGGCGCGACGGCGGTGCGCGGAGACCTCGGTGACGTCACCGGTCTGCGTACCGCGGCGGCGGGCGCCGAACTCGCCTTCCACGCCGCCGCGCGCACGACCCGCGACGGCGACCGCGCGCGGTTCTGGGCGGACAACGTCGACGGGACCGCGAACGTCGTGCGTGCGGCGCGGGACGCCGGGGTGCGCCGCCTGGTGCACGTGGGCACCGAGGCGGCGTTGATGGCCGGACGGCCACTGGTCGACGTTGACGAGACGGTGCCGGTGCGCCCGGACTCCCGTGCCTGGTACGCGGCGTCCAAGGCGGCCGCCGAGCGAGTCGTGCTCGCCGCCAACGACGAGACCCTGCAGACGGTCGTGCTCCGGCCGCGGTTCGTGTGGGGCGCCGGAGACACCACCGTGCTGCCCGAACTCGTCGCCATGGTGAGCTCCGGGCGGTTCGCGTGGGTCGGCGGCGGGCGTCACCTGACCGACACCACGCACGTCGACAACGCCGTCGAGGGGCTCGTGCTCGCCGCTCGGCGGGGCGTCCCGGGCGAGGCCTACTTCGTCACCGACGGGGACCCGGTGGTGTTCCGGGACTTCGTCACCGACCTGCTGGCCACCCAGGCGGTGACAGCGCCCACCCGGACGCTGCCCGCGTTCCTCGCCAGGATGGCCGCCGGTGCCGGTGAGGCGATCTGGCGCGGCCTGCGCCGCAACGGCGCGCCGCCGCTGGACTACATGAGCCTCTGGCTGTCCAGTCAGGAGTGCACGATCAACATCGCGAAGGCCCGCGCGGAACTCGGCTACCGCCCACCGCGCACCCGTTCCGACGGACTCGCGGAACTGCGCGCCGCCGCGGGATCAGTCGCCGGGTCGTGACGTGGACGGCCTGCTGCGGCGGTGTCGCCGACGCCCGCGATCGCGTTCGGCCGTGACCGTCGGGGGCCCGTGCCGCCAACGGGCCGGCGTCCGGACGCGGCGGTGGGGGAGGAAGACGGCGACGAGGGCCGCGCCGGCGACGAGGAGGACGGCGGCGCCGGTCATCCCGAACGAGAAGCCCTCCGTCGCGGCCTGCCGCGAGACGGTGTGGCGGGTGGCCAGTGTGACCAGGACGGCCAGCCCGACGGCGCCGCCTATCTGCTGGACGGAGCTGAAGATCGCCGCGCCGAGGCCGGCGTTCTCCTCGGTCGTGCCCGCGACTGCGGCGCCGGTCAGCGCGGGCAGGCTCAGGCCGCAGCCCACGCTCGTGACGAGCATGCCCGGCAGCACACCCAGGGCGTAGCCGTCACCAGGTGCCACACCGGACAGCAGCAGCAGCCCGGCCGCGCTGATCAGGAACGCCACGACGAGGAGCGGCCGGGCGCCGAACCTGGTCACCGCGCGGGCGGAGAGCCACATGCCCGCGAGGATTCCGGCGCCGTACGGCAGGTAGGCGACACCGGCCTCGAGCGGGCGGTAGCCCACCACGGTCTGCAGGTGGATCATCAGCAGGAAGGCCATCGCGTAGAAGGCGGCGGAGAACAGCAGGGTGGCGGTGTTGGCGACGGCACGCGGCCGGAACGCCAGGAACGCCAGGGGCACCAACGGTTCCGCCGCACGCGCCTCGATCACGAGGAACGCGCCGCCCAGCGCGACGGCGAGGACCAGGGAGGCGATGACGGACGTGCTGCCCCAGCCGGACTCCCCGGCGTCGAGCAGGCCGTGGACGAGCGCGAGCACGGCGCCGGTGCCCACCACCGCGCCTGCCACGTCGAGCCGCGCCCGGCTGGTGGTCCTGTTCTCCGCGACCAGCCGGGGCAGCGCCACGAGCGCCACTGCCGCCACGGGCAGGTTGATCAGGAAGATCCAGCGCCAGGAGGTCAAACCGGTGAGCGCACCGGAGATCACCAGGCCCGCGGTGCCGCCGAGACCGGCGATGCCGCCCCAGACACCGAGCGCCCGCGCACGTTCGTCGTCGCCGGGGAACAGGAGCGTGATCAGCGACAACGCGGCTGGGCCCGCCAGGGCCGCGCCCGCACCCTGGAGGAACCGGCCCGTCACGAGCTGCCAGGGTTCCTGGGCGAGTCCGCAGAGCAGGCTCGCCGCCCCGAACAACGTCACACCCAGGAGGAAAGCGCGGCGGCGGCCCCACAGGTCCGCGGCGCGGCCGAACAGCAACAGCAGCCCACCGAACGCGAGGAAGTACGCGTTGACCGCCCACGCGAGGCCCGTGGTGGCGAACCCGAGGTCGTCACGGATGCTCGGCAGGGCGACGCTCACCACGGTGTCGTCCAGCACGAGCATGAACTGGACGAAGCACAGCACGACCAGAGCGGACCGTCGCCGCGCGTGGGTGACCGACATGCCACGACGCTATGAGCCGCATCGCGATGGCCGCAATTCGCGACGAGGCCAGACGATGTCGCGCTGAGGACATACCCTGGCCGCATGACCGAAGCCATCTTCGACGACCCGCCACCGGCCGTGGGCGCGATCGTCGTCGGCAACTTCCCGTTGTCGTCGGGGGAATGGATCCCGGCGCACCGACACTCGCACCACCAGGTGGCCTGGACACGCAGCGGTGTGCTCAGCGTCGCCGTCGACGACTCCTACTGGATCCTTCCGCCCACCCGCGCGCTGTGGTTGCCCGCCGGGGTGGTGCACCGGACGGGCGCCACCCGCGACGCCGTGCTGTGCGGCCTCTACCTCGAACCGGCCCGGTGCCACATCGACTGGACCGAGCCGACACCCGTCGCCGTCGACGGGCTGCTCGCGCACCTGATCGGCTACCTCAACCGGCCCGGCCTCGCCGACGACGCACGGCTGCGCGCCGAGGCGGTCGTGCTGGACCTCCTGCGGCCCTTGCCCATCACACCCATCGACGTGCCCGTGCCCACCGACCCCCGCGTGCTCGCCGTGACCGGCGCACTGCTCGCCGATCCCGCCGACCCGCGAAGCCTGGAAGCACACGCACGGGCGGTCGGCGTGAGCAGACGCACCCTGACCCGGCTGTTCGTGCAGGACACCGGCATGAGCTTCGACCGCTGGCGCGGGCACATGCGACTGCGCGCCGCGCTACCCATGCTGGCCGAGGGACAGCCCGTGTCCCGGGTCGCCCACGCCGTGGGATACGCGACTCCGAGCGCGTTCCTGGCCGCGTTCCGCAGAACCGTGGGCACATCCCCGATGCGCTACCTCAACGGCGACCGCCCGCACGCGTGACACGTGTACCTCTGATGCCGACACGACTATCAGTCCGCATCACCTTCGCCTACATTCATCCAATCGGATGTAGCTGTAGTGCTGTATGAAATCTTACACTCAAGCTCGTGGTTGAAGACACATCGCTGCTAGTCGAGGATCTCCTGAGCGCCAGGCAACGCCTGGAGCTCGAGAGCCTTGGCGACCCGGTGACGTACCCGCCCAACCACACCATCTTCTGGGAGGGGCAACCCTCGCACGCTGTGCTGATCATCCAGTCCGGGAACCTCAAGGTCACCCGCGAGGCCGATGACGGCACCGAGACCATTCTCGCGATCCGGGGTGCCGAGGAGGTGATGGGCGAGGAGGGCGTGCTGATGGACGAGCCGCGTTCGGCGACCGTCACCACCATCAACGACGTCACCGGGATCCTCGTGCGCGCGGATGTGTTGCTGCTGTTCGTCGAGGAGCAGCGACTGTGGCCGATGATGTACCGGGCCGCTGTTCGCCGTCGGCGGCAGTTGGATCAGCGTCTTCTCCTCGTGCGGTTGAACGTGCGGAACAAGTTGGCTCGCTGGCTCCTGGAACTCGCTACCGAGGTGGGTGAATCCACCGACGAGGGGTGGGTCATCGAGTCGTCGTTGTCCCAGGAGGACCTCGCCGGACGGATCGGTGCCTCCCGTGTCACGGTGGCCACCGAACTGCGCAAGTTGCGGGACCGCGGGCTGATCAGCACGGGGCCCCAACGTATCGTTCTGCACGATCTTGAAGCACTGCAGATGCTCACCACCACCTGAGGCAGGCAGGAGGGGGGAACGAAGGGTAGAGACGATGACCGGAGAACTGGGCCCCTTCCAGGACTTCTGGGAAGCCTGGAACGAAGTGGGGGACCAGATCCAGGACAAGCCGTTCGAGCACTTCCCACGTGCCGTGGAGATCCAGTTCGAGGAGATGCGCGAGCACATCCACAACCATGACAAGCGTGCCGCGGCGCGTGAGGCGGCGGACGTGATCAGCATCGCGCTCAACACCATGCGCTGGCTCGGATACCAACCCGCCGAGATCGCCGAGATCGCGCGCGACCGCGCCGACCAGCGAATGCGTGGCAGGACAAGCGAGATCCTCACGAAATACCAGCAGAAGTACGGCATCTGAACGCCGGACCCGCCCGTATGGGGGTAGCCATGCCTGGTTCCAACCGACTTCGAACTCGACTGGCCGCGAGGTACGACGAGGTGCCCGCGATCCTCCTGATCAGCGACGAGTGGACCCCCACACGAGGCGGAATCTCGCGCTTCAACCGAAGCCTGGCGATCGCGTTCGCGGAAGGGGGTTACCGGACCGCCTGCCTGGTGCGGGCCGCCACGGACGTCGAACGAGCGGACGCGGAGAACCATGGCGTGGAGCTGTTCCAGGCCGCGGTCACTCCCGCTGGTCCGGACCTCTCAGTACGTGTTTCCGAGGTCGTCGCCTGGCGGCCGGACATCGTGATCGGTCACGAACTCGTGAGCGGTTCGGTGGCGTGGACCTACACGAACCACTACGTACCGACGGCATCGCTGGTGTACATCCTGCACACGGTTTCCCTGAACGAGCCCTACAAGTCGTATCCCGACACGGCGAGGCGCGCGACGAACCGAGAGCGTGAGATCGAGAAGACCGCGGCCGGAGCCGCCGTCGTGGCCGCCGTCGGCCCGCTGCTGAAACGCCGGGGTGAGGCGGCGCTCGGGGACAGCAGGGTCGTGCAGCTCGTGCCCGGTATGGACGTACCCGATGATCCTCGGTGGCTGCACCGCAAACCGCCGCCGAACTCGATCGTGTTGATGGCCTGCCGCACCAACCACATCGAAGCGAAGGGGCTGGACATCGCGGCGGGTGCGATCGCGGACCTGCGTCTGCCGCGCCAGCTGCCACCGGTGGAGCTGCGCATCCGTGGCGCCCATGGTGACTCGTGCGACTCGTTGAAGGCCGAGCTGCTGGGGCGGGTGCGGGTCGCGCGTCACCAGATCGACGTCCGTGAGTACACGGCGGATCCCACGGAACTCGCGCGTGACCTCGGGCAGGCTGCGTTGTACGTCATGCCGTCGCGCGCGGAGGGTTTCGGTCTCGCCGCGCTGGAGGCCATCGGCCTGGGCACACCCGTTCTCGTGAGTGACCGAAGTGGACTGGCGGATCTGCTCGACGACTGCCTCGGCGAGTTCGCCAAGGCCATGATCGTCCCGGTGGTGGACGATCATGAACGGGACGTGAGCACGTGGCGGGCCGCCGTCGAAGCCAAGCTGCAGGACCTGCCGCGTGCGTTTGCCTACGCGCACGACGTGCGCAAGATGCTTCTGCCGCGCCTGCGGTGGCAAACCACGGTGAGCACGCTCATGTCGCGCTTGCCGGTGCCGGCGCCTAGGACGATGTGAGACGCGCCAGCACCCGGTCCGCCGCGGGGTGGTGGATCTCGCGGTAGATGTCCAGGGCCTCACGCAGGGCCGACATCGTCGTCGCCGGATCGCGACACGCGTCGGCCAGGTGTTCCAGTGCCACGGCCTCCCAGTACCGGTCGCCGAGTTGCCGGTCGAGTCGCGCCGACTCCCGATAGCACGTGATGGCGTTCTCGTACTCGCCCGCTGTCTCCGCGATCTCCCCCAAGGTGAGCAGCGCGTCGGCCTGGCCTTCCACCTGACCGATCGACCCGTACAGCTCGAGCGCCTGTGAACAGAGTGGCCGCGCCTGTTCATGTCGCTCCAGCGCGCACATCTGCTGTCCCATCGCGATCAACGCGTCCGCACGGGCAAGGGGACTGTCGCCGTCACGGCTGAGTTCCCAGGCGGCGCGGGCGTGGGCCAGCGCCTCGCTGTGGTTGCCGCGTCCGCCAAGGACCCTGGCGTACACGAGATGGTTCTTGACGATGCCGTCGTGATCTCCCAGGGCGTGGTAGAGCGCGGCGGCGCGGTCGAGCAGGTCGACCGCTTCGTCGTGGTGACCGAGGCGGGCGAGGGAACTCGCCAGGTGCCGGGACATCACGGCTTGACCGAGGCGGTCTCCGCCACTGACGACCGCGGCCAGGGCGGTCCGCTGAACGTCCACCCGCTCGCCCCACCTGCCGCTGCGGCGAATGTAAGTCGTGCCGGCCCACGCGAGACGCCAGGCACGATCCACGAAACCGTGTTCTGCCGCGACGCCGACCATCGCCTGCAAGGTGGTGTGCTCGCGGCTGAACCAAGCGATCGCGCTCTCGTAGTCGGTGACCTCCGGGTTGGCCGGCGGCTGGTCCGGTGCCGCCCTCTCGTGCCGGTGCGGCTGGATGATCCGGTCCGCGTGCGTCGTCGTCCGCAGGTAGTGGTCGACAAGCCGGTCCACCGCGGCGCGTCGTTCCGGGTCGTCCGCGCACAGTTCGGTGGCGTAGGCCCGCACCAGGTCGTGAAAGCGGAATCGTCCGGGCACGTACTCGGTCAGCAGATGAGCGCGGGTCAGCTCTCGCAGCGCTGCCGGAGCCTGGTCGCCGACCAGCGCGAGGCAGGCCGCGACGCCCACGTCGGTGCCCGGATGAGCCCCGAGCAGCCGGAACAGCCGTGCGGCCGCCGCCGTCAGCACCGCGTAGGACCATGAGAACACCGCTCGCGGGCTCAGATCGGCGTCACCCAGCGACAGCCGGTCTAGCCGGTGACGTTCGTCGCGCAGGCCGCGCACGAGCGTGCCGATCGACAGCGCCGGCTGACTCGCCGCCTGCGCGGCGGCAACGCTCAGTGCGAGCGGCAACCGGACACACAGCTCGATCAGCTCCGCGGTGGCTTCCGGCTCGGACCTCAGCCGGGCCGGGGCAACCCGCTCGGCCAGCAACGCGAGTGCGTCGGACTCCGGCAGTGCGTCGAGTGCGATGCGGTGTGCACCATCCCTGACCACCACGCTGTCCATGCGGTCGCGGCTGGTGATCACCACGGCGCAGGTCGGCGACGCGGGCAGTAGCGGGCGGACGTGGTTGCTGGAGCGTGCGTTGTCCAGTACGACGAGCATGCGCCGCTCGGCGAGAAGGCTGCGGTAGAGCGCGGTCTTGGCATCAAGCTCGATCGGGATCGCGTGTGCCGAAACGCCGAGCGCCTGCAGGAAACCATGCAGGGCCTCGCCGGAATCCATCGGTTCCCGCTCGTCGAAGCCGCGAAGGTCGACGTGCAGCTGGCCGTCGGGGAACAGGTGCCGGACGCGGTGTGTCCACGTGAGTGCCAGGGCCGTCTTGCCGACGCCGGCCATCCCGTCGATCGTCGCGATGACAAGGCCCGCACGTTCGGTGACCAGTTCGGTGAGGTGGGTCAGCTCGGCCTCCCGGCCGACGAACTGGCGGGTGGCGGGCGGGAGTTGATGGGGCACCGGCGAGACCACGTGCCGCGGTCGTTCGTTGCCCGGCAACGGCGCGCCGTCCACGAGTCGCACCCATGCCGGCGTGTCGGTCTCCTTCTCCGAGATGTGGATCTGGCGGTAGGTGTCACGTTCGGCGGTCTCGCTGTGCCAGACCACCTCGTCGAAGAACCAGTCCGACACGACGATCGCCAGCAACCCGGTCGAGAGCTCGTGCGCCTGCTTGAACGCCGCGGAGTCGATCAGCCGGAACGCGAGGTTCACCGCCCTGCCCGCGACGCCGTGGTCGTCGTGGTGCACTTCGCCCGCGTGCAGCGACAGCCGCAACCGGATCCGCTCCTCCTCGGGACATGTCGAGTTGTGGGCGCGCAGCGCGGTGACGAGCCGATCGAGCAGTTTCTCGACGAGAACGCTCTTCGGGACGGTCGCCGCGATCACCACGAGCACGCCGTCGCCGCGGTCCTCGTGGTGGCAGTCCCGCCACCGGACACCTGCCTCGTCGAGCGCCCTCTCCAGCAGCTGGTACATGGCCCGGCGGATCGCGAGCTGGTGCAGGTTGGTCCGCCGCGGATCTCCGAACGCGGACACGTCGACGACCAGCACTGTCCGATGAACCGCCGGTGGAACCGCCATGGCACCATCAAACGCACCACCGGAAGGGGTGTGCAAGGAAGGACTCCGCCGCGAGAAGGTCTGCCGCGTGGGCTCATCGCGGTGCGGCTACCACGGTCGCGCGCCTTGCCCTGCCAGAGCTCCAGGGCGGAGCCGAGCGCGGCGAGCTCGCCCAGCGACGTCCCGCGCCACACGGCGTTCCCGTGCCGGCTCGCACAGTTCCTGTCGTCACCGTGTCACGAGGACCTGCCGGCCGGCGTCCGCGCCTGGACCTCGGCGATCGCGTCCGCCAGGTCGGCGACGAACTGACCCAGCGCGTCGTCGTCGAGGTCGTGCAGGGTGAGCCGCACGAACGGGGTGTCGGAGTCCGCGTCGACGTGGAACGTCTCGCCGGAGCGGACCAGCCAGCCCCGCCGCATGAGCGCGGTGGACACCGAGCCCGCGTCGCACCCGGTGTCGGCCCACAGGTTCAGGCCGTCGCCGACCCTGGCGGAAACGCCCTGGGCGGCAAGGAGTTCTCCCGCGGCGCGGTTGCGCTCACCGTAGTGCGCGGCGGCCCGGTCCACGAGCGCGCGGCTGTCCGGCTCCGACAGCATGGCGAACGCAGCCTGCTGGAGGATGTGGCTGACCCAGGTGCTTCCCGGGGACAGCCGCGTGCCGAGCCGCTGCGCCGTGACCGGGTCGCTGGCGACGAACGCGAGCCGCAGGTCCGGGCCGAGGAACTTCGACACCGAGCGGACAAGTGCCCATCGACGGTGTTCCGGAGCGATCACCGTGTGGTAGGCGTTCGCGGAGAGCATCGAGAAGTGGTCGTCCTCGATCACCAGCAGGTACGGGTGCGCGACGAGCAGGGCGCGCAGCTGTTCTGCCCGCCGCGGCGACAAGCTCGCCCCGGTCGGGTTGTGGGCGCGTGGGGTGCAGACGACCGCGCGGATGCCCGCCGCCACCGCGGCCTCCAGGCCGGCGACCGTCATGCCCTCGTCGTCGACCGGGATCGCCACCGGCCGGTACCCGGCCAGCCGCACCGCGTTGATGCTCGACAGGAAGCAGGGTTCCTCGAGTCCCACGAGGTCACCCGCGGTGAGTGTCTGCGTCAGCAGCCGCTCGACCGCGTCGACCGCGCCACCGGCGAGGCTCAGCCGGAACCCGCGCGGCTGCGCCGCCTCCAGCCACGACGTCGCCCACGCGGCCAGGTCCGGGTCGATCAGCGCGTCGCCGTACAGCGCGGCCCGGCGGACCCCGGCCAGTGCCGCGCCGAGATCCGGGAGCAGTGCGGGATCGGGGTTGCCGCTGCCGACGTCCCGCAACGAGGTGCCCGCGGCGAACCCCTCCTGGCCGAGCGGCGCCGGTTCCCCGGCCACCACGGTCCCCGCGCGGCCTCGGCTGACCACGGCACCGGCTCGGGCCAGCGCGAGGTAGGCCGCCGAGACGGTGTTGCGGTTCACCCCCAACTGTGCGGCCAGTGCCCGCACCGGCGGCAGCGCCTCGCCCGCACGCAACTGCCCGGCGTCGATCTGCGCACGCACACTGTCGACGATCTCGCTCGCCGTCGCCCCTTCGATCATCCGGGCCCTCCTCGAAAGTCCGCCCCCACAGTGGCACGGGGTGCGGCCATGCCGGTGCACCGCATCACGTCGAACCATCTGGAATATTTGTCCTAGGACATGTTAGCGTCTGTCCTATGACAAAAGTGGAACGGCGCGGCCCGTCCACTGATCGAGGAGAAACCATGAACCGAATCGACCTGATCGCCCCCGACCAGATCACCGACGGACGGGCCGAGACTCTCGCCGAGATCAAGAACGCGTTCGGTCTCGTGCCGAACATGTTCAAGGCGGTGGCCAACTCGCCCGCCGCGCTCACGAGCATGTGGGCGCAGTTCGGCGCGCTCGCCGACGGCGTGCTCGGCGCGAAGCTCGGTGAGCAGGTCGCCGTCGCCGTCGCCGACCGCAACCGTTGCGACTACTGCCTTTCCGCGCACACGCTGCTCGGGAAGAAGGCGGGTGCGACCGCCGAGGAGATGGCCGAGGCGCAGAGCGGGCGCTCGGCCGACCCGCGCACGAGCGCCGTGCTGACCCTGGCCACCGCGCTGGTGGACAAGCGCGGCCAGATCGCCGACTCGGACGTCCAGGCCGCTCGCGACGCCGGGCTCAGCCAGGAGGAGATCGTCGAGACCGTGGCACACGTCGCGTTGAACGTGTTCACCAACTACATCAACGTGGCGCTTGGCGTCCCGGTCGACTTCGAGCGGGTTCCGCTCACCAGGTAGGCCACCGCCGCGACACCCGCCGGTTCCCTCCGCCCGCCACCGCGGATGTCGCGCGGTCCCCGGTGCTCGTGCATCCGAGTTCGCTCGTTCTCGGGTGCACGAGCACTTCGCGTGTCGATTACCATGGATGTGGTAAGGAGTCCTATCCTCAAGGCGGAGTGCATGACCGGGAACCGAGCCGAGTCTGATCTGGACCGGCGGCTGACCGACGCGATCGAGCGGCTCGGGCACGGTCTGCGCGCGCTGTCGCAGCGCAGCGCCCGCGCGCAGGGTCTTTCGCCGCTGCAACAGCAGGCGGTGCTCGCGCTGGCCAGGATGCCCGCCGCCCAGCGCGAGGTGAACGCACTGGCCGCGGAGTTCGACGTCACCACGCCCACGATGTCCGACGCCGTCAGCGCGCTCGAACGCAAGGAGTTGCTCACGCGGTCGCCGGGAGCGGATGGCCGCCGCCGCCTGCTCACCCTCACCGAACGCGGCGGCGACGTCGCCCGTGAGCTCGCGGTGTGGGATCAGCAGGTGGTGGCAGCGGTCGCGAAACTGCCGGTGGAGGACCGCGCGACCACGCTGCACACGCTGCTGCGCGTGATCGCCGACCTGCAGAGAGACGGGGTGGTGAGCGTGACACGGATGTGCACCACCTGCCGGTTCTTCGGCCCGGGCGTGCACGCCGACCCTGCGGCTCCGCACCACTGCGACCTCCTGCGGAAACCCTTGCCGCTCACCGCTTTGCGCACCGACTGCGCCGAACACGAGCCGATCACCGCGTGAGCGCCGCCGTGCCCGCGGATCCACCTCACAGCGCGCCGATCGCCTCGCACGCCTTGCGCACTCCGGCGCCGTAGGCCGGGTCCGCCTGGCCGCAGTTGGCGATGTGCCGTTCGACGGTTTCCCGCCGGGCCCCCTTGATCGCCCGTGCCGTGTTCTCGAACAGCTGTCGCCGCTGCTCCTCGTCCATCAGGCGGAAGAGGTCACCCGGCTGCTGGAAGTAGTCGTCGTCCTCGCGGAAGTCGAAGTGGTCGGCAACGGAGCCCACGACCTGCCCGGGGTCGCCGTACCATGGCTGCTCGGCCCAGCGTCCGACGTTGTCCGGTTCCACGCCCGGAACGCCGATGCCCGGCACGAGGTTGGCGAGGGTGAGCGCGGCCTGCTCGACGTCGGCGAAGTAGTTCTCCGGGTTGCGGTTCAGCTCCAGCTTCCCGACCTCGATGAGCGGGTAGTCGGCCTTGCGCCACACCTTCGTGAGGTCGAAGGGGTGGAACCGGTAGTTCCGCGCGTCGGCCTCCGGCATGACCTGCACGTACAACGTCCACTTCGGAAACTCGCCGCGCTCGATGGCCTCGTACAGGTCACGGTGGTGCGATTCCCGGTCGGCGCCGATGATCTCCGCCGCCTCCGCGTCGGTGAGGTTCTGGATCCCCTGCCGCGTGCGGTGGTGGAACTTCACCCAGTGCCGCTCGCCCGTGGCGTTGACGAGGCTGAACGTGTGCGAGCCGAAACCGTGCATGTGCCGGTAGGACTTCGGGATCCCGCGGTCGCTCATGATGATGGTCACCTGGTGCAGCGACTCCGGAAGGTTCGTCCAGAACCCCCAGCTGTTCTCCGGGTCGCGCGTGTTCGTCCGCGGATCGCGCTTCACCGCACGGCTGAGGTCCGGGAACTTCAACGGATCGCGGTGGAAGAACACCGGGGTGTTGTTGCCCACCAGGTCCCAGTTGCCCTGCGACGTGTAGAAGCGCACGGCGAACCCGCGGATGCCGCGCTCGGCGTCCGCGGCACCGCGTTTCCCGGCCACCGTGGAGAAACGCACGAAGGTCTCGCACTCGTTGCCGATCCTGTCGAACAGCGCGGCCTTGGTGTAGCGACTGATGTCGTGGGTCACCGTGAACCGTCCGAAGGCGCCGGACCCCTTCGCGTGCATCCGCCGTTCCGGGACCACCTCGCGGTCTGCGAACGTCATTGCTTCTCTTTCGTGTTCACGCATGCTCGGCGAAGTTCGACCGTCGCACAATTAGGTAGGACTCCTAGCTAAAGTGTGGCATGCTGATCCGGGCGGCACAAGAGAGATCTCGACCGGTCCGGTGCGCCCGCTCGCGTGGCGCGACGGCACTGCCCCTCCGGAATCCGCGAGACGCCGGTCGACGGTCCAGCTTCCCGCCACCACCCGCTCCTGGACGTGGTATTGATGACGCTGTGTCGCTCAACGACGATCGAACGACGGAGCCGCGCCAGCTGAGCGCCCGGCTCGACCAGGTTGCCGCCGCCCTGGACTCGATGGGGCTGACCGTCGTGCGCCGCGCGGTCTACGAGGACGACCAGGGCGACGGCACCGGGGCGCTGGGGTGGCTGTGGGCCCAGAGCGAACCGCGGCGGTTCCCGGGCGAGACGTTCGATGTGGCAGTCACCTACAGCGCCGCCGAGGGCACCTGGAGCGTGGGCACGCCGTCCGGCAGCCTCTACCGGTTGAGCGACTCCGACGAGCCCGGCCAGAGAATTCGTCAGCTCCTCGCCGAACCCGGGAACGGCAGCACCGAGGACGCAACGTCGCGAACGGTCCCCGAATGGGTGTGGCTGGTGCTCGGCGGAGTCGGCACGACCGTCGTGGCACCGTTCGTGCAGGCGGTTGTCGGGAAATCGGCCGAGGACGCGTATGCCGCGCTGCGTTCCCTGTTGCGGCGCAAGGAGAAGCCGCAGCAGGACGTCGGCATGCTCGAGCACACCTCGATCCTGGATCCGGACCACGACGTCCGCATCATCGGGCCCGACCCGATGCCGGCCGAGGCGGTGCGCCAGCTCGCCACGATGGACCGGGCGGAGATCGACGGGCATGTCCTCGTCTGGAACGACGACACACGAACATGGCACCGCTACCGGCGGCAGGGGTGACCGCCGGACGCGAACCGGTACGGAGCCGCCTGGTCGCCCGCCTCCAGGACGACGACGCGCCGATCGCGCCCGACGCGGAGGTCGACGCGGACGCGGCCGAACTGCTCGAAGCCGAGCTGCACGCGGTGCTCTCCGGCGAACCCGACGCGCCGGCGTACTGCATGGAGGCCCTGGTCGTTCTGGGGTGGTTGTACTGGCAGCGTTGCCTGAAAGGCGGGATGGCGGACGACCGCTGTCTCGGGCTCGCGCTGGTGCTGTTCGCCCCGGTGGCGGCGGGAAATCCCGCCGTCGTGCCGGACGTCGTGCCCGCGGCCTTGTTGCGTGAGCTCCCTCGCTCCTCGCCGTCCGGTGAGCACCCGGTCGGCGCGTGGATCAACCTGGTGGGAGAGGTCGTCACGAAGGCGGAGAAGGGTGACCGCACCGCGCTTCTGGCGGGCGCCGCCGTCCTCGCCATGGGGTTGGGCATGTCCCCGCCCCACAGCGAGAACCGCAGGCGTTGCCAGGACAACCTCGTTCACGTGCTGTCGTCGCTGTACGAAACGCACCACGACTCCGCCGCGCTGACACAGGCCGTGCGGCTGGCCCGCTGGTCCGTCGCCGACGCCACCCCGGGCACCGACGCGCACGCGCGCGGCGTTCGACGCCTCGCCGAGACGCTGCGCCTGGTGTACGACGCCACCGGGGACCACGTCGTTCTCACCGAAGCCATCGAGCACGTGCGGGTGGCGGTGCGCGAGTGCCCGCCCGGGCACGAGGAACTCGTCGACCTGACCAACATCCTCGCCGGACTGCTGACCTCCCGCCACTCCGCCACCGGCGACACCAGCTCCCTCCGGGAAGCGGCCGACGTGCTGCGCGGCCTTCTCGATGAGCTGCCGGCCGACCATCCCCTCCACGCGACGTCCTCCGGACACCTCGCCACCGTCCTCGGCCGGCAGCACCGCGCGGACTCCGACCCGGCGCAGGCGGACGAGATCGTGGCCCTCTGCCGGTCCGCGCTCACCGGCATCCCGCGGGACCACCCGGTCCGTCCCCGCGTTCTCGCCGCGCTCACGGACGCCCTGGTCGTCCGCGCCCGGCGGACAGGTTCCGCCGACGACCTCGACGAGGCGATCTCGTCCGCTCGCCGGGCGGTCGCCGAAGTGCCGACCGGAACACGCGTGTCGGGCCAGGCGCTGCACACGTTGGCGACGGCCCTCGCCGCCCGGCACGAGCAGTTCGATGACACCGCCGCCTTCGACGAGGCGGTCGACCTCCTCGAACGCGGCGTGTCCGCGGCGGTCAACGAGGTCGAGCGGGCCAACCTGCGCTTCAACCTCGCTGCGCTGTGAAACAACCGCTATGCGACGACCCGTGACCCGGAGCACGCGCGGACAGCCGTGACCGCGCTGCGTGCCGCCGCGGCGTCGAGCGGCTGTTCGGCCCGACAGCAGGTTCGCGCGGCCGTCGCCGCGGCGGAGATCCTCGGTGAGCTCGGGGAGTGGCACGAGGCCACCGAGCGGATGGGCACCGCCGTCGAACTGCTGGCCACCCTGGCCGGACGACACCTGCCCATCGGGGACCGCCGGTCCGCGCTGAGGGAGTTCAGCACGGCTCCCGTGCGCGCCGCGTCGTACGCCGTCGAAGCCGGTCAGCCGGCGCGCGCGCTCGAACTCCTGGAACGCGGCCGAGGCCTCCTGTTCGCGGAGAACACCGCGTTCCGCAACGGAGTCGGGGAACTCGCCTCGCGGGCACCCGCGCTCGCTTCCGCGTTGACGCGGGTCATCACCGAGTTGGACGTCGCCACCGACGCGGACAGCCGCCACCAGCTCGACCGGGACCGGCAGAGACTCCTCGAACAGATTCGTGAGCTGGACGGCTTCGAGACCTTTCTCAAGCCCCAGCGACTCAGCGAGATCCTCGCCGCCTGCCGGTCCGGGCCTGTGGTGGTCCCGCTGGCCGCTCGTGAACGCCTGGACGCGCTGATCGTCACCACGGACGGAGTGCGCCCGGTCTCGCTTCTCCATGAGCCCTTCGAGACGTTCAGCACCCACGTGCGGCAACTGGTGGAAGGAGTGGGGATCGCCACCGACGGGCACAGTGGCAGCGCCGAGCGCGGGCACGGTGAGCACCTCGTCCGGCTGGGCCTCGACTGGCTGTGGGAGGCGATCACCGGACCGGTCCTCGATGCTCTCGGGCTGCTCGACGCCCCGGACGGGGGGAAACCGCCACGGGTCTGGTGGTGCCCGACCGGAATACTGCCGTACCTCCCGCTGCACGCCGCGGGCCGCGTCGGTGGACCGCACGCACTCGACCGCGCGGTCTTCTCCTACACCACGTCCATCCGGATGCTGAGCCAGGCGCCGTCCTGGCAGCTGCGCGAGGACTCGAGCCCGCTGGTCGTCGGGCTCTCACGCACACCCGGGCTGCCCGATCTGCCCGCGGTCGAGCAGGAACTGGCGTTCCTGGCCGGGACGTTCCCCCGCCGCCGCATCCTGCGCAACGCCGCCGCGACCCGCGCTCAGGTCGTGGCGGCACTGCCGGAACACGACATCGCGCATTTCACCTGCCATGGCGGGGACGACCCAGAACGCCAGTACGAGGGGCAGCTGTTCGTGCACGACGGGGCGTTGCGCCTCCCGGACATCGCCACCATGCGCGTCGACCAGGCCAGGCTGGCGTTCCTGTCCGCGTGCACCACCGCCCGGCCCGCGCTGGCGCTGCCCGACGAGGCTCTGAGCATCGCGACCGGGTTCCAGCTCGCGGGTTTCAGCGACGTCGTGGCGAGCCTCTGGCCGATCGCCGACCACAAGGCCTTTCAGGTGGCGGCCGACTTCTACACCGCACTCACCACCGGCGCGGAAAGCGCCGCCCACGCGCTGCATCATGCGGTGCACCAACTCCGCGCGCGAGAACCGGAGCGGCCGTCGTTGTGGGCCCCGTACATCCACCTGGGAGCGTGACGCCGGATCAGGGCGCGGGCCGGCGGAAGACCTGTCGTGAACCGCCTTCCGGGCCAGGGTCGGCGGGCTCGGCGGGGACGAACCCGAGCGCCTGGTAGAAGGCGCGCGCGTTGCTGGCAGTGGCGCCGGGATGATCGGCGCCGAACGTGATCACCTCGATGACGCCGGGGCCGTGCACGAACCGGCGGAACGCGTCGGTCAGCAGCGCGCGGCCGACACCTCCGCCGCGGCTCGCCTCGTCGACGACGAGCCAGTTGATGCGGAAGACCGGCGGTTTCGGGCTGAACAGGAGGCCACCGGCGAGCCCGGTGTCCGGGTCCGCCGCGACGAGTGCCGTGGCTCGGCGGATGTTCTTCGCCACGACGGCGCGGAAACCCGGATCGTCGACCATCGGACCGAACCAGTGTTCCACCTGGGCGGCGAGACCGAGGAAGCCTGCGAGGTCGCGTTCCTCGGCGAGACGGACGTTCACCCCCCACAGTGTGGGGTCGGCCGTCGTCCGCACCGCGACCGGCCCCCGGGTACGCCGCCGTCCGCGGACGAAGCAGGCCTCGCGCCACCTGTGATCACGGCTCGGTGAACCGGCCTCCCCGGAAGCGTTTCGGCAGCTCCCGCCACGCCCGTGCGAAGCCGGGTGGCGCGGCGGAGAGCACCGGCGGTGTCCGCCAGGTGCCGAAGTCACCGAGCACGGGCACCTTGCCGGCACGACAGGCCGACGCGAGCACACCAGCCTGGCGCCGCAGGTGGGTCAGCGCGAACCGGGCGATGCCCTCCTCCCGGGTCCAGGACGGATCCCAACCGGTCTGATCCTCGCCGCCGTCGTCCTGGCCGCCCAGCCGGTCCAGCCATGCCAGCCAGGCCGCGGCCTGGCGCGGTCGCCCGGCACCGCCGTCCGAGACCGGCGTGCGCAGGTAGTGGTACCACCCGGCCGGAAACCACCACGGACCCCGCGACAACTCCGAGATCCCACGCGTGACGCCGGGCGCGGCCGGGCCGGTCGCGTCCCAGAAGGGCACGGCCAGCGCACCGATCAGGATGTCCGGCCCGTCGGGCGGCGCCCCGGCGCCGAGCACCGCCCGGAGCCGGTCCCACACCAGGGACGGATCGTCGGCGAAGCCGCCCTGATCAGGTCGCGGCAGCCGCAGCACGGCGTTGCGCCCGTCCCGCCACTCGGCGTCACCGTCGGACAGTCGCTCGGTCCACCGCATCGTGCCCGGCGGGCCGGCGGCGAGCGTGGGCAGTGGGTACTCGGCATCCGCGTCACGCCGTGGCACCGGTATCGGGATCAGCGGAGTCAGGTCCGGCAACCGCAACCCGTACATCAGTTCGTCGTCGTCGAGGTAGGACTCGCGCAGGTACCACAACGTCGCGTCCCCGGAAGGATCGTCCTCGGCGAGCGTCGCCGCCCGGCCGCCGAGACGCACCCAATGCGCCTGCACGCCGTCCAGTCCCGGTGCCCGCAACGTGAGTCGCAACAGGTGTTTCCGGCCGCCCGACCAGTTGTAGACGACCATGAGGCTTTCCCCCGGGTAGCCGAAGAACCGAAGGAAGTCGACTCCGGTCACCTTGTCGTCCCGGTCCGGCGTCAGGCTCACCGACACCCGTGGCTTCGGTTCCTGGTGCACCCACCCCGTGATCCGGGGCAGGTCCGAGGTGCCTTCGCCGGACAGGTTCAACCAGACGCTGACCCACCCGGCGTCCTGGAACCGGTGCCGCTCCACCCAGGCGACACGATCACGCTCGCGGTCGATCACCCCGCCCAGCACCCGTACCGCGGGCCCGTCCTCCCCGCCGCCAGGGTGTTCCCGGAACGGATGGTCCAAGCCGGTCGCCCGGCCGATCGCTTCCAGCAGCACCGCGTGATCCCCCGGCGGCACCGCGTACTGATCCACGTCCATATCCGCCCCCAGCCTACGGCAGTCCGGTTCGGCTCCAGGCCGTCTGTGGAGCCCGGACAACAGTCGCGCCGTCTTTTGTCCCTTCCGGACAAGCGACGGGGTCCTCGGCAGGGCATCCTGACGTTGTCCCGCTGGAACCGGTTGAGGCCCTCGGAAGCGGAGACAGTGCGGCGGTCCGGTGTGGATCGGGAGCACGCTCCCGGGACATGCCCCCGCCGCCCAGGACTCGCGCGGACTTCGCACGCACCCGAATCCGCGCGAGTCCGATGCCGTCAGGGCGGTTCGTGTCCTCCCACCGCCCTGACGGCGCCTCACGAAGGGAACGGAGTGATGCCGATGCTCGGCGACAGCGAACGGGCGGTGCCGTCGCGCAACAACGCGACCTCGCACAAGACGGGTGTTCCGATGACCGACGTGGTCGCGGTTCTCCCGCGCCCCGACATCGACGAACGCCAACGTGCCGACGTTCCGGACGAATGGGGGCACCAGTCCTTTCCGGCCAGCGATCCACCGCAGAACTGGTGACATCGGCACACGACGAGAACCGCAGCGGCCCGTGACCCAGGGAGGACGATGATGCCCACCGCACTCGACACGGAGAAACGGCCCGCGTTGCGGATCCGGCCCACCCGGGACGTGGCCGGACAGCTGGGCCGTTACGTCTCGGCCATCGTCGCCAAGGTCCGGGCGGCCTACGACACCGGAGAACCGGGCGAGCTGGTCATCGACCTGTCCCATGCCGCGACGGTGCCGCAGGCGCAACTGATCCTGCTGCTCAACCTGCTGCGGCCCATCGTCGGCAACGACACCCGCATCACACTGTCCGGCATGCGGCCCATGAATCTCGGTTCGCTCGTGGGCTACGACCTTCCCGACAACGTGGTCGTGGTCGACACCCGAGGACGCAGGTGGACCACCGCGGGATGACCGCGGTCCCGAGTCGTCTGTCACGGGGCCCGGCAAGCGAGAGGAGAAAGCCGATGTCCGACCTCGTCGTGCGGGGACAACGCCTCCCCGGCATCGGCTGGCGCTACGACACCCCTGTCGAAGCGGCCGGCGGCCGCACGCGACGGCTCTCCGTCATCGTGGAAGACCACGGCCCGCGCCACATCATGATGTTCGACGAACAGTCGGACGAACAGCTGATGAGCGTGCGGCTCTCCCAGACCGAGGCGGCCGGGATCGCTGCCCTGCTGGCCGGTGCACGGCTCGCCGTGGTCCCCGCGTCGGGGAGCCCGTGACGACGACGACCGTGTTCACGTGTGCGGTTCGCTCGTGGTGAGCCGCTCCCTGATCTCGGCTTTGAGGATCTTGCCGACCTTCGACCGGGGCAGGTCGGGCCAGATCTCCACCTGTTTGGGCGTTTTCACGCTGCCGAGGCGTTCCTTGACGAACGCGGTCAGCTCCGCCGGTTCGGCCTGCCTGGCGGCGCGGAGCTGGACGACCGCCGTGACGCGCTCACCCCATTTGTCGTCCGGGAGCCCCACCACGGCGCTGTCCTGGACGGCGGGGTGGGCCTGCAGCGCCTGTTCGACCTCGGCCGAGTACACGTTGAAGCCGCCGGTGATGATCATGTCCTTGGCCCGGTCGACGATGTAGAGGTAGTTGTCCTCGTCGAGGTAGCCGATGTCGCCGGTGTGGTGCCAGCCGTGCCTGCTCACCTCCGCGGTGGCGGCGGGGTTGTCGTGGTAACCGGCCATGACCAGCGGTCCGCGGACCACGATCTCGCCGCGACTGCCCGGCGGCAGGAGGGTCCCGTTCCGGTCCATGATGGCGACCTGGGTGAGCGGGGTCGGGGTGCCGGCCGAGGACAACCTGGCGGTGGCGACCGACCCGTCGGGCAGGAAGTGGTCGGCTGGCGCGAGCGTGGCGATCATGTTCGGCGCCTCGGTCTGGCCGAACAGCTGACCCATCACGGGCCCGATCCGGTGCAGTGCCTCGGTGAGGCGGGCCGGGGACATCGGTGCCGCGCCGTACCAGAGGCAGCGCAGCGACGACAGGTCCGTCGAGTCCAGCGCGGGGTGGTCCAGCAGCCCGTAGATGACCGTCGGCGGCAGGAACGCGTGCGTGATCCGGTGCCGTTCGACCAGCCGCAGGAACTCGCCGAGGTCCGGGGCCGGCATGATCACCGTCTCGCCGCCGGTCGCCATGATCGGGAAGGTGAGCACACCGGCGGAGTGCGTGAGCGGGGCGAGCGCCAGGTACCGCGGCCGGCGACCGATCGGGTAGCTCATCAGCGTCAGCGCGGTGGCCGTCTCCAGGTTGTGGCCGGTCAGCCGCACGCCCTTCGGCCGCCCGGTCGTGCCGCCGGTACCGGCCAGCACGCAGAGGTCGTCGTCGGCGACCGTGACCGGTGAGGGCACGCGGCCGTGCCGGTCGAGCCAGTCGGCGAAGGTGACCGCACCGTCCACCTCGCCGTCCAGGCACACCAGGACCGTCAGCGCGGGCAGGTCGCCGCGGATGCGCTGGACGAGCGGGGCGAACTTCTCCTGGAAGAACAGGCACCGGCAGCCGAACAGGTCGAGCAGCTCGCGGTTCTCGGCCGCCTCGTTGCGCGGGTTGACCGGGCACCACACCGCGCCCGCGCGCGAGATGCCGAACACGCACGTGAGCGCGAGCGGGTCGTTCGCGGACAGCACCGCGACGCGGTCGCCCCGCGCGATCCCGCTGTCCTGCAGCGCTCCCGCGATCAGCAGTGACCGCTGCCGCACCTCGGCGTAGCTGGTGGTCACGTCCCCGATCGTCAGGCACGGCGCGTCACCACCCAGTGACGCGCCCTTGTCCAGGTAGTCGCACAGCCGCACGAACGCCTCCGGGCGAGGAATGGGACGGCGCCGGCCGCGGGTCTGGGCGGCCGGCGCCTGCTTGTGGGGTCAGCGATGGACTTCGAGGATCGGATCGAGCACGAGGCCGAACGACCGCAGCGTGCCGAGCAGTTCGCGGTGCCCGAAGGCCTGGCAGCCGGACGCGAACCCGACCTTCCTCGGCACGTCCTGCAGCAGGTGCGCGGCGGCGTGGACGTTCAGCAGCGCGGTCTGCTTGTAGTTGCAGTTGCCGTGGATGACGCAGTGCGCGCGGCCGAGCGGGCCGGACGCGTGGACGGAGTCGAGCGAGATGTTGATCCTCGGGTTCTCCCTCGGTGGCATCTCACTGCGCACCATCGCCGACTGTTCGTCGATGATCCGGTACTTCTCCTCGTCCGGCTTGCCCGCCATCCTCTCCAGCGCCGCGGCGACGATCTGCGGCACGCCGAGCATCAGGGGACGGTTGAACACCCCGCCGAGCGCGCGCACGGACGCCACCCGCGGGTCCTTCCTGAACCACACCGGGTGTGCCGTACCGCCCCACGGCAGCGCGAGCCCCAGCTCGTGCTGCCCGGGTACGACCAGCTCGTACAGCCCGGCGTCCGGCGGCCATTCCACGTACTCGTTCTGCTCCAGGTAGTACGCCTTGGCGAACGCCGCGTTGGTCAGGATGGTGTTGGTCGACGCGACCGTCGGATAGCCCTTCCAGAACACCTGGATGTCCAGCGTGTCCATACCGGGCGTCTCGAGGCAGATCTGCGCGGCGATCTCACCGACCGTGTACATCTGCGCGATGCCCGGCGAGAGCAGCAGGCCCTGCTCGGCGAACTGGGTGCCGTACCGCGCCTCGGCGTCGATCATCCAGTCCTGTTCACCGTTGGTGTCGGTGTAGTGCGCGCCGATGTTCAGGCTGGCGCGCACGGCTTCGTGGCCGTGGCGGGAGAACGGGCCGACGGTGTTCACCACGACCTTCGCACCGCGGAACGCCTCGGTCAGACCGGCCTCGGTGTGCTCGACCGCCACGATCTCGTGGTCGACGGTCTGGACGCCGGGGACCGCCTCGACGGCCTCCTTGACCCGGTTGTGGTCGCGGCCCGCGGCGAGGAAGGGCACGCCGTACTCGCGCAGGTACTCGCAGACGAGGCGTCCGGTGTAGCCGGAGGCGCCGTAGACGACGACGGGCTTGTCGGTGGGCATGGCGTCATATCCCCATTCCGCCGTCGACCGGGAGACCGGCCCCGGTGATGAACTTGGCCGCGTCGGAGGCGAGGAACACCACGGCGTCCGCCATGTCGTCCACCTGGCCGAGCCTGCCGAGCGGGGTCAGCTCCACGACGGCGCCCGCGGCCGCCTCGGGGGAGGGGAACAGGCCGAGTTCGGCGCAGTCCACGGCGAGCTGGTTCCCCATCGCCGTCGGGGTGAGCCCCGGGTAGATGCAGTTGACCCGCACGCCGTAACCGAGTTTCCCGGACTCCGCGGCGGCGACCCTGGTCAGCCGGTCGATGCCGGACTTGGTCGCGGAGTAGACGCTGATCCCGGGGAACGCGATGGTCGCGGCCACCGACGCGACGTTGATCACCGAGCCGCCGGTGCCCGACGCGCCGCCCGGGCGCATGGCGAGCAGTGCGTGCTTGAGGCCGAGCGCCGTGCCCAGGACGTTGACGTCGAGCATCGTGCGCACCTGCGCCGCGTCGAGGTCGGTCACCAGGCTCGTGATCTCGATGCCCGCGTTGTTCACCACGATGTCCAGCCCGCCGAACACGTCGATCACCGTGGCGACGGCAGCGGTCCAGCTCTCGTCGTCCGTGACGTCCAGCGGTACGAACTCGGCGGTGGCGCCCGAGTCCCGCAGAGCCTGGGCGGTCTGCTTGCCCTCCTCTTCGAGGATGTCGCCGATCGCGACCGACGCCCCGGCGGCGGCCAGCGCCCCGGCCATCCCGGCACCCAGCCCGCGTGCACCCCCGGTGACCAGCGCTTTTCGTCCGGTCAGCTGATAGCTCGTCATTGCGCAACCTCCGTCGGTGATGTGGCTCACCCTAGCCGACTTGGGACGGACGTCAAGATTTTCTAGGACATGTGTCCGAACTTTTTCGGGCGACTGTCCGAATAGCTCGGGTGGGGGAGGATAGACTCCGGACAGCGGATCACCGGACACGAACCGCACGCAGCACCACGAAACGCCGACAGGACGCCCACGTGACCGACGTCGCCCCGACCAAGCACGACAAGATCGCCCGCCGCCAGGTCGACAAGTTCCAGGCGCGGCGCACCCAGCTGGCCACGGACGCCCTGCACACGCTCGCCGAACTGGGCTACGCCCGGACCAGCCTGCGCGACATCGCGCAGAACTCGGAGTTCTCGCTCGGCGTGATGCACTACTACTTCGCCGACAAGCGCGACCTGGTCACCCAGGCCGTCCGCCAGTACGAGGCGGTGTGCGTGACCCGCTACGACGAGGTGGTGGCACGCGCGACGAGCGCCGACCAGCTGCGTGACGAGTTCGTGGTGATGTTCTTCGACACCCTGGCCGAGGACGCCGCGCTGCACCGGCTCTGGTACGACCTGCGCAACCAGAGCCTGTTCGACGAGTCCTTCCGCGCCGACGTCCTGGAGATCGACGGGCACCGGGAAGCGATGGTGGGCCGGGTCGTCAGCCGGTACGCCGAGCTGCGCGGCGGCGAGCTCACCGGGCCGCCTGCCGTCGCCTACACGCTGCTCGACGGCATCTTCCACCGCGCGTTGCTGCACCACCTGACCGGGATGAGCGAGGCCGTGGCGCAGGTGCGGCTCGAACTGCCCAAGGTCATGGACTACCTGGTGACCGGCCCCCAGTAGACGCTGACCACGAAAAACCTCGGCCGGGTTGTCGAGACCGGCGTGGCGGCTCCGTCCCAGGGGCGGAACCAGCACACGTACCGGAAGGCCGGCCATGCGCAAGCTCATCGTCCAGCAGTGGGTCACCGTCGACAACATCGCCGCCGAGGAGGACGGCGGGCTCGGCTTCGTGTCGGGGGAGCCCTTCTCCGAGAAGACCGATCCCGCGTTCAAGGCGAGCCTGATGGGGTTCATCGACTCGGTCGACACGATGCTTCTCGGCGCGAACACCTACGCCCAGTCCAAGGACTACTGGCCGCACGCCGTCGAGCAGGGTGAGTACGGCGAGAAGCTCAACAACCTCACCAAGTTCGTCGCCTCGTCGGCGTTGGCCGCCGCGCCCTGGGGCGACTTCCCCGCCGCGACCGTGACACGCGACCCGGCCGCGACCGTCCGGGACCTGAAAGCCCGCGGCGGCAAGGACATCTGGCTGTGGGGGAGCCTCTCGCTCATGCGCTCGCTGCTGGCCGCCGGCCTCGTCGACGAGGTGCGGATGCTGGTCTGCCCGGTGTCACGCGGCACGGGCACGCGTGTCTTCACCGACCGGCAGGACCTGGAGCCGGTCGAGGCCACCCTGTTCGGCAACGGCCTGGCCCTTCTGCGCTACGCGATCAGGAAATGAGCCGGCGTTCGGCGACGGCCCGGCTGCCACCGCACATCGCCGGAGCCGGGCCTGCCCACGGGACGCGCCTCGCGAGTCCGATCCGCCCGTTTCCCGGCGGCGTGCCGCGGTCCGCGGGTAGGGTCGCGGCGCGGTGGCTGACGTGGTGCGATGTGGACGGAGGTGTGCCGTGCCGTTCCTGCTGGCACGACTGCTGGCCAGGTTGTCGTTCCTGACGAAGTGGGCGACGCCGATGGTCGTGATCGTCGTCGTCTTCGTGACGAGCTGGCCGCTGATGGCGCTCGCCGAACCCGCCGGTAGCGCGCTGGTCCAGCCGGGCAACTACTGGTGGTACTTCGTGGTCACCGCGGCCACCGTCGGCTACGGCGACCTCTTCCCGGAAACAGGTCTGGGCCACGCGGTCGGCGCCTACGTCATCGTCGGTGGCATCGCGACGCTGACGACCGTGTTCACCAAGCTGGCCTCGATGATCGAACAGGCGAAGGGACTGCGCATGCAAGGGGCGATCAGCGTGACCGCATCCGACCACGTCGTGGTGCTCGGCTACCTGGCGGGACGCACCGAGCGCATCGTCGGCCAGCTGCACAGCGACGGCTGCACGGTCGTGCTGTGCGCGTGGGACGAGGTGGGCACACATCCGATGCCCGAGCACGGCATCGACTTCGTCCGTGGTGACCTGACCGAGGAGGAGACGCTGCGCCGTGCCGCCGTGCCGGCCGCGTCCACTGTGCTCGTGGACGCCCGCGACGACAACGAGGCGCTCGCGATCGCGGTGACCGTCCACCACGTCAACCCGGACGTGCACCTGGTCGTCCCCCTGCGCGACATGGAGCGGTCGACCCTGCTGCGGCGGATCAACGACAACATCCGGTGCGTGCAGTGGCACACCCCCAGGATGATCACCGAGGAGCTGACCACCCCCGGCATCGCCGAGGTGTACGCGGACCTGATGACCCACGGCGGCGCCAACACCTACGCCCTGCGGTTACCGGAGTCGCTGGGAGCCGTGCTCGTGGAGCGGTGTCAGATCGCGCTCGGCCGCCGCCACGGCGCGACCGTGCTCGCCGCGCGCACCGACGGCGGGCTGGTCGTCAACCCGCCGTGGGAGACCGAACTGCCCGCCGGTTCGATGCTGTACTACGTCAGCCCGCGGCCACTCACGGCGGCACAGGTCTCCGACGCGCTGAGCGGTACCGCGCCCAGCGGCCGGGGGTAGGGGTGCGACCGTCGTCGCAGGTCCTCGGGCTGGTGGCGCCTGGGGTGGGCGTCGCTTGCGGCGTCGCGCTCGCTCTCACGTCCTCCCATCGGTCGGCTCCGATGTGGGCGTGTGGGCACCGCTCACGGTCGCGCTCCTCGCCGCCGCGGGCACGACGTTCACCTACGGCAGCCGTCGCTGGGCCGACCTGACCGCGGTCCCCGCGGGTCGGCACGATGTACGGCGTCCGGTTCGTGGCATCCGCCGACGCACTGTCGGACAGCCCTGGTGGGCTCGTCGCGCTGCTCGTGGCGATGGTCTTCGTGCCGGGCTGGACGGCGCTGCGAAACCGGGGAGCGGAGCTGTGCGACCGGCTTTTCTCCCCGGACGGCCTGCGCACCCCGTCGGCGATCGTGGCCAAGGTCGAGGAACGCCAGAAGATGGAGCAGGTTCTCGGCGTCGATCGCGGTGTGCTGGCCGAGATGCGGTCCGGCATCTGGATCCTGTCGCCCCTGCTGGCGAGTGCGGCTGCGACGTTCCTGCCCGGATAGCCCTGTTTCGGGGGACGTGACGTTGTGGGCGGGGGCCCGGCCGCAGGGTGAGACGGTACTCCGGCCGAGCCCCCTTCGCTGAGCCCCGAAGGGGTTCGAAGGGGCTCAAGCTCGAGGCCCGATCATCGCACGGATCTCACGCGCCGTGCCGGATCGTCATGGAGTCGTCAGGTCCGGCCCGCGTTCCGGCGGCCAGGATGGGATCACGTCCGCACGTTCCAGGAGACACAGTGACTTCGCCCGTGGCCGACGGCCAGGCCGTGCTGGTCGTTCCGCATCGCGTCGACGCGTCCGCTTCCCTGGTACGTCTGTGGGTCGCCGCCGCCATCGACGGGGTGCCGGTGACGTCGCGCCTGGCGGTGACCCTCGTCGTCGACGAGCTCGTGTCGAACGCGCGCACACACGGCGGCTCGCCGTGTGTGCTGCGGTTGTCCCTCGACGACACGCGCCGGTTCCTGTTCGTGTACGTCGACGACGCGACGGCCCGTGACACCGCGTCCTGGTCCGCCGGGGCCGGGTTGACGTTGGTCGACGCTCTGACGGTGACCTGGGGTGTGCACCGGCGTGCCGGTGGGAAGGCGGTGTGGGCCGTGCTGCCGCTCGGTGTGCGCCTCGACGGCCTCGCGAACCCGCCGCAACCCCCGCCCGGCGCGTGGACGGCGACCTGACGCGAGTGGATTGTCAGGCAGTCGTCAGGTCGAGGTGCCGCCGACCCGGCCAGGATGATCGGGACCGGAGGGAGACGGCGCAGCGATGCCGATGGCGTGGGGCGACAGGCAGGCCATGCTGATCATGCCCACTGACTTCGACCCGCCGACGGGGCTCGTGCGGGACTGGGTCGGTGCCGCGCTGACCGCCGTGCCGACGCTGGTGCGGCTGCGTGCGGCGCTCGTGACCGCCGAGCTGGTGGACCACGCGCGCACGTACGGCTTCGGGCCCTACGTGCTGCACATCTCGCTGCACCAGGCGCGCCGCGTCCTGCTGATCGCGGTGGAGGACGAACTGCCGACCATGGGCGCGGACTGGCCGGACCGAGCCGGACTGATCCTCCTCGCGGGCATGTCCGAGTGCTGGGGTGTGGAGTACACGGACGAGGGCAAGACGGTGTGGGCGGAGCTGGGCATCGGCACGGCTCGCCTCTCGGCGCTCTGACAGGATGCCGCCATGGGGATCAAGGATTTCGAGGTGTCCGTGGCGGCCGTGCTGCCCGACATCGTCGCACTGGTACCGAAAGAGCCCGCGGCGAGGCTGGGCCGGTGGGAGCGGAAGGAGTCGACCCGGGAACGTGGCACGCCGGTGCGGAGGGCGCTCGACGACCTCGGCGGTCTGCTCACCGAACGTCTGCTGGGTGCGCTGGAGCTGACCGTCGACCGGCTCGTCGTGGACATCCCGCCGGACCTCGTCTCCGGTCTGACACCGTTCACCGGGACCACGTTCGGCATGGCGTGGATGGGCGAGAAGTCCGCCACGGAGCTGCCGGTGGCGCTCGTCGAGAAGGTGCACCCCGGCGCGGCGGATCTCGTGGTGAGCCTGGTGGACACGTTGCGGGACATGGCTTCCCGGCCGGACGCGACCGGCGACGAGGAGGCGATCGCCGCGCAGCACGGTGCCGCGCACCTCGCGCTCGCGGTGGCCGTGTCCACCGCGGTGCTGCGTTCGCTCGGCACCGAGGTGGCCGCCGAGACGCCCGCGATCATCGGTGTCGCGCTGGGCGCGGCGGCGATCGTGCTGCCGACCGTGCCCAAACCACACGCCTACGCCGCTGCCGTGCTGGAGCAGACGCGCGCGGGGTATCTGATGCCGCGGTCGTCGACCGAGAGCGCGCTGGTGACCGATCACCGGTTCTGGTTCACCGAGGGCGCCGAGCCCGAGACCGTCGACTTCTCCGCCAACGGCCTGGTGACGGCGGTCCAGGACGGCGTGGTGATCCGCACGGGCACGGCGGAGGGGCGCGTGTCGGTGTCGACGGAGATCCGGACCGGGCCACCCGACGAGCTCGACCTCACCCACTGGGACGACGTCGTCGAGATCAGCTGGACCGCGCCGCGGGGTGGCGCGCTCATGCACGGCGCGGGGTCCAAGGGCGGCCGTCAGCCCCGGTGGCTGGCCCCGCCGTGGCCGGGGGACTACCGCGTCCGCGTGCACGTGTCGGGCCGCGACGGCGACGACGTGCTCCAGCACCGGCTGGTGATCTGGCAGGCGCCCGCCGCACCCGAGGTCGTGCACAAGAAGACCGACCGGCTCGGCCACCGGCTCCGCGGGGAACCCGAGCCGCCGCTGGTGATCCCGCCCTACGCGGACCACCGGTGGATCGAGAAGGGCCCGCTCTGTGTGGCCGCCACGATCACGGTCGTCCACGGCCTCACCCCCGACGAGGTGGTCAGCGCGTTCGGCGCGGACCCGGCCGCGCCCGTGTCGATCGAGCAGACGGCGGGGCAGCCCTCGCGGCGGCTGGGTGGCTATCCGGAACAGTTGGTCGCCGTACTCGCGGTGGACGACGTGGTGCTGGCCGTCGAGGACAACGGCTTCCAGGGTGCCGACCAGGGCACGCTGAAGGCGTTGTCCCGCAACGGGAAAGCGGCCAGCCTGTACTGGAACGTCAACGCCAACTTCCAGTTCGCGATCGCGGAGCGCGGCGAACTGGTGTACGCGGGCGATCCACGTGACACCCCCGGCGCGCCACACATGGAGGACCTGGACATCGACGACTTCCGGCACCGCAACGCGAAGGGCCTGACCGCGCTCGCGCGCGCCACCGGCCGTGCCGTCACCGCGGCCGACATCGCCGCGATCCACGCCGCCGACCGGGCCTACGTCCTGGAGCCGCGGTCGAGCAGCCGCGGGGCGACATCGGCCCGTGCCACGTCGACGCGCGTCAGGTCCTTCCCAGCGCGAGGTGGTGGACCGACGCCCCGGCCATGATCGGCTGAATCAGGAACGGGGTGGTGGGGCGGTGGCCGGTCCGTACTCCCCAACGCCGCCGGCGATCGCCGCCAGGAACGCCGTCAGGAGGCCGAAGATGATCGTCAGCCCGACGGCGGTGCCGTCGGGCTGGTCGAAGCCGAGCTGTGCGCTGAGGGGCGTGTCCACGCGCCGGAGACCTTGCGGGCGAACGTGAAGCCCGCCGCGGCCAACAGCAGCCCGGCGCCGGTGAGGCCGCCGACCACGTTCTGTGTCACCACGCCGGGCTGGGGCCCCGGCCCGGCGGCGTCGACGACGTTGTGGAGTGCGAACCAGACGAGCATGCCGGTGGTGACCAGTGCCAGGATGCCGCCCGCCACCGGCGGCTGACCGTACTGGGGGAAGCCGGGCGGCGGTGGATTCGGCTGCATCCGCACTCCTCGCGTGTTTCGGCGACACGAACCTGCCCGCCATCATGGACGGCGATCACCACGGCAGGTGACCGTGGCAGGTTGGTGACAGCGCGCGGCGCGCGTCGGTGGACGTGCACGCCCTCGCGCTCGGCGGTCGAGCGGCTAACGCGCGGTGAACCGGTTGCGGGAGACCGGTGACGCGGGGCGGGTGTGGATGCTCGCGAGGACCGCGCTCAGGGTGGGGAGCCAGCGCTGTCGCGGGTCGGGTGGGCAGAGCCATTCGATGGCGCCGCCGGGGGACGGGGGACCGAACGGCAGGGGCAGCACCGCGCCGCAGTCGAGCAACGTGACGTCACCGGGCAGGGCGGTGCGTGAACGGACGACGCCGTCGTTGTCGGCGAGCAGGGCGACGCTCGTGCCGTCCGACGTCGACAGGGTCAGTGCCGGGCCCTGGCAGCCGACGGCGGCGAGCCGGTCCAGAACCGGCCCGGCGTTGCGCTTCGGCAGCGTCACGGCGCAGAGCCCGTTCTCCAGCGCGAGAAACGGCCCGTCGTCGCGCCACCGCACCGACCAGCCGAAGAGCTGGCCGTAGTAGGCGTCGAACCGGTCGGCCGCGGAACCGGCCGCGGTGGTCAGCGGCACCTGCTGGTCGATGGTCATCGTCGACGCCTCCCGCTCGATCGGGCCCGGAAGCCACAGCCTAACGGCACTCAGTGCCGTTAACAAGACCTGGCTGCTACTGTCTCGACGCATGACGGGTTCGCCGAGTCGTGCGTCAGCCACCCGGGTCGGGGCGACCCCGGCGGGCAGGCGACGGTTGCGCCGCGCCATCGCGGCCGCGGCCGTGGACCTGTTCGTGGCCAACGGTTACGAGACCACCACGGTCGACGAGATCGCGGCGGCCGCGGGGGTCGGCAGGCGCACGTTCTTCCGGTACTTCGACGCGAAGGAGGACGTGCTGTTCGCCAACCACGACGAGATCGTGGCCGAGATGGAACAGGCGTTCGACGCGGCGGACCCGGAGCAGGACCCGGTCGTGGTCGCGTGCGCCACGGTCGGCCTCGTGCTCGACTTCTACGCCGCGGAACTTGACGTGTCGCTCAAGCGGTTCGCGCTCACCAGGGCGGTGCCTTCCTTGCGGGACAAGGAGGTCGCGACCGTCGACCGGTACCAGCGGGTGATCGCCGGGTATCTTCGGGGCCGGTTCGAGGTGCGCGGTGACGAGATGGCGAGCCTGCGTGCGGCCGTGTCCGCCGCCGCGATCGCGGCAGCCAACAACCACGTGCTCCGCCGCTGGCTGCGCGACGGCGGAAAGGGTGACGTCGCCGCCAGCGCCGCGGAGGCGTTCGCGCTGGTCAGAGCCGCGTTCGCGGACACGGGCGACGGCACCGTGGTCGCGGTGATGAGCAGCGCGGCGCCGCTGGACGAGGTCGTCGCCAAGGTCGGCGCCGCCCTGCGCGGTCGCCACTGAGACACAAGGGCACTCAGTGCCACACAGCCCCGCTCGAAGGAGGCGCGTCGGCGCGGTACTCGTGGATCCACCGGATTCGGTGCGGCACGTTCGCGAGGTCCTCGTCGCGTCGGGGCACGGCCTCTCCGGTGAGTTTCATCAGCTTGCCCGCCATGCGCGAGTAGTGCTGCACCCTGCGCGTGCGGTGCCTGCGCGACCGCTCGTAGGTCTCGAACGCGTGCCGGTGGCCTCCCGGACCGGCTTCGGCCAGCAGGTGGCCCAGCGTGTAGGCGTCCTCGATGGCCTGGCCCGCGCCCTGACCCTGGTGTGGCAGCGGTGCGTGTGCGGCGTCGCCCGCCAGGGCGACCCGGTCACTGCTCCACCGGCGCAGCCGCGGCAGTTCCTGCAACGCCCAGAAACGCATGTCGCCCTCGATGTTGCGGATGAGCTCGAGCACGCTGTCCGCCCACCCGGCGGCGGAGAAGATCGCGAGGGCTTCGGCGCTGGTGGCGGGCACCCGGTTCGTCGACCGCGTCCATGCGGGCAGGGTCTCGGGCACGAACACGGCCAGCAGGTTGATCAGCTGTCCGTCGTCCACGCCGTAGTAGACGGTGTGGGTCCGCGGACCGCACCAGACGTGCAGCGACGTCGGGTTGGGCAGCTCGGGCGAGGCGTCCACCGGGATGACGCCGCGGAACCCGATCTCACCGGAACAGACCGGCGACACGTCCCCGGCGACGTGACGGCGCACCACGGAGTGCACGCCGTCCACGCCGACGACGACCCTGGCCACGACGTCCGGCCGGTCGGCGAACCGCAGGCGTACCCCGTCGGGTTCCTCGACGAGCCCGGTCACCTGGTGGCCCAGGTGGAGGTGCTCCTTCGGCACCTCGTCGGCGAGCATGCGCTGCAGGGTGCCCCGGTGCATGGTGACGTACGGCGCGCCCATGCGATCCCGGTACCAGCTCCCGATCTCGTGCGACCGGATCAGGGCACCGTCGTGCCAGCGGCGGAACTCCAGGCGGGGTGGGATGTTGCCGGCGTGCTCCAGTTCGACGCCGAGGTCCCGCAGCAGGCGGGCGCCGTTCGCCGCGATCGCGACGCCTGCCCCGATCTCGCGCAGTTCGGTCGTCTGCTCGAAGACCGCCACCGGAACGGACCGGCGCAGCAGGCTGATCGCCAGGGTCAACCCGCCCAGCCCGCCCCCGACGATCGCGACGTCCACGTCATGGTGCATCGCACACACCCCCCGGCGTCAGGCTACCCGGGCGGAGCGTGAGGCGCGGGGAAATGGCTTTCCCGCCGGTTCACGACCCGGGGTCGCGCTCCAGGCGGACGCAGCAGTGTCCGGGTTCGGGTGCGAGGCGGGCGGTGAGGCCGGTGGTCGCGAGACCGTCGAGGATGCCGTCGACAAGGCACAGGTTCATCCCGCACACGAGGTCGGTGTGCCGTTGGGCGAGGCTGTGGAAGGGGCAGTTGACGAGCACCACGGCGTCGTCGGCGTCGTCGGTGTCGTCGGCGGGCCGGGGTTCGAAGCCGAAGTCGCGCAACGTGTCCATGGCGTCGTCGGTGCGGGACGTCTGGCCGATCTCCTTGCCGAGCTCGTGGGCGCGCCTGCGGAGGACGGCGCTCGGGGGTTCCCCGGTGGTCTCCGCTTCGTGGAAGGAGTCGGCCATCAGGCGGGCGGCGAGTTCGTAGCGCCGTTCGGGCAGGGAGACGGTGATGTGGTCGGGGGAGCGGCGGTACAGCTTGGACGGCCGTCCCGCGCCGGGGCCGCTGCGTCCGGTGCGGCGTTGGTAGACGACCTCCAGCAGCCCCTCGGCCGCGAGCTTGTCGAGGTGGAACGCGACCGTGTTCCTCGGCGCCGACACCGCGTCGGCGGCCTCGTCCCTGCTCACGGGCGCGGCCTGGCGTGCCACGAACTCGTACAGCCGCCTGCGCGTCGGCTCGTCGAGCGCGGCGATGGCCGAGATGTGCGATGACCGGGTCTCGTCGACCATTCTAAAACCTACTTCTGTTGACTAAAACCGTCCGGCTCTTCTAAGGTTAGCCGTAGTTGTCTATAGAGGGAGAAGGCATGGACGGCAACGGATTCGTGATCGTCGGTGCCGGTCTCGCCGGCGCGAAGGCGGCACAGACGCTGCGGGAGGAAGGGTTCGACGGGCGGGTGGTACTCGTCGGCGACGAGGCCGAGCGCCCCTGCGAACGGCCACCCCTGTCGAAGGGTTACCTGCTCGGCGACCAGGACCGTGCCGCGGTGTACGTGCACGACGAGGGCTGGTACGAGGAGAACTCGGTCGAACTGCTGTCCGGCCGGCCGGTCGTCGCGCTGGACAGGGCCGCGCACGAGGTCGAACTCGAGGGCGGTGAGCGGATCGGTTACCGCAAGCTGTTGCTGGCGACCGGCGCGTCGCCGCGCACGCTCCCGGTTCCCGGCGCCGACCTGCCCGGCGTGCACCACCTGCGCCGTTTCCCCGACTCCGACCGGCTGCGTGCGGCGTTGCGCGGCGGGGGGCGGGTGGTGATCGCGGGTGCCGGATGGATCGGGTTGGAGATCGCCGCCGCCGCCCGCGGGTACGGGTGCCCGGTCACCGTGGTGGAGCCCGCGCCGACGCCGTTGCACGTCGCGCTGGGCCCGGAGATGGGGACCTTCTTCGCCGACCTGCACCGCGAACGGGGTGTCGAGTTCCGGTTCGGCGCGGGCGTCGCGGCGATGCACGGCGACACGCGTGTGACGGCCCTGCGCACGACGGACGGCACGGAGATCTCCGCGGACGTCGTGGTCGTCGGGGTCGGCGCCCGGCCGAACACCGCGCTGGCCGAGGCCGCCGGTCTCGCCGTCGACGACCACAACGGTGGCATCGTCGTCGACGGGGGCCTGTGCACCGACGACCCGGACATCCACGCGGCCGGTGACGTCGCCGCCGTCCCGAACCCCCACTACGGCAGGCGGTTGCGGGTCGAGCACTGGGCGGGCGCCATCAGCGGCGGGGAGATCGCCGCCAGGGCGATGCTCGGCCGGCCCGTCACCCACGACGAGCTGCCGTACTTCTTCTCCGACCAGTACGACGTCGGCATGGAGTTCACCGGGTGGTTCACCCCCGGCGGCTACGACCGCGTCGTCACCCGCGGCGACGTCGCGGGGCGCGCGTTCCACGCGTTCTGGCTCGGCGGCGACCGGGTGCTCGCCGGTATGCACGTCAACCTCTGGGACGACGGGATCGGCGCGATCCAGGAACTCGTCCGCGGTGGCCACCCGGTCGACCCCGACCGTCTCGCCGACCCGTCCGTTCCCCTGCCCGTCCACACGGCGTCGCGAACCTAGCGGAAGGGCTTGGACCGGCCGCTTATATCGCGATACGATATAAGCGGCCGGTCCGCATCCCCTGGACTCGGCGGCAGGGAGGGCGCACGTGCTCAGTGAGCGGGAACAGCAGGTGCTGCGGGACATCCAGCGGCACCTGTGCGTGGACGACCCGGACTTCGAGCGTCCCTTCCGTGTCTTCGAGGACCCGGCGCCGTCGTCCCGGTACCGGTGGGCCTACACCACGCTCGTGGTGATCACGGCCGTGCTGGCAGTGGGCATGCTGCTGACCGGTGTGCTCGGCGGCGCAGTGGCGTTCGCCATCGCCGCGTGCACGCTCTGGTGGACTCGGCACCTCGAGTTCGCCTCGACCCGGCCAGAACGCGACGGCTGACGTCGACCGGGGCGGCTACTTCGGCGCGGCCTGCCGGGGGACCGGCGGCGTCGCGTGCTCCAGGAACCGCAGCAGTTCGACGGGGAAGGGCAGCACGAGCGTCGAGTTCCGTTCGGCGGCCACCTCGACAACCGTTTGCAGCAACCGCAACTGCAGCGCCGCCGGCTGCTCGGCCATGGTGCCCGCGGCCTCGGCCAGCATGCTCGACGCCTGCAGTTCACCGTCCGCCGTGATGACGCGGGCCCGCCGTTCACGCTCGGCCTCCGCCTGACGCGACATCGACCGCTTCATCGACTCGGGCAGCACGACGTCCTTGATCTCCACCCGGTCGATGTGCACACCCCAGTCGAGCGCCGGGTTGTCGATCATCAGTTCCAGGCCCTGGTTGAGCTTCTCCCGGTTGGACAGCAGGTCGTCCAGTTCGCTCTTGCCGATGATCGAGCGCAGCGACGCCTGCGCCACCTGTCCGATCGCCGAGTTGTAGTTCTCCACGTCCACCACGGCACGTACCGGATCGGAGACCTTGTAGAACACCACGGCGTCCACCCGTACGGTCACGTTGTCGCGGGTGATGCCGTCCTGGGCGGGCACCGGCATGGTGATGACCTGCATGTTGACCTTGCGCAACCGGTCGGCGCCCGGCACCAGCACGGTCAGGCCCGGCCCCCGGACGGCGTCACGCACGCGCCCGAACCGGAAGACGACGCCGCGTTCGTACTGGGTGATGACGCGGATGGACGAGGCGAGCCCGGCCAGGCCGACGCCCGCGAACGCGAGGACCGTGTACAGGGTGGTCACAGAGGTCGCCTCCTCGGCGCGGGCAGGGCGTGCAGGGCCGCGATCTGGCTGTCGGTCAGCGGTTGGGGATCCATGATCGTGAGCGCCGCGATCATCTCCGCCACGAGCCGGCTCAGGCGCGGCCGGCGACGGCGCGCGGGCCGCGCACGTGGTTTCGGGAAGTCGAAGAGCCGTACGAAGTCGGGGTCCTCGACGGACAGGTGTCGCTGCATCTCCTGCAGCGCTTGGCGTTCGGCATCACTGAGCACGACACACCTCCGGTGTCTCCGCGACAAAAATATCGTATCACGATATAGTTCTGTTCGGGCGTGGCAGTGACCGCCGAGACGGGCGGGCGTGGTGCGATGGGGTCATGAGTAACGAGGAGCCCGAACCGGAGCCGCTGACCAAACAGGACTTCGAGGCGCTCGCGCGCTTCCGGTTCGGCATCCGGCGGTACCTGAGGTTCAGCGAGGAGACCGTGCGCCAACACGGTCTCACGCCCCAGCACTACCAGTTGCTGCTCGCGCTCAAAGGGTTCCCCGGGCGGGAATGGGCCGTGGTCTCGGAGCTGGCCGAACGACTCCAGCTGCGGCACCACAGCGTCGTCGAACTGATCAACCGCGCCCAGAAGCAGGACCTCGTGCGGCGAACGCCGCACCCTGGCGACGCGCGGTCGGTGCGTGTCGAGCTGACGGACAACGGCCAGCAGATCCTCGGCCGGCTCAGCGCCCTCCACCGCGACGAACTGCTCCGGCTGGGGTCCACGCTGGCGCTGCCCACCTGGGACGAGGTCTGACCCGGTTCACGCGTCGAGAAGACGGTGACCGTTCGCGGTCCGGGCGAACAACCGTCCTGGTCATCGCGCGGATCTCGTCAGCAGGATCCAGTCGTCGGTTCGCTCGACTTCGACGTAGTGCGCGTCGAGGTGGGAACCGTAGAGGTCGAGCATGGCCCGCACCGTTTCCTGACAGCAGCCCTGTCCCGGCGCCATGCGCGGAATCATCACCCACCGCGCGTTCTCGAAGACCCGCTCGGCGGCGGGATGGCTCTCGTCGTCGAAACTGATGTCGACGTCCCACCACAGCGGCACGCCGCGTGCGGGCGGGAGTGACAGCGCGAACGAGAACGGATTGGTCAACGCCACCGTCGTGACCGTGTCGGTGGGCCGGACATGACGGCGTAGCAAGGCAAAGCCGTCGTTGAGCATGTCGGGCACCTGGTTGGCCGTCCGGTAGGCCGTCTGCCACGTGCTGTGCGCGGGGACGACGAAGTCCCTCAGATGCGGGGCGGCCAACCGACTGTCGCGGGGTGGGTCGGTCACCGTGGCGTGTTGTGCGGCGCTGTTGCCCAGCGACACGGCGTCTCTCGCCGCCACGGGACCGGCCGTGACGACGAGCAGTCCCGCGAGGCAGAGCAACGACAGGCGCGACAGGGAGGCGGTGCGCCCGGTGGACGTGGTCGGCGCGACGGAAACCACCCGCGCCGCCTTGTGCAGCAGCAGAGCGACGACCACGAGCGCGGGCATGTCGACGCCCTCGGCCGAGTTCCCCGCGGACACCAGGACACTGGAGCCCAGGACATAGGCCGCCGCGATCGAGACGGGCACCAGCGCGCGCACGGGTTCGTGCTGCCGCCGGGCCTTGACGACGAGGACGGCGAGGACCGCGACGGCGAACGTCGTCGCGGGCAGGCCGTGGATGATGCTGTTCGCCAGCATCGAAAGCCGCTGCTCGCCACCCTGTGCGCCCGCGCTGGCGGCGATGTCGCCGACGTAGCCGGTGACGTCGATCCCGAAGGCGAGCCAGAACGTGACCCCGACGGCGAGGAAACCCCCGACGGCCGCGACACCGAGGCCGAGACGTCTTGGCAACGTGCCGAGGCACAGACCGAGGACGACCGCGCCCACACCGACCACGAAATAGCTGATCTTGCAGTAGAACGACAGTCCCAGCAGTATCCCGAGCACCGCTCCCTGGCCGTGCGCACCGCGGGTGTCGGGACCGCGTGTCATGAGGACGAGTACCAGCAGCGTCGCGTAGAGCACCCAGCCGTAACGGTTGTAGAGCATCGCATAACTCGTCAGGTCCGGCGCGTAACCCAGCGGCCGCACGGCCACCACGGTCAGCCCGACGAAGACCGTGAACCCCAGCGCGTGCGGCGGGCGCATCCGCCGCCACGCCACGATCCACGCCAGAAGCGCCGCGACACCAAGGAAAACCAGGTTTCCGTACGTCACGGCCGCGAGGGACGGCACGTCCTGCATGCCCATTCCCCACGAGACCAACCCGTAGACCAGCGGGCCGATGGGGTTGCCGAAGTCGGTGCCCGGTGCCTGTCCGAGGAACATCCGGTAGCCGCCGTCGAGGAGGATGAAATTGTCCCACGGCGCGGCCAACGGAGCCGGCCCAGACCACAGGGAGAAAGCTCCGAGGGCCAGAATGGACAATCCTGCTGCGAGGGACCACCGAACCGGGTCGCAATTTACGTGACCAAGCTCACGTAAATTGCCGTCGGGATCGTCGTCCTGAGCGTGCTTCTCGCTCTCCAAAACAGACAATTCGCACTGATCCTTCGACCGGCAGTTGTTGGACAGAACAAGTCCCAGTGGTCGGTGGTGATCGCGACCTGTCTGGCGTGGAGAGGGTCGCCCAAGTGGCGTCACTCGTTACCACTTGCGTGTATCACCGATCGTCACGCCCGCATCGAAGTGAACCGACCGTCACGGCCAATCCGGATTTACCGCACGAAAGGGTGAATCGAGGACGCCGGTGACCGATCTATGATCGATCGTGGCTGAGGAACCGTCGTCGTTGATCCCACAGGGACTCCAGGGTGGTGCACCAGTCCGGCTCAGCTCGCTGGAGCACGCACAGGCGTTCTACCAGGAACTGGTTCCATTTCGGATCGACCCGCTCGATCGGCAGCCCTTCGGGTGGGCTCTGCGTGCCACCGCTCTGGGGCAGATCGCGCTCCTGCGATGTCGGCACGACGGCGCCGTACGGATGAGTGGCCCCGGCGATCCCGACCTGTTCGTGCTCACCCTGCCCACCCGCGGTGGCGGCGAAGCCGGACCTCTCGGTCGTCCGTTTCCGCTGGCGGCCGGGAGGTCCGCGGTCATCGTCGCGTCGACCGCGATCTCATCGCGGGTCGACGACGGGTTTGGTGCGATCCAGCTGATGATCCCGCGTGCTCGCCTCGCGCACGCACTGGCCGCGTTCCTGGGGACCGATCTTCCGACAACGCTCGACATCGCGCCCGAGATCGACATCGAGGCGGGCGGCGGCGCCGCGCTGGCGCGCCTGCTCTCGTTCGCCGCCGACGAGGCGGGACGGCCGGTCAGCGTGCTCGGCACACCCCTGGTGGCGTTCGATCTGGCCGAAGCCGTGCTGCGTCAGATCCTGTTCGGGCTCTCCCACAACCACGTCGCACGACTGCACGAGCTTTCCCGTCCGGCGGAGCCCCACTACCTGCGACAGGCCGAGGAGTTCCTCGACGCCAACGTCGACCGGCCGGTGAGCAGCGTGGAGCTGGCGAAGCAGGTGGGGGTGGGCGTGCGCGCGCTCCAGCTCGCGTTCCGCCGCTACCGCAACTCGACACCGCAGCGCTTCGTGCGCGAACGCCGTTTCGAACTGGCTCGTCGCCGGCTGGTCGCGGGTGTCGGGCCGACCGTCACGGACGTGGCCCTGGCGTCGGGTTTCGAGCACCTCGGGCGCTTCAGCGTCGAGTACCGCGCGCGGTTCGGTGAGTCGCCGTCGGAGACGCTTCGCCGCCACACGCGCTGATCCCGTTGCGCGATCCGGACAACATGCCTGCGCAACACGGATAGCCCCGTGCGGTGCGTGGTCCGCATATTAGAGAGATCCGCATTTCGTGAAAGGGGATATCTCGTGGGATCGATCACCATTCTCAACGGGACGAACGTGCCGATCAACTCGGCCATCAGCGCCGGTGTCAACTACAGCTGGTGCAATGAGCTCTTCCCGAAGGAGTACTACGTCCACAACGGTGCGGCCGGGGTCTACTCCCTCAACACACGGTTCTGGCTCGGTGAAGAAAGCGAGTACTCGAACAACGGCACCGAGATCGGTCTCTGGGTCGCCGGGGTCGTGCTCGGCATCGTGGGCATCGTCGCGATTCCCATCACCGGTGGCGCCACCGCTCCCGCAGTGGCGTTCATCGGCTCGGCGCTCGCCGGCGGTGCCGGTCTTGCCGTCGGCGGGATCTCCATCGCGGCACGTGAGTTCACCAACGAGCCGAATGTGTGGACCAACATCCACGCCATCCACGACCGGAAGTTCATCGCCGAGGGAACCGTCGACCTCACCAGGGGTCAGGACGGCGTCATCACCTACAACGGCCAACCGAAAATCACCCTCCGCCAGCTCAGCGAGGAGGAGTTCGAGACCTACCGGAAGAGGGAGAAGTTCGTCGAGCACGGCACGGGGGAGGCGATTTCCGACCACGCCACCGTGGATGACCTGAAAGCCGTTCTCGACAAGCCCGTGCGGCTCTTCCCCGCGCTCGGTGGCAGGGCGTGCTGGGAGGTGGAGAACGACCAGACGGCCGAGCACAGTGTCATGCAGCTCTGGGAAAGGGACACCGCCGACCAGACGAAGTGGGAGATCTCCGCGAAACCGCGGCCCACAGATGCGGGCACCGACTGCGTGGACACGTTCTACCTGTACAACACGGCGCTCGGGATGTACGCGAGTTCAAACGGTGAACGAATGGTGACGACCAAGAACCAGGATGCCGCGGAGTTCCGGATCTACAAGTCTGCGGGCACCGACGGAAGATTCGCCTTCATGCCCGTCGCGCATCCGAACTACCTGGTGATTCCCGAGAGCGGCAACCTCGGCAACAGCACCAAACTGCGGTTGGCCTTGAAAACGTCACTGCGTAACCCACTGTGGGCGCGGTGGAAGCTGAACCCGGCCGGCTGACCCACTGCCGCGACACTCCGGTGAGAGCGGGCGCAGCGCGGACGGCGTTGCGCCCGCGTGGGGCGACCGGCGCGGGAACCGTCAGGCGGGTTGCCCGGGCAGGTGAATGGTGAACGTGGTGCCGGTGCCCGGCGTGCTGCGGACCTCGATCCGCCCGCCGTGCGCGGCGATCAGGTGGTGGGTGATCGCCAGGCCGAGGCCGCTGCCGCCCGACGCCCGGCTCCTCGACCGGTCGGCGCGCCAGAAGCGGTCGAAGATGTGCGGGAGCGACTCGGCGTCGATCCCGGATCCGGTGTCGGCGACGTCGATGAGCACCTCGTCGTGTGCCCCGGCCTGTGTTCCGTCGCGGGCCCACAGGGTCACCCGGCCACCGGCGGGGGTGTGGCGCAGCGCGTTGGACACGAGGTTGCCGAGCGCCTGGCGCAACCGGGTCGGGTCGGCGGACAGGTCGGGTTCGCCGTCGATCGTGACCCGCAGCGTGACGCGCGCCGCGGTCGCGTGGCTCTGGTGTGCCGATGCGACCTGCGTCAGTATCGACCGCACCGACACCTGTTCCGGGTGCATCCGCAGCTTCCCCGCGTCGGCGAGAGCGAGGTCCTGCAGGTCGTCGATGATGTGCTGCAGCAGCACCGTTTCCTCGACCAGCGAGGCCACCAGCGCCGGTTCCAGCTTCGCCATCCCGTCCTGCGCGGCCTCCAGCCAGCCGCGGATGTTCACGAGCGGGGTCCGCAGCTCGTGCGCGACGTCGCTGACCATCGTCCTGCGCTGCCGTTCGGCGGTCTCGATCTGTTCGGACATCCGGTTGAACGCGGTCGCCAGCTCGCCGATCTCGCCGCGGGCGGTGGTCTCCACACGTGCGGACCGTTCGCCGTCGCCCATCTTGCGTGCCGCCGACGTGATCGCGTGGATGGGCCGGACGAGGCGGGTCGCGGCGAGTGCGGTCACGCCGACCGTCAGCACGAGCACCGCCAGCGCCGTCCACGCGATCCTGGCGTAGCCCACCGTGGACAGGTCGAACCGGTCGGCCCGCGCTCCTGGCCTGCCGATGTAGAGGTACGCGGGCGCGGACACGTGGGACGCGAGCTGTTCGCGGCGCGCGGAGTCGACGCAGCGCTGGTCGTCCGGTGCGGCGCGCAGCTCGTCCGGCGCGGTCAGCTCCGCCGGTTCCGTGGCCAGCGGCGCCTTGCCCTGCCGGTCGAGGCACGCGTTGACCAGCGTCAGCAGTTCGGTGCTCGCCGCGGTCTCGGTCCTGGTCGTCGGCGCCGGTCGCGGACAGGAATCGGTGCGTTCGGACGGCGGTGTGACGCCTTCCTGGACCGGGTCGGCGGAGGGCCGTACCGCGACCGGTGGCGCCCGGTCGACCGGCGCGGCGAGGTCGGAGGGCGCCGCCCGCTCCGGGTCGCGCGCGGCGCCGGTCACCTCGTCGACGGCCGGGCGGCCGTTGGGTTTCTCGACGATCACCCCGTCACGGCCGAGTCCACGCAGGCAGGTCAGCTGCGCCTGCGCCGACCGCCGCAGCTCGTCGCGCTCGGCCGTGGTCAGGCGGTACGGGCCGACGGCACGCGCGTCGATGCCCGCCTTCCCGGCGTCCGGCTTGAGCACCGGGTCGACGGTCAGCGGATCGACCACCGCGGACGGCGTCCTGGGCAGCGGCGCCCGCGGTGCCCCGGCGGAGTCGGCGATCCGCGCCCGCGTCGGGGTCGTCACCGTGATGTGCCGTCCGGTCTCCTTGGCGACGCGGTCCACCAGCCCCTGCACACCCGACCAGTTCGCGTGGGTGGCGGCGTGGCCGAGCAGCAGGTCGTAGATCTCCGCGTCGGTGGCCACCGACTCGCTGATCTCCTGGTTGATCGCGCCGCTGGTGCTCTGCGCGGCCAGCCACGCCGAGGCGCCGACCGAGCAGCCCGCCACGACCACCGACAGCGCGAGCAGCCGCGTGAGCAGGCTATGCCGTCGGGTCATCGGCGCCGGTCTCCCTCAGCTTGTAGCCGACGCCGTACACCGTGAGCAGGTGCACCGGGTTGCGCGGGTCGGGTTCGAGCTTGCGGCGCAGGTTCATCACGTGCACGTCGACCGTGCGCTCGGTGACGAACTTGTCCATGCCGAACGCCTGGCTGAGCAGCTGGCCCCGGCTGAACGTGCGGCCGGGTTCGGCGACCAGTACGGCCAGCAGCCGGAACTCCGCCGGGGTGCAGTCCAGCGCGACGCCGCCGAGCGTGACCTCGTGCCGCTGCTGGTCCACCACCAGGTCGCCGGCCGACAACACCGGCTGCGCACGGCCGCCCGCCCGGTGGGACCGGCGCAGCACCGCGCGGACGCGCGCCGCGAGCTGTCTCGGGCTGTAGGGCTTGGTGATGTAGTCGTCCGCGCCGAGGTCGAGGCCGAGCAGCACGTCGTCCTCGGTGGTGCGCGCGGTGAGCAACACGATCGGCACGTCCGACTCGGCGCGCAGCACGCGGCACACGTCCAGCCCGTCGACCCTGGGCATCATCACGTCGAGGACCACCAGATCGGGTTTTCTGCGCCGCGCCTCGTCGATGGCCGCCCGCCCGTCGTGCACGACGATCACCGTGTGGTTGTCGTGCACCAGGTAGCGCCGGATCAGCTCGGCCTGCTTCGGATCGTCCTCCGCGACCAGCACCTGTGCGTACACCCACCGCATTATGCGTGCCGTCCCGGCCGGGGTCTCGTGACCGCCCGATGTCGCCGGGAAACCGAACAGGTTCTTCATATTCGGCACACAGGATCTTGAAAACGGCTCTCCAGACTCGTCGTCGTCCGGCCAAAACGGCCGGGCATCCACGCCGAGGAGAGGACATTCATGAAGCTGGGCCGAGCATGCGCCGCGGGCGCCGTGCTGTGGGCGGTGGCACTGCCGCTGACCGCCGGGACCGCGCTGGCCGACCAGGAGCCCGCGCCCGTCGCGGAGCAGCCGTCGGCACCGGTGGCGGATCCGCCCGCGGACCCGTCGGCGGCACCGTCGGAAGTCGCTCCGCCGCGGATCAGGCCGGATGACCGCGCTCCGGAGGAGCCCGAGGACCGCCAGGTGCCCGTGCGGCCGGAGGGGGCGCCGGAGACCGGCGGCGGGCCGGAGGAGACCGGCGTCGGCCTGGCCGTGACCGGTGGCGCGGCGGTGGTCGTGGCCGTCGCGGCGGGCGGCGCCGTGCTGGTGTCGCGCCGTCGTCGCGCCGAGGCGCGGTAGGGCCGGGGATCGACAGTGCGGTTCCGCACCACGGGAACCAGGGGAGGCCGCGGCACGCTCGCGGCCTCCCTGTTCCTCGTCGTACTCGTCCTGACCGGCTGTTCGGCACCCGAGACCGGGGCACAGCCGGCACCACCGGCCCAGCACTCGACGCCGCGATCCGCGACGTCGCCACCACCCGCCGACGGGCCGGGCACGCTGCCAAGGTCACGTCCCGTGTGGATCGACGTGCCCGGCATCCAGGCGCACTCGACGCTGGTGCCGCTCGGCCTCAACGCCGACCGGACGGTCGAGGTCCCGCCGGTGGAGCAGCCGATGCAGGCCGGGTGGTACGAGCACAGCCCGACACCGGGCCAGACCGGCCCCTCGATCGTGCTCGGTCACGTCAACGGCGGTGGCCGGGACGGCATCTTCGCGCGTCTGCACGAGCTGGCGCCGGGTGACGAGATCCGGATCGGCCGCGAGGACGAGCAGGTCGCCCGGTTCGTGGTCGAGCGCACCGAACAGATCCCGAAGGCCGAGTTCCCCGCCGACGAGGTGTACGGCAACACGACGGGGCCCGAGCTGCGGCTGATCACGTGCGGCGGCACGTTCGACGAGACCGCGAAGAGCTACCGCGACAACGTCATCGTGTTCGCGGTCTTCACCGGCGTGGTCGGCGCCACCGAACCGGGGTGACTCCGAGCCGGGCCACCGGCTCAGAGGTCGTCGACGTCGACGAGGCCGTCCTGGATCGCGCGAGCGAGCAGGGCGGCCTTGGTGGCGGCGGGGCGCCCGACGTTCGCGTACTTCAGCCGTATCCGGTCCAGGTGGGTGCCGACCGTGCGGGTCGTGATGTCCAGCAGGTCCGCCACCAGTTGTTTCGACTCGCACTGGAACCACAGGGTGAGGACTTCGGACTCGCGGTCGGACAGCGCGGGCCGCTGCGGGTGGCGGTTCGCGACCATCGCACCGGCGAGCGCGGGAGGCAGGTACGGCTGGTTCCGCGCCGCCGCCACGGTCGCGGCGACGAGGTGGTCGTTCCCCTCCGCCTTGGTGAGGAACCCGCAGACGCCGAGGTCGAGGCACGTCAACGCGACGTCCTCGCTGTCCTGCATCGTGTAGACGATGACCTTGCGGCCCGCGTCGACGAGCCTGCGCACGGTCGCCCGGTAGGAGACGGTGGGGTTCTCCTCGACGTTGAGGTCCAGGATGACCACGTCCGCCTCGTCACCGGGCGATGTCCACGCGCACTTGATCGACGTGCCCGCCGCGACGACCCGGATCGGCGGGTCGGCTTCGGCGTACCAGGCCCGGATCCCGGCGAGGATGGCGGGATGGTCGTCCACGACCGTCACCGTGATTGCCATGAGGTCTCCAACCGAAGTCTTCCCCGGACGACCGACTCGACGAGCGCGACCTGCCCGGCGCCGGTGCGGACGGACGGCAGCACCGGAGCGGCGCACAGAACGCTCAGCCGGACGCGGTCCGCGGTGTAGAGCACGGTCACCCGCGCCTCGGATCCGGCCGCCACCAACGCTTCCGAGACCGGGGTGAGGAGTTCGTGCCGCACCGACGGCGTCAGGTCCATCGGTGTGCCCCGCACGGACAGGTGCACCGAGGCACCGTGTCGTTCCGCGATGTCGATGACGGCGCCGAGCTCGTGGACCAGCCGGTCGTCGACGGCTTCCGTCTCACAGAACAGCCTGCGCATCCGCGCCGCGTCGACCGCACAGCGGCGGCGGACCTCGGGGTCGCGTGGATCGAGGTCACCTCCCGCCAGGCCCGCGAGCAGGGGAATGGTGCTCACCCGCAGCTCCGCGTACCTGCGTGCGCGGTTGCTCGCGGCGGCCGCGGCCGACTCGTTCCTGATGCGCAGCCGTTCCTCCTCCCGCGAGGTGCGGGCCGACGCCGTCGCGATGGCCCGCACCAACATCGCGCTCATCGCGACGCCCAGCTGGAACCCGACCACCGCCACCACGACCACGGCCATCGCGGCCAGGTCCGGGAGGGTCGCGCCCGACGCGACCAACGGCCACGTCAGTGCCGTGACGTGGACCGCGCAGAACCCGGCGAACCACCACAGTGGCACCTCGAACAGCAAGGCCAGGGCGTGCCAGCCGATCACGCTGAACGACCAGTGCTCGGCCCGCTGCAGGGCGTCCAGCGGCAGGACCAGGGCCATGGTGAGCGAGCAGGCCAGCAGCACCGCGGTCCCCGCGAACACGATCGGCGTGGGCGTGCGTCCCCGCACCAGCAGGACCGCGGCCCAGGCGAGGCTCGTCACCGCGAGGACGGCGTAGACACCGACCTCTGCCGGGGCGCGGAACTGTCCCGCGACGAACCGGTAGCCGTAGACACCGAACTGGATCGTCAGCGCGACGGTGAGCAGCACCGCCCGGATCGCGACGAGCATTCGCCGCTCCAGGAAGGTGACCCTGCCGCTGTCGAGATCAGCCACGGGACCAGCGCCAGGTCACCGTCGTGCCGTCGCCCGGCGCGGACCGGATCGCCACGTCGCCGTCCGCGGCGACCATCCGGCCGCGGATCGAGTGCGACAGCCCGCGGCGGTGGTGGGGCACCCGCCCCGGGTCGAAGCCGCGGCCGCGGTCGGCCACCCGCACCTCGACCTGCCCGTCGTGCTCGCTCGCGGTCACGACGGCGCCGGGGTCGCCCGCGTGCTCGCGGACGTTGCTCAACGCTTCCCGTACGCCGTGGTAGATCGCCAGCGCGGGCCGCGGGGGCATGGCGAACGGCCGTGGCACGTCGACGCGCACGTCGAGCCCGGGGAAGGCGGTCACGCTGCCGAGCAGCTCGGCGAGGTCCAGCTCCTGGTCCGAGGACCACGGGGTGGTCAGCACGTCGAGATCGCGGCGCGCCTGTGTGGACAGCCAGCCGAAGTCGTCGGTGGCGCCGGTCGACACGATGAGGAAGGTGGTGCTCGCGGTGTCGTGCAACAGCGCCATGTACGCCAGGTCGGCGTCGCGCTGGGCGCGCACGGCCGCGGCCGCGCTCCTGCGTTCCGCCAGTCGCCGGGTGGCCGCGTCGTACAGCCGTGCCGCACGGCGGACCATCAGCAGACCGAGGAAGGACAGTGCCGCCTGCACGAGCATGCGGCCCGCGGGCAGCACCGGCAGCCCACCACCGGCGAGCAGACAGCCCACGGCGTAGCAGGCGGCGGTCGCGCAGGCGATCAGGTGTGCCGCACCGGGCCGGTCGGGCCATTCGAAGTAGCAGGTGACCGACACGATGGAGGCCGTGGCCACGATCCAGCCGCTGAACGGCTGGGGTCCGAGGTGGACCTGGCTCAGGCCGAGCACCGCGACGAGCGCCAGGTTCCCGGCCACCGTCCCGGCCGGTGAGAGCGTCCGCAGGCGGACCTGCGCGCACGACATGACGGTGATCGCCCCGGCGACGACGACCGCCAGGGCGGCGTCACCGGCACCGTGACCGATCATGCCGAAAACACCGCACAGCCCGACCAGGACGGCACGCAACCACGACGCGCCCCGGACCGAGACGTGTTGGAGGTGACGCTCGGAAGCCCCCGGCAGCCTCGGCTCGGCACGGTGCTCACCGCTCACAGTGGAGGGCGGCCGCACGATGGACTGCGTAGTGCCGTGCACGGCTGGAAAGTTACCAGCGGTGACCTGCTCATACTCGCGAATGGTGGCATCCGGTGACCGGTCGGTCGCGGGATGTCGGTCGTTCGAACGACAGGCGACGGACCCGTCCGCCGGTATAACTCCGGCACATGAGCACCGGCTTTGCCTTCAACGACGCCGAGTTCCAGGCCGTCCTCCGGGACTGGCGCGACCTTCGGGCACAGCTCGACGAGGCACGCCGCCGCTTCTCCGCACTGGCGGACCTGTCGGCCCGGCGGCCCGCCGACGACGTGGCGAGTCAGAACTTCCAGAACCGTGCCCGGCGCGCGGTTCTCGCGGCGAACGCGTCCGACGAGGCCGTTCGCGCGTTTGTGGACGGTTTCATCGCGAAGCTGGAGCGGACGGCGCCCGCCTACGTGAGCACGGACGTCAACGGCGTCACGCGGTTCGACCGCACCGACTCCGGCGCGGACAGCGGGGGCGCGGCGTCATGAGCATGACTCCGCAGGAGATCTACGAGAACTTCCACCACGGCAGTTCCCGCCCACTCGCCGACGTGGCGCGTGAGCTGCGCGAGGTGGTTCCCGTCTACGAGGCCGTTTCGGACCGGCTGATGGCGCTGGGCAGCGGCATGACCAGTGTGTGGAGCGGTGACGCCGCGGACGCGTCCATCACCAAGGCGGAATCGCTGGTGACGTCCATGCGCCGGTCGGTCGAGTTGCTGGCCGCCTGCGGCGGTTCGCACGACGCGCAGACGACCGCGTTCGACAGCGCGAAGGAACAGGTGGTGCCGGTGCCGCCGGTGCCGGAGAAGCCGACGCCGATGGACATGATCAAAGAGGTGCTCGAGCACGGCCCCGGGGCGCCGTTCGAGCGGGTCCAGACGTACCGGGATGCCGTGGCGGCGTACGAAATGGCCGCTGTGCGGAACAACGGGGTCATGGAGACGTACTACTGGGCGACGAGGGACAACCAGGACATCCCCGACGACTATCCGCGACCGGTGCTGTCCTCCGGCGGTGCCGAGAACTCCGTGACCGCCGAGGGCGACGGCCTCGACTGGCGCACCGACCGTGTCGACACCATCGAGACCGGCGGCGAGAAGACCGGCACCGGGCCCGGCGACGTCCCTGGCGGTGTCGGCGGGGACGGCGGGCAGGGGCTGGGCAGCGGTCTGGACGGCTCCGGTCCGGGTGGGAGCGGAGTGGATTTCGACGGGCCGGGCGGTGGTGGCCCCGAGTCGGTCGACCTCCCGCCGCCGGACACCGACGGGCCGGGGCCGGGCCGCACCACACCGAGCTGGGTCCCCTCGACGGTGACGCTCCCGACGGACACGATCATCACCGATCCGGCGCGGCCCCTGCCGCCGTCCGGTCCTGCCGGGCCGGGCGTGCCGCCGGGCGTGGTGGTGCCCGGTTCGACGGGCACGGGCCGGGATCGGGACCCCGGTGCCACGCACACGTCCGGGGTGAGTCCGGTGACCGGCGCCTTCGACCCGTCGAAGGCCGGTGCGCCGTCGGCGGTGGGACCGGGCTGGGGCGGCGGTGACCAGTCCGCCGCCGGTGGCCGGGCCGGCCAGAGCAGTGGGGTCGGCGGCGGACCGGCAGGCGGGGGTGTGACGGGCCCGGCCGCGTCGCGTGTGCCCGGTTCCGTGGGACGGACCGGTGGTGCGGGCGGGTTCGGCATGGCGTCGCCGAGCGCCCGGCGCGAGGAGGACGAGGAGCACACGCGTCCCGAGTACCTGGTCGAACCGGACCCGAACGAGATCTTCGGTGCCGACCAGCGTGCCTCGTCACCGGTGATCGGTGCGGCGTGGAAACCGGAGCCGTTCGACAATGGTGAGGGCTGACGTGCGCACCGCCCCGATCGAGCTTCCCGTGTCCGCACTGACCGCCCTGCTCGAATGGGAGGGCGCCGGTGAGCCGCACCAGGTGCTGCGGCCCGAGGTGGTGTGGCGGGAACCGGGGGAGCAGGCGGCCCTCATCCGCGCCACGCTGGACGCGCTGGCCGCCGCCGGCGTGATGACCGCGCCGGGGCAGGTCGACCGGGACCTGCGTGACCTGCTGCCGTTGCTGACCACGCCGACTGTCGAGTACTCGGGCTGGTTCACCGCCGATGGCCGGACCAAGGGTGTGCTCGCCGCGGCGGGTGCACTCGACGCCGTGGTCGCGGTGCGCGACGGTGACCGCGTCCGCATCACACCGGTGCCCCCGGACCGGCTCACCGATGCACTGATCACCGAGTTGCCGGACGTGCGGGCGGGCCGGGGATCGTCGTTCGTGGTCACCGCGGCGGACATCGACGACCTGCGGGCGCCGTCGGACGTCAGCGAGCGGCGGGTGCCGGAGCACGTGGCCCGGATGGTCGAGCTCGCCCACCAGGCGGTGCGCGACGGCGGTGAGCTGTACGCGGTGAGCCGCGACGCGCTCGGCCGGTGCGTCACCCGGGGCCCGGTCTGGTACGCGGACACCGACGACGGCCGCTACCTGAACTACACGCTCGGCGCGGGTGACGCGTTGCGGATCGTGGTCGCGCCGGGCACTCCGTCCTCGCTCGTCGAGGCGTTGGCGAGCGTCCGCGCACCCGTCGGGCGGCAGGCGGGGAGGACTGCGCGGTGAGGCAGGGGACCCGCACACCGGAAGTACGCCACCCGCGGGGCTGAGCTGTCACGCGGCGGCCCGTGCGGTGCGCGGGCGGCGGCGCAGGCCCGGGTCCTGCAGGGCGGGAGGTTGGTAGGCCTGGTCGAGCGCGCCGACGTCGGTGCCGGGCGGGACGATCTCGTCGATGCGGTCGAGCACGTCGTCGGGGAGGGTGACGTCCATGCCGGCGAGCAGGTCGTCGAGCTGCGCCTCGGTCCGCGCGCCGAGGAGTGCGCAGGTGACGCCAGGGTGCGCGATGGTGAACGCGATGGCGAGATGGGTCATCGGCAGGCCCGCCTCGGCGGCGAGGGGCACGAGCTTCTCGACGGCTTCGAGCCTGCGCTCGTCGGTGAGGTGACGGAACAGGCCCGCACGGCTGAGGTCGTTGTGGTCGCGGCGGACGCGGCCGGTGAGCAGGCCCTGCCCGAGCGGTCCCCATACCAGCGTGCCCATGCCGAACCGTTGTGCGGTGGGCAGGATCTCGCGTTCGATGCCGCGGTTGAGGATCGAGTAGGGCGGTTGTTCGGTGTGGAACCGTGCGAGGCCGCGCCGCCGTGCCACCCACTGGGCCTCGACGATGGCGGAGGCGGGGGAGTGGGACGCGCCGATCGCGCGGACCTTGCCACTTCCGATCAGGTCGGTCAGCGCGGCGAGGGTCTCCTCGACGTCGGTGTGGGGATCGGGGACGTGCAGTTGGTAGAGGTCGATGTGGTCGGTCCGCAGCCGCCGCAACGAGTTCTCGACGGCAGTGACGATCCAGCGCCGTGACGCCCCCTGGTTGTTCGGGTCCTGCCCGGTCGGGCGGCCGAACTTGGTGGCGAGCACGACGTCGTCCCGGCGGCCCGCCAGGGCCGTGCCGACCACCTCCTCGGAGTCGCCGTAGGCGTCGGCGGTGTCGATGACGTTGATGCCCGCGTCGATCGCCTTGTGGATGATCCGGGCCGAGTCCCCGGGGTCGTTGCCCATGGCGGTGGCGAACATCAGCGCACCGAGGGCGTAGGGGCTGACCTGGATGCCGGTCTGGCCGAGGGGGCGGTATCGCACGGGATCTCCCTGTTGTGCCGGACGGTGCGGCGAGCCGCCGAACCGTAAACGGAATGCCTTTCCGGAACTATATGGAATGGCTTTCCGCTTCGCAAGCTAGGATGACCGGGTGACCAGGGACACGACACCGACACCGACACCGCGCAGGCGGCGTGCCGATGCACGTCGCAACGTCGGCGCGTTGGTCGAGGCCGCGAGGGTCGTCTTCGACACCTCCGGCGTCGACGCGCCCGCGAAGGAGATCACCGACCTGGCCGGTGTCGGGGTCGGCACGCTGTACCGGCACTTCCCGCAGCGTTCGGACCTGGTGAAAGCCGTGGTGGAGAGCGGGATCGACGCCGTCGCCGAGGCCGGTCCGCGGCTGGCGGCCGCCCATGAACCGGCGGCGGCGCTGTCGCGATGGCTCGACCGGTACACCGAGTTGCTCGGCACCAAACGTGGGCTCGCCGCCGCGCTGCACTCGGGCGACCCCGCCTTCGCCGAGCTGCCCGGCTACTTCCTGGATCGGCTCGGCCCCGTCCTCGCGGCGCTGCTCGACGCCGCCGTGGCCGAGGGGGCGATCCGCGACGACATCGGTGCCGAGGACCTGCTGTACGCCGTTGCCCAGCTGTGCCAGCCCGTGCCCGGGCGGGGACCCGAGCACGGCAGGCGGCTCGTCGGCGTCCTGGTCGACGGTCTGCGAGTGTAAAAGATTATTGACACAGTGTCTGCGGCTCTTTACATTAGACGATGTCAAAGTTGTTTTACATCGGGAGTCGGTGTGGCACTCGAGGAGAAGCGCGCGTGGATCATGGCGTTGGTCACCGCCTGTGGGTACGTGACCTACCTCGTCATCGTCCTGGGTCGTGTCGGTGACGTGCCGCCGCCGGAGACGCCGTATGTCGCGGCTCTGTTGTGGACGGTGGGTGCTGCGGTCGTCGTGGCGATCGTGCTCGGCATCGCCGCCGAGGTGACCACGCCGAAGGACTCCAGGAGAAAGGACGAGCGGGACCGCGAGATCGAGCGGTTCGGGGAGTACATCGGACAGTCGTTCGTCGCCATCGGCGGGGTGGCGACGTTGGTCATGGCGATGGCCGAGGTCGACCACTTCTGGATCGCGAACGCGATCTACCTCGCGTTCGCGCTGTCCGGTCTGCTCTCGTCCGTGGCCAGGATTTTCGCCTACCGTCGGGGATTTCAGCAGTGGTGAAGTCGACCAAGGTCACGAACTCGATCCGGGCGCTGCGGTTCGCCAACGGCGAGATGACCCAGGCGCAGCTCGCGGAACGGATCGGCGTGACGAGGCAAACCATCATCGCCATCGAGCAGGGGCGTTATTCGCCGTCGCTGGAGATGGCGTTCCAGATCGCGCGGGTGTTCCGGGTCCCGCTCGACGAGGTGTTCCAGTACCCGGACGGGGAGAAGGAATGAAAGCGATCGTGTACGACAGATACGGCCCGGCCGACGTGTTGCGGCTCGCCGACGTGGCGAAGCCGGCGCCCGGAAAGGACGAGGTGCTCGTCCGGGTGCACGCGGCCGGGGTGGACTACGGGGTGTGGCACGTCATGACCGGGCTGCCGCTCCCGGGTCGCGTGGCCTTCGGCCTGCGCGCACCGAAGAACCCCGTGCTGGGGCGGGATGTCGCGGGGACGGTCGAGGCGCTCGGCGCCGACGTCACGGGGTTCCGGGTCGGTGACGAGGTGTTCGGCACGTGCGGCGGCTCGTTCGCCGAGTACGCGTGCGTGCCGGCGGCGCGGTGCGTGCCGAAGCCCGCGAACCTGACGCTCGAACAGGCGGCCGCCGTCCCGGTCTCGGGCCTCACCGCACTGCACACCCTGCGCGACGCCGTCAAGGTCGGCGACAAGGTCCTGGTCATCGGCGCGGGCGGCGGGGTGGGCACGTTCGCGGTGCAGCTCGCGAAGGCGTACGGCGCCACGGTGACCGGCGTGTGCAGCACCGGCAAGGTCGAGCTGGTCCGCTCGATCGGTGCGGACGACGTCGTCGACTACACCCGGGCCGACTTCGCCGACGGGACACGGCACTGGGACCTGATCGTCGACACCGGCGGGATGCGACGGCTGTCCCACCTGCGCCGCGCCCTCACCCCGAGGGGCCGGCTGATCCTCGTCGGTGGCGAGGGCGGCGGCCGGTGGCTCGGCGGGTTGGACCGCCTGCTCCGGGCGATCCTGTTGTCCCCGTTCGTGAGTCAGCGCCTGGGCGGCGTGATCTCGGTGGAGCGCGGCGAGGACATCGAGGAGCTGCGCACGCTGATCGAGGCGGGCAAGCTCACCCCGGTCATCGACCGCACGTTCCCGCTCGCCGACGCCGCGGCCGCCATCCGCTACCTGACGGACGGCCACGCCCGGGGCAAGGTCGTCGTCACCGTCTGAGGGCGGCCACGGCGTCGGCGACGGTGTCCACCTCGTCCTCGGTGTTGTAGTAGTGCGGCGACAGGCGCAGCGCCCAGTCGACGTCCTTGTCGCCGAAGTCGTACTGGGCGAGCTCCCGGTAGCTCAGCGCCGAGTTGATCCGCTGCTTGTCCAGGGCCAGTTTGGACGGCACGGGCGCCCAGCCCGCGCCGGTGAAGGTCACGAGCGCCGCGGGTTCGCGCGCGGCCAGACGACCCGACGCGTGGGACCGCGCACCGGCCGCCGGCCGGGAAACACTGCGCGCACAGTTCGCCCGGCTGGTCGACAGCGGCGACATCGACCCCGACGACGTACTCGTCACCAGCGGCGGACAGGACGGCCTGTCCATGGCATTCCGAGCCATCGCGGCACCCGGCAGCCCGATCCTGGTCGAGTCACCCACCTACCAGGGCGCCCCTGTCCGCCGCCCGGGCCGCCGGACTGCGCCCGGGTCCCCGTCCCGATGGACGAGGACGGCATCCGTCCCGACCTGCTGGCGGACGCCTTCGCGACGACCGGGGGTTGAGACGGGTTTCGGGACACCGGGCATGTCTCGAAGGTGCCCTTCGGGACGTTCAACGACCCCGTGGTGCCCTTCGAGACATCAGCCATGTCCCGAGGGGCACCTTCGATTGGCGCCGGAGCGTCACGCCGCTGTCGCCACCAACCCCCGAAAGACTTCCGAAACCGACCACTAAGCGAAGCCGCACACACGACCCCAACCCCGATGCCCTGAAAGACGGCATGCGGGCAGACCCATCCACACGAAACAGTCCAATGAGGAGCGCTGCCGACGGTGCCGGCCGAACAACGCTTCGGCGATCTCCCGGTGCGCCCAAGGTCAAGGCGACCCCTCGCGGGCGGGAACGCCATAGACTGACATGGTGGAATGCGGGTGCGACGCGGCCTCCGACGCCGACGGTGTCCTCGTCCTCGGGGACGCGGACGGGTCGCGGGTTCGCCTGTGGCACCGCGTCGCCTCGGACGACGGGGTGATCGACGCGTGCGTGGAGATCGCGCACACCACCGACACGGCGAGCCTGCGTTCCGCGACGCACCGCGTCACGCTCGCCGTCGTCGCCGAGGAACTGACCCCGTTCCTGAACGGACTGGCGGCGGACTTCGCGGGCTGGGCCGGTGAGCGGACGTGGCAGAACCTCGACGGCGATCTCGAGGTCGGCGCCCGCCACGTCACGGGCGGCTACGCCGACCTGCGGTGGACGCTGTGCTCCCGGCCGTACGGCTGGGTCCGTCCGTGGTCCGCGTCGGTCACCGTGCGAGTCGAGGCGGGCGAGCAGATGCGGGGGCTCGCGGCCGACATGCACCGGTTCCTGCACGGCTAGCCAGTGATCCGGATCGTCGCCACCGGGGCGGGCCGGCCCGTTCGGTAGCATCGGGCACCCTGGCGGACGGCATGGGGGAGGCGCTGGTTTCGTGGGTGACAGGACGCCGGAGACGGTCCCGGAGGGTGTGGACGTGAGCAGGCCGAGCGTGGCCCGCGTCTACGACTACTACCTCGGCGGCAGCGCGAACTGGGCGGTCGACCGGGAGTTCGGTGACCGGGTGCTGCGGAAGTTCCCGCTCCTGCGTGACGTCGCCATCGCGAACCGGATGTTCCTCAACCGGCTGGTGCGGTACCTGTCGAAGCAGGGCATCCGCCAGTTCCTCGACGTCGGGGCCGGTGTGCCGACCGCGGGCAACACCCACCAGATCGCCGACGAGATGGCCGTCGCGTCTGGCCGGACGCCCGACACGCACGTCGTCTACGTCGACTACGAGCCGATCGCCGTGGCGCACGCCGAGATCGTCCTCGATCAGGAGGGCAACACCGACCGCCACGGGGTGATCAAGGCCGACCTGCGTGAGCCGGACGACCTGTGGGCCCGTGCCATGGCGACCGGGCTGCTCGACCCGGACGAGCCGATCGCGCTGCTGTTGATCGCGGTGCTGCACGTCCACCAGCCCGGCGCGGACGGCGTCACCGACATCGGGCCGGAGTCGGTCGCGCGGCTGCGTGAGCTGCTGCCCGCGGGCTCCTACCTCGCGATGTCGCACATCACCGACGAGGGCGTCCCGCCGGAGGTCGGTGAGAACCTCGTCGAGCTGAAGCGGATGTACGACACGTCCAGCAGCAGCAACGGGATCTGGCGTGCGCACAGGGACGTCGAGGCCATGCTCGGTGACTTCGAGATGGTCGCGCCGGGATGGTGCTGGCTTCCCCAGTGGCGCCCGGAGGAGTCCGGGCCGAACGCGCACTCGATCTCGTTCGCCACGCCCAACCACGCCGTCGGCTGGGCGGGTGTCGGGCGCAAGTCGCGCTGACGGCGGGACGGCCGGTGCGGTGAGTTCAGCCGTCACCCGCGTCCGCGCACGGAGGTCGTGTCGCTCGTCAGCGGGCGGCCGTCCCCTGCCGTGGGGACGACCCGCGGTACGACCGTGCCCTCGTCGTCGACCAGGACCGAATGGGGTTCGTCCGCGTCGAAGGCGTGCCGCTCGCCCCACTGGCGGAGTGTCACGAGCACGGGGAACAGGTCCTTGCCCGCCGCGGTGAGCTCGTAGACGCGGCGCTTTCCCGACGGCGCCTCCACCTGGCTGATCAGGCCGTGGGCGACGAGCTTGCGCAGCCGGTCGGCGAGGATGTTGCGGGCGATGCCGGTGCGCTGCTGGAAGTCGGTGAACGAGCGCGCCCCGTCCATCGCGTCGCGGACGATCAGCAGGCTCCACCGGTCGCCGATCACGTCGACCGCCCGCGCGACCGGGCAGTTCGGGTCCGTCCACGTGAGGCTCAGTCCCACCACGCCTCCAAATGAGTTGCGTAACGAAACCATTTTGCCCTACCGTCAAAGAGTTGCAATTTGAAACCAAATGCGGAGGTCGCGGTGGGCCGTGGGACGAGGTTCCTGCTGGCGGTGGTGTGCGGGGTGGCGGTCGCCGGTGTCTACGCCGGGCAGCCCGTGCTGGCGGCGATGGGGCGCGACCTCGGCGTGCCCGCTGACTCGGTCGGCTGGTTCGTGGCCGCCGGGCAGCTCGGTTACCTCGCCGGGCTGGTGCTGTTGGTGCCGCTCGGCGACATGCTCGACCGCGCGCGCCTGATCGCCGCGCACCTGGGACTGGTCGCGGCGGGGCTGGCGGCCACCGCGGCCGCGCCGGTCGCCTGGGTGGCGTTCGGAGGTCTCGCCGTCGCGGGCGTGTTCGCGGTGGTGGTGCAGACCGCGGTCGCGTACGCGGCGTCGCTCTCCTCACCCGGCGAGCGTGGCCGCGACCTGGGTGTCGTCACCTCGGGCGTGGTGGTCGGCATCCTCGGCGCCCGGGTCGTGACCGGAAGCCTGGCGGACCTGTGGGGCTGGCGCAGTGGCTACGTCGCCCTGGCGGTCCTCGCCGCCCTGCTGTGCGTGCTCAGCCTCGTCGTGCTACCCGCGGACGTCCGCGCGGGCACCGAACGGTACGGGCAGGTCATCCGATCCCTGGGCGGGTTGTTCACCCGGCCGGTGTTCCTCCGCCGCGGGCTGGTCGCCTTCTTCCTCTTCGCCTCCTTCGGCACCCTCTGGAGCGGTCTGGCGCTCCCTCTCTCCGGTGCGCCGTGGCACCTGAGCGAAACGCAGATCGGACTGTTCGGCATCGCCGGGCTCGCCGGTGCGCTGAGCGCCGCCCGCGCAGGCCGCTGGGCCGACGCCGGGCACGCGCGCCGGGTCACCGGTGTCGCACTCCTGCTCCTGCTCGGGTCCTGGTTCGCGACGGGACAGCTCGGCTGGTCACTGCTGCCACTGGTCCTCGGCGTGGTCGTGCTCGACTTCGCGGTCCAGGTCGTGCACGTCGGCAACCAGCACGTCCTCACCGCCGTGTACGCCGACCGCACCAGCAGCACCATCGGCGGCTACATGGTCTTCTACTCCCTCGGGTCCGCGTTCGGCGCCACCGCGACCACCGCGCTGTTCGACGCCGCGGGCTGGACCGGCTCCACCGTCCTCGGCGCGGCACTCGCCCACTGCGCCCTCGCCGCCTGGGCACTCAATGACCGCGCGACCGACCGCGCCGGTCAGTACGTCCGCACCCGCTGAGCGAACTTGGCCGCCGGGTTCCCGGCCGCGGCCGCCGGGAACGAGATGTGGTTCGGGTCGCCGTCCGACGTGTACCGGGTCGCCGGGGCCGCCGCCAGTTTGTCCAGCCACACCGTCGAGCAGAACGCGGCGTCCGCGCCGGTGGCGTCCTGGGAACGGATGCGTGGGATCGCCGCCGGGGCGAAGTCAGCCGCGTACGGGGACGGGGCCGGGTTGGCGCCCACCAGGAACGCGCCCCGGTACCGGTACTCCGCCGCGCCGACGGTGCCACGCAGTGCGAGGCCGGGCTCGTCCGGCGTCGCGCCGAAGGGGTACGCGAGCGTGGCGGGGGAGAGGCCCGTGCGGCGGATCTCCTGGTCCTGGGTGAGGATCTCCCGCCGCACCTCGTCTGATGTCGCTTCGCCGAGGTTCACGTGCGTCGCGGTGTGGTTGCCGACCTCCATGCCGTGCTCGGCCAGCCACGGCAACGTCCGCGACCCACCCGGGTCCCCGAAGGGGTCGGCGTTGACGAAGAAGGTCGCCACCGGCCGGAACTCCGGGTGCTCCGCCGCCACCGCCAGCATGATCGACACCGCGGTGCCCGCCGCGGGCCGGCCGGCCGCGTCGAGCGAGAACTGGCTCGGGTCACCGTCGTCGAACGTCAGCACCACCGGGTGGGCGCCCGCGGGGAGGTCGAGGTCGCCGTCGACGTAGTCCGCCGCGGTGACCGGGACGTAGTCCTCCCGTACCAACCGGACGAGTTCGGCGCGGAACGCGTCGGGGGTCCGGTCGTACACGGTCTTCGGCGCCGTGGTGATCCGGTGGTACATGAGCACCGGCACCGTGCCGAGCTCGTTCGCGTCGACGGCGGCCGGGTCGACCGCGCTCGGTGTGGACGTGCCGGTCGGCGATGTGGCCGGGGCGGGTGCGTTCGAGACCGGGGCGCGCATGTGCTGGCTGGACGGTCGTGGCGACGGCGCGATGGTGCACGCGGCCGTCGCCAGAAGCGCGGCGACGAGCGCGACCGTGGTCGTGCGTGGTGCGGACACCACTCAACCATCGAGCTGTTTTCCTTGCGGCGCAACGCAAAGAGAGCACGATCAGGTGATAACAGGTTAGCCCTGACGCGGGCGGGCATGCCCAGCGCGGTGTGCGTGTCTGCTGGAGTGGGGAGAGTGTGGCATGACGGTTCGATGGCGACGGGGCCGGGTTGTCGCGTTGGTGGGCGCGTGCGTGTTCGCCGCGTCGGCGGTGGTCGCCGTCCCCGTCCTGCGGGACCTGGCAGGCGGTCTGGCCTTCACGGGTGTCGCGCAGGACGTGGCGGTCACTCCTGACGGGCTGGCGGAACTCGGTGTCACCGCGTCGTCGGAGGCGGACCTGTCCGGGGTGTCCGTGTTCGTGGACGGCGAACCCGTCCCGGTCCGCAGGAGCGGGAACCGGCTGGTCCTCACGGACACCGACCTGAACGACGGTACCCACACGCTCACCGCGCGCCGGGCGCGCTGGCTGCTGCCGGACGACGAGGTCACGCGCACGATCACGGTCGACGGCACGCCACCGCGCCTGACCGTCGACGAGACGGCGGTGACGGACCTCCGCGCGCGGTTCACCCTGAAAGGCAGGGCGGTCGGCGCGACCGCGGTGACCGTCGACCACCGCCCCGCCGACCTCGACGACGACGGCACCTTCGCCGTCTCCATGCCGTCCGTGCCCACGACCGTGCACGTCGTCGCACGCGACGAGGCCGGGAACAACAGCGCGCGGGAACACGCGGTCGCCGTCCGGCACCCGGGCATGCGGGCGGTGCACATGTCCGCGCTGGGCTGGTCGTCACGGGCCCTGCGAGAACCGGTGCTCGCGATGGCCGCCGACGGGCGCATCGACACCGTGCAGCTCGACATCAAGGACGAGGCCGGTGAGATCGGCTACCGGTCGCGGATCCCGCTGGCGCGACGGATCGGCGCCACCCGCGACCACTACGACGCGAAGGCCGTCGTCGACCAGCTGCACGCGGCCGGCATCCGCGTGGTCGGCAGGCTCGTCGCGTTCCGCGATCCCATCCTGGCCCAGGCGTCCTGGCGGGCCGGTGAGAAGAACCGCGTCCTGCAGACCACCGGCGGACAGCCCTGGTCCGGCTCCTACGGCGAGTACGCGTTCACGAACTTCGCCGACCCCGAGGTGGTCGACTACAACGTGGCACTCGCCGAGGAGGCCGCGGAGCTGGGCTTCGACGACATCCTGTACGACTACGTGCGCAGGCCGGAGGGCGCGTTGTCCCGGATGCGGATCCCGGGGCTGCGGGGCACCCCGGAGCAGGCGATCGTGGCGTTCCTCGCCAAGACCCGCGCCGCGGTGCGTGGCCACGGCACGTTCCTGGGCGCCTCGGTGTTCGGCATCGCCGCCCAACGTCCCACGGCGATCGCCCAGGACATCCCGGCGATGGCGAAGCACGTGGACTACGTGTCTCCGATGGTCTACCCGTCCCACTGGGGGCCCGGCGAGTACGGCGTCGCGCATCCGGAGAAACAGCCGTACGACATCACGGCCCGATCGGTCGCGGCGTTCGTCCGGCAGGTCCGCGGCACCGACGCGCAGGTGATCCCGTGGCTCCAGGCGTTCAGCCTGGCCCACCCGTACGGCACGGCCGAGGTGGTGGCACAGGTCCGCGCCGCCGCGAAGGCCGGTGCGTCGTCGTTCCTGCTCTGGGACCCCGCGTGCCGGTACACGCCCGCCGCGCCTCCACCGAGGGGCTGAACCTCGTCAGCCACGGCGGCGAAACCCGCCGACGGCAAAAGGATCCGACCGCCGCCCGCTATACCACCCGGGATTTCCGAACCACTTCCGGGGGCTCAGAAGTGCACTAAACCACCCATACAGGTGACGAAGTCGCTCCGCTGCGTACATGAATCGGCATCCAGTGACATGAAAAAGAAATCAACGAAGGATAACAACACCCAGAAGCATTGCCGAAGTGGAATGACGTAACGCCGTCGCGCTAGTGTCGCATCCGGTCGAAAGCAAGATCGACCTGAAAATTGATCGCGCAATCAAACGAGGGAATTTTCGATGTTGAAGAAGGCAGCTTTCGTAGTGGCCGGTGCGGCCGCCGGGATGATGATGATGAGCGGGTTCGCCGCCGCGGAAGGGTCGGGCGACCCGGACTGGGGCCACGGCCACGGCGGCGGCAACGACCAGATCGGTCTGGTCAACCTCAACAACCTGGACCTGCTGCACAACGTGAACGCCGCCGTGGGCGTGTGTGACAACAACGTCAACGTCCTCGGCATCCAGGTGCCGATCGAGAACGCCCTGAACGGTGTCGGCGTGCCGATCCTGTCGCCCGGCGAGCACGACGCCGAGGCCGCCTCGCCGTACAACTGCGCGTCGGCGAGCCTGAACGACGGCGGTTCCATCCAGGACAACTGACGCTTCGGCGTCGGGGTTCTCCCCGTCGGCAGAGCAATCTGCCGCCCACCAACGAGAGGTAAGTCTTCGTGTTGAAAAAGCTCATCGTCGGCGCCGCCGCCGTCGCCGCCGGTGTCATCCCCTTCAGCGGCGTCGCGGCAGCCGACAGCGGCCTGCCCTTCGCGAACGACCGTGACGGCGACGGCGAAGTCGGCCTGGTCAACCTCAACAACGTTGACGGGCTGCACAACGTCAGTGGCACGGTCGGCATCTGCGACAACAACGTCAACGTGCTCGGCGTGCAGGTTCCGGTCGAGGACGTCGGCAACGGGATCGGTGTGCCGGTGGCATCGCCCGGTGCCAGCGACGCGCAGAGCGCTGCACCGGAGAACTGTGCCGCAGTGGACGGGTCCAGCGGTGGCTCGGTCCAGGAGGGCTGAGGCCGTTTCGGACGGCTGACGGTATAGGACCCCCTTGGGGTGGGTGGAGGCAGGACCGGTCACGGCTGGTCCTGCCTCGTCGGTTGAAGCGAAGTGAGAGACGAAGGAAGCCTTGTGCCAAAGGACGTTCTCGATGGCTTCACGCCGTCGTTCCCCACCCGGTTCCGTGGCTACGACCGCGATGCCGTCGACCACGAGGTGCGCGAGCTGCGCAGCGCGCTCCGCTACGCACACGAGGAGCGCGACCGTGCGGTGACACGGGCGCTCGCGCTCGAGACGACCGGTGGTCAGGACACCGCGTCGGCGTCCACCACGGTGCAGTGGCTGATCGACAGCGCGGAACAGGACGCCGCACGCATCCGTGCCGAGGCGGAGGAAGCCGCCCAGCAGTTCACCGAGCAGGCGGAGGATCAACTGCGCCGGAGGGTGGAACTGGTGGAGGAGGCACAGCGCGAGGCCGACACGTGCCGGGCGCTGGCCGCCGAGGAAGCACGGCAGATCGTCCACGACGCGTTGGACAAGGCGAGCGCCTTGCTCCGCGGTCTGCAGGAGAGCGAGGCGTCGCTGCGGGAGATGTTCGGCAGCGGCGGGCTGCACCACCGTATGCCACCACCGCGCCGGTCCGATGAGCAACAGTGGGGTCAGCACGCCACGGCGCCGTTGCCTGCGCCGGAATCGGTCGAGCGCCCGGGCCAGCACGCCGCGGCACCGCTGCCCTCGCCGGAGCCGCTGTCGGACCCCGTGGTGGAACCTCTGCCGGCACCTCTGTCGGCACCGCCCACGCCCGCCGCGGCGGGCGTGCCGCAGCACGTGCCCGCGGTGCCGCCGGTCGGCCCGGAGCCGCTGCGGCCCTGAGCGCCGCTGTCTGAAGTCGCCGTCCCGCGATCATCGTCTGAAGGTTATCGACCCGCGGTACGAAATTCGCGGTAGAGTATATTTCCCTGCAAGGAAGCCTCGGTAAAACAGCCTGCCGGGCGTTCGAACCGTCAAACCACCCGTCCGCCGGGTTGTGACCAGGGACGGGAAACCTGACCTGTCACAAACCACGAGAACTCGAGCGATTTTCGGGTTGGGCTCGGATGAGGACCGTGAGGACGAGCGCTCCAGTGAACTGGGAGCAGATCTACACCGAGTATCGCCCTGCGTTGATCGAAGTGGCGGCGCGTTGTCTGGGGCGGCGAGCCGACCGCGAGGCATCGGACATCGTCAACGAGGTGTTCGTCGAGGTGCTCAGCAACCCGCCCGCGGACGAGCCCGACTGGCGGGCGTTCCTGATCGACCTGATCACCAGCATGAGCGTGGCCGAGTGCGATCTTCCCGCCACCGCCGTCGACGACGACCACACGGAGCGCGAGTCCGACGAGGACACGGCCGCGATCGCCGTGCGCCGGGTCGCCGCATGCGAGATGCGGCACCGCATCCTGCGGGTGATGGGCTACATGACCGAGCGACAGCGGGAGATCACCCGGCTCCGCCTGTTCGAAGGGATGAGCGTGGGCGAGATCGCCGCCGCGATGAACACGTCGTCGTCCAACATCTCGCAGATCGTGATCCGGTGCCTGACGAAGCTGCAGCCGGTGCTCACCCAGTTCGACACCCTGGACCAGCACGACCTCGAGCAGGTCCGCCCGCCCCGCAGGCCCATCCACTAACCGCGGCAGTCACACGACGGGGTCCGCAGCAGAGCGCAGGTCGAGGAGTGGCGTTCCGCGATCTCACGGCGGAGCCGCGCCGCGCGGTGGGTGTCCGCTTCGAGTAAGCCGAGGCGGACACTCGCCACGACCGTTTGGATCGCGGTCGTCGTGCCGAGGATCTCCGCCGCGCGGGCGAGGCGCATCGAGACCGCGCTCATGCTGATGTCGAGCCGCCGGGCGATCTGCTTCGTCCGCAGGCCGTCGGCCAGCAGGCGCACGACCGCCAGCTCCTTGTCCGAGAGAAGTGTCTGCGGGATGAGCGTGTGTGTCATGTTTCCTCCAATGGGGAAGGCGCCGACTCCGGGGGCACGGAGTCGGCGCCGGGCCTCACTTTTCTTGTCAGTCCAGATCGAACGCGGCGGATTCGACGTTCTCCGCCCACGCGCCGTCCTCACCGGCGGCCGCGGCCGAGTGCTCGTACATCGCACCCTCGACGTCGTCGGAGTCACCGTGGTGGTGGCCGCCGTCGCCTTCGTAGGCCGCGCTTTCGGTCGACTCGACGAACGCGCCGTCCTCGCCGGCCGCGGCGGTGGTTTCCTCGTGCCATGCCGCGGTGGCGTCACCGTGGTGGTGCCCGTTGTCGCCGTTGTCGCGGTTGTAGGCCGCGCTTTCGATCGACTCGACGTAGGCGGCGTCCTCGTCCGCCGCGGCGGTGGTCTCTTCGTGCCATGCCGCGGTGGCGTCACCGTGGTGGTCGCCGTGGTGGTCACCGTGGTCGTCGCTCTCGTAGGCGGCGCTTTCGGTCGACTCGACGTAGGCGCCGTCATCGCCGGCCGCGGCGGTGGTCTCTTCGTGCCACGCGGCGGTGGCGTCGCCGTGGTGGTCACCGTGGTGGTCGCCGTGGTGGTCGCCGTGGTGGTCGCCGTGGTGGTCGCCTTCGTGGGCGGCGCTCTCGGTTGACGCCGCGAACGCGCCGTCGTCGTCGGCTGCCGCGACGGATTCTTCGTGCCAGGCCGCGGTGTCGGCGCCGTGGCGGTCGCCGTGGTCGTCGCTCTCGTAGGCCGCGCTCTCGGTCGACTCGACGAACGCGCCGTCCCCGTCCGCCGCCGCGGTGGTCTCTTCGTGCCACGCGGCGGTGTGGTCGCCGTGATGGTCACCGTGGTGGTCGCCTGACACGGCACCGGACTCAGTGGTGGTCACCCACGCGCCGTCGTGGTCCGCGTACGCGACGACGTCCTCGTAGGTCGCACTCGTCATGTCGTCCGGTTCGTCGGCCGACGCGGTCAGCGGCGCCGCCGCCAGCACGAGCGGCATCGCGAGGGCCGCGACGAAAACGCCACGGCCAGCCAATTTGGGCATCACACAGTCTCCTTTCGAAAAGCTCTAGGGAAACGGTCCAAGCACCTGAAAGCTACCCACAGATCACCGCGATGACTTTCCTGTGGACCCGAAAGAAGCGATCGAATACCCGTTCGTGCCGTGTCGGCCCCCGACGGTGACCGCCGGGCAGGCGATATTCTCCCGGAATCGGGAAACCTCTGCTCGGCGGGGTTGTCGGTCGTGATGCTGGTCACGGCGGGAAAAAAATCCGGATCAAACCCCACTTTCCAGTGATTAATCCGGGCTGTGCACCCTGTTGACCGGCGGTATCGCATGCGGAGAAACGAAAACCGCTCGAGCGGGCGCGCTCTCGGCCATTCTGGTGGCGCGCTCACCACATGTGGCCGGATTCGCGGTGCGGACGGCGTCCGCGACGGCCTGTAATGACGCGAATCCGCTAATTCTCACAGGATCACGGTGACGTAGTGGGGTCGTCCATGACCATGATACCTCGGCACGTTGGCGCCATTCGCCGGTAACACGTGACGATAACGTCGAGTCTCGACGAGGTGATGTCGCTGCCGCTCCGCCGGTCCGGGTGGGATGTCGACAGGAAGAACGGCGACGGCGTCACCACAGGGTGCGCCGTCGCCGCTTTGCTGCTTCTGGAATTGGGAACCGCATGACAGAAAACGACTTCGACGTCTCGGTCACCCGGCACGCCGACGCGACGGTGCTGAACGTGCGTGGTGACGTGGACATGGTGACCGCACCTGTACTGCGGTCGACAATCGAAGAGGTCGCCAGGGCGGGACCGAAGCTGCTGGTCATCGACCTGATGGCGGTGACGTTCCTGTCGTCGGCGGGCCTGCTCGTGCTCGTCGAGACCGCCGAGGCGGGGCGGCCCGAGGTGCGGGTGGTGGGCACGGGGCGGGAATGTCTCCGCCCGATCCGCCTGACCGGCCTGGACACCGTGCTCTCGTTGCACGAAACGCTCGCGGACGCGCTGAGGTGAAGCGTTTGTTATTGCCAGGTCCGAAATGTTGCACAATGGTGTCTACGTCTTGTTTGGGCAGGTTCGCCCGGTATCCTGGAAAAGGGCCGGCCGCATGGACACTCCCTCCAGAACTCTCCACGATGCGGCCGGTCTTCTCATCGCTCGCGGTAGCGGGTCGCGGGCGGCGGATCAGCGGAGCCGACGCGATGTTCGGTCTTGCCGCGCTTGAGACCCATGAGCCCGGTCAGGCCGAGCAACCCCAGCAGGCCCCACAGGCCGTTGCCGCCGCCGTCGTCGTCTTCGTCCTGCTGTTGCGCGATGTCCACCTGACTGACCGCCGACGTCGCGGCCGTCGTCGTGGTCACCGGTCCCACGAGAATCGCGCAGCTCGCCACGAGCGTCGCGATCGTTTTGTACACAAGGGATTTCACTGTTCTACCTCCGTTCGGTAGTAGGCGCGCAGCACGTCCTGCTCGACCGCCTCCATCGTGTCGCCGACCGGGTGCACGCGCGGTGCGCCGTCCACCACCTGCTTGGGGATCGAGGCGGCGACGTGGTCGGGCAGCCGCACCACCGCGCCGGTCGGCACGAACGAGTGGTGCCTGCCGAGGAACCCCGTGTCGACGCAGATCCACGTCGGAGTCCCGGTGTGCTCGTCGGCCCAGATCTCCCGCACCTTGCCGATTTTCTCGCCGTGCGAATCGCGCACGACGAGCCCGCACATCTCCTCGTCGTAGACTTTCATCATGTCGTCCTCCCGTGAATGTTCGGACATCACGTGGTTGCCCCTTGATCGCGCGAGCGAACGACGGTAGGTGCGAGTTCACCCGATCCGGGGTGCGAGTTCCTTGTAATGGCACGACTGTGTTATTTGAGCGGGGGCGCGACTACTCTCGCGGGCCGACGGACGTGACTACCCCGCCTCGAACGGGGTACCCGTGCCGACGGAGGTTGTAGCCATGTCAGAACCGGCACTGGAGCCCCAGGTGGTGGCGGGTTTCGACGGCTCCGAGCACGCGCGGCTGGCGGCCCTGTGGGCGGCCCGGGAGGCCGCGTGCCGCGGGAGCGGTCTCGTCGTGGTCGAGGTGGTGGACTGGCCGGTCACCGGGACGCTGCCGCCGATGGCGACGACGATGCCACCGGGCGGCTCTCTTCTCGAGGAGCGGACGCTGCACGACCACGCCGAGCGCGGGCTCGCCGAGATCGAACGGGAGATACGGCGTAACCGGCCCGATCTGGAACTGCGCACGCGGGTCGAGTTCGGTCGCCCCGCCGAGGAACTGGCCCGGATCGCCCGCGCGGCCGACCTGGTGGTGATCGGCGCGTCGGGGCGGACCGCCCTGCCCAGGATGCTGCTCGGGTCGACCGCCGCCGCGTTGGTGCACACCTGTGACCGGCCGATCGTGGTGGTGCGGGGCACCGATGACCCGCCCGCGCACGCCGGCCGGGTGGTGGTGGGCGTGGACGGTTCCAGCACCAGCGCCAGAGGCATCGGGTTCGCCTTCGACTTCGCCGCGCGGCACGGCGGCGAACTGGTGGCCGTGCACGCCTGGTCGGACCTGCCGATGGACGCGCTGGAACCGGTGCGGGTGTGGGACCAGGACATGGCGGAGGTGCGCCGGGAGGGCGATCGGCTGCTCGCCGAGGCGCTGTCCGCCGACGCGGAGCGCTATCCCGGCGTCTCCGTGCACCGCGTGGTCAGCTTCGACCGGCCCGCGCACGCGTTGATGGAACAGGCCGAGGGCGCCGCGCTGCTGGTGGTCGGCAGCCACGGCCGCGGCGCGGTCCGCAGCGTGCTGGTCGGCTCGGTCAGCCACGCGGTGACCTACCACGCGCCGTGCCCGGTCGCCGTCGTGCGCCGGGAGGACCAGCACTGAGTGGCGGTCAGGTCCGGGTGAGCGGCCGTGCCGCGTCCAGCACCCGGCGGTCCTGTCCGGCAACGCCCGAGAGCTGGAGGCTCGCGGGTCGCTCGGCGGTGCCGGTCGGGATGACCAGGCTGGGTGCGTCGAGGTAACTCAGCACTATCGTGAGCGCCAGGGCACGAGCGTTCAGCTCGTCGTGCGCCTCCGCGGATACGCGTACGTCCTCGTGGGCGGGGGCGTCGATCTCGACCACGGGGCTCAGCAGCAGCGCGTCCCCCAGCTCGCGGCGGAACTGGCGCCGCAGCAACGGCATGGCCTGGTAGAGCGCGTCGGCGGAGCCTTCGTGCAGGCGCGAACGCGCCCGTTCGAGGCGGCGCCGCACCTGAGGGCCGAGCAGGTCCGGCTGCTCAAGGCACGCCCCGTACGCCGCGAACGCCTCCGCTTCCACGATGTGCGCGTGACGCTGGTGCAGCCCGCGCGCCGCGTCGAGGGAGTCGATCTTCCGCTCGACGATCCAGTGGCCCGCCGCACGCAGCCGGGCCAGGTCGGCGTGGAACCGTTCCAGGACCCACGGGTGTGCGCGGCACTCAGGTGCTCGGCCGGGTCGGCGGAGACGAACGCGAAGAGGTCACCCACCTGCGCCCCCTCCGGAGTGCTCACCCGCACGAGGTCCCCGGCCCCGACGTGGACGGCCCGCCCCTGCCTGGCGGGCACGTCCACCCGCGTGATCACCGAGGTCAACTTCACAAGACCACTTCAGCACCCAAGGCGGCCCCAAGACCATGGAGGATCCCCCAGCAACAAAGCCCAGAAGTGGATGATCCACCAAACAGGACGAGGTCAGCCGGTCCGGCGAGGCCCCCCGTGCCGGGGAATCAGGCGTTAGTACCCCCATCGACAGTGATAGCGGCCCCGTTGACGTAACCCCCACCAGGCCCCGCGAGAAACGCGACAGTGCCCGCGATGTCAGCCGCGACGCCGAAATGGCCGAGCGGGATCAACGAGCGCTGGTGCCCGGCGGCGTCGCCGTCAGCCGGGTTCATGTCGGTATCAGTAGAACCGGGATGCACGACGTTCACAGTGATGCCGCGCGGCCCGACCTCACGCGCGAGCGCCTTGGTGAACCCGTCCAGCGCGGACTTGCTCATCGCGTACAGCGCCACCCCGGGGAACGGCACGCGCTGGGCCAGGTTGCTGCCGATGGACACGATCCGGCCACCGCCGACCATGTGCCGCACCGCGGCCTGGCTGGCGAGAAACGTCGCACGGGTGTGGATCGCGAGCGTCCGGTCGACCTCCTCGAGCGGAACGTCCTCGATCGCCCCGAACGGGAACACACCCGCGTTGTTGACGAGGATGTCGAGCCGGCCGAACTCGGCGACGGTCCGGTCGACGGCCCGTGTCACCGCGTCAGCGTCGGTGTTGTCGGCCTGGACCGCGAACGCACGTCCGCCGATCCGCTCGACCACCTCGTCCGCGCGGTCCTTCGCGCGGACGTACGTGATCGCCACGTCGGCACCCGACTCGGCCAGCCGCGATGCGATCGCGGCCCCTATACCCCGGCTGCCCCCGGTCACGAGCGCGGCCTTGCCTGCCAGTTCCCGCATAGTCCCTCATTTCTGTGTCGATCGGTACATAAATACAGTGCCCAGCGTGCCCTACCCTTGTCAAGGGTTTCCATGTCGCTCGATACAGAAATGGGGTGCGCGATGGCCGGCCGGGGCAGACCACGCACCTTCGACCGTGCGGAAGCGCTCGGCAGCGCCATGCGGGTCTTCTGGGAGCACGGGTACGAGGGCGCGGCGATGGCCGACCTCACCCGCGCCATGGGCATCAACTCCCCGAGCCTGTACGCCGCGTTCGGCTCGAAGGAGGAGCTGTTCCGCGAGGCCGTCGCGCTCTACGAACAGACCGAGGGCGCCGCGGCGATGACGGCGCTGTCCACCGGCGCCACCGCGCGGGAGGCGATCGCCGGGGCGCTGCGCGCGAACGCGTGCGCCTACACCGAGCCGGACAACCCGCGCGGCTGCATGATCGTCCTGGCCGCCACGACGTACACCGACCGCAGCGCGGCCCTGCGCGACCACCTGGCCGACCGGCGCAGGGGGATGGAACGCCTGTTCCAGGACCGCGTCGAACGCGGGATGGCCGAGGGCGACGTGCCACCCGGCACCGACGCGGTGCGCGTCGCGGCCTTCTACAACGCGGTCATGCAGGGCATGTCCGTGCAGGCGCGGGACGGCGCGGCGCGGGCCACGCTGCTCGCGGTGGCCGACCGTGCTCTCGCCGCGTGGGACGTGGTCGCCGCGGGGTGACCGGGTGGCGGATACTGGACATGGCGACAAGCCGCCATCACAGGACCGTTCCGCTGACCCCGCACTGTCCAGTAGTAACTGTCCCAACCGGACAGAGGGACAGGCGCGAGGGAGACGAATGAGACGGCCTTTGGCGATCGCGGCGGCCGTCACGGCCGTGGCGGCCCTGACGACAGCGGGGGCGACGGGCACACCGACGTCTGCCGCGGCACCGCGGCAGCAGAACGCACCGGCCGCCGAGGTGGTGACCCTCGTGACCGGCGACGTGGTGACCGTCGCACGCGGACCGGAAGGTGCCGCCCAGATCGACGTCGAGCCCGGGCCGGGGCGCGGCGAGGTGCGGTTCTCGACGGTCCGGCGCGACGGACAGCTCTCCGTCCTCCCGTCGGACGTCGAGCCGATGATCGTGGACGGGCGGGTCGATCCCCGGCTCTTCAACGTCACCCGGCTGCTCGAGTGGGGCTACGGCGACGCCGAGACGGACGCGATCCCCCTGATCGTCGAGCAGGGAGACGCGGACCGGCGCATCGCCGCGACCGAGGCCACCCGGCCGCTCGCGGCGCTGGGGATGACGGCGACGCGGGTCGCCAAGGACGACGCCACCACCGCGTGGCGGGACATGACGGCACCGCGTGCGCGGACCGCCGCCGTCACCCACGTCTGGCTGGACGGCAAGGTCGAGGCGAGCCTCGACCAGAGCACCGCGCAGATCGGGGCGCCCGCCGCGTGGCGGCGGGGGTACGACGGCAGCGGCGTGACCGTCGCCGTCCTCGACACCGGGTACGACCCCGGCCACCCGGACATCAAGAACGCGGTCACCACCGCGAAGAGCTTCACCGGCGCGGACTCGGCGGCCGACGGGCACGGCCACGGCACGCACGTCGCGTCGATCATCGCGGGCTCCGGCGCGGCCTCCGGCGGCAAGTACCGGGGCGTGGCTCCCGGGGCGCGGCTCGCGGTCGGCAAGGTGCTCGACGACGGGGGCTCCGGGGCGGAGTCCTGGATCCTGCAGGGCATGGCGTGGGCCGCCACGGAGACCGGTGCGGACATCGTCAACATGAGCCTCGGCGGGCCGGACGGCCCGGGCACCGACCCCATCGAGGCGGCCGTGAACCGGCTCACCGAGGAGACCGGGACGCTGTTCGTCGTGGCCGCGGGCAACTCCGGCAGCGAGCGGGGCACCATCAACTCGCCGGGTACCGCGGACGCGGCGCTGACCGTCGGCGCCGTCGACCGGTCCGACCAGCTCGCCCCCTTCTCCTCGCGCGGCCCGCGCCAGGACGACGACGCGATCAAGCCGGACGTCACCGCACCGGGTGTGGGCATCGTGGCGGCCCGCGCCGAGGGCACCTTCATGGGCAGGCCCGCGGGCGAGGACTACACGGCGGCGAACGGCACGTCCATGGCGGCGCCCCACGTGGCGGGAGCCGCCGCCGTGCTCGCGGAGCGGTACGCGTCCCGGCGGGTGCCGCTGTCGCCGGGGGAGCTGAAGGCCGCGCTCATGAGCACCGCCGAGCCGACCGACGGCGCCGACGTGTACGCGCAGGGCACCGGCCGCGTCGACCTCGACCGCGCCGTCCAGGGCGTCCGTGCGGACACGGGGAGCATCTCGGAGTTCCTGGAGTGGCCGCACGGACCTCGGCAGCGCGTCACCCGCACGGTCACCTACCACAACGACACGGGCAGGCCGGTGTTCCTGCGGCTCGGCACGGAGCTCACCGACGCCGAAGGCCGCCGCGCCCCCGGGAACCTGGTCGACGTGGGCCGCCGCGACCTGGTCGTGCCGCCGCGAGGGAAGCGGGCGGTGCCGGTGACCATCCGCGGTGACGTCCCGCCCGGCGCGTACACCGGCACGCTCACCGCCACCACCCGCGACGGCCGGACCAGCCTGCGGACCGCGCTCGCCGTCACCGTCGACACCGAGCGCTACCAGGTCACCGTCGACGTGGTCGACCGGGACGGGGCCCCGTCGGCTACGAGCAGCGCGGTCTCCTTCGTCAACCTCGCCACCGGGGAGTTCCTGCAGACCCGCACCAACCAGGGCGCCGGGGTCGTGCGGCTGCCACCCGGCGACTGGCACCTGCAGACCTACGTCGTCACCCCGGGCGGCACGCCGAGCGACATGACCATCGCCTCGGCCACGGTGTCGGTGGACGGCGCGCCGCGCTCGGTCACGATCGACGCCCGGCAGGCCAGGCACGTCGCGGTCGACGTCGGTGAGCCGGACGCCAAGCACCGCGGTCACTGGCTCGTCTACCAGTTCCGGGCGGGCGACAGCGACGTCAGCTTCGGCTACCTCGGCTACAACTGGGACGAGGGCTCCGTGCCGGAGAACCTGCCGTACGTGCTGCCGATCAGGCGGGACGGGCTGACGTTCTTCCACCAGTCGGTCTGGGTCAAGGCGAACGCGGAACCGACTCCGTACGTCTACCAGGTGGTCCGCCACCACACCGACGGTGTGCCAGAGGACCCGTCGGTGCGGGTGGACCGGACGCGGATGGCCAAGATCCGGGCGACCTACCGGTCCGGCAACACCGACATCCCGTGGTACGCCTACCTGGGCATGGGCCCGCTCGTCGCCGGGCTGGACACCGCCACCCCGCAGTTCCACTTCGCGGCGCCCGCGGTGATCGACCAGTACGTGACGCCGGGATACACGTGGCGGCGGTCGATGACGACGCCCTACCCCGCGGACTTCGGCGGCGGTGCCACCGTGGCGCCCGAGGTCACCCTCGGGGCCGGTGACGACCGCGAGGAGCTGTGGCACGGCGGGGTGATCGGGCCCGCCATGCACAACCCGGCGTCGGTCGCGACGCGGGACGGCGACAACCTGCGCTACACGCCCATGGACTACTTCGCCGACTCGACCCCGGGCCACTGGGGCAACGCGCACGCCGACGGGACCGTGACCCTCACGTACGGCGACGGGCGTCGCGAGGTCGTCGCCAGCGCGCCCTACAACCGGTTCCTCAGGCTCGCCGCCGCGTTGCCGGCGGAGGACCGGGAGTACACGCTCACCGTGCACGCCGACCGTTCGGCCTACTTCCCGAAGCAGGCCACCGGCACCGTCGTGGACACCGAGTGGCGGTTCCGGTCCACCCACACGGACGCCGCGACCGCACTGCCGCTGCTCGCCGTGCGGCTGGCGCCGCTCGGGCTGGACACGATGAACCGCGCCCAGGCCGGGGCCACCACCGAGATCCCGGTCCGGATCGAGGGCACCCCGTCCGGCAAGCGGCTCACGTCGATCGAGGCGTCCTTCGACGACGGCGTGACCTGGCGGACGGTCCCGGTGCGGGCCGACGGCGACGGCTGGCTCGCCACGGTGGACAACCCCGGCTCCGGGTTCGTCTCGTTGCGTGCCAAGGCCGCCGCCGACGGTGGCAGCGCGGTGACCCACACGTTCGTCCGCGCCTACGCCGTCGTCGGATGAGCGACGTGGGCGGTGGGCCGGGCAGGCCCACCGCCCACGCACCGGGTCACCACGGGGCGAGCGCGCTGACGACGGTTCACCAGGCGACGGGGCCGAGGCGGTCGACGAAGATCCCGGTCGGCCCGTCGGCGTCGAGCGTCGCGAGCCGCACGATCGAGTCGGTGCCTTCGGTGACGTTCAGCTGACCGGTGTGCCCGTTCATGTCGGTGGCGACGAACGTGTGGTTGGCGACCTCGCCGGGGGTGGTGAGGTTGAACTTGATCTCCGGGAGCGCCTGGGCATAGCGGACCGTGGTCATGTTCAGCGCCGCCTTGGACGAGCTGTAGGCCAGTTCGTGCATCCTCGAGACCGGCTGTTCCGGGTCGGTGACGACCGCGAAGGAACCGCCCGCGCTGGACACCATCACCACCCGAGGGTTGTCCGCCTTCCGCAGCAGGGGAAGGAACGCGTGCGTGACCCTGATCGGTCCGTACACGTTGGTGTCGTAGACACCGTGGATCTCGTCGGCCGTCGCGTCGGCGGGCGGGACGACCCGCCCCGGCGCGCCGGCGTTGTTGACCAGCACGTCCAGCTGGTCGGTGTGCTCGCGGACCAGCCGGACCGCCTCGGTCACCGACGCGTCCGAGGTCACGTCGAGCTGGACCAGCACCACGTCCGCGCCGCCTGCGGCCAGCTTGTCGGCGGCCGCCTGTCCCCGCCGCACGTCCCGCGAGCCGAGGAAGACCGTCCAGCCGAGGTCGCCGAGCCGCCTCGCCGTCTCGAAACCGAGTCCCTTGTTGCCACCGGTGATCAGGACCGAAGTCCGTTCCGTGCGTGTCATGCCCACCCGACGACGCGGCCCGAGCGGCGGTAACCGACTGTGAGCGGCGTCACCACCGGCGTTACTGCTCCTCGGCGGCCTTGATCACCTCGTCCAGGACCGCGCGCGAGGTGGCGAGGTCGGCCATCATCCGGTCGATGCGGTCGCGTTCGGCGACCAGGTCGTCGACCAGCCGCGGCGTCGCGACCGCCGACGGTCCACCGTCCGCGTCGCGCATGCACGGCAGCAGGCGCGCGATCGTCTTGCTGTGCAGCCCCGCGGCGAACAGCTCCTGGATCCGGATGACCCGGTCGACGGCGTGCTCCGGGTACGCGCGCTGACCGCCGGGCGTGCGGCCGGCCGTCAGGAGCCCCTGCTCCTCGTAGTACCGCAGCGACCGCTCGCTCACCCCGGTGCGCTGTGCCAGCGTCCCGATCCGCATCAGATCCTCCGCAGAGCTTGAACCTGACACTGATGTTAGGTCCTACCGTGCCGGCATGGAGAACACGCTCTTCGAGTACAGCCCCATCGTCGAACGCCCGGCCATCCGGTGGCCCGGCGGTGCGCGCGTCGCCGTCTACATAGGACTGAACATCGAACACTTCCTGCTGGACCGCCCGTCCACCAGCATCTGGCCGGGCACCGCCGACCTCGTGCCCGACGCGCTCAACTTCGGCTGGCGCGACTACGGCGTCCGCGTCGGCATCTGGCGGACCGTGCGGAGCATGGACCGGCACGGCTTCCGCGCCAGCGCCCTGCTCAACTCGGACGCCGCCCGCCGCTACCCGCGGATCGTGGCGGCGGGCGTGGCGCGGAACTGGGCATGGCTCGCCCACGGTCGCACGAACTCGGTGCCGCACGCGAACCTCGCCGAGGACGAGGAGCGCGCGGAGCTGACCGAGATCGTCGACACCATCGCGGCCGCCACCGGCGGACGGCCGCGCGGCTGGATGGGGCCCGGTCTCACCGAGACGGCGAACACCCCGCGCCTGCTCGCCGAGTTGGGGCTGGACTACGTCCTCGACTGGACGAACGACGACCAGCCGTACCCGCTGACCGTGCCCGGCATGATCAGCGTGCCGTACACAGTGGAGCTCAACGATCTCAGCCTGTTCGTCAGCAGGAGCACCACCGGACCGGAGTTCGTCCGGATCGTGCGGGACCAGTACGAGCAACTGAGTGCGGACGGCGGCGGGCGGGTCATGGCGCTGGCGCTGCACCCGTTCGTGATCGGGCAGGCGTTCCGGGCCAGGTACCTCGACGAGGCGCTCGAGTTCCTTGCGGCGCAACCGGATGCCTGGCTGACCACAAGCGACGAGATCGCCGCGCATTATCTGGCTGGGGGAAACCACCTTGTCGGGTGACAGTGAATTCCGTATCGGCGTGGTCTCGTAAGAGTAGAAACGAGATATCCGAATCGGAGGAGGAACGTCATGACGTCCACACCATACGGATCCGACGAGAACAGTGAGCGCGAGGACACGATGAACGGGGGCCAGGGCGGCTACGGAGACCAGTCCGAGGGCGGCGGCTACGGCGGCGGCGGAGAATCGGGAGGCGGAGAATCGGGAGGCGAAGGCTACGGCGGCGGCCAGTCCGAGGGCGGTGACTACGGCGGCGGTCAGTCCGAGGGCGGCGGCTTCGGTGGTGGCCAGTCCGAGGGCGGCGGCTTCGGCGGCGGTCAGTCCGAGGGCGGCGGCTTCGGCGGCGGTCAGTCCGAAGGTGGTGACAACGGCGGTTCCGAGGGCGGCTACGGCGGCGGATCGGACCGCGGTGACAGCTCTGGTGGTGGGTCGGACCGCGAGTCGGAGGGCGGTTACGGCGGCGCCGACCAGGGCGAGGGTTACGGGAACGAAGGCTCCGGCCGGTCCGAGGGCGGTGAAGGCTCCTCGGGCGGCGGCTACGGCCAGGAGTCCGAATCGAACTACTGAACGGCACAGCTGACGACGCCGAGGCCGGCCAGGTCCACACGCGGCCTGGCCGGCCTCGGCGTTGCGCGGCCCCCCGCCATGGGGTAACCCGCGACGTGTGGGTGGTCCATATCGGACCATGCGGATTCGGGGTCGCTCCGTGGGGCGTGCGGTGGCGCGTTCGCGAGGTCAGCGGCGGAACGAGGGTGGTCGGGCGCGACTGGACCATGCGAGTGTGATCGCCGTCACATAGACTCCTACGTCAGGTTCCCGGCCGTGCGACGTGTCGAGAACATCAGCGAGAAGCGGAGGGACCACCGATGACCACCGCACAGATGTTCGACCAGCGGCCACTTCGTCCCGGCGCGGACCAGGCGTGCGTGCACGTGTTCGCTCTGGCGGCGCACGCGCTCACCTGCTTCCGGCTCCGCCGCGCGGTCGAGGCGGGCGAGGACCTCGGCTGGCTCGGCTCGACCGACTCCGTGCAGACGGCCGGAACCGTGATCCGCACGGTCCGGCCCGACGTCCTCGTCCTGCACAACGTCCTCGATCCCGACGCCCGCCTCACCGAACACCTGACCGCGACGTGCCCCTGGCTCGCCGTCGTCGTGCTGGTCGAGGACCGCGGTCCGGCGGACCGGTACGCGAACGCCGGCGTGCAGGCGGTCCTGCCGGTCAACGCGCCACCCGCCGTGGTGGCCGCGAGCGTCCGCCTCGCGCACACGACGCGAGGGGGCCAGGCGCCGTACGCCACCGCGCGCGCCCAGGAGTCCGATCGGCTGTCCGGCCGCCAGCAGCAGATCCTGTCGCTGATCGCCGACGGCAACAGCTACGCCGAGGTCGGCAGGCTGCTGTTCATCTCGACGGAGACCGTGCGCACGCACGTCAAACAGATCCTGCGGCGGCTCAACGCGCGCGACCGCGCACACGCCGTCTCACTGGCCTACCAGGCCGGTCTGCTCGGCCGGTCCGGTCGAGCGCCGACATGACCATGACGATCGTGCTTGTCGCGATCCTGGCGGGGTACTTCGTGGTCGCATGGGTCGCTGACCGCAGGCGCGAGTCCCTCGCACGGGACCGCGACCGCACGCCGTCCGACAACCAGCACGAGGGAGGAAGCCCATGACGAACACGCGCAAGTTGCCGCGGCCGCACGCGGATGCCTGGGACTGGCAGCTGGAGGGCTCCTGCCGGGGCGTGAGCAGTGCGGTCTTCTTCCACCCCGAGCGGGAACGCGGGCCCGCCCGCGTCCGGCGGGAGGAAAGGGCCAAGGCGATCTGTGAGCAGTGCCCGGTCGTGGACAAGTGCCGCGACCACGCGCTCAGGGTGCGCGAACCGTACGGTGTCTGGGGCGGACTGTCCGAATCGGAACGCGAGACCATCATCCGGACGGGGCGGCGCGCGGTCAGGGTCTGACGCGCAGCCGGTAGGACCGCGTCGCCTCCGCGAACAGCGCGAGCACCACCACGCCGAGCACGCCGTGGTACCAGCGCCAGCCGACGCCCACGCCCACGAACCCGTCGACGATCATGACTCCGGCGCCGTAGCCGATGGTCGCCAGCAGGACGGTCAGCACGAGCAGCATGAGCGTTCTCGGCACCCGGCGCCCGAGCGGTGCGACCGTCAGCAGGACGAGGCACGCGCCCACCACGCCGGACGCGGCCGCGAACCACTGTGCGGGCGCGGGATCGAGGAAGTAGTCGCCGGTCTCGGCCGCCGAGACCGGCGGCCCGCCGGGGAAGCCGAGCCTGCCCTGCGCGGCGAACACCGCCTTGCCCACGGCGTACCCGAGGAACAGGACCGCCAGCACGCAGGCGGGCCACCGCCGTGGCCGGGCGAGCAGGTCCACCGGTGTGGCAACGGTTCTCACGTTCACGACGGGAACGGTAGAGGCCGCGCGCCGCGCGGCCGTCCCCAGTGAGAGGGAGGCGCGTCACCCCACAGAGGGATTCCGTCGTCGTGCTCAGTGCCGCCGGAGCACCACCAGTTCGCCCGCGCTGTAGATGAGCGGCCTGCCGTGGCGGCCGCACACGGTGTAGCCGCGTCGACCGAACATCTCGATGACCCGGTCGGACGTGACGGGGTCGAGCACGCCGCCCTCGGTGCCCGCGCTCGCGCGGCGCTTGCCCTCGCGGGAGTTCAGCGACACCACGTACGTCACGCCGAGGTCGGCCACCATGCCGACGTAGTGGTCGACCACGTGCGGCTCCATCTCCTGGAAGGAGAAGGAGTTGACGAACACGTCGAACGGGCCGCGCACGTCCGGCAGCCGCCAGTTGGGCAGGCAGGCGGACGCGGACGGCTCCAGGGGGCCGTCGTCCAGGGCGTCGGGGATCCGCACGCGGTCGCCGAACAACGTGGACAGGTAGTACGAGGAGACCGTGATCAGCGGCGGGATGTCCAGGTTGACGTAGCGGGCCTGCTCGTCGCGGCGCAGCAGGATCTCGCCGAGTACGCCGAAGCCGCCGCCGATCTCCAGGAAGCGCCGGGGTGGCTCGTCGACGTGGCGGGACAGCGCGGCGAGGCACAGCAGGTAGTTCAGGTACGGCTTGCCCCACCGCACCGAGTCCTCGTCGGTCAGCGCGTAGTGCCGGGGCGGCTGCCCGACGGCGCTCTCGCCGAAGCTCTCCAGGTCGAACGGCCAGCGGGTCTGGTCCCAGGTGAGCCGCGCGGCGTCGAAGTCCCGCAGCGCCTCGTGGAAGCCGTTCGTCGTGCGGACCCACGAGAACCGCGACAGGTCCGGGTTCTCCTTGAGCGCGAGCTTGTAGGTCTTCTCGAACGTCCGGGGCGCCAGGGGAGTGTGGTAGCTCGGATAGAACCAGTAGCCGGCCGTCGGCCAGGACTTGAACCCGTCCAGGCCGCGTTGCTCGAGGTCGGCGAGGATCTCCCGCAGCCCCGGCGTCCAGAAGTTCGTCGGGCGGTAGATGGGGTCGCAGTCGCGTACGCCCTCGAGCAACTGCTTCGTCAGGCCGGTCCAGTCGGTCACGACACGACATCGTGCCGGGCCGGGCGCCGTTTGGGTAGCACCGCCGGCGACGCCCCGGTCGTGTTAGCGACTTGTTAGCGGGTGCGGGGATGCTTCGGCTCGCTCGACGTGTGCTGGCTCTCCCTGCGAGGTGGACCATGTCGTCATCCCCGCTGTTCCGTCGGCCCTTCTCACGTGCCGTGCGTGCCCTGTCGCTCGCGGCGGTGGTCGCGCTCGTGGCCGGGCTCGTCGGCGACGTCGCCCAGGATCCCGTCCCGCGCGGCGCCGCGGGTGTTCCCTACCAGGACGCACCCGACCAGCGGTGGGGGTCCGCCGCCGGGCAGCCGCACATCGAACGCGGGCGGGTCAACCGGGTCCCGCCCCGGTCCTACCGGTCGCGCTATCCCGCGAACGCGGCTCCGGCCGAACCGAGGAACCGGGCATCCGTCGAGGTGGGCCCCGTCCACCGGACCGGGTTCGACCGGCGGACCAGCCGGGAACGGCCCGAACGCCGCGACGCGCACCGGCGCACCTACGCCAACACCGACGGTACGGAGACCACCGAGTTCTCGGCCACGCCGATCCACTACCGCGACGCGCGCGGGGACTGGCAGCCCATCGACACCGCGCTCACGGCCGGTGCGGACGGCTGGGTCAACGACACCAACGCCGCGTCGCTGGCGTTCGCGGGCCGCGGCGACGACGCCGAGCTCGCCGTCATGCGCTTCGGCGACCACCGGGTCGCCTACGGGCTGGACGCGGCGAGACCCGTGCGGGGCACCGCCGAGGGCGCCACCGTCACCTACCCGGGCATCAGACCGGGCGTGGACCTGGAGCTGACGGCCAGACCCGGCGGCGTCAAGGAGACGATCGTCCTGCGTGACTCCTCGGCGCCACGAGAGTTCCGCTTCCCCCTGCACACCGGGCTGAGACCCACCCTCCGCGACGGACGACTGCTCCTCACCGACCGCGGCGGCGCCACCCGCGCCGTGATCCCGCCCGGCGACATGGTCGACGCGGCCGCCGCGCTCTCCACCGCCGTCACCTACCGCCTCGACGGCACCACCCTCGTCGTCACCCTCGACGACGGCTGGCTCGCCGATCCCGCCCGCCGGTACCCCGTCCGCGTCGACCCCACCGTGTCGCTGCCGGTGTCCGACGGCGCCGCCGACACCAGCATGTACGTCCGGGGCGGCACCTCCACCAACGGCGGCTCCGAACTCCAGGTCGGCAACGTCGAAGGCGCCGCCACCGCGTCCTACCTCAAGTTCACCGGGCTCACCGACTCGCTGAGGTTCCACACGATCTACGGCGCCCAGCTGCAGCTGGTCAACTACTACGCGCAGACCTGCGCCGCCCGCCCGGTCACCGTGCACCCCGTCACCGGTGCGTGGACCTCGACCGGCAGCTACTCCTACCCGGGCCCCTCGGTCGGGTCCGCGCTCGCGTCCCGCTCGTTCTCGCACGGCTACTTCGCGCAGGGCCAGTCGCAGTCGGCCTGCCCGACCGCGGCCGAGCTGTTCGACCTCGGCGACGGCGGCACCCGGCTCGTGCAGGGCTGGGTCAACGGCACCACCGCGAACAACGGCCTGTCGCTGCGCGGGAACGTCGCGGACGCCTCCAGCGGCAAGCGGTTCGTCGGCACCGCGGCGAGCGCCAACCGGCCGACGTTGTGGGTCACCCACAGCCCGTACAACGCCGAGTACGCGATCCCGAACCCGGTGCCGGACCCGCCCGTGCTGCAGAACCAGGACGGCAGGGTGAAGGTCACCGTCACCAACCGCGGCGCGGAGGCGTGGGCGCCCGGCAGCTACTACCTGGCCTACCGCGCCTACAACGCGCGGACCGGCGCGGCGGTCGGGCAGTTCCGCGCCGCCGACCTGACCGCGACCCTCGCGCGCGGCGCCCGCACCACCCTGACCGCGACCGTCAAGGCGCTGCCGCCCGGCCGGTACTTCCTCGACTTCACCATGGTCCGCACCGGCGGGATCGTGTTCACCGACCACCAGGTCGCGCCCGCGCGGATCGTCCTGGAGATCACCGACCTGCCGCCGGTCGTGCAGGAGCTGTACCCGCCCAACGGCTACCAGGCGCCGACGCTCAACCCCCTGCTGTGGGGACGCGCGATCGACGTCGACGCACCGCCCGGGTCGTCGCTGACCTACAAGTTCGAGGTCTGTGACCGGGACGGCGACGGCAACCCGGTCGGCTGCACCACCTCCGCCTACCAGGCGGGCCAGGCGTGGGCACCGCCGAACGGCAGGATGGTGTGGGGCAAGGGTTATCTGTGGCGGGTGTTCGTCAAGGACGCCACGACCGAGGTGGCGTCGCCGTACTCGACGGTGTTCGCCGAGGTGCCGCAGCCGGAGATCACGGCCAGGATCGCGGGCGCGGCCCAGGCGGCGCAGGAACGCGAGTACGACCCGCAGACCGGCAACCTGTCCACGGTCGCCGTCGACGCGACCGTCGCCACCGTCGGGCCGGAGCTGAACCTGCTGCGCACCTACAACAGCCTCGACCCGCGCCGCGACGGCGCGTTCGGCGCGGGCTGGACCACGCGCTACGACATGCGTCTCGAACCGGACGACGACGGCTCCGGCAACGTCGTGGTGTCCTATCCGGACGGTCAGGCGGTGCGCTTCGGCCGCAACGCCGACGGCACGTACGCGACCCCGTCCACCCGCACCGCCGCGCTGACGTCGGCGAACGGGCTGTGGACGCTCGCCGACCGCGCGGGCGTGGTCTACACGTTCGACTCGGGTGGCCGCCTCACCAGGATCACCGACGCGGCCAGACGCGCGGTCGTCCTCACCTACGGCACCGGCGCCAGGCTCGCCAAGGCACAGGTGTCGAACGGCCAGTCCAACACCGCGGGCCGCGCGCTGCGGTTCACGTGGACCGGCGACCACGTCACGAAGGTCACCACCGACCTCGGCACCTCGTGGACCTACACCTACGACGGCGACGTGCTGACGAAGGTGTGCGCGCCGGACACCACCTGCACCACCTACACCTACGCCGACGGGTCGCACTACCGCAGCGCCGTGCTCGACGCGAAACCCGAGTCGTACTGGCGGCTCGGCGAGGCCGAGGGCACGGGCGCGGGCAGCGAGATCACCGTGAACCTGGGCGAGGACGCGGCGACGTACTCGTCGGTCACGCTCGGCACCGCGGGCGCGCTCGCGGGCGGCGGCACCGCGGCCACGTTCAACGGCACGTCGTCACGGGTCGACCTGCCCAATGGCGTGGTGAAGAAGACCCGCGACGGCGCGGTCGAGCTGTGGTTCAAGGCCAACACCACCGGCACCGGCGGACCGCTGCTCGGCTACCAGGACAGGGCGTTCGGCACCACACCCACCCGTGGCGTGCCGGTGCTGTACGTCGGCATGGACGGCAGGCTGCGCGGCCAGTTCGGCACGACGACGGTCGCGCCGATGACCTCGCCGCTCGCCGTCAACGACGGGACGTGGCACCACGTCGTGCTCTCGTCGCTGGGCACCACGCAGACCCTCTACCTCGACGGTGTCCGCATCGGGCAGACGACGGCGACGCTCGACCACGCCCTGCTGACCTTCAACCAGCTCGGTGCGGCCACCGCGACGAACCCGTCGGCGTGGCCGCAGTGGGGGAGCGCCGCCACCCGGTTCTGGAGTGGCGCCATCGACGAGGTGGCCGTCTACTCCCGTCCGCTCGGCGCCGCCGCGGTCGCCGCGCACCACAGCTACGGCGCGACGGCGGCCGACCAGCTCGCGGAGGTGACGCTGCCGAGCGGTGCGGTGGCCATGCGGGCGAGCTACGACGTGCGCCAGGACCGCGTCGCGTCCTACACCGACCGCGACGGCGGCACCTGGAAGATCGGCGCACCGGTCGTGTCCGGCGGCGCGGACCAGCTGCTGCGGACCGTCCAGGTCAACGACCCGTCGAACCGGCCGAACCTCTACGAGTACGACGCGATCACCGGCCAACTGCTGCGGTCCGGGCTGCCGCTCGGGCTGGAACTGCGGGAGGAGGACCGGCCGGGCTACCCGGAACCGGCGCCGCCGCAGGAGGTCGAGGAGTGCACGGCACCCGACCCCGGCGACCCGAAGTTCTGCACGATCATCCCCGGTGGCTCCGGCGGGCCGGTGTTCGTGGAACACCCCCTCGAAGGCATGGCGATCCGCACCTACTCCTACGACGACGCGGGCCTGCTCGCCACGGTCACCAACGAGAACGGCGACGCCGTGCGCCTGACCTACGACGCGCGCGGCAACATCACCAGCCGCACCACGTGCCGCACCGCCGGGTCCTGCCAGACCAGCTACACGACCTACCCGGCCACGGTCACCAACCCGTTCGACCCGCGCAACGAGCTCCCGGTCGAGACCAGGGACGCGCGGTCGGCGAGCGCCACCGACACCACCTACCGCACGAGCTACACCTACACCGCCACGGGTGACCTGGCGACGCAGACCGAGCCGGACGGCGCGGTCGTGCGGCACACCTACAGCACCGGCGGCGAACCCGCGGTGGGTGGCGGCGTGATCCCGCCGGGTCTGCTGCTCACCACCACCGACGCCCGCGGCAAGGTGACCCGCAGGCAGTACCACCCGAACGGTGACCTCGCGCGGACGACCGAACCGGGCGGGCTCGTCACGACGTTCACCTACGACGTGCTCGGCAGGCAGGTGTCGGAGACCGAGATCTCCGACAGCTTCCCGAACGGTGTCACCACGACCACCGCCTACGACGCGCTGTCCCGGCCGACGGTGGTCACCGACCCGGCGACGACCGACGCGGTGACCGGCGTGCGCCACCAGCAGGAGACGGTCACCACCTACGACGTCGACGGCAACCCGGTGAAGGTGGAGGAACGCGACAAGCTCGGCGGCGACGCCACCCGCACCACGACCACCGAGTACGACGCCGCTGGCCGCCCGGTCCGGCTGGTCGACGCCGAGGGCAACGAGACCACCTCGACCTACGACCGGTTCGGCAACCTGGTGTCCACCGTGGACGCCGAGGGCAACCGGTACGACTACGCGTACACCGCGCGGCAGGCGCTCGCCGAGGTGCGCCTGCGTGCCTACCGCGGCGACGACCAGGGTGGTCTCGTCGAGGACTACCTCGTCGTCGAGTCCTACTCCTACGACTACGCCGGGCGCCGCGCGAGCACGACCGACGCCATGGGCCGCCGGATCGAGTACCAGTACTACGGCGACGACCGCGTGTGGAAGATGGTGCTGAAGAACTTCCGGAACGTCGACGGGAGCACTCGCGACTTCGTGCTGGAGGAGAACACCTACGACGCCGCGGGCAACCCGGTGAAGAAGGTCACGGGCAACGGCACGAAGACCCTCGTGCAGACCTTCGACCGCGGCGGCGACCTCGTGACCACCGTCGAGGACCCGGCAGGTCTCGCCCGCACCACGAGCTACACCTACGACCAGGGCGGCAACGTCCTGCGGGTGAGCAGCTCGGGCAAGGCGTCGAACGTGCCGTGGCCGCTGCCCACCACCCCCCAGGTGGTGAACTACGTCTACGACGACGCGGGCAACGCGGTCCGCGAGACGGTGTCCACCAGCACCGAGTCGCTCGTCACCACCTCCACCTACGACCAGCGCGGCCTTCAACTGTCCACAACGGACCCGCGCGGCAACGTGGCCGGTGCCGACCCCGCCGCGTACACCACGACGTTCGCCTACGACGAGACCGGGCAGCTGATCCGCGACGTCGGCGCCCCGGTCTCGGCCGAGGCGGGCGGTTCGGCAGAGACCGTGCGGCCGACGGCCACCTACGGCTACAACACGTTCGGCGAGCAGACCTCCGTGCGGGACGAGGTGGGCAACGTCCGCGGCTGGACCTACGACCGGCTCGGCCGCCCGGTGACCGAGGTCGAGCCCGCCTACCGCGCACCGGGCGCGACCGAGCCCGTCACGCCGACCACCCACACCCGCTACGACGGGCTCGGCAACGTCGTCGAGGTGACCGACCCGCGCGGCAACTCCCTGCGGTACGGCTACGACCAGCTCGGCAGGCTGGTCACGCTCGACGAACCCGCGACTACCAACGACACCAGGGCCGTCACCCGCTACACCTACACCCGCACCGGGCTCCCACTGTCCACGACGGACCCGCTGGGCGCCAGGACCGAGACCACCTACGACGACCTCGACCGGCCCGTCACCACGACCGAGGTCGAGCGGCTGCCGCTGCCCAACAACTTCACCACCACCGTCGTGTACGACGACGCGGGCAACGTGGTGCGCGGCGACACCCCGTCGGGTGCGATCACCCGCTCCACCTACGACACGCTCGGCCAGCTGACCCGCGTCACCGACCCGAACGGCGTGTCCGTCCAGTACGGGTACGACCAGGCGGGTCGTGTGGTGCGGCAGGCCGACCACGTCGGCCGTACCACGCAGACCGTGTACGACGGCGCAGGCCGCGCCGTCACCACCAACGAGCTGGCGCCCGACGGCGCGGTGAAGCAGACCCGGCGCGCCGCCTACGACCCGGACGGCAACCTGGTGTCGGCGACGGACGGGCTCGGCGTCACCACCACCTACTCCTACGACGCGGACGACCAGCTCGTCAGCCAGACCGAACCGGTCACCGCGACGTCGTCGATCACCACGTCGTTCGGCTACGACGCGGCGGGCAGGCGCACCCGGCTCACCAACGGGCTCGGCAACAGCTTCCTGTACTCGTACAACACGCTCGGCCTGCCCGAGACGATGACCGAACCGGCCACCGCCGCACACCCGGACCTCGCCGACCGGACCTGGACGGTGGCCTACGACGTCGGCGGCAACCCGGTGTCCTACCGCGCGCCGGGCGGTGTGACCCGCACCGCCACGTTCGACGCGGCGGGGCGGCTCACCACGGAGACCGGCGCGGGCGCGGAGGCCGCGACCGGCTCCCGCACGCTCGGCTACGACCTCGTCGACCAGGTCGTGTCGGTGAACGCGCCGGGCGGTACGAACACCTACACCTACGACGACCGGGGCAACCTGCTCACCGCGCGTGGCCCGGGCGGGTCGGCCGACTACTCCTACGACGCCGACGGGAACACGTTGTCCCGCGAGGACGTCGCGGGCACCGCCGCGTTCACCTACACGAACGGACGGCTCGCGACCGTGACCGACGGCCTGACCGGCAGCGTGCAGCGGTACGGCTACGACGGCGCGGGTCTGCTGTCCACCGTGGACTACGGCGGGGGCCGGGTGCGCACGTTCACCTACGACGAGCTGGGGCGCACCACCTCCGACGTGGTGCGCAACGGCGCGGGCGCCACCGTGATGTCGGTGGCCTACCGGTACAACGCGAACAACCAGGTCACCGGCAAGACCACGACGGGCACGGCGGGCGCGGGCGAGCACGCCTACGGCTACGACCTCGCGGGCAGGCTCACGTCGTGGACCGGTCCGAAGGGGACGGTCGAGTACGGGTGGGACGCGGCGGGCAACCGCACCCGCACCGGCGACAAGACCGCCACCTTCGACGCGCGCAACCGTTTGCTGTCGGACGGCGACTACACCTACACCTACACCGCACGCGGCACGCGCGCGTCCCGGACCAGCTCGGGCCTGGACGAGCGGTTCACGTTCGACGCGTTCGACCGGATGGTCGGCGCGCTCGGCCAGACCTACGTCTACGACGGCCTGAACCGGTTGGTGTCCAAGGGCGGCAGCCCGTTCACCTACGCGGGGCTGTCCGACGAGGTGGTCGCCGACGGCACGGAGCGGTTCGCGCGCGGCCCGGAGGACAACCTGCTTGCCGTCGCCGACGCGGCGGGCCCGACCCTGACGCTGGACGACGAGCACGGCGACGTGGTCGGCGGTTTCGCGCCGGGCGACACCGCGCTCACCCGGCTGTCCGACTCGACCGCCTACGACCCGTTCGGCCAGGTCACCGACCGCGCCGGGGACACCGGGAACATCGGTTACCAGGGTGACTGGACCGACGAGGACACCGGCCAGGTCAACATGGGTGCCCGCTGGTACGACCCGAGCTCCGGCTCGTTCACCTCCCGTGACACGGTCGACCACCCGGGCGGCGACGCGGTGCTCGCCAACCGGTACACCTACGGCAACGCCGACCCCGTCAACGTCACCGACCCGACCGGCAACTGGGGCGTGTTCGACAAGGTCAAGAAGGCCGTGTCGAGCGTGGTGTCGACCGTGTCGTCCGCGGTGTCGTCGGTGTCGTCATACGTCTCGAGCGGCATCTCGTGGTTCGCGCGGACCGCGTGGAGCGGGCTGACATGGACCGCGAGCAAGATCGCGAGCGGCGCCAAGTGGGTCGCCAAGAAGGCGAAGTCGGCGGCGAAGTGGGTCGGCCGGAAGGTGAAGTCGGCCGCGAAGTGGGTCGGCCGGAAGGTCTACAAGGGACTCAAGTCGGTCGGGCGCAGCCTCCGCAAGGGCGCCAAGTGGCTCGCGAAGGGCGGCAAGAAGGCGTACTCGTACAGCAAGAAGAAGGTCAGGCAGACGGTCAACTGGACGGCCCGCAAGGCGGAACAGGCGCGCAAGGCCGCCATCGCGAAGGCGAAGCAGGTGACGCGTGCGGCGCAGAAGGCCGCCGCGTTCGCCGCGAGGCACAGTCCCGTCAAGGTCTTGCTCGCCGCGACGAGACCCGTGCTGTCCGCGTCGAAGAAGCTGGTGTCGTCGGCGGCCCACCTCCCCGCGAAGGTGGTCGCCGCGACGAGGGACGTCGTGGCGGACACGGTCAAGAGCGCCACGGCCGTGTACCAGAAGGCGGTCGACACCGCCGGTGCCGTCGTGGAGAACGTCTCGAAGGCCGTCGACACGGTGGCCGACCTCGCCCAGGCCGCGTCGCCGTACCTCAAGGCGGCGCTGAAGGTCGCGGCGGACATGTCCGGCGTGACGGACCTGGTCGCGTGCGTCACCAAGGGCGACCTCGAGGCGTGCGCGTGGACCGCCGCCACCATCGGCGGCTACCTGCTGGGCGGCGCGGGCGGCGGCGCGGTACGCGCGGCCAGGGTCGCCTCCCTCGCCGCCCGCCACACCGACGACGCGGCGGACGTCGTGCGGACCGGCCGCCGGTTGACCGACAAGGCCGACGACGTCTCGTCCTGCGCCGCGGATCTGGTCGGCTCGGCCAACAGCTTCGCCGGTGACACCCGCGTGCGCATGGCCGACGGCACCACGAAACGCATCGACGAGGTACGCGTCGGCGACGTGGTCCTCGCGACCGACCCGACCACCGGCCGCGGTGGACCGCGGGTGGTGACGGCGGTGGTCGAGGGCACCGGCGTCAAGGACCTCGTCGAGGTGCGTGTGGGCGGCAGCGAGATCGTTGCCACACAAGGACATCCGGTGTGGCTGGGCAGGTGGGTCGACGCGGGTGACCTCGCGACCGGTGACCGGGTCACCGCCGGGACGGTCACCGCGACGCGGGAGTGGACAGAGCGCCGGACGGTCTACAACCTGACGGTGGACGGTCTGCACACCTACCACGTGGTGGCGGGCGACGCCGACCTGCTGGTGCACAACGCCGACTTCACCGACCTGTGCGGGAAACACGACATGGGTTGGAACTGGGCGAAATGCCAGAACAAACCGACCTGCGGGAAAAAGTCGCCGGGGGCGCGCGAGGAACGCGATCCCAAAGAGGTCGAGGGGACGATCGAGGAGCAGCGCAAGCGGCAGGAAGCGGGCCCGAAGGTAGTGCAGAAGGCGTTGCAGCAGGCCACTTCTCCGGACAACCCGACACCCGGCTCGTCCCCTCTCGCGACCTTCGACCCGGTCCTGACCTCGATAGTCGTCGTCGCGGGCGGGAAATGGGCCATCAGACAGGCGATTCGTTTCGGGCGCTGATCACCCGGCATCGAGGAAGGAAACCCATGACCAGAGCAGAGACACGCTGGAGACGTCCACGGTGGACGGTGGTGCTGACCGTGCTCGCGGTGGCGCTCGCCCTGGTGGCCGCGCCCGTCGACAGGCCGGTCGCACGCGCGGACGCCGCCTCGCGCGGTGGTGACTTCGTGCCGTTCAGCACGGCGCGGACGATCTGGGACACACGCGGTGGCGCCAAGCTGAAGCAGGTCTCGACGACGTCGTTCACCGCGGTCGGGGTGGGCGGCGTGCCCGCCACGGGGGTGAGCGCGGTCCTGATCCGCATCCTCGCGGTGCAGCCGTCCGCGGCGACGTGGCTCACCGCCTTCCCCGCGGGCACGACGCGGCCCGACGTCTCGATGGTCAACGTCGGGGCGGGGGAGTCGTTGTCCAACACGGCGATCGTGCGGCCGGGGACGAACGGCCAGATCTCGATGTTCAACCGCTACGGCGAGCTGCACGTCGTCGTGGACGTGCAGGGGTACTTCACCACCTCGACCGGCGGCGCGAACGGCGGGTTCGTGCCCGTCGCGCAGAAACGCGTGCTGGACACGACGAAGACCACGATCATCCCCGCGGGCGGCTCCCGCACGGTGGACCTGGCGGCGGCCGGGGTGCCCGTCGGCGCGTCGGCGGCGTTCGTGGAGCTGACGGTCCCGCCCGGCCCCTCGAGCGGCTCGTTCACCGCGGCGCCGACCGGGGTGGCGGCCGGGCCAGCCGCGATCGTCCACTTCGAGAACGGGATCTACGTGGCCAGCGGCGCGGCCGTCCCGTTGACCACCGACACGCGTGTCACGTTCACCAACAAGGGGCCGTCACCGGCGCACCTCGTGGTCGACGTCATGGGCTACTTCTCGAAGACCGCCACCGCCGGCGCCGGGCTGCGGCCGGTCACGGCGCGCCTCTTCGGCGGCACCGTCGCCGCCAACGGGGTGATCGACGTGCAGGTCGGCGGCGCGAACGGGCTGCCGACCCGCGGCATCGCGGGCGCCGCGCTCAGCATGCAGGCCGGCGGCGGCACCGCGCGTGGCGCGCTGCGGGCGTGGTCGACCGGGGGCGTCGAGCCGGGCGTCGCGCACACCGAGTACGCCCCGGGCACCCACCACCGCGCCTCGGTGATCATCGAGCCCGGCACCGGCGGGAAGGTACGCGTCAAGAACTACGGCACCGCGTCCGCCTACGTCTACATCGACCTGGAGGGCTGGTTCTCCGAGCCGCAGACGGTGATCCCGACCGTGCAGAACACGCCGATCCGGGTGCTGCAGGCGAAGGTGCAGCCGGGCCAGACCGAGTCGTCCGTCGAGTACGCGTTCGTCGACAACCTCGGCAAGGTCGTCGTCGCGCACCAGAAGCTGCCCGGCAACCTCTTCGACGTGCAGTACCAGACGATCTCCGGCAACGAGGCGTTCTCGGGACCGCCCGCCATGACCCACGGCGCCGCGGGCACCGTGGAGGTGTCGGCGCAGTACGGCGACGGCGGGGACGTCTGGTCCAGCACGCAAACCAAGTTCGCCACGCCGACGTGGACCGCGTTCACCGACCTCGGCGGGTCGATGGCGTACGCACCCGGCGCGGCGGACCTGGCCGACGGCACGACCGTCCTGTTCGCCGTGGACGCCGACGGCAAGCTGTGGGCGTTCGTCCGCGCCGGCACGATGCCGTACTGGCGTGAGCTCGGCGACCAGGACCTCGTCGGCACCCCGGCCACCGCCGTCGTCCGCGACGGCGTGCAGGTGTTCGCGCGGACCGCGGCGGGCACGGTGAAGTCCCTGGTGTTCCGGGACGACCGCAGCGTCAGCGCGTGGGCGGACCTCGGCGGCGCCGTCGCGGAGACCCCGGCCGCGGTGACCTACCCGGGCTACCGCGTCGGCCTGTTCGCGCGGACACCGGACGGTGCCGTGGTCACGAAGAAGCAGGACGCCGCCGGTGTCTTCCCGGCAGCGTGGACGGCGACCGGCCAGACCGGCGTCACCGGCGCACCGGCGGCCGTCATCGACCCGGTCGACGGCCGCACCATGATCGCCACCCGTGACGACGCGGGCCAGGTGTACATGTGGGGCGAGAACGCGGCGGGCAGCGAGACGTACGCGCCGTACGAAGGCTGGACCGGCACCGACGTGCCGACCGTCGTCGACCCGTCCTTCGGACTGATCACCTCGGCGGGCGGCCAGTTCTGGATCCTCGTGTACCGCGGCGTCAACGGCACGCCCCGCATCGTGCGCAAGTACGAGGGGTTCGCCACGGCCGAACAGTCCCTGCCCCAGCAGTGATCCCACCCGAGGAGTCCACATGAGACAGCGAAGCTTGGCGAGACTCGTGACGACCGCGGTGGTGGTCACCACGGCGTGTTTCGGGCTCGCCACCCCCGCCCAGGCGGCGGAACCCCTCTTCCAGTTGCCGTTCCCCTGTGGACAGACGTGGTCCGGCAACAACTCCGACAGCAGCGCGCACGCCACCCCGTGGGAGCTCGACTTCAACCGCGGTGACGACGAGGGCATGCCGGTCCTCGCGGCCGCCGCGGGCACCGTCGTGACCGCGGCGCACCAGGGCGACACCAACCGGTTCGGCAACCTCGTCAAGATCAGCCACGGCAGCAGCGGCTACAACACCTACTACGCGCACCTCAAGGACATGGCCGTCCGGGCGGGGCAGTCGGTCGCGCAGGGGCAGCTCATCGGGTGGGTCGGCGACACCTCGGCGCCGGGCAACAACATCGGCCCGCACCTGCACTACGAGGTGCGCCTCGGATCGTCGTGGCCGGAAGGGATCCGGCCCGCGAACTTCAACGGTGTCCGCTTCCCGTACCCGGACGGCTACGTGACCTCCCGGAACTGCGCGGGCGGCACCCCGGCCAAGCCGGCCAAGAGCGTCAACGGTGACCGCTTCGACGACGCGGTCGGCGTCAACCCGGACGGCGTCGCCTACCTCTACCGCGGCACCGCGGACGGCGACTTCACCACCAGCCTGCGCCTCGGCCCCGGCTGGGGCGGCATGACGTGGATGGGTGTCAACGACTCGAACGGTGACGGCTGGGCCGACCTGTGGGCGGTCGCGGGCGACACGCTGAAGTACTGGGCCAACCACGGCGACGGCACGTTCACCACCGGTGTCGACGTCGGCGGCGGCTGGTCGGCGTTCGAGTACGTCGCGTTCGCGGATGTCAACGGCGACAACAGGACCGACATCCTCGCGCGCGACGGCGGCTACATGTACCTGTACGTCGGCAAGGGTCACGGCTCGTTCACCACGCGTGTCACGGTCAGCGGCGGCTGGGCCGGTCTCGCCCGGCACACGGCGGCCGACGCGGACGGTGACGGCGACGGGGACATCTGGGCCACCAACGGCCTCGGTGAGCTGTTCTTCTGGCAACGCACGACCTCCGGGTACGCCACCGCGAAACAGGTCGGCTCGGGCTGGAACGGGTTCCGCCAGGTGACGTCGATGGACATCAACGGCGACGCCAAGGCCGACCTGCTGGCCATCCGCACGTCGGACAACAAGCTGCTGCGGTGGCTCGGTACCGGCGCGGGCACCTTCGGCCAGGGAACGGAGATCGGCTTCGGCTGGACCGGCTGGCGGCTGGCGGCGAACTGACCGGCCCGGCGGCGCTCCCGGTGGTGGTCCGGGAGCGCCGTCACCCGTCGCGGTCCTCTGTGGACCGTCGGTCGAGGACGCCGACGAAGGCCGAGGCGATGAGGGCGACCGCGCGGTCGTCGTCGTGGGTCAGCTCGCGCAGGAGGTCCGCCGCGGTCGTCCCCGGCAGCTCGACCAGCGCCTGTGTCAGGCGGATCCGCACCGCGGAGTCCTCGGTGTGGGCGGCGAGTTCGTCGGCCAGTGCGGTCACGATCCGGTCCGCGCACCCCGGGTCCCTGGACAGCGCACCCAGCACCTCCGCCGCCTCGACGTCGCCGGTGCCCTCGACCACCATGCCGACGAGCACCGGGACGGCCGAGGTCACGCCCCGTCCGCCCAACGCCAGCGCCGCGTGCCCGCGCACCGTCGCGTCCGGGTCCCCGAGCACGTCCGCCAGTGCCGCGGTCGCGTCCGGGGCCTCGGGCATCTCGGCGATCGCCCGCACCGCCCGCCGCCGGACGTCGACGTCCGCCGAGCGCACGCCCGCGGCGAGCGCCGCCACGCCGTCGCCGCCCGCCCTGGCGAGTGCCCAGCGCAGTGCCCCCGCGACGTGCGGGTCGGGCTCGGTCAGGACCGCCCCGGCCAGCACGTCGACCGACATCGGCACGCCCTCGGGACGGGACAGGACGGCCTGCTGTCTGCGCGAGGCGCTGGCCGAGTTGAGGCCCTGCATGAGTTCGACGATGCGCAGGACCCCCTGCCAGCCCTCCGGCGCCGACGCGTCGATCGCGCGGAGCCGTTCGAGCAGCTCCCGTTCCCGCGCGAGACGGTCCTCCGCCCACCGGATGAGGTCGCTCACCAGGGCGGCCGGCGTGAACGACGGGTCGTCCAGCGCGCGGCCGATCTGCTTGAGCGAGAGCCCGAGCGACCGCAGGCTCTCCACGTGGAAGATCCTGCGGATGTCCTCGGGGGAGTACTCCCGGTAGCCCCCGGCGGTGCGGCCGGTGGGTCGCACCAGCCCGAGGGCGTCGTAGTGCCGGAGCATCCGGGTGCTCACCCCCGAGTGGCGGGACACGTCACCGATCAGCACGCCGCGGCTCGTTCCGGGCCGAGCGTGACGATCCGCGTGGCCTCGTCGACGGCCGCGTCGAAGCCGCTTTCGGGGTCCTCCCGGAGCAGCACGGTGGCACGGGCGTGCGCCGCCACCGCCGGGTCGGCGTGCGCCGAGGCCTTCGCCAGCGCGGGCTCGACCACGTCGCCGAGATCGATGAGCGCCCGGCTCAGGCTCAGCCGCACGGCACGGTCGCCGCGGCCGAGCTGTGTGACCAGCTCGTCGACGAGCGCCTCCCGCTGGTCGCCGGGCACGAACGCGACCGCGACGCGCCACGCGGTCCGCGCGACCCCGTCGTCGGCGTCGCGCAGCATGTCGCGCGTGAGCCAGGCCCACGCGCTCCGGTCGCCGATCTTGGAGAGCGTGTGCAACGCCTGGCTGCGGGCCTGGGGCCGCGCGGAGCCGAGCTCCTGGCGGAGCCGCGGCAGCGTGACCCCGGGCGAGAGCCGGGTCAGCGCCCAGGACAGCATGTCGCGCACGAAGAAGTCCGGCTCGACCGCGCACCGCTCGACGAGCGCGTCCAGCAGGCCGGGGTCGGGGTGCGAGCCCGCCGCCATGGCCGCCTTGAGCCGGACCGACGAGTCGTCGGCGCCGAGCGCCGTGGCCACGCGGGTGTTCTGCGGGGTTCCGTGTGTCGGGTTGATCGGGACCACCTCCCGCACCCCAGTGGACACGTTGTCACCGTGTCAAGGTCAAGCCCGCGACCGCGAATCACGCGATCGATGTCGCCACCCACCCGTCATGGCCAGGTCGGCTTCGGTCGCGGGCCGCGGCATCGGGCAGGATGTCGCTGTCGGCACACTCCCACATCAACGGACCAGGTGATCACGATCGACGGCGGTTCGACAGTCTGATGACCACCGTCCGGATCGGTGCGCTCGCGCCGCTGACCCGGCCCGGCTGGGTCGAGGCGGGCACGCACCTGCTCGCCGGGCTCGAGGCGGCCGTGTACGACGTGAACGACGGCGGCGGCATCGCGGGCCGACCGCTCGAGCTGGTGGTCCGGGACACCGCGGCGGACCCACGGCGGGCGGCGGCCGCCGTGGACGAGCTGGCTCGTTCGGGCGTGGTCGCCGTGGTGGGGGAGTACCACAGCGTCGTCGCCCGTGCCGCTGCCGCCAGGGCCGACGCGCTCGGCGTGCCGTTCCTGTGCTCGTCGGCGGTGCTCGACGCGCTCACCGACGAGCCGACGGACTGGGTCGCGCGCCTGGCCCCCGCACAGTCCCGCGGCTGGCAGCTCTATGCCGACTTCCTCCTCGGCCGGGGCCATCGGCGCATCGCCGTGGCGACCCAGCCGAGTGTGTACTGGGCGACCGGGACCGGGGTGCTGCGGGACCACCTCGCGGCGCGCGGCGGCTCCGTCGTCGAGCTCGACATGGGTGCGCGCACGCCCGAGGCCGTGTGCGACGAACTCGTCGCCGACCGTGCGACCGCGCTCCTCCTGCTGGTGGGTCATCCCGACCCGGCGGTGCCGATCGTCCGGGCCGTTCGCCGCGACCAGCGCCTCACCGAGGTCGTGATCGGTGCTCCGGCAGGCCAGCCGGAACTGCCCGACTGGCTGGCGCTGCTGGGGGACGACGGCGCCGCGGTCCCGTTCCTGCGCTACCTCCCCGAACGTCTCAGTCCGCTCGGTGCCCGCGTCGAGACGACGCTCCGCGCGCGTCTCGGTGGCGTGCCCTCGTTCGTCGCCTTCGAGGGCTACGACACGATCGCCGTGCTCGCCGAGGTGCTGCGCGCGCACGGCGTGGACCGGGCCCGCGTCGCCGGGGCCTGGCCGCACGTCTCCGTGGACGGGACCCGGGGGCGGATCCGGTTCTCCCGCACGCCCGGCATCGGCGTGTGGCAGTGGGCCTGGCCGCCGATCCAGGTCGTGGACCGGGATCCGGCGGATCCGGGTCGTTTCCGGACACTCGGTTAGAGTTGCCCGGTGCCACGCTGGATCCCTCGGGCCGAGGAGCGGCTGCGCGACGCCGCGGTCGAGCTGTTCCTCGAGCGTGGCTTCGAGAACGTGACGGTCACGGACATCACCGAACGGGCGGGGCTGACCAGGCGCACCTTCTCCCGCTACTTCACGGACAAACGCGACGTGCTGTTCGCCGGGTCCGAGCAGCTCGCCGACGCCGTCCGTGACGCGGTGGCCGCGGCCGACGAGGACCTCGGCCCGTGGGACGCGACGGTGACCGCGTTGCGGGACGTGGGGGACCAGCTGGTCCGGAACGTCCCCACCGCCGGGTCGCGCCGCGTGGTGATCGGGACCAGCGCGGAACTCCAGGAACGGGAACGCACCAAGTTCGCACTGGTCGCGGCGGGGATCGCCGAGGCGCTGCGCGGGCGGGGCACCCCGGCCCCCTTGGCCGAGGTGCTCGCCGAGGTCTGCGTGACCGCGCTCCGGGCCGCGTTCGAACGCTGGCTCGACGGCGCGGGCACGGTGGCGTTCTCGTCCGTGTTCGACGACGTCACCGCCGAGCTCGCCGCGGCGCTGAGCGGGGCACAGCACCGGTCGGACTCCGTCAGTCGAGGATGAAGGTGCCGCCCGCGGCGACGGCCAGGTCGGGACCCAACGCGGCCGCCGGGGTGTGGGCGCCGGGCTTGCCCTCGCCCCTGGCGAGCCGCGCGGCGGTCTCGGCGGCCACGGCGGCGGTGTAGTCCATCGCCTCGCCGGCGCGTAGCCAGCCTTCCCGCGTGGTGCCGTCGGGCCAGCTGACGACCGCGTGTCCCCAGGAGTGCCGCCGCGGCCGGGGAGCCGCCTTGAGCCGGATGGCCGCCAGCCGGCGGACCGCGAAGCGGCGCAGGGCGGGGATCGACAGCAGCCTCCCGGCCAGCGGCAGGGCGGCCCGTGCGGCGGGCGCGGTCGGCGCCAGCACGGACGTCACCACCACCGACGGCGCGCCACTGGCCCGTTGTGCCGCCAGCAGCTCGGCCGACGGGACGCTCGCGGTCTTCGCCGTCTCCCCGTCGGGCAGGGTGAGGTGCCGCGGGTCGGCGCCGAGCCGGGCCGTGACGAGGCGACCGTCCCGGTAGCGGCGTCCGCCGGTGGTCAGCGCGTCGATGACGGAGGCGGCGAGGGACGTGCCGACCGTGCCGCCGTCGTTGGCCACGGACGCCAGGGCGTCGACCCGCACGTGGTCCGGGGTGGGGCGCCCCTCGCACAGCCTCGCCACCACGGCTTCCGTTGCCAGGACGCCGAATCCGGCACCGGTCACGAGGGTGCTGCCCCCGGCCGCCGCCTCCTCGTGCAGGTCGAGCAGGCGCGGCACGGCGACCAGGTCGTTGGCCAGGTCCAGGTAGTGCCCGCCGGGCAGGCAGGCACGTGCGATCCGCGTGGCCGTCGCGGCGTACTCGCCGATGGTGTTGAGGACCACGGCGGGCCGCTGCCGCGTGATCTCGGCGGCGATCCGGTCGGCCGTGTCCGCGACCACGACCTGCGCGTCGTCGCCGAGTCCGAGGTCGGCCGCCACCGTGCGCAGGCGTTCCTCGTCGCGTCCCACCAGCGTGGCCGTGCCGCCCTGGGCCTTGATGCGGGCGGCGACCGCGCGGCCGACCCGGCCCGTCGCCCCCAGGATCCACACCGCGCCGGGCTCGGTGTTCGACGTCATCGCGCTTCCTCTCCGCCGGGACACCCAGTGATGTCTCACTGTGTCATCACACTAGCACTGATGACACGGTGAGACATGAACTCCGTTCTGGGTGTGATGCGGAAGCGGGTCAGCCGCCGGTCAGGGGGTCGGTACGACCGCGTACGCCGTGCTGCTGCCGTTGCCGATCGCGGTGACGACGCCGAGGCCGTGCACCGGCACCGGAACCGTGGTGTGACTGTCTACGGTGTCGTTGCCCAGCGCGCCGTCGTAGTTGCTGCCCCACGCCCACACCGTGCCGTCGTCACGCAGTGCGTAGCCGCCTCGGTTGCTCGTCCCGGACGCGGTGACGCCGGTGAGGTTCGCGACCTGGACCGGCGCGTTGTACGCGCAGCCCGAGGTGTCGATGCCGATCCCGCACTGGACCCCGTTGCCGAGCTCGCCCTCGGTGTTGTCGCCCCACGCCCAGAGCGTGCCGTCGTCACGCACCGCCTGGCCGTGGTAGTTACCGCTGGCGACGGCGGTCGCGTCGGTCAGGCCGGTCACCTGGACCGGCACGTCGGACAGGCAGGGCACACCATCGGCGCAGAACTCGCCGTGCCCCAGCGCGCCGGAGAAGTTGTAGCCCCACGACCACACCGTCCCGTCGGAACGCCGTGCGTAGGTGCCGTTGCTGGGGCCGCCGCCCGCGATCGCCGTGACGTCGGTGAGCCCGGTGACCTGGACCGGCGTGGTGGAGAAGTCGACGTCCGACCCGTTGCCGAGGTGTCCGCCACCGTTGAAGCCCCAGGCGCGGACGGTGCCGTCGGCCAGCACCGCGTACCCGGTCGAGTCGCCCGCGCCGATCGCGGTGACGCCCGCCAGGCCGGTCACCCGCACCGGGACCGCGGAGTGGGTCCGGGTGCCGTTGCCGAGCTGCCCGTGGAAGTTGTCACCCCACGCCCACACCGTGCCGTCCGCGCGGAGCGCGTAGGCGTGCTGCCCCCGCGCCGCGATCGCGGTGACGCCGGTCAGCCCGGCCACCGGCACGGGCACCGCCGACCCGCCGTAGGAGGCGGCGGTCCACCCGTTGCCGAGCTGGCCCGCGTAGTTGCCGCCCCACGCCCACACGGTGCCGTCGGCCCGCAGGGCGTACCCGTTCGACGACCCACCGGTCACCGCGCGCACCCCGGACAGTCCGATCACCCGCGTCGGCGTGCCCGACGAGCCGCCGAGCTGTCCGGTGCCCAGCTGCCTGCTCCAGTTGCTGCCCCACGCGTAGACGCAGTCGGTCGTGCACGGCTCGGCGTCGACGGCGGCGAAGTACCCGGCCACGTCCGCGACGAGGTGGACCGACCCGTTGGCGTTGTAGAGCGCGACCGCCCGCTCTCCGGAGAACGCGACGACCGCGGCGTTGGGCACGATCTGCCCGGCGGACAGGTTGAGCGTGGACGCGATGGGCACGTCCCCGACCGGCGCCCACGCGGTGACGAAGGTCGAGGTCGTCGCGTCGACGGCGGTGAGGTTGAGCGCGACCGCGGTCGCCGTGTCCGGCACCGTGTTCGCCAGGTCGACGGTGCGGACGCTCCTCGGGCCCAACGGTGTGGTCGTGCCGCCGGTGCCCGTGCCGTACCGGGTGTCGAGGACCCGCTCGGGTGACAGCGGAACGAAGTGCGCGCCGTACTCGGGGGTGTAGAAGCCGGTCACGTCGACGATCACGTGCGTCGACCCGACGTGGTTGTAGAGGTTGACCTCGCGGTCCGTGCCGAGGGCGACGGTCACCAGGTTCGCGCGGGTGTCCCCGGCCGGGATGTTCACGTTGGACGCGGTCGGCCGCGAGGTGCCCGCCGGCCACGCGGTCACGAACGTCCCGGCCGTGGGCTTCGTGACCGTCAGGTTGAAGGTCACCGCGGTCGCGGACGCGGGGACCCGGCCGGTGAAGTCCACGACCCGGGTGAGGCGCTGTCCCAGGGCGGGCCCGGTCTCGCGGGTGTCGAGCACCCGGGCGGGCGCCAGCGCCGTGAACTTGGTGCCCGTGCCCGTGCCGTAGTGGCCCGCCAGGTCGGCGAGCAGGTGCACGCTGCCGGAATGGTTGTAGATGTTCACCTTCCGGTCGGTGCCGAGGGCGACGGTCACCTGGTTCGCGCGGGTGTCTCCGGCGGGCACGTTGAGGTTGGAGGCCGTCGGCCTGGTCATGCCCGCGGGGAACACGGTCACGACGGTGGACGCCGTCGGCGTCACCGCCGTCACGTTCAGCACGACCGCGGTCGCGGTCGCGGGCACACGCGTGGCCAGGTCGAGGGTGATGGTGCGCCGCGCCCCGACGGGCCCGGCGCCGTTCCGGGTGTCCAGCACACGGACCGGTGACCTCGGCGAGAACGTCGACGCCGTGCCGGCGTCGACGGAGGGCGCGGCAGGTGCCGCCACCGGGGTGGCGAGCACGAGACCGGCGGACAGCAGGAGTCCGGTCAGGACAGCAGAGAAGACACGTCGCACGGTGACATCCCCCAGGAGTCAGGCCCCGACCCGGAACGGGACTGTAGCCAGAAGATCCTTCGTCGACAAGGTGGTTCGTGAAAAACCGAGCCCACCGCGGGCACGGCGCGGTGGGCTCGTTGTCAGTGGCCGGACTGGTTCAGACGCGCTGCCAGATGACGGCTGTGTCGGTGAACGTGGCCTCGTCGTGGGAGTAGCCGGCGACCGTGCCGTTGGTGAACAGCGTGGTCGGGTGGAAGGACGGCATGAACGTGGCGGGCAGAGTGCTGCGGACGCCGTTCTCGTCGACGAACCAGGCGTCGCCGCCGGTGTTGCCGCGGGCGAGCAGGTCACCGTTGGCGTTCATGCCGTACAACTGGATGTCGGGGACGAACCGCTGGACCCGGCCCTTGGTGTTCCAGATGGCCGCGCCCAGCAGGTTGGCGCTCCCGCCGATCATGCCGTTCTCGATGGTCAGCACGCTGTGCCCGTGGTCGCGGTCGACGCGCTCCAGTTCGCGCGGCTGTCCCGTGCTGTCCCAGCGGAAGGCGCGGCTCGGCCCGGAACCGACCGGTTCGATCACGCTGGCGACGACGGTGCCGTCGTCGCCGATCGAGACGCCGTTGGCGCTCGTGGGGTAGGGCATGGGCAGCAGCCGGTAGGTGCCGGGGGCCGACGCGGGCCACAGGATCACCTGGTAGTCGGCGGTGCCGACGATGTCGCCGTTGTCGTTCACCGACGTCGCCACGCTGGCCGACCCGGCCGGTGCCGGCAGGTCCTCGTAGTGGTCACCGGTCCACTTGACCGCCTGCGGCTGCTCGTCGTACGCGGCGTGCGAGCCGACCGCCACGCCGCTCGTGTTGATCGCGGTGAGGTCGGTGAGGTCGTCGAACGCCTCGCCGAGGACGGTCAACGCGGTGCCGCGCCAGACGATGCCCGGCCGGTACTGCCCGCCGCTGTCGAACGAGTCGTACGAGCCGACGATCTGGTCGACGCCGTCGGTCCCGTTGACCCGGACGGAGAACACGTCCGCGGGCACCTCCAGCGGGACGGCGGTCCAGGTCGGTTCCGCCGCGGCGGCCGTCGGTGCGAACGCGGCCACGGCCGCGGCGGTCATCGCGGCGGCGCCGAGCCGCCTGGCCAGCTTGTTACCCATCGATACTCCGATTCCCCAGTGACGAACGCAGGTGTTCGTGTCGTTTCCAACATCGACTTCGGCGCGTCGCTCGTTACCCGGAAACCGTTCTGGGTGGACAATTGTTCACCTGGCCGTCGCCGCCGCGTCGACGCGGCCATGATCTCCGCGGCCCGGTCGGCAGGCAGCCGCCCCTCGTGCATTGGACGTCATACGTCGGCGGCACCATGCTGATGCCATGACCACACGCACGGGCAAGGTGACCTGCGATCTCACGATCACCCTCGACGGGTACGCGGCCGGGCACAACCAGAGCGAGGAGCGCCCGTTCGGCGACGACGGCGGGGACGGCTGGGGCGACAAGCTGCACGCCTGGTACGGCGAGGGGCCCGAGGCGCACCCGGCCGAGTTCGCACGGATGATGACGGCCAAGGCGTTCGTCATGGGCCGCAACATGTTCGGCCCGGAGCGCGGCGAGTGGGACCGGAACTGGAAGGGCTGGTGGGGCGACAACCCGCCGTACCACAGCTCGGTCTTCGTGCTCACCCACCACCCGCGTGAGCCGCAGCCGATGGACGGCGGCACCACGTTCTACTTCGTCACCGACGGCATCGAGGCCGCGCTGAGCCGCGCCAGGGAGGCCGCCGGGGGTGGCGACATCTCCATCCACGGCGGCGCGACCACCGTCAACCAGTACCTCGCCGCCGGTCACATCGACGAACTGCGGCTGCACATCGCGCCGTTCACGCTCGGCGCGGGCACCCGGCTGTTCGACGGCGTCCCGCCGCTGAACCTCGAGCAGGTGGAGTCGCGGGCGGCGCGCTCGGTCACACACCTGATCTACCGGGTGCTGCGCTGACCGACGGGGCGGGATCACGTGGAACAGCCCTTGTGAGCGGTCCGGAACCCGCTCACAAGGGCTGCGGTCGACGGGTCAGCCGAGTCCGCCGCTGAGGGCGGTGATCAGCTCACCACTGGTGGTGTCGCCGGACAGCTCCCAGAAGAACGCGCCGCCGAGGCCCTGGGACTTGGACCAGGACATCTTGCCGCGGATCGTCGCCGGGGTGTCGTAGCTCCACCATTCGCTGCCGCACTTGGCGTAGGCCGTGCCCGCGATGGTTCTCGTCGCGGGACAGCGGTTCTTGAGGACCTTGTAGTCCTCGATCCCCGCCTCGTACGTGCCGGGTGCGGCGCCGGTCGCGGTGCCACCCGGTGCTTCCTGCGTGACGCCGGTCCAGCCGCGCCCGTAGAACCCGATGCCCAGCAACAGCTTGCTCGCCGGGACGCCCTTGCTCTTGAGCTTCTGGATCGCCGCGTCGGAGTTGAACCCGGCCTGCGGGATGCCCGCGTACGACGTCAGCGGCGAGTGCGGGGCGGTGGGGCCCTGCGGGTTGAAAGCGCCGAAGTAGTCGTAGGTCATCACGTTGTACCAGTTGACGTACTGGGCGGCGCCGCCGTAGTCGGCCGCGTCGATCTTGCCGCCGTTCGAGCCGTCGGCGGTGATCGCGGCGGTGACCAGATTGCCGTTGCCGAAGCGGGCACGCAGTGCCTGCATCAGGTTCTTGAACGCGGCGGGCCCGCTGCTGTCACAGGTCAGGCCACAGGCGTTCGGGTACTCCCAGTCGATGTCGATGCCGTCGAACACGTCGGCCCAGCGCGGGTCCTCCACCAGCCGGTAGCAGGAGTCGGCGAACGCGGCCGGGTTCCGCGCGGCCTGGCCGAAGCCACCGGACCAGGTCCAGCCGCCGAACGAGAACAGCACCTTGATGTGCGGGAACTCGCGCTTGAGCTTGCGCAGCTGGTTGAAGTTGCCGCGCAGCGCACCGGCGTCCCAGGTGTCGGCGACGCCGTCGACGCTGTTGGCCGCGGTGTAGGCCATGTCGTAGTCGGCGTAGGTGTCACCGAGGACGCACTGACCGTTCGTGACGTTGCCGAACGCGTAGTTGATGTGCGTCAGCTTCGACGCGGAGCCGCTCGTCTTGATGTTCTTCACGAAGTACTGGCGGCCGTAGACGCCCCACTGCGTGAAGTAGCCGAGCTTCTTCGCGCCACCCGGGTCCGGCGGCGGGTCGGTGGGCGGCGGGTCCGTCGGCGGTGGGTCGGTGGGCGGCGGGGTGTCCCCGGCGCTGCACGAGCCGCCGTCCAGCTTGCAGTTGAGCGGCGGCGCGTACGCGCCGGTGTAGGCGACGTTGAAGCCGAAGCTGACGGACGCGCCCGGGGCGATGGTGCTGTTCCAGGTGCCCTTGACGGTCACGTGCTGACCGCTCGTGGTGTGGCTGCCGTCCCACAGGCTCGAGATCCGGTGGCCGGACGGCAGGTCGAACTCGACCTGCCACGACGAACGCGCGGACGTGGTGCCGTTGGTGATCGTGTACTTGCCCTCGTACCCGGTTCCCCAGTCGGTCCCCTTCGTGAAGGTCGCCGACACACCGCCCGCGCCGCTCGCGGGTGCCACGGTGACACCCAGGACGAGCGCGACGGTCGCGGTGCAGATCCCCAGAAGATGGGGCCATAACGGTCTTCTCATCGGTCTCCTCGTTGAGCGATGGCAGGGAGCACTGCCCAAAATGTGTGGTCTAGACCAAATCGAACACAAGGGTCTAGACCATTTCTTCACTCGAATGGACTAGTGCGGCCCGCATCGATCGGTGGCGCCCGGGGTATCCGGGTTGCCATGACGGACCCATCCGGACGAGCGGGCATCGGCGACCCGCGGCTCGACGGCGGCGACTGGCGCCGTGCACTGGACGACGACACGGTGGAGGCCGTGGGCGCGATGACCGAGGCGCTCGAGACCGTGGAGGTGGCACGCGGGCACCTCTTCGCGTTCCACCAGCTCACCGGCTCCGCCGACTTCAAACTGGAACGGGCGATCGAACTGCTCGCCGCCGCCGGGCACACCGCTCTGGCCGACCGCCTGCGGCGTGAACTGCTCGGCAGGAATGTCCTGCCCGGGCGGTGGACGTTCCAGGTCATCGAGGACTACGAGGACACCTACTACACGCCCTTCCGCGACCTGGAGCGCGAGGTGCGCCAACTGACCGACGACGTTCCGCACGTCCACGAGGCCGACCTCAAGCGCCGCCGCCGCACCGAAGGCGAACCGGGCCACGAGGCGACCCCCGAACAGGTCGGGTAGTGCCTACCGCTTCGCGAGGTGGTCGCCCTCGGCGGTGCGCCGACCCCACATCGCGTGATTTGTGACTACCATCACAGCCATGGACCACGAGCACGTCGTCGTGTCGTTCACGACGGACAGCAAGCAACTTGCCGACACCATGGCCGCCGAGGTCGCGAGCACGGAGTGCACGTGCTGCGCGCAGATCGAGGGCCCGATCAGGCGTGTCCACCGCTGGCACGGGCACAGGCACGCGACCGAGCAGTGGCGCGTCGAGATCGAGGCGACGGCCGACGGGGTCGACGCGCTCGTCGACCAGATCAACGCCCACCACGGGAACGAGGTGCACGACCTGCGGGTGACCGAACCCGTGCACCACCTCGCCACCGGCCCGCGGTGACCTGATCAGCTCCTGATCAGCCGAGGGCGGCCGGGAAACCCATGCCGCGGCGGCCGATGTCGTTGAGGTCGTCGGCGGTGAAGCGGCCCTCCCAGTCCCGTTCGTAGTGTTCCGCCGGGAAGTCGGACGGGCTCTCACCGGTGAGGAAGGCCGCCCGCACGTGTTCGGCGTAGCGCTCGTTGCGCGGGCACCACGGGGCCGCCGGGATGTACATGACGTTGCCCCAGCCGCGCTGGTCGGTCACCGGGGCGACGCTGTGGATCATGTCGCAGTGCCACCAGACCGAGTCGCCCGCTCGCACGTCCGGGATGCCGGCCTGGGCCGCGACCAGTTCGGGGTGCCACTTCTCGTTCGCGGGGAAGACCTGGTTGACGGTCACCCCGCACATGTCGTCGTCCGGGACGTCGCGCCGCAGGGGGCGCAACATCAGGTACGCCATGGCTTCCGGGATGGGCACGGTGTGCAGGACGCCCTGGTCGTGGTCCATGTCGGACAGCGCGGTCCAGCCCTGGAAGGTGCGGAACGCCGAGCACATCGTCGATCCCGGGTACTGCGGGCCGGTCGTGCGGTGCGCCGCGTCCCACGGGTCGTACGCCTCCACGTCGCCGTCGAACAGGTGGCGGAACGCCGTCTGGTACTCGCGGGTCATCCACAGGTCGAGCGTGCCGGGGTCCAGGTGCGTGCCGAGGCCGCCGGAGTCGGTGCCCGGCGGGCGGCGGCGGATGCGGTCGGGGTAGAGCGCGTCACGGGCCGGGTCGAACCAGGCGACGCCGTCGGACTCGTGGCGCCACAACGAGTTGAGGAAGAACTGGACGCGAGCCATCCGCTCGCTCTGGCGCGCCCGCATCTGCGCGTGCGACCAGTAGATCGGGTAGATCTCGGGTTTCGAGTCGACGCTGCCGAAGAAGTCGTCGCCGGGCCCTCGGTAGTCGTCGAAGAAGTGGTTGCGTTCGACGTAGTCGAGGATGCTCTCGTCCCACGCCAGGGCCTGCTCGCGGGGGAAGTGGCCGCGCACCACCAGGCAGCCGCGCCGCCGCAGCTTGTCGAGCTGCGCCGCCGTGACCGTGCCGTTCTCGATGTCCGCGTAGTCGATCACCGGCCACACGCTCTCGCCCGCGGCGAGGTCGGCGTCGATCTCGGCGATCCGGCCCGCGACACGTCGTGCCACGACGTCGAAGACCTCGTCGACGCCGCGGCCGGACGCCTCGATGCGGGCCCGCAGCGCGGTCTTGACCTCGCGGATCGCGGCGGCGAGGTCGGCGGGCGTGGTCTGCCAGTGCGGCAACGTCGCGGTCATGTCTGCCACCTTTGGTGAGGGCTCCTTACTAGAAGGACCGTAACCCGGGCGCGCGCTTTGGGCAAGACTCCTTACTAGAGTGGGGTGGTGGACACCGCCAAGCCCCGCCTCGACCTGCTGCGGTCGATGACCGACGAGCACGTGCTCCGCACGCTGATGCGCGGTGCGCGTGCGACGCGCGCGGAGATCGCGGCGGCGACCGGCATCTCCAAGCCCACCATCTCCGACAGCGTCCGGCGGCTCACCGCGGCCGGGCTGCTCGTCGACACCGGCGAACGCACGACCGGGCGCGGCCGGGTCGGCTCGTACTACTCGCTGGCGCCCGACGTCGGCGCCGCGCTCGTGGTCGAGATCGCCCCGCGCGGAGTCACCGGTGAGGCGGTGGACGCGTTCGGCGCGGTGCTCGCGCGGACATCCGTGCCGCTGGACCGCGCGGCCGGCGAGGCCAGGACCGCCCGGGCCCTCACCGAGGTCGCGGGCGCCCTCACGGGCCAGGTCACCGGCGGACTGCGCGTCGCGGTCGTCAGCGCCGCGGATCCGGTCGACCGCCGCACGGGCGCGCTCGTGCACCTGCCGGACGCGCCGTTCCTGGTCGGCACCCTCGCGCCGGTGCCGCTCCTCGCGCCGCTGGTCGACGGTCCGGTGCTGGTGGACAACGACGTGAACTGGGCGGCACGCGCGGAGATGGCGGTCGGCGGCGCCGCGGACGTCGGTGACTTCGTCTACCTCCACCTCGGCGAGGGGCTCGGCTGCGCGGTGGTCAGCGACGGCGAGGTCCGGCGCGGCCACGGCGGGCTGGCGGGCGAGATCGCCCACCTGTACACGCCGGGGCCGGACGGGACCGCCATGCCGTTCACGGCGGTGTTCGCCGCGCTGGGCCTGCGCCGCCCGTCCTCGACCGCCGTCGACGTCGACGCCCTGCGTGCCGCGGCCGCCGGGGACGATGCGCTGCGCGCGGTGCTCGCCACGGCCGTGTGCGGGGTGCTGCTGGCCGCGGTGTCCCTCGTGGACCCCGAGATCGCCGTGCTGGGCGGGGAGTGGGGCGCTGACCTGGTGCCCGACGTCACCGGGCGGCTGGGGACCGCGGCGCGTCACGTGCCGGTGACCGCCGGACGCGTCGCCGAACCCCAGCTCGCGGGCGCCCGCGCCGACGCGGTCGAGCGGCTGCGCGCGGCGATCGTCGCGCGGACGCGGTGATCACCCGGGCCCGGAGGTGCGCACCGTGCGCGTACCTCACGAGGTCAGGCCGCCCGCGCTGGTCCAGCGTGCGAGGAGGACGGTCGCGTCGTCCTGGAGCTCGCCGTTCTGGTGGGTGAGGACGGCGTTGATGAGCCTGCGTGCGGTTTCCGGTGGTGGGTGGCCCGCGGCGGCTTCGCGCCGGAGGAAGTCGACGAGGCGGTGTTCGCCGAAGAAGCGGCCGGTGCGGTCGCGGGCCTCGCTGATGCCGTCGGTGTGGAGCACGAGCCAGTCCTCGGTCTGGAGGGTCTCCTCGCCGACGGTGAGCGAGGTTGGGCCGAGCCCCAGCGGGATGCGCCTGCCGCCGGTCAACGTTCTGCCGATCTTGCCGCCGCGCATGAGCAGCGGCGGTGGGTGGCCCGCGTTGACGTAGCGGAGGCGGCCGGTGGACAGGTCGAGTTCCGCGAGCACGGCGGTGGCGAACCCGCTGTGCCTGCCGAACTGGTCGGCGATGGCGTGGTCCATGGCGCGGGTTTGTTCGACCAGGTCGGCGCCGTCGTGGCGGGCGGCGCGGTGGGCCGCCAGCGCGGTGGCGGCGATGAGCCCGCTGTGCAGGTCGTGCCCCATCGCGTCGAGGATCAGCAGGGCGGCGGTGGTTTCCGACAGGGCGTAGTCGAAGACGTCGCCGCCGACGTCGTAGCGTGGTTCGAGCACGGCGCTGACGACGAACGAGTCCACGCCCGCGGTGAGCGGTGGCAGCAGGGACCAGATCAGCTCGCCCGCGGTGGACCGCCGTTTGCGCAGCCGTACCCGGTCGAACCCGTCGCCGAACTGGCTCGCGAGTGTGACGAGGTGGCCGAGGAGCATGGCGAGCCACCGGCACTGGGCACGCAGTCCGGGGTCGTAGAGGTCGTGGACGTCGTCGACCTCGACGGCGAACACACCGAGCCGTTCGGCGCCGTCGAGCAGTGGCACCCACAGCCGGGGCGGGTCGCCTTCGGCGGTCAGCATCCGCACCTGCTGGTAGACGCGGCCGGGGAGGGTCGTCTCGATGCCCAGGCTCATGCCCTCTGTCGTCGTCCCGTCCTGCGGCAGGGGGTGCAGCGCGCGTTGTTCGTAGTCGGCGAGGTAGATCGTGAGCCGGACGCCGAGCGCGGCGGCCGCCTTCTCCGCCACCGCGGCCAGCCCGTCGGGTGGGGTCAGCTCGCTGTCCTCGAGCAGGTCGACGAGCGCGGTGAGGGGCGGCGTGCGGGGCCGGGTCTCGCGGACGATGCGGCTGTAGGTGGCGCGGTGGTTGCCGGACAGCTCGTCGAGCCACTCGTTGACGGTGTGGGCGAGCATGTCCCGCTGCGCGGCGGTCAGCTCGGTGAGGCCGTGGTAGTACGCCTCGACCTCCAGCGGGCCCGCTTCGCCGCCGAGCGCGAAGTAGTCCAGCCAGAGTTTGTCGATGGGGAGTCGGGCGTGGCGCACCGCGTGGGCGAACGAACGTTGCTGCAGCGTCGCGCCGTCCGGCATGCCGTTCACCGCCCGCGCCGGGTCGTCGAGCCCACGACGGTCGCCGCCACCGCACGCAGTGACGTGCCCTCGTCCGCGGCCGTCCTGGACAGGAGCAGGAAGGCCGCCTGTTCGTCGACCCCTTCTCGGACCATGAGCACTCCCTTGGCGATGTTGACCAGGTCACGGGTGCGCAGCGAGGCGGCGAGCCGTGCGCTCACCCGTCTCGCGTCCTCATGGGACCGGACGTGGGTCAGCAGCACGGCCGCGTGCGCGGCGAACATGGCCAGCAGGTGCTCGTGGCGGGCACCGTAGGCGCCGGGGCTCCGCGAGTACACCTTGAGCGCGCCCAGCGCGGTGTCACCCGCCACCAAGGGGGTGCTGAGCGCGGCCCGCATGCCCGTCGCGGCGGCGGCGCTCGCCCACCGGGGCCACCGCTCGTCCAGGGTGACGTCGTCGACGTGCACCGTGATCCGCTGGGCCCACGCCGTGAGGCAGGGGCCCTCGTCCAGTTCGTACTGCAGGCTGTCCGCGCGGGTCACCGCGGGGTCGGTCGCGGCCGTCGTGATCCGCTCGCCGTGCTCGTCGAGCAGCGTGACACCGGCGCCGTCGGAGCCGGTGATCGTCTCCGCGGCGAGCGCCGTGAGCACCTCGAGCGCCGAGTTGACGGTCTCGGTCGACATCAGCAGACCGGACATGCGCGCGAAGACCACGGCCAGTTCGTCGGTCGGCGGCTGTTCGGTGTCCATGGTCGCCTCTGTGGTCACCTGTCGGTACGACGTGGCGGGTTACCACCGGTGCCGACCGGCAAACCAGGGCGTCAGGGGACCGGGGTGCCGTACACGGTCACCTCGGTGAGGTGGAACGTCCCGTTGGCCGTGTTGCCCTGGCCCACCACGCGGACGTACCGCGCCCGCGCCTCGGTGTCCGCGGTGTCGCCCGCGTCGGACGCCGGACGGGGGCCTGCCCGGCCGCCGAGGGTGAACCACGTCCTGCCGTCGAGGCTGCCTTCCAACCGGTAGGTGTAGTACCGGGTGCCGTCGACGTAGTTGCGGACGTTCACCCGCGACACGTCGTTCACCGCGCCGAGGTCGACCTGCCACCAGGTGCTGCCCAGCGTCAGCGGGCCGCCCCAGTACGGGTTGTTGGCGCGGCTGCCGTCGTTGGCGGCGGTCGGGGGCCTGCCGTTCTCGAAGTCGAGCGCGGTCACCGGCTTGCCGACGCTCTGGACCGTGTCGCCGGAGCCGTCGCGGGCGGTGGACGGTGCCTCGGCGATGCCGCCGGTGAACGTCGCGATGGCCTCCTGGCCGGTGTTCCGGTTCACCGCGCTCACGAACAGCCCGACGTCCACGGAGGACGCGGCGTCGGGCACCGTGCCGCTACCGACGACCGTCCAGTTGCGACCGTCGCTGCTGCACGAACCGGTCAGCCGGGTGCCCGACTTGGCCAGCCGCACGCGGACCTCCGGCGCGAAACCGCCGACCTCGGTGTAGCGGTCGAGCCGGCCGTCCGCGTCGGAGTCCCAGCTGAACATGCACCCGTGTCCGGGCGTCACCGCGATGTTCGCGTAGCCGCCCGGCGCGGCCGCCGACAGGTCGTTGCCCGCGACCAGCCCGGACCGGGTGTACGGCGACGAACCGTGCTGGCGGCTCACGGTCGTGGCCACGGCGTGGTCGTCGGCCAGCACGTCGGGCCGGTAGGCGGTCGCGTACTCGTTGCTGCCCGCCCACATGTCGTCGCCGCCCGCCGCGATGCCGATCTCGTCGCCGTGCTGCGCGAACACCGCGTGGGTGCTCGCCGCGGTCCGGTACGGTGCGCCCACCTCGCCGCCGACCAGCACCGCGGTGTCGGCGGACGTGGTCTCGCCGTCCCAGGCGGCGGTCGCGGTGAGCGTGTCGACCGTGCCCGCGCTCGCGTCCGAGGGGACCGCGACGTCCCACGTGACGCTGAACGTCCCCGCCGCGGCCACCGATCCGGTCGACGGGGGAGTGACCGGGGTGACGCGGTATCCGTCCGGAGTGGACAGTTCGGCGGTCAGCGCGCCGGACGCCCGCAGCTGGTTGGTGTTGGTGAACTCCGCGGTCACCGACACGACGCCACCCGGCCGCACGCCCTTGTGGTCCACGCCGAGGGTCAGCTCACCGGACGGGAGCGCCGCCACCTCGGCCGCCACCGCGTAGGAGTCGCCACGCGGCCGGTCCGGGAAGCGGGTGCCCGCGTTCGACCACTCCTCCGCGACCGCGAGCCAGTCGATCGGCGCCGGCTGCGTGCCCGAGTCGAGTGCCGTCGCGAGGCTGTCGAAGTACAGCCGCCAGCGGTGCGCGTAGTAGTCGCCGACCAGCCCGTTGAACTCGCGGCGGGCGTAGTCCTGCAGGTCGGTTCCGGTGGCCCACAACGTGATCAGCGACTTGAGGTCGTAGTCCAGCGCCGCCGCCTCCCGGTCGTCGGCGGCCTGCGCGCGAGCCTCCCGCTGCCACGTGCCGAGGAGGAAGTGCTCGTTGGTGCCGAGCAACCGGTCCAGCAGCGCGATCCGGTCGAGCCAGTTCTTCGTCAGGTGCGCGAACGACGCCTCGTCCCCGGCCGCGTACGCCGTCCTGATCTTCGGCAGGTCGACCCTGCTGTGGTTGGCGAGCACCTGCCGCGCGACGTCGACCAGGTCGTAGCGGTACGCGTCGTTGTCGCGCAGCGCCGGGGCCACCAGCAACAGCTCGCCGAGCGCCTTGTCGAACGCCGCGATGTCGTACTGCAGCTTCGTGCCCGTGTTGCCGAGACCGGGCCGGTCGGAGAACAACCCGGTCACGTGCACGGTGTCCGCGCCTGCGGGCCAGCTGTAGGCGGTGTTCGCGACGATCCGCCACGCGGCCGTCGCGTGCGGGTCGGCGGCGCCGTACCGGGCGGTCGCGTAGTCGGCGAACCACCGGTCCACGTCGACGGGTCCGTCCACCCACGGCATGTCCGCGAAGAACGCCACCGCCGCCGGGTTGTTGTCGATGGCCTCCGGCATCAGCGCGATGCCGTTCATCTTCGTGCCCGGCCGGTCCAGCCACGCGTGGAACTTCTCGTTCCACACCGTGAGCCCGGCGCCGAAGTTGGTGTGGCCGCCGAAGTTCCAGATGGTGCCGAAGGCGTACTCGGCGCCGAGGAAGTCCCTGTCGCGGTCGGTGATGTTCGGCTTCTCGGTGATGCCGTCCACGACGAACATCTTCGATCGGTCGATGGCCTGGAGCGTCGCGGGCAACGGGTTGCGCTGCCAGCCGAGGATCGTCCACAGCGCGTTGGGATGCGCGTCGTTCAGCGCCTTCTGCACGGCCCGCGACGCGTCGGGCACGTCCACGTCACCCGCCTTGCCGCCCTCGTGCAGCAGGTCCATCTTGTACATCGTGCTGGTGCCGAACAGGTCGGTCTGCACCCGGTAGAACCTCGCCGCCACGCGCGCGAACAACGGGTCGGTCGGGGCCAGCCAGTCGGGCCGCTCCAGGCGGTTCCACGTGCCCTGCGGGACGGTGTGCGCGCCCGGGTTGCGCGTTTCGAAGTCCGTCGGCACGGTGCCGAAGTAGCCGGGCAGGACCGGGGTCATGCCGAGCGAGCGCAGCCGGTCGGCCATCTTGCGGCCGAGCCGCGCGCGCTGGTCGATGAGCTGCTGGGAGATGGGGGAGCCGGTGCAGCACATGTTCTGCAGCAGCCACCACGCCTGGTGGGCGGGCTGCGGGATCCACTCGCGCATGTCCTGCGCCGAGTAGCCGAACTCGGTGAACGTGCGCTGGTACACCGCTTCCTGGCCCTCGTACAGCAGCACCTCGTTGATGCCGTGGAGCGCGAGGACGTCGATGCGCCGCTGCCACTCGGTCCAGCTCAGGAACGGACCGGCGTAGCCCTGGTTGGTGTCGTTGAGCGCGAACCGGTGGTCGACCGACGAGTCCCGCTCGATCGGCGCGGACGGCAGCGGGAGCCTGGTCGGCAGGTCGGTCTGGGAGCCGTTGATCGCGATGTCGGCGTGCGCCACGTGGCGCAGGTAGTAGCCGAAACCGGTCAGCTGCACGGCGGGCGTGGTCCCGGCGATCACGACCTTGCCGTGTGCGGCCGACACGGCGAACCGGTCGTCGCCCTCGCCGCGGTCGATCGCACGCAACGTCACCTGGTTCGCCCTGTCCGCGCCGACGAGCCGGACCAGCGCGTCGCGGGCGGGCCCGCTGTCGAACGCGCTGTCGAACGTGCCGGGTGCGGCGGCCACCGAGTTCGCTGGGGTCGCGGTGACCAGTCCTGCCAACAACGCGGCGGTGACACCCAGTCCCCGCCAGCTTCGCCATGACACGCGGATCCACCTCCGGCGGGAGTTATGAAAGGAGGTTTATAAAGGTCGTTGCGTAAGATGCTCGCAGGGCGGTCGAGCCGCGTCAAGGGAGAGCCGTGCAAGGAACCCGGGTGCTGCGCCGCATCAACACCGCGGCCGTGCTGGACGCCGTGCGCCGCGGTGCGGGCGGCCCGGTGCGGCTGACCGAGCTGGTCGAGTCGACCGGGCTCACCCGGCCGACCGTCGCGCAGGCGGTCGAGGAGCTCCTCGACTCCGGCTGGCTGCGCCAGCACGCCGCCGAACCGTCCAGCCTCGGCGGCCGTCCGGCGGTGCGGGTGTCACTGAACGGCCGGGCCGCGCCGGTCCTCGGCCTCGACGTCGGCCCGCACACCGTCACCGCCGGGGTCGCCGACCTCGCGGGCGAACAGCTGGCCGTGACCCGCGAACCCGTGCGCCGCAAGGGCGCGAAGCACCTGCTCGGCGTGCTCGGCGCGGTCACCGAGCGGACGCTGGCGGCGGCCGACGTCGCGCCCGCCGACGTGGCCATGGTCGTGGTCGGCACGCCGGGCATCGTCGACCGCGAGAAGGGCAGGGTCCTGTTCGCGCCGAGCATCCCGGGCTGGTCGTCGATCGACCTCACCGCCCACCTCCGCACCCGGCACCCGTGTCCGGTCGAGGTCGAGAACGACGCCAACCTGGCCGCGCTCGCCGTGGCCGACGAGCGCACCGGCACGCTGCTCGCGGTGCAGTGGGGCGAACGCCTCGGCGGCGGCGTGGTCATCGACGGCAGGCTCCACCGCGGCGCGGGCGAGGCGGGCGAGATCGGGTTCATCCGCCCACCCGGTCACGACGTGCGCGACGACACCGGCCGGGGGCCGCTCGAACGCAGCATCGGCGCGGAGGCGATCACCGAGCTGGCCCGTGCCGCGGGCACGCGGAAGGAGGACGCCGCGGCCGTCTTCACCGCGGCCGCCGACGGCGACCCGACGGCGCTGTCGGTCGTGGACCAGGTGGCGCGGATCTTCGCGGAGGCGGTCGCGCCCGCGGTCCTCGTGCTGTCCCCCCACGCGATCGTGATCAGCGGCGGTGTCGCGCGGGCGGGCGAGGTCCTCGTGGCCGCGATCCGCCGCCACCTCGCGGACCTCACCCTCACTCCGCCCCGGGTCGAGCTGTCGGAGCTGGCCGAGAACACCGTGCTCACCGGTGCGTTGCGGATGGCGCTGGACCGCGTGTGGGCGGCACGCCTGGCGACCTGAACGCGGGCCTCAGCCGCCCATAGCGCCCATGAGCAGGGCGGCGACGGCGTCGCGGTGGTCCGGGGTGTCCTGCCAGCGCAGGTGGCGACCGGCTTCGACCACCACGCCGAAGCCCGCGTGCACCAGTGTGCGGGCCTGGCGTGAGTCGAGTTCCGGGCGTGCCGAGCGCAGTTGCTGTTCCCAGACGGCGATGTGTTCGCGCTGCGCCGTGATCAGCGGCCGTTGCAGGGTGGCGGGCAGGCCGACCAGCTCGGCGTTCGCGACGCTCGTGAGCGCGGTGTGCTCGAAGCTGTAGGCGACGTAGGTCGCGGTCAGCGCGGTCAGCACGTCGTGCGGGTCGGTGATCCCGCGCAGGTTCTGCTCCACCGCCTGCGTCAGCAAAGCCGCGGCCTGCAGGCAGGCGGTCGCCAGGATGTCGGCCTTGCCGGGGAAGTAGCGGTACAGCGCGGACGGGACCAGCCCGACGGCCTCGGCGATGCGGCCGTTCGTGACGTTGGCGAAACCGTCCTGTTCGAACAGTGGGAGGGCGGCCGCGAGGATCTCCGAACGGCGGGTGCGTGGCACGGGCGTGCTCGGCAGTTCGACGCGGCGTGCGCTCCCGGCCGCGGCCCCCGGGTCGGTCGCGGCGACGCGCGTGCCGGCCGCCACCAGCAGCTCCTCGACCCGGCGCTGCGCGATCGAGGTGCGGTGCATCGTGATCGACCCGATCGCGCCCAGCGCCGCCGCGGCGCGCAGGTGCTCGTCGGGCAGCGGGTGCTCGCGGCGCACCACCTCGGTCACCCGGTCGACGATGTGCGTGAACTTCGCCCTGAGCACGTGGCGGTCCTCGCGGTTGAGGTACCTGGCCTCCCACCGGTACAGGCCGCTGGAGGCGCGGTGGGTGACGGCGACCTGCGTGACGGCGCCGAGCACGTCCGCCAGCGCCGCGTCGGCCGGCACCTCGTCGACCGCGGTGACCAGCCGGTCCGCCATGACGTTCGCGCACTCGGCGAACAACGCGTACTTGTTGGGGAAGTGCCGGTACAGGGCCGCCGCGGTGATGCCCACGTTGGCGGCGATCTCCTCCATGGACGCCGCGTGGTACCCGCGCCCGCTGAACACCCGGCCCGCCGCCTCGACGATCAGCTGCTTGCGGTTGCGCGGCCGGACGGCTGCGGTCGGCTCGGCGGTCATGCGCGCCAGTCAACCACGAAGCCGGCGCTCCTCACCCAGCCCGGCAGGAGCCCGGCCCTGCCGCGCGGTCATGCGGAATCCCTTTGGCGGTGGCGGACCGATTCAGGTCGGAGATTCCCTTGCCGATGCCTGGGCGCGCTGGTTATGTTAATGAGAAATCTCCTGCTGGATCTAGCGGGATCGCGAGCGTTTACGCCCGCCAGGTCCAGGAAAGCGGTGCTGTGCCTACCGAGGAAGCTAGGTAAGTAAATGAGCAATCTCAGCAGGAGGAACGTCCTTTCGCTCGGTGTCGCGTTGGGGCTGGTCGGCGCCGCGAGCGCTGTCCCGGGTCTGGCGTCCGCCGCGGACACCGATCCGTGGTGGGTCTGGGACGACGAGGTTGACCGGTTGCTGGTGTCGCTGCTCGACAACGGCCAGATCCCGGCGGTCAACACCGCGATGGCGTCGTGGGTGAACAACGGCGACCCGTTGCCCGGCGGCCTGCCCGCCGCCCTCACCACGTGGCTCCAGAAGGTCAACCGGATGCCCTCCTGGGCGGACCCCGCGAAGCTGCGCCGCGCCGCGGACTTCAACCGGCGCAAGGACACCTACCTGTTCATGCTGTACGGCCTCGGCAGCGGCATCATGAGCACGGTGATCCCGCGGGAGGCCAAGTCGGTCTACTGGTCCGCGGGCGGCGCCGACATGAAGGACCGCGCGGCCAAGACGTTCACCTTCGGCTACGACCTGAGCGACATGAACGCCTTCGACCCCACCGGCCAGTTCGTGGTCAGCGCCAACAAGACACGCCTCGTGCACGCCGCGGTGCGGCACCTGCTGCCGCAGTCGCCGCACTGGCAGGCGGTCGCGGACGAGCCGAGGCGGATCCCGATCAGCAACGGCGACATCCTGGTGACCTTCCACAGCCTCGGCACGTTCGTGCACAAGAAGCTGAAGGAATGGCGCGTACCGATGACGACCGCGGACGAGGAGGCCTTCCTGCACTCGTGGCAGGTCGCGATCCACCTGCTCGGCGTGCGGGAGGAGTTCATCCCGAAGACGTGGGCCGCCGCGTACGCCCAGTCGGCGCAGGTGCTCACGCCGATCCTCGCTCCGTCGTACGAGGGCAAGGAGCTGGCCGAGGACCTGCTCGGCCTGACCGCGCAGATCGACCTCGGCGTCACGCGCGGGTTCCTCAACGAGTTCGTCCGCTACGTGCTCAGCGACGAGATCGGCGACTGGCTCGGCCTGCGCCGCGACTACGCGGCCGCGACCCTGATCCGGACCGGCTGGCCGGCGTACATCGCCTTCCGCGAGGGGCTGCTGCCCGTCATGCCCGTCGGGTTCTACATGTTCGACCAGTTCATCCGCGCGCTCGCGATGCTGTTCCTCAACAACGGCACGTCACCGACGACCACCCCGATCACGATCCCGACGGGCAACCGGCCCTGACCCCCGGGGCAGCCGTCGGGCCAGGTACGGCCCGGCGGCCCCGGCCGCCGCGACCGCGACGAGCAGGACGCTGTTCACGGCCAACCCGACGAAGACGAAGATCATGCACGCGATCGCCGCGGCCGCCCAGCCGGGGTGCACCCGCACGGGTTCGCGGGCGCCGGTCCCCGGCTGCTCCGGCTCGCCGTTGGCCAGCTCCTGACAGATCCGGTCGAACTGATCACGCTCGTGCTGCGTCAACGGAAACCGGTAGTCCGGGTGTTGGGGTTGCATCGGGTCCTCCTCATCGGCGCCGTTCCACCCATCGATTACCTCGGAAACCGGCGGGGGACACCTCGCGTGGGCCGGGAGTTCGCCCGAACCACGGGGCCGTCGGCACGACCGACGGCCCCGTGAGTCGTCAGCGGCCGCGGGTCAGCTCGTCCACGCCCGCGCGCGCGAACTTCTCGTCCAGCTCGCCGGACGGGGCGCCCGCGACGCCGATGCCCGCGATCGGCGCGTTCTTCGCCGCCACCGGAACGCCGCCGCCCAGGAAGAGGGTGTTCGGGATGTCCTTGAGGTTCGGGGCGGACTCCAGGCGGGTCACCAGCTCCGACGTGGGTGCGTTCCAGGACACCGCCGTGTACGCCTTGGCGATCGCCGAGTCGTAGGGCTGCGGACCCGCGCCGTCACCGCGCAGGGTGACGATCGTGTTGCCGTTGCGGTCGACCACGGCGACGGTCACCCGCTGGCCCTCCTTCTCCGCCGCGTCCAGCACCGCCTGTACCGCGTCGGCGGCGGCGTCGATGGTGAGGTGGGTGCTGGTCGTCAGCGCGTTGCCCGGGACGGGAGCCGGGGCCGGGGCCTGCGCGGAGGCGGACACCACGCCCATGGTGCCCACACCGGCGATGGCGAGGGTGGCGGCGGCGGTGACGATCTTGACACGGGTGCTTCGCATGGTTTCTGACTCCTTGTCGTCTGTTGTCTCCAGCCTCCGCCGCGGGGCCCGGCCGCCGCGTCGCCGTTGTGGGTCGACCTCGGTCGCGGCACGGGTGAGGCCGGGGTCATCCGAATGGCCGACCCCTGGGTGACAATGTGGGTGTTCGCCCAGTTCAGGAGAGGAGCGCCGATGGTGCCGGTGGCCGACACGCGGCGGCTCGCGCTCGTCATCCACGTGACGTTCTTCCTGCTGCTCGGCTCCGCCCTGGTCCGCTACCTGCAGCGGCACGGCGGCGACCAGCTCGCGCCGGTGGTGCTCGCCATGGCGGGTGCGCTCGCGGTCCTGTACGCGCTGTCCCGGCTGCCGCGGGGCAACCCGGCCCGCCTGTTGTGGCTGTGCGGCGTGGTCGCCGTGTGGGCGGTGCTCGTCAACCTCGCGCCCAGCTTCGCCTGGTGCGCGGTGCCGCTGTTCTACACGGCACTGCGCACGTTGCCGCGGCCCGCCGCGTACGTGCTCGTCGTGCTGTTCACCGGGCTCGTCGTGTTCGCGCAGCTCCGGCTCGCCAACCGCTTCGACCTGGACCTCGTCGTCGGGCCACCCGCCGTCGCCGCGCTGGCCACGGCCGTGTTCGTCCACATGGACCGCCTGGCCCGCGAGCTGGCCGAGGCCGGGCGACGGGAGGGCACGCTCGCCGAGCGTCAGCGCCTCGCCATGGAGATCCACGACACGATCGCCCAGGGCCTGTCGAGCCAGCGCATGTTGCTCCAGGCCGCGGACCGGTTGTGGGACACCGATCCCGGCCGTGCCAGGGAGCACGTCCGCACCAGCGAGTCGGTCGCCGAACGCGGGCTCGCCGAGGCCCGCCGCTTCGTGCACGACCTGGCACCCGCCGACCTCGCCGAGAGCGGGGACCTGCCGTCGGCGCTGCGTGCGCTGGCCGACCGCGAGACCACCGGCGAACGGGCGGTGACCTGCCACGTCGACGACGTGCCCGGCCGGCTGCCGGAACGTGTCGAGTCCGCGTTGCTGCGCATCGCGCAGGGTGCGCTCGCGAACACACGGGAACACTCCGGTGCCACCCGCGCCGCCGTCACCCTCACCTACCTCGGCGACGAGGTCCGCCTCGACGTCGCCGACGACGGCCGCGGCTTCGACCCGGCCGCACCCGGCCCCGGCGGGGACCGCGGCCACGGCCTGCCCGCCATGCGTGCCAGGGTGGAGCAGCTCGGCGGTGTGCTCACCGTCGAGTCCGCACCCGGTGACGGCACCGTCGTCTCCGTCGCCGTACCAGTGAACGCGGAGGTCCCGGCACCGTGACCAGCACCGTCCGGCTCGTGCTGTGCGACGACCACGTGGTGGTCCGCGCGGGCCTGCGCGCCCTGCTCGACAGCGCACCCGACATCGAGGTGGTCGGCGAGGCGGGCAGCGGGGAGGAGGCGGCCGCCCTCGCCAGGACGCTGACCCCCGACGTGGTCCTGATGGACCTGCAGCTCGGTGCCGGCATCGACGGCGTCGAGGCCACCCGCCGGATCACCGAGATCGCAGGCGGTGCGGTGCACGTCCTGGTGCTGACCACCTACGACACCGACGCCGACATCACCCGTGCCATCGCCGCGGGCGCCACCGGCTACCTGCTCAAGGCCGAGGAACCGGACGAGCTGTTCGCCGCCATCCGCAGCGCCGCGGCCGGCCGCACCGCGTTGTCCGCGCCGGTCGCCCACCGCGTGATGGAGCGGATGCGCAGCCCGCGCCCCACCCTGACCGCCCGCGAGACCGACATCCTGGGCCAGCTCGCGCTCGGTCTGTCCAACCGGGACATCGCGAAGGCCCTGTTCCTGAGCGAGGCCACGGTGAAGACGCACCTCGGCCGCATCTACGACAAGCTCGGCGTCGACTCCCGCACGGGCGCGGTGGCAGTCGCCAAGGAACAACGGCTGCTGCCCTAGCCGTTCAGCGCTTGCCCTTCTTCTTGCCGTTCGACTTGCCGGGGCCGCGGTTGTCCTTGCCCTTGTGCCGGTGCTCGGCGACGCCGGCCGTCTCGTCGACGGGCGCGGGTCGCGGGGTCGCCGCCGGGATGCCGGCGGGTGGGGGTGGCGGCTCGACCACCTCGGTGGCCTGGCCCGCCGGCGAGCGGTACCCGGGGTCGCTGACGGGGCGGCCGGAGATGGTGGCGCCGGTCGTGGTCGCGGCCACGGCGCAGGCGACGACCAGCGCCAGCGCGGTCAGCCCGGCGTGCACGGAACGCGGCCGGGACAGGGCGCCGGTGTGCGACCGGGGCGCGGGTGGCGTGGGCAGTGCCGCCGTGCGGCCCGCGGCGATCGCCGCCAGGTGCGCGGCGCAGCCGGCGGCGTCCGGGCGGCGAGCGGGGTCCCGCGCCGTCATCGCGGTGAGCAGTGTGCGCCAGGAGTCGGACAGCCCGGCGGGGACGTGGGGTGGCCGGTTCAGGCGGGCGAGGGCGCTCTCGACGGTGCCGCCCGCGTACTCGATGCGGCCGGTGAGGCATTCGAGGAGCAGCAGCCCGAGCGCGTACACGTCGGCGGCGGGCCCGACCTCGGCGTCGGTCACCTGTTCCGGGGCCAGGTAGGCGGCGGTGCCGACGAACTCCCCGGTCGCGGTGAGGTGCGCGGCGCCCAGCGCCCTGGCGACGCCGAAGTCGGTGAGCCGGCAGTCGCCGTGCTGGTCGACGAGCACGTTGGCGGGCTTGATGTCCCGGTGCACGACGTCGTGCGCGTGGACGTGCGCGAGGACCTCGGCGAGCCGCGCCCCGATCCGGGCGACCGCGGCCGGTTCGAACGGGCCGCGGTCGAGCAGGTCGCGGAGGGTGGGGCCGTCGACGAGCTCCATCACCAGGAAGGGCTCGGCCCCGTCGAGGCAGACGTCGTGCACGGTGACGAGCCCGGGGTGGCGCAGGCTCGCGAGCAACCGTGCCTCGGCCGCGAAGCGGTACCGGCTGAACGCGTTGCCGTCGTCCTGGAACACCTTCACCGCGACGCGCCGCCCGAGCGCGATGTCGACCGCTTCGTGGACCCGGCCCGCGCCACCGCGACCGAGCAGCGCACCGAGCCGGTACCGGTCCGCCAGCAGACGTGCTTCGGCTCGTCTGTCGTCCACGCCCACCGCCACACCCCTCTCGCTCGCCCGGCTCGTACCCCGTCGGGGGAGGGCGGAAACCTGCCGCGTCGAACGGATGGCGGCGACACCGAGCCGACGCGAAGGCGCCGGGGACCGTCGCGGTCCCCGGCGCCTTCGACCACGATCAGCTGTCGTAGTACAGGTCGTAGTCCCAGCCGCTGAACTGGCAGTCGTAGACCGTCCACTTGCCGTGGTCCAGGCCCCAGTCGCCGACCGTGACGCACTCGTCGAGCGTCCAGTAGTCGTCGTAGAACTTCATGCCGGACTGCTCGGCCGGTGCCGCGCTCGCGGGCGCGATGCCGAACGAGACGGCGGCGATGGCGGCGCCCGCGGTCACGGACGCGGCCTTGGCGATCAGCTTCTTCGACAGCATTCCTGTTTCCCCTGTCCTCGTGCGATTTCCGGTGCCGGAGATCCGACGTGACCCACTCTGCGCGGTCACGCCCTGTGGAAACCCTGCGGAAACCCTGCGCACCAGGACAGCGGGTCAGCTCGCGGACAGTGCGCGCAGGCGGCGGAGGACCTCGTCGGCGCCCAATGCCCGGGCGACGGCGTGCAGGTCGGGGCTGCGGGTCGACCCCGTCATGGCGACGCGGACGAGCTGGGAGGCCTCGCGGATCGAGCCGGGGTAGGCGTCGGGGTTCTTCTTGTACTCCTTGTTGTTGGGCGCGAAGCCGTGCTTGGCGGCGAGCTCGCGGATCTGGTTGAACCACTCCTGCTGGTCGTCGAGGTGCTCGTAGCCGTCCGCGAGGTCCTTGGCGAACGCGGCCGCGACCTCCGGGGCCACGCCGAGCGGCTGGACGCGCTCGTCGCCCGGCCCGGCGAGCGGGGTGAACAGCGCCGGGAAGAAGAAGCCGTACGCGGGCCGGAAGTCCGACCACTTGCGCAGGTCCTTGCGCGGGTTCTCGACGCCCTCGCGCTCGACCGCGATCGCGCGCAGCACCAGGTCGGTGTCGGCGTCCAGCACGGTCACCAGTTCGGGGTCGTGCTCGGCGGCCCAGACCCGGACCGCGTCGAGGACCTGCGCGCCGGTGCGGGTGGCGATGTGGTCTGCGCTGATGTCCTCCAGCTTGACCAGGTCCACGAGCGGCCCGGCCACCCCGCACTGGTCCAGCTGGATGGGGGCGGCCAGCGCCTCGGCCAGCGGCAGCTCGGCGAGCCGCCCGTTGGCCAGCCCGCGCAGGTAGTACAGGACGGCGTCGGCCGGGTAGCCGGCCTGGATGTAGAAGTCGACGCTCGCTTCCGGGTCCTTGCGCTTGGACAGCTTGCGCTTGCCGCCCGGGATCTGCTTCATCAGCGGCGCGATGTGGGCGTACCGGGGGTGCTCGAACCCGAGCGCGTCGAACAGCTGCTGGTGCAGCGGCACCGACGAGATCCACTCGTCGCCGCGGATGACCAGGGTGACGCGCATGAGGTGGTCGTCGACGGCGTGCGCGAAGTGGTAGGTCGGCAGCCGGGGCGAGGACGCGGACGTCTTCAGGATGACCGCGTCGTTGCGGTTCGCCTCGTGCTCCAACTCGCCCCGGATGGCGTCGGTGAACCGGGCGCGCTGCCCGGCCGCGTCCTCGGGGGCGCGGAACCGCACCACGTACGGGACGCCCTCGGCGAGCTTGGCCGCGACGGCCTCGGGCTCGGCGTCGCGCCAGATGGCCCACGAGCCGTAGTAGCCCGGCGGCACCTTCGCGGCCTGCTGGCGGGCGGTGATGTCGGCCAGCTCGTCCTTGGTCGCGAAGCACAGGTACGCCTTGCCCTGGCGGAGCAGGTGCCGCACGTAGGTCAGGTAGACGCGTTCGCGCTGGGACTGCCGGTACGGGCCGTAGGCGCCGCGGTCGCCGTCCTCGTCGGAGGCGATGTGGAAGTAGGAGAAGGCGCGCGCGAACTGGTCCAGGGCGCCCTCGACCTCGCGGGACTGGTCGGTGTCCTCCACCCGGACGAGGTACACGCCACCTGATCGGGTGGCGACGTCGCGGTCGATGGTGGCCACGTAGATCCCGCCGATGTGCACGAACCCGGTCGGCGACGGGCCGAACCGGGTGACCTCCGCACCCTCGGGGAGCGAGCGGGGTGGGTACTGCTGTTCCCAGTGCCCGGGCTCGGGCAGGTCGGCGGGGAACAGGGCGTCGATGACCGCACGGTCCAGCATGGGTGGTCAGTCTCGCTTCCGGGCGAACGGAGTGATGGGACGGAAAGGCGGTCCAAGGCTAACAATGCCGAGGCAGGAGGACGTCCGCTGTCCCGAGGCGGCGCCGTGGGCCGGAAACGTCCGTTCTGCCCGACCGGGTGGAGAGCGTCGCCAACGATCGTGGCCTGCTCGGCGTCGTGCCCGCGCCCGACTTCCGCCGCACCGCGAACGTGTACGTCGCCTACAGCCGCCGAGGAGCAGGTGCTGCTCACCCAGGACATTCGCGCGCGCGGCGGGCTGGGACACCTGGTGGCGGGCCGGTGCGCTCCGGCCCGCCACCCGCGCCGCCGGCCTCTACCACGTGCGCAACCCCGAGGAGCTGTCGCGCGTGGCGTGCGAGACCGCGGTGAGCCGATGAGGGCGGCTCAGGGTTCGAGGTCGGTCACGCCCCTGCCGGTCCGGATGTCGAACGGCACGGACGCCTGGTCGTGCGCGATCAGCCAGCCCTCGGCGGTTTTCCGGAGACCGTAGGTGGCGCGGACCCACATCCCGTTCGTGGTGGTGCCGTCCCGCAACGTGCCGCTGAGCCTGCCGAACCCGTGCGCGAAGGCGACGTCCCCGCCCACGGTGACGGTCAGCTCGCGCAGCTCGTACGTCGCCTCCTGGAAGATCGTGAACACGTTCGTCCAGTTCCTCACCTTCGCCTCGACTCCCACGTGCTCCAGCGGCGGCTCGACGTCGAAGGACACGACGTCCGAGGCGTAGAGCCGCCGCAGGGTGTCGAAGTCCTTGGCCTCGATGCCCTCGACGATCTTTCCGATGTGCTGCCTGATCTCGATCTCGTTCCGGTCCATGCCCCTATGACGACCCAGCGCCGCGAAACGTCAGCAGGCCTGACGATCGGGGGCGCCGTCTCGTCGAAAACGGCGAGAGCACCGACGTGAGGAGCGACCATGACCGACCAGCCGGACGCGGGGTTGCGCGCGATCATCAGCGAGCGGCGCCACCTGATCAACCTCGCCTACCGGCTCCTCGGGTCGGTCGCCGAGGCCGAGGACGCCGTGCAGGAGACCTACGCCCGCTGGTACGCCATGTCCCGGCGGCAGCAGGAGGCGATCGCCTCGCCCGGCGCGTGGCTGACGACCGTCGCGAGCCGCGTCTGTCTCGACGTGCTCGGCTCCGCGCGGGCACGGCGTGAGCGGTACGTGGGGGAGTGGATCCCCGAGCCGCTGCCCGACCACACCGAGTGGGCGGGCGCCGCGGCCGACCCGGCCGACCGGGTCACCCTGGACGAGTCGGTCAGCATGGCGTTCCTCGTCGCACTCGAGGCGATGACACCCGCCCAGCGTGTCGCGCTGATCCTGCACGACGTGTTCCGGTACTCCTTCGCCGAGATCGCCGACGTCACCGGCCGCACGCCCGCGGCGTGCCGGCAGCTGGCCTCGTCGGCCCGTCGCCGGGTCCGCGACACGCCCGCGACGCCCCCGGCCCGGCGGGCCCGGCTGGTCCGGGAGTTCCGGCAGGCGTGGGAGGCCGGTGACCTCGACGCCCTCGTCGCCCTCCTCGACCCCGACGCCGTCGCGATCGCCGACGGTGGCGGGCTGGCCAGCGTGATCTCCCAGCCGATCGCGGGCGCCGAGCGGATCGTGGCCTTGCTGGTCCACCTCGAGGACCGGCTGCGCACGATGACGTTCCTGGAGCGGACGGTCAACGGCGAACCCGGGCTGATCGCCCAGGTGGATGGCGTCACCGTCACCGTCTTCTCGTTCGAGGTCGTCGGCGACCGGATCACCCACATCTGGGCCGTGCGCAACCCCGAGAAGCTCCGTCAGTGGGCGACCGGCTGACCGGTGTGCCAGTCCCAGTCGGTGAGCGTGGTGCGCATCAGCCGGGCGGCGGTCGACAGGTGGTGGCCGGCGCCCCAGTACAGGGTGACGACGCGGCGGCAGTCCGGGCTGTCGACGGGGAGCCAGACACCGGGGACCTCGGCGGCGAGGCGGCGGGCGGCGGCGGGGACGAGACCGACGCCCAGCCCCGCGCCGATCAGGTCGGCGATGGCGCTGTGCTCGTCGACCTCGCAGACGATCCTCGGGGTGCGGCCGCGTGCGGCGAACAGCCGGTCGAGGAGCCCGCGGCCCCAGTGCCCCTCGCGGGCGGTGATGAACGGCTGGTCGGCGAGGTCGTCGACGCGCACCGACGACCGGCCCGCCAGCGGGTGATCACGCGGCACCCCCACGCCCACCGCGTCCTCGAACAGCCGCACCGACGCCAGCCCCTCGGTGTGGATCGGCTGGGAGGCGACGCACAGGTCGACGTCCTGTGCGCGCAGGCGGCGGGCCATGTCCTCGGCGGGTGACCAGTGCAGCTGGATGTCGACGGCGGGGTGCGCGCGTTTGAAGGCGGCCAGCGGTCCGGTGAGCGTGAGGAACGTTTCCGACGTCAACCGCACGGTGCCCGCGCCCTCGCTGGTGGCCTCGGCGACGGCACGCCGTCCGGCCGCCAGCTCACCGAGCGCTCGTTCGACGTGGTCGCGGAAGAGCCTGCCCGCGGCGTTGAGCCGCAGCCGCCCGCTCCGGTCGAACAGCGGCGTGCCCAGCTCGCTCTCCAGCCGGGCGATGGTGCGGCTCAGCGACGGCTGGGCGACCCGCAGCTCGTCGGCCGCGCGGCTGAGGTGCTCCAACCGGGCCACCACCAGGAACTGCCTGAGTGAGTTCAGCTCCACCATGCCTCCGAATGCATAACACCATAGCGATATTGATCTTAGACAGGATTGCCCGCAAGTCATAACTTCACGACATGGTTACTGTTGCCGCGCTGCGGACCGTGGTCAGCGCGCACGTGGTGGCGATCGTCGCCCAGCCGGTGTTCGCCGGGGTGTACCTGACGGGGGACTTCGAGGGCCTCCGCCTGCACGCGGTCGGCGCCGACGTGGTCACCGGCATCGGCTACCTGCAGCTGGTCGTGGCCATCGTGGTGTGGGTACGGCTGCGCCGGTCGTGGCCGTTCGTGCTCACGGTGGTCGTGGTGGCGGCCGAGACGGTGCAGTACGTCGCGGGCCTGGAAGGCGCGCTGTGGCTGCACGTCCCGCTCGGCGTGATGACGGTCGCGGCGCTCGTCGTGCAGTTCGTCGACGTCTGGCGGCCGGTGCCGGGGGTGGTCCGCGATGCGTGAGGTGAGCCGTCGCCAGGCGCTGGGCATCGGCGGGGCGCTCGGGCTGACGGCGGTCACCGGGCTGTCGGCGGGGGCCGTGCTGGCCCGCCGCCCGTCGTACACGGGTGCGGAGCTGCGCAGCGCCGTGCCACTGCCGCCGCCCTTCCAGGTGCCGCTGCCGATCCCGCCGGTCCTGCGCCCGGTCAGCACGGCGGGCGGCGCCGACCGGTACGAGATCACCCAGCGCGAGACGAGCGCGGAGCTCCTGCCCGGCCTGCGGACTCCACTCTGGACCTACGAGGGCACGTTCCCCGGGCCGACGATCGAGTCGCGGCGCGGCAGGCCGGTCACCGTGACGCACCGCAACGAACTGCCCGTGCCGACCGTCGTGCACCTGCACGGCGGCCGGACCCCGGCGGCGTCGGACGGTTACCCGACCGACCTCGTGCTCCCCGAGGGGCACCACCACGCGGGGCACGGCATGCACGACCCGCGTGCCGAGATCACCACGCTGACGCGGGACTACGCGTTCCCGATGGACCAGCGGGCCACGCTGCTCTGGTACCACGACCACCGCATGGACTTCACCGCACCGGCGATCTGGCGGGGCCTCGCCGGACCGCACATCGTCCGCGACGCCGCCGAGGACGCCATCGGCCTGCCGTCAGGTCCACGCGAGCTGCCGCTGGTGATCGCCGACCGCGCGTTCGCGGCCGACGGCAGCCTCATCTACCCGTCTCTCGACCCCACGCTGCGGGCACGGCCGGGCGTGCGGGAACCGTACGTCGCCGGTGTGCTCGGTGACGTGGTCCTGGTCAACGGCGCGCCGTGGCCCGTGCACGAAACCGACGCCGCTCGCTACCGGCTGCGCGTCCTGAACGCCTCCAACGCCCGCCACTACGAACTCGAAGCGGTCACCGACGACGGCCGCCGCCTCGACCTCGTCCAGGTCGGCGCCGACCAGGGGCTGCTCGCCGCACCGGTCACCCACCGGGTGCTGCCGGTCGCCCCCGCCGAACGGTACGACGTGGTCGTCGACTTCTCGCACGTCCCGGTCGGCGGCCTCGTCCGGCTCGTGAACCGGCTCGGTGCCGGCCGCACCCGGGACGTCATGGCGTTCCGCGTCGCGCGCACGGCCCGCGACGACAGCCGTGTCCCGGACACGTTCGCCACCGACCTGCCGACGTGGCGCAGGCGGGACGCCGTCCGGGTGCGCGACCTGGCCTTCCGCGTGGGCCGGCGGCACGGCGGCCACGGCTGGCTGATCGACGGCCTGCCCTTCGACCCGGCCCGCACCGACGTCACCACCGCCCTCGGCGACGTCGAGGTGTGGCGGCTGGTCGCCGACGTCCACCACCCCGTACACCTGCACCTGGTCGGCTTCCGCGTGCTCTCCCGCGGCGGCGGACCGCCACTGCCGCACGACGCGGGTCTCAAGGACACCGTGGCCCTGTCGCCCGGCGAGGCGGTGGAGATCATCACCCGCTTCGACGGCTACCGCGGCCGCTACCTGTTCCACTGCCACAACGCCGAACACGAGGACATGGGCATGATGGCCAACCTCGAGATCGTCTGAGGGCTCACCACCACCCGAACGCGAGCCACGCGATCGGCGGCGCGACCACGATCGAGATCAGCCCGTAGGTGAGGAGGTGGCGGAACAGCCGGGGCCGCGCCGACGGTTCCGCGGCGCCGAGGATCAGGCCGCCGGTGATGCCGAGCGGGTTGATGTCCACGAGGATCGAGGCCAGCGCGAGGGCGAGCACGGCGCCGACAGGGGAGACGCCGTCGGCGACCAGCGGCGGCAGCAGGGGCATGGTGGTGACGAACACCGCGATGGAGCTGGCCGCGAACGACGTGACCCCCGCGATGTAGCACAGCACGAGCAGGCTCAGGTTCGGCGAGCCGTCGATCCGCAGCAGCTCGCTGATCTTCTCGAAGGCGCCGAGCTCCTGCATCAGGCCGACGTAGGTGAGCAGCCCGCCGATCAGCAGGACCACGCCCCACGGGATCTTCGACACGACCGCGCCGGGCGCGAGCCGGAGCACCAGCTGCAGCAGGACGGCCGCGGTGAGACCGAGGTAGCCCACGTTCAGGTCGAAGCCCACCGAGAGGACGACGACGGCGAGCATGCCGGCCAGGGTCAGCGCGCGGGCGGCGGGCGACCCGGCGTCCACACTGGACGGACCGGGCTCGGGTGCCGTGACCCGGCCGCGCGGCACCGCGCCGGTGCGCACCCCGACGAGCAGGCAGACCGCGCACACCACCACACCGGTCAGCAGACCGCCGAGCAGGAACGACACGGGCGCCGAACCGGGCAGGTCCATGCCGAGCTTCTCGCTCTGGCCGCGCGCGGACACGCCGTACACCGCGAGCGGGGACAGCAGCCCGCTGATGATGCCCGTGATGCCGAGGACGGCGGCGACGAGCGGCGAGTACCGGTAACGCGCGGCGAGCCCCAGTGCGATGGGCGCGACGATCGCGGTCGCGGCGGCGGGCAGCGTGCCGACCGCGGTCAGCACGGCACCGATCGCGAACGGGACCAGCGGCACCAGCACCGCCCGGCCGCCGACCAGCCGTAACAGCAGGTCAAGCAGCCAGTCGAGTGTCCCGTTGAGGTGCGCGACGGCGAACAGCGCGGTCACGCCGACGATCAGCACGAAGAAGTCGGCCGGGAAGAACCCGGTCACCTCCTCGGTCGGCACGCCCGCGGCGAGCCCGAGCAGGAACGCCGCCGCCAGCGCGGCGCTGCCGAGGTCGAACCTCGGCAGCAGCGTCGCCGCGAACAGGGCGACCAGGACGATGATGGACGCGACTGCCATGTCAGACCACTCCCTTGTGGCGCAACTGTTCGATCTCCTGCTCGGGCAGCCCGGCGACGTCGCGCAGCACGTCGGCGGTGTGCTCGCCGAGCGCCGGGGCGCAGGTGCCGACGACTCCGTCGAACCCGGAGAACCGCCCGGCGGGCGCCTGCATGAGCCGGCCGCCCACCGCCGTGACCGATCCGCGGGCGCGGATGTGCGGGTCGGCGCACACGTCGGCCGCCGAGTTCACCGGCCCGGCGGCCACCCCGGCGGCGACGAGGGTGGCCATCAGCGGTTCGAGGTCGTGCGCGGCGACGAACGCGGCGACGCGGGACTCGATCTCGTCGCGGTGCTCCAGCCGGGCGGTCATCGAGTCGTGCACGGCCAGGTCCGGCGCGTCCATGACGGCGACCAGCCGCCGCCACATCTGCTCGGTCGACGCGGGCAGCGCGAGCCAGCGGCCGTCGCGCGTGCGGTAGAGGCTGTTGGGGCTGATGTGCGGGTTCTCGTTGCCCTGCCGCTCCCGGGACGTGCCCGTCGCCCCGTACTCGACGACGAAGTCCTCCATCATCCGCAGCAGCGGTTCGTACAGCGGGATGTCGGCGAGCTGCGCCTCACCGGTGCGGTCGCGCTGGCGGAGCCCGAGCATGGCGGCGAACGCGGCGTACATGCCGGTCACGCCGTCGGCGACGGGATAGCCCGCGAACACCGGCGGCCCGTCGGGGTCACCCGTGCGGTAAGTGAGTCCCGCGAACGCCTCCGCGACACGCGCGAAACCCGGCCGGTCGGCGTAGGGCCCGGTGCGGCCGAACGCGCTCACGTGCACCATCACCAGGTCGGGCCGGTACGAGCGGAGGTCGTCGAAGTCCACGCGGAACCGCCGCAGCGTGGCCGGCCGGAAGTTCGTCACCACCACGTCGGCGCCCGCGGCGAGCCGGCCGACCAGGTGCGCGGCCTCCGGGTGGTGCAGGTCGACCGTGACGCTGCGCTTGCCCCGGCCGACCATCGCCCACGCGGCCGACAGCCCGTCCTCGAGCGGCGGGTAGTGCCGTGCCGGGTCGCCGCCGTCCGGGTGCTCGATCTTGATCACCTCGGCGCCGAACTCGCCGAGCAGCGCCGACGCCAGCGGACCGGCCAGGATCGTCGACAGGTCCAGGACACGCACACCGGCCAGTGGGCCGTTCGTCGCCAACACATGTTCCTTTCACGTCATCGTGAGGTCTCCGCAGGTCACCACACCATGCCGGGCTCGGGCACGTGCTGGGAACCGGTGATCGGCACTCACGGGTGAAAGGTTCTGGCTTTATAGTCACCGGATGCGGGTCGAGCGGGCGCGGTACTTTCTGGCCGCCGTGGAGTGCGGGTCGCTGCGCGCTGCGGCCGCCCGGTGCGGGGTGAGCCAGCCGACCATCGGCCAGCAGATCGCGCTGCTCGAAGAGGAGCTCGACGTGGTCCTCATGACGCGCAGCAGGCGCGGTGTCCGCCCGACCGCCGCCGGCCAGGAGATGCTGGAACCGCTGCGCCGCCTGGTGGCGGCCGAGGAGGCGGTCCGCGAGTCGGCGATGGTCTCGGGCGGCGCCTACGCGGGCGGGGTGCACGTCGGTGGCGTGTCCGTGGCCGCCGAGACGATCATCGCGCCGGTGGTCGGTCACCTGCGTGCGCACCGGCCGGGCCTGCGGTTCACGGTCCGCGAAGGCGCCTCGCCCGACATCGAGGCCGCGGTGCTGGCCGGTGACCTGGACTTCGGTGTGATCACGGTGCCGATGCACCCGGCACCGGCCGGCCTGCGGCGTGTACCGCTCATCTCGGCACCGGTCGGGGTCCTCGTCCGCCGCGACCACCCACTGGCCACCCGCGACCACGTGGTTTGGGCCGACCTGCAGGGCTGGTCGATCGTCACCATGCGCGCGGGCACCGTGCTGTGGGAGGTGCTCCACGCGCACGTGACCCGGCCCGACATCGTCGTCCAGGCCATGTCCGCGCGCACGCTGAAGGTGATGGTCGGTCAGGGCGCCGGAATCGGCATCCTCGTCGGTGGGCTGGACACCTCCGCCGACATCCCGGACGTGGTGTGGGTGCCGGTGCGGGACGCGCAGCCGATCGGGCTGTGCCTGGTGCAGCGCAAGGACAGCCGGCCGTCCCGGGCCGCGCTCATCGTCCGGCGCCTCATCCAGGGCAGGGCGGAGGAACTCGCGGTCAGGGGCGCAGCAGCACCTTGATCGCGCGGCGTTCGTCCATGGCCCGATAGCCCTCGGCGGCCTCGTCGAGGGGCAGTTCGAGGTCGAACACCGAGCCGGGGTCGATCTCGCGGCGCCAGATCAGGTCGATCAGCTCCGGCAGGTACTGGCGGACCGGTGCGGGGCCGCCGTGCAGGTGCACGTGGGAGAAGAACAGCGCCATCCCGTCGAGCGCGACGCCGTGGGTGACGCCGACAAAGCCGACGTGCCCGCCGGGCCGGGTCGAGTGGATGGCCTGCAGCATGGACTCCTGGGTGCCGACGGCCTCGATCACCGAGTGCGCGCCGAGGCCGTCGGTGAGGTCCCTGATCTCCGCGACGCCCTCGTCGCCGCGGGTGGTGACGATGTCGGTGGCCCCGAAACCGAGCGCGAGCTTCTGCCGTGGCGCGTGCCCGCTCATCGCGATGATCCGCTCCGCCCCGCACTGCCTGGCGGCGAGCACCGCGAGCAGGCCGACCGCGCCGTCACCGACCACGGCCACCGTCTTGCCGGGCCCGGCCTGGGCGGCGAGCGCGCCGAACCACCCGGTGCCGAGCACGTCGGAGGCGGCGAGGAGGCCGGGGACCAGGTCGGCGTCCGGGACGTCCGGGGTGGCGACGAGCGTGCCGTCGGCGAGCGGGACGCGGAGGAACTCGGCCTGCGAACCGATGGCCCCGATCGGTTGCCTGCGCACGCACGAGGACTGGTACCCGGCCTGGCAGATCGCACAGGTGTTGTCGGAGGCGAAGAACGACCCGACCACGAACTGGCCGGGCCTGACCGTGGCCACGGCGCGCCCGACCTCCTCGACGACGCCGACGTACTCGTGCCCCATCGGGGCGGGCCCGGCGACGCGCTCGATGCCCCGGTAGGGCCACAGGTCCGAGCCGCAGACACAGGCCGCGGACAGGCGGATGACCGCGTCGGTCGGGTGGACGATCCTCGGTTCGTCCCGGTGTTCCACCCGGACGTCACCAGGGGCGTGCAGCACGACGCCGCGCATGGGCTGACTCCTCTCAGGTACGTCCCCAGGACACCACCACCGGCGCGGAACAGGGAGTTCCTGCTGACAGGTGTACTGGAGGGGCACCCGGCGCGCGACTCGGCGCGACTCGCCTACTGGAGTCCGGTGCGGACGGACGTGATGCGCTGCGTGTTGAAGCCGAGCCAGTGCATGCGGCCCACGTAGCGGGCGTGTTCGACCTTGATGCAGCGGTCCATCACCACGGTGACGCCGCCGTCCTCCGCGGTCCGGCCGCCCGCCTCGTTGATGACACCGAACTGGCACCACAGCGTGCCCGCGCCGACGCGCACCGCCTGCTCGGCGATCTCGGGCAGCGCGTCGGGCGCACGGAAGACGTTCACGATGTCCACCGGCTCCGGCACGTCCAGCAGGCTCGCGTAGCTGGTCTCGCCGAGGATCTCCGTCGCTCTCGGGTTCACCGGGAGCACGCGGTAGCCGTGCCGTTTGAGGTAGTAGCCGACGAAGTAGCTCGCCCGCAGCTCGTTGTTCGACAGGCCGACGATCGCGATCGTGCGCGCGGTGTTGAGCACGCGCTGGATGGCGAGCGGGTCCTGGTAGCGCTCCGGCACGGTGGTCATGCGGTCGCGACCTCCTCCCGGACGGTGGCGGCGACGTGGGCGAAACCCTGTTCGAGGTCCCAGATCAGGTCGTCGACCGACTCGGTGCCGACCGACAGCCGGACGGTGCCGGGGCCGACCCCCGCCGCGGCGAGCTCCTCGTCGGACAGCTGGCGGTGCGTGGTGCTGGCGGGGTGGATGACCAGGCTCTTCGCGTCGCCGACGTTCGCCAGGTGGGACCACAGGTTCAGGCCGCGGATGAGTGCCTGCCCGCCCGCGCGGCCGCCGGCGACGTCGAACGAGAACACCGCGCCCGCGCCCCGTGGCAGGTACTTCTCGACGAGCGGCCGGTACGGGCTGTCCGGCAGGCCCGGGTGGCTCACCCGCGACGCGAGGTCGTGCGACGACAGGAACTCCGCGACCTTCCGCGCGTTCTCGACGTGCCGTTCCATCCGCAGCGACAACGTCTCCATCCCTTGCAGGAACAGGAAGGCGTTGAACGGCGACAGTGCGCCGCCGAGGTCGCGCAGCGTCTCGGCACGCAGCTTCATCAGGTACCCGTAGGTGCCGAACGTCTCGTGGAACCGCAGGCCGTGGTAGGCCGGGGACGGGTCCGCGACGACCGGGAAGCGGCCGTTGGACCAGTCGAACGTGCCCGCTTCGGTCACCACGCCGCCGATGCTCGTGCCGTGCCCACCGAGGAACTTCGTCGCCGAGTGGACCACGATGTCCGCGCCCCACTCGATCGGGCGGCACAGGTACGGGGTCGCGAACGTGTTGTCGACGATCAGCGGCAGCTCGTGCTCGTGGGCGATCGCGGCCACCGCCTCGATGTCGAGCACGTTGCCCGCCGGGTTGCCGATGGTCTCGGCGAAGAACGCCTTCGTCGACGGCCGCACCGCGCCCCGCCACGCGCCGAGGTCGTCGGGGTCGACCCAGGTCAGCTCGACGTTCATCTTGCGCAGCAGGTGCTTGAGCTGGTTCACCGTGCCGCCGTACAGCGCCGACGACGAGACCACGTGGTCACCCGGCTCCAGCAGCGTGAACAACGCGGCCGCCTGCGCCGCGATGCCGCTCGCGAACGCCACGCCACCCGCGCCGCCCTCCAGGTTCGCGACGCGTTCCTCGAACACCGCGACCGTCGGGTTCATGATGCGGGAGTAGGTGTTCCCGTACTCCTGCAGGTTGAAGTAGGCGGCCGCGGACTCGGGGTCCTCGAACACGTAGCTGGTCGTCTGGAAGATCGGCACCGCGCGGGCACCCGTGTTCGGGTCGGGCCGCTGCCCGGCGTGCAGCTGCCGGGTCTCGAACCCGAACTCGTGCTCCGGCTCGATCCGGGAGGAGTCGTCGGTCACCGGTACCTCTTTCCGTCCCCGGACAGGAACCGGCGGACGATCGGCGTCTGTCGTGCTTCTTCCAACAGGAAACAGTCGTGGCCGTACGGTGCCTCGATCAGGTGCAGCTCGGCCGGTTTGCCCAGCGCCACCAACGCGTCGTGGATCTCCTCGGACGCCGACGGCGGGTACAGCCAGTCGGAGCTGAACGTGATCAGCAGCGTGCGGGCGGCGACGCCCTCCAGCGCCCTCGTGAGCGAGCCGCCGTGCTGCCGCGCGAGGTCGAAGTAGGTCAGCGCACGCGACATCGTGAGGTAGGTGTTGGCGTCGAAGCGCCGGACGAACGAGTTCGCCTGGTGGCGCAGGTAGTTCTCCACCTCGAACTCGGGTTCGGTGATGGTGTACCGGATGTCGTCGGAGAACTGCAGCCTGCGCCCGAACTTGTCACCCAGTGCGGGCGCGGAGAGGTAGGTGATGTGGCCCACCATCCGCGCCACCCCCATGCCGGCGTCCGGGGTGCGGCCCGTGCCGTAGTAGTCGCCGCCCTGCCAAGCGGGGTCACGCATGATCGACTCGCGGGCGATCGCGTTCCACGCCATGCCCTGCGGGTGCAGGGCGTGCGTGCTGGCGATGACGACGATCGAGTCCACCTGGTCGGGGTAGCGGATCGCCCACTCGAGGGCCTGCATCCCGCCGAGGGAGCCGCCCGCCACGGCCGCGAGCCGTTCGATGCCCAGTTCGTCGAGGAACGCGCGCTGGGTGTCGACCATGTCGGCGACGGTGAGCACGGGGAAGTCCGAACCGTACGGTTCTCCGGTCGCCGGGTCGGTCGACGACGGGCCGGTCGTGCCGCGGCAGCCGCCGAGCAGGTTCGTGGAGACGACGAAGAAGTGGTCGGTGTCGAACGCCTTGCCCGGCCCGATCATCCCGTCCCACCAGCCGAGGCCGGCCCCGGCGGCGCCGTCGCGGTCCTCGGCGCCGAAGCCGTCCCTGGTGCTCGCGCCGGGCGGGACGACCGAGGAACCGGCGGCGTGCGCGTCGCCGCTGAGCGCGTGGCACACGAGGATCACGTTGTCCCGCCGCGGGGACAGCGTCCCGTAGGTCTCGTACGCGACGCGGACCGGCCCCAGCTCCCGACCACTCTCGAGGCGCACCGGTCCGGGCAGGTCGAGATACCGCGTCTCCACCTCGCCGACCGATCCGGGAGTTAGCGTCGACGCGATCACCATGCGCGCATCATAGGCCGGAACGTGGTTTCCGCGAGCGGTACGCGGGCCCGTCCCGAACTATGAGACGCAGGTCAGCGGCGGTGTACGGTCCGTCACATGACGACGATCGACAGCATCGACAACGGGGTCAACGTCCAGGCCCTGCTCGACGCGCGCGAGGCGCTGAAGGGCGCGCCGGAGGCCGCCCAGTTCACGTGGCGTTCCACCACGCGGTGGGAGAACGGCGTGCACACCACCTCGACCGTCAAGGACTACTTCGGGCTCGGCGCGGAGCAGACCCACAAGGCCGAGGCGACCCTCACCGCCGACCACCCCGAGGTGTTCGCCGCCGAGGACCACGGCATCACGCCGATCGAGTACCTGCTGGTCGGGCTGGGGAGCTGCCTCACGGCCGGTGTGGCGTCCGTCGCGCAGAACCGCGGCATCCAGCTGCGGTCCGTCGAGGCGACCCTCGAGGGCGCGCACGACATCCGCGGGATCCTCGGCGCCGACAGCGACGTCCGCAACGGCTACAACGGCATCAAGGTCACCTTCAGCATCGACGCCGACGCGTCCAAAGAGGACATCGAGGCACTGGTCGCCCAGTCGCAGAAGCGTTCCGCGGTGTTCGACGCGCTGACCAACCCGACGGACGTCACCGTCGAGGTCGCCTGAGTTCGTTGGAAACCACCACCACGGTCGTCATCGGGGCGGGCCACGCCGGCCTGGCCGCGAGCCACTTCCTCACCGCGCACGGGCTCGACCACGTCGTGCTCGAGCGCGGTGAGGTGGCGAACTCCTGGCGGACCGAACGCTGGGACACGCTGCGGCTGCTCACCCCCAACTGGCAGAGCCGCCTGCCGGGCCACCACTACGACGGCCACGACCCCGACGGCTACATGACGATGGGCGAGGTGGTCGAGTTCATCGACCGCTTCGCGACCGGCACGGGCGCGCCCGTACGCACCGGCACGACCGTGACATCGTTGCGGCGCACCGAAACCGGCTACCACGTGACGACGGACCAGGGCGAGATCGCCTGCCGCACCGTGGTCATCGCGAGCGGTGCCTGCAACCTGCCCGCCGTGCCGAAGCTCGCCGCGGCGCTCCCGGGCACCGTCGAGCAGGTCACACCGTTCACCTACCGCGGCGCCGACGCGCTGCCCGACGGTGGCGTGCTCGTCGTCGGCGCGTCGGCGACCGGCGTGCAGCTGGCGGCGGAGCTCCGGCGCTCGGGCAGGCCGGTCACACTGTCCACAGGGGAGCACGTGCGGATGCCGCGGCTGTACCGGGGCCGTGACGTGCTGTGGTGGATGGACGCCGCCGGCGTGTGGGACCAGCGGTACGACCAGGTGCCCGACCTGCCGCGGGCGAGGCGGCTAGGCTCGCCGCAGCTGGCCGGGACACCGGACCGGACGTCGCTCGACCTCAACGCGCTCATCGACGCGGGCGTGGAGCTGGTCGGCCGGTCGGCCGCCGTGCGCGACGGTGAGGTGCTGTTCTCCGGCGGTCTCCGCAACGTGGTCGCGCTGGCCGACCTGAAGATGGACCGGTTGCTGAACACCTTCGACGAGTGGGCCCGCGCGACCGGACGCGACAGCGACGTCAAGCCCTCGGAACGGTTCGAGACCACCCGCGTGCCGGAGCGCACCCGCCTGCGCCTGGACCTGCGCGGCGGCGAGATCCGGACCGTGGTGTGGGCAACGGGTTTCCGGCCCGACTACAGCTGGCTCGACGTCCCGGTGGTCGACGAGAAGGGCCACCTGCGCCACGACGGCGGCGTCGTCGACAGCCCCGGCCTGTACGCACTGGGACTCCCCGTCCTCCGCCGCCGCAAGTCCACCTTCCTGCACGGCATCGAGGACGACGCCCGGGACGTGGTCGACCACCTCGCGAAGCACCTGGCCACGGGCTGACGCATCAGTCCCACCACAGCACGACGGCGAGCCGGCGCCTGTCCGTTCCCATGCCCGCTCCAGAATCGCGGGCCACCAGCCCAGACCGAGGTGGTCCTCGTCCGGCGCCGCGGTGAGGGAGCAGAGCGCGTGCAACACCTCCACGGACTGGCGGCAGGCAGCGAGCTGCGCGGCGGGGATGCGGGCCAACTGCAGGGTGACTGCCACGTGGTGCGGTGTCTCAGCACCACGAGCCCTCGACCGTCGCGACCGTGACGTCGTCGGCCGCCGAGCGGCTCAGGTTCCACGCGGTCCAGCCGTCGTCCGGGAGGTAGGTGACCACCATGCGCAGCACGCACGAGCGTTGTGGTTCCGGGAGGCGTTCGGCGGCGGGGACGACGTCGGTGGAGAAGCGGCCGAGGTACCCGACGTCCAGCGGCATGCCCTGTTCCGCGCGGTCGATGTTGCGGTCCGCGATGAAGCGTTCCGGGTCGATGGCCACCAGCGCCAGCAGCGCGACGGCCGCCGCGCCGACGGCCGCGCGGGGGAGCCACGCCGGGCGCAGCCGTACCAGCGACACCAGCACGAGCACGAACACCGCGCCCAGCCACAGTTCGCACACCTCGACCAGCAGGCGCAGCACGGTGAACCCGTACGCCTGCTGGTAGGTCCACATGCGACTCAGCGCCGACGCCACCAGCACCAGGCTCAACGCGCTCAGCGCACCGAGCAGCCCGCGCTGCCACGCCCGGTCGGCCGCCGTGCTGTTCGGTGCCCACCGCAGTGCCGCCCCGACCAGGGCGAGCGTCAGCACCGTCGCCGCGCACAGTTGCCAGAAGCCGCTCCGTGCGTAGTCGGCCGCCGTCAGGCCGACGGTGCGGTGCAGGTAGTCCGTGCCGCCGAACAGCACCACCACGCGGACCGCCACGAACATCGCGAACAACGCCACCAGCACGCCCAGCGGCAGCGCCCACTCCACGCGGTGCGCCAGCCGCCGCCGTGCCGCACCCTGGTCCTCCGCGGGCGGTGGCGACGCCAGCAGGTACAGCGCGCCGACCACGCAGAACCCCGCCACCCCGAACGCGATGACCCACTCGGCGGACGCGTCCGCGCTCAGGTCCGGGGTCATCGACTCCACGACGTGCGCGAACGCCGCGTCGCCGCCGCTCAGCAGCGGGACGAACACGGCGAGCAGTACCAGCGACGCCAGCACGGACAGCGCGATCCGCCGCCGCGCCTCGTGGTCGCCGCCCGTCGTGCGGCGCATGACCGCGTGCCCGACCCACGGCAGGGAACGCAGCGCCTCGACCGGTACGGCGAACGCCTCGTACAGCACCGACTTCGCCGTGCGCCTGCCGACGACCGCCAGCGATCCGGTCACGCACGCGGCGAGCACGCACAGCACGAACAGCCACTCCGACGCGCGCACGGCCCCGGCGGTCAGCAGCGCGAGCGTCGCGACCGTCCACACCGGACTCATGCGGGTGAGGTGCGGTGCCGCGTCGGCGGCGCGGGACCGGCGGTGCGACCAGACCACGGCCGCCACGACGACCAGTCCCGTGAGGCTCCAGCCGAGGCCGGGGCGGTCGAGCGGCAGCAGCGCGGCGGCGGCCACCGCGGCGACCAACGCGGCGGGCAGCACCGACGGCGGCATCGGCACGGTGGCCGACCGGGGCGGCGACTTCGGGTGCGGCAGCATGGGTGCGCTGCCGAGGAGTTCGGGTGGCCGGGGCGCCGGGGGCAGTTCCCCGGAGGTTTCAGTAGGCATGGGTGTCTCCCGGAAGGGTCGGTGGGAAGGGAAATGTCAGGGGGTGGGGAGGACCACGCGGATGCGGCAGCCGTCCTGCTCGCCGGGCGGCAGCTCCTCCGGCGCGACGACACCGATGGTGCCGCCGTGCAGGTCGACCACCCACCTGGCGATCGCGAGGCCGAGCCCGGTGCCGCCGCCACCGGCCCGCTCACCTCGGGTGAAGCGTTCGAAGACCCGGGCACGCTCCTCGGGCGGGATGCCGGGGCCCTCGTCGCGGACCTCGATCACCACCTCGTCCCCGCGGGCCTCGGCGCGGACGTGCACCTTGCCGCCCGCCGGACCGTGCCGGGCCGCGTTGTCGAGCAGGTTGAGCACGACCTGGTGGAGCCGCCCCCGGTCGGCCACCACGTGCGCGCCCGGCGGTTCGACGTCGACGACGAACCGGACGCCGCGGCCGACCGCCGCGGCCATCACCTCGGCCTCGGCCGCGACCTCGTCGAGCAGCACCTCGAGGTCGAACTCCTCCAGGTCCAGCGGGAACGCGCCCGCGTCGATCCGGGACAGGTCGAGCAGCTCGGTGACGAGCAGACCGAGCCGTTCGGTCTGGGCGAGCGCGGTCCGCAGCGTCGCCGGGTCCGGCTTCGCGACCCCGTCGACGAGGTTCTCCAGCACGCCGTTGAGCGCGGTGATCGGGGTGCGCAGCTCGTGGGAGACGTTCGCGATCAGCTCGCGGCGCTGCTGGTCGGCGGCGTCGAGGTCGGCCGCCATCTGGTTGAACGCGACCGCCAGCTCACCGACCTCGTCGCGGGTGGTGGCGCGGATGCGGCGGGTGTAGTCACCCCTGGCCATCGCCCGCGCGGCGGCCGTCATCTCGCGCAGGGGCCTGGTCATCCCGTGCGCCAGGATCTGCGAGGTGATCAGTGCCAGCGCGATCGCGGTGATCGTGGTGCGCGGCGGCAGCCAGCCGATCTGGGAGTTGAAGAACGCGAACGCGACCGCGCCCGAGCAGGCCATCAGGATGGCGAGCTTCAGCTTGATCGACCGGATCGGGTCCAGCGGCCGGGGCAGGACCTCCACGAGCCTGGTGAGGAACGGGCTCACGCGCCGACCTCCAGTGCGTAGCCGACGCCGTGCACGGTGCGGATGAGGTCCGCGCCGAGCTTGCGCCGCAACGCCTTGATGTGGCTGTCCACCGTGCGGGTGCCCGACGCGTGTGCTTCCCAGCCCCACACCTCGCTGAGCAGGCGCTCCCTGGGCTGCACGGCCTTCGGCCGCCGCGCGAAGTGCACCAGCAGGTCGAACTCGATGGGTGTCAGCTGGGCGGCCACCCCGCCACGCGACACCCTGCGCTGGTCGGTGTCGATCTCCAGGTCGCCGAGCACGATCCGCGCCTCGGTGTCCTCGGCCCGCGCCGACCGCTCGACCCGCCGCAGCAGGGCGTGCACCCGTGCGGTCAGCACCCGCATCGAGAACGGCTTGGTCAGGTAGTCGTCCGCGCCGACCCCCAGCCCGACCAGCATGTCGGTCTCGTCGGCGCGGGCGGTGAGCATGAGCACGGGAACCGGCCTGCGCGACTGGATCCGGCGGCACACCTCGAGCCCGTCGAACCCGGGGAGCATCACGTCGAGCACCACCACGTCCGGCTCGTGCTCGGTGTCGGCGGCCACCGCCGCGGGCCCGTCGTGGGCGACCTCGACCGCGAACCCCTCGGCACTGAGGCGCGCCGTGATCGACGCCGCGATGGTGACGTCGTCCTCGACGACCAGCACGCGCCGCTTTCCTGGCTCCATGGCGCCGACTCTAGGCACCGGCCGTGGAGACCGTCGGGGCGAGATGTGAAGATCCTGTGGAGAGCCTCAGGCGTGGCGGCGTGCGTCGGCGGGCGCGCCGATCAGGCCGGTGCCTGAACCGACTGCCGTCGCCGCGCCAGCAGCAGCACACACGCGACGGCGCCCAGGGCCACGGTGGCGAGCCCGGAGACGCCGAGCGTCAGCCGTGGCCCCAGCGCCGCGGTGAGCGGCCCGCCGAGCGCGGCGCCGAGCGGTGACGCGGTGAGCAGCGCCGCGCTGCGGGCGGCGAGCATCGCCGACAGGTGCCGCGGCGGGGCGGTCGCCTGCATGAGCGTCACCGACAGCGCGACGAACGGCCCGTAGATCGCGCCACCGAGGGTGAAGCACGCCACCGTGACGACCGTCGGCGCGGCGAAGCCGAACGGCAGCAGGCACACACCCCACGCGAGCACGATGCCGACGGTCACCGGCCACAGCGGAAGCCGCCGCAACGCGCCGACCGCGAGTCCACCGAGCACCGCGCCGATGCCGAACAGCATCCAGTAGGCGCCGAGCAGAGTGCTCGACGCGCCGAGCTCGGCGACGTGCAGTGGCAGGGCGACCTCGACCGGGCCGTACAGCAGGTTGAAGAACCAGGTGAGCGTCAGCAGCCCGAGCAGCTCGGGGTGCGACCGCAGCAACGCGAACCCGCCGCGCGCGGACTTCCGGTCGACGGGGGCGGCGTGCCCGGACCCGGGTAGCCGGGTGCGCGCGACGAGCACCGCGAGGAACACGTAGGTGAGCGCGTCCAGCCCGAGCACGAGCGCCGAGCTGACGAAGGTCACCAACAGCCCGGCGACCGCGGGCCCGGCGATCGTGGCGGCGAAGTTGAGCGTGCTGACGATGGTGTTGGCGGCGAGCCGCTGTTCGGCGGGCAGCAGCTCGGCGAGCACGGTGTACTTGCCCGCGCTGCCCCACGCGTGCAACAGGGAGGACCCCGCGAGCAGCAGGACGTACAGCGGCAGCGTGAGCGTTCCGGTGAGCCAGGCGAGCGGCGCCACGCCGAGGAACACGCCGCGCACCACGTTGTCGGCGAGCAGGAGCCGTCGAGCGGGCAGCCGCCGCAACCGACGACCGAACACGAGAGCGCCGACGACGCCCGGGAGCGTGTACGCGGCCACCGCGGCCCCGACCCACAGACCGGCATCACCCGGCGGCGCCAGCTCGATCGCGAGCCACGCCACGGCGACGAAGCTCATCCCGTCCCCGAGGTAGGACACCCCGAAACCGAGGACGAGCCGCCGGAACACCCGGTCGGCGAGCACCTCCCGGTACCCGGCGGGAACGACGTGTTGACGTGGCATGGGTGTCACATTAGGAACGACCGCCGGTCGCGTGCTTCTCGATTTCTGACCGTGTGGGCAACCCGGGTGCGCGCGACGACCGCCGTGGGAGACACTGCGGGCATGAGTGGGTTCGAGACGCCGCGTGACCGGGCGCTGCGGCACGTCGCGGCGCTGGCGTCGGGGCCGCCGCTGGACCCCGCGCTGCGGGTGACGCTCAACTTCCACCCGGACCGACTCCTGCGTGGCAAGCCGATCCTCGACGCGCTGGCCGAGGACGGGACCTACGTCTCCCAGTTCGTCACCGGCACCAGCAACGGCGGGCTGACCGCGCACCCCGGCGGGGACCGGTGGCGGTGGGAGAGCCGGATCTTCGACGGCGCCTACGACACCGCGCCCGCCGAGGAGCGGCCGGTCTACGGTGCGTTGAACTTCCGCCGCAAGGCGGTCGGCGCCGCGCCGCGGTTCGGGTCCGCGCACTTCCGGCTGGCCGCCGAGACCCTGGCACGGACCACCTTCTGCTACCCGGACAGCCACCTCGAACCGTCGGACTTCGGGGTCGCCGAGCGGATGGGGCTGATCGAGCTGGCCCTCGCCGACACCCAGGACGACCTCGACGACTACATCGAGGCGCAGGTGCACGGCCCGGTCCGCCTGGACCGTGACGTGGAGGCACTGGTCCTCGACCCGTGCTACCGGGGCACCGAGGTGGCGGCGTCGGCCGCGCGGCTCGGCTGCCCCGTGGAGTGGCACCACGGGCTCCGCCTGGAGGTGGACGAACTGCGCCTACAGCCGGGCTACCGCGGCCAGGAGTACGTCGACCTCGGCACCCGGATCGCGGTCGACGGCGTCCTCGACCCACGCGTGATCGGCGACGTCGCCCGCACCGAGCGCCACGACCCGCAGGCGGTCAAGAAGGTGTGGCACTACGTGGCACGGTTCGGCACGGCGCCGGCGCCGCTGGTCGTCGACCACCCGTGACATCCAGGGCCTGATCACCTCGGTGCTCGAGCGGCGGCTCACGTCACCGTGAAGTCCGTGGAATGCCAGCCGGTCGCGCCGTCGGGGATCGGGGGCACCCGGTCGGCGACCTGGGTCTTGCCCCGGCGGTCGGTGGCGCGGACCTCCGCCTTGTGCTGACCGGGGCCGAGGTCGACCCCGATGCGCCACATGCGCCACGTCTGGCTGTTCACCTCCGTCGCCAGCTCGGCGGTCCGCCACGGTCCGCCGTCGACGCGCACCTCCACCTTCGCGATCCCGATGGTCTGCGCCCACGCGATCCCGGCGATCGTGACCGTGCCTGCCGGGACGGTCGCGAACCCGCGGGGCACGTCGATGCGGGACTGGGTCTTGATGGGTGCCTTCACGGCCCAGTCCCGCTTGCGCCAGTAGGACTCCCTGGCGTCGAAGGTCGTCAGCTCCATGTCCACCACCCACTTCGTCGCGGACACGAAGCCGTACAGGCCGGGCACCACCATCCGTGCGGGAAACCCGTGTTCGAGGGGGAGTGGCTCACCGTTCATGCCGATGGCGAGCAGCCCGCCGCGGTTCGGGTCCATGACGGCGTCCACCGGCGTGCCCGCGGTCCACCCGTCCACACTGGTCGAGAACAGCTGGTCCGCACCGGCCCGGACACCCGCCTCGGCCAGCAGGTCCCGCAGCGGGACCCCGACGAAGTTCGCCGTCGACACGTACGGCCCACCGACCTCGTTGGACACACACGTCATGGTGATCGTGCGTTCCACGAGCGGCCGGTCGCGGATGTCGGCGAACGTGTACGTCCTGGTGCCGTCGACCAGCCCGTGGACGCGCAGCAGCCAGTCCTCCGCACGCACCTGCGGCACCGACACCAGCGCGGTGTCCACGCGGTAGAAGTCGCGGTTGCTCGTCAGGAACCGTGGGGTGCCAACGGAAGCGAAGTCGGCGCCCGGCGGGATCGGAGGCGCGGGCACCCGAGGCGTCAGGTCACCGACCGCGGCGCGCGACGAGGACGCGTCGACCCGCCCGGCGAGCAGTTCGCCCGCCGCGCCGAACACACCGGCCCCGACCACGACCCCCGCCGACGTGAACAGGAACCGCCGCCGCGACGGTGCCGTGCCGGTGGTGCGGCTCGCCGTGGTGTGCAGCCAGTGGAACACCGCCACCCCGGCCACCAGGCTGCCCAGCGGGGCGAGCACCCCGGCGGCGGGCACCGACGGCTGGTCGAGCACCGACACCAGGCCCGCCAGCCCGAGCAGGGCGGCGAGCGCCATCCCGGGCCACGGCCGCCGCCGCGACAGCAACCCGGCGACCACCCCGAACACGAGCAGTGCCACACCGACGCCGACGAACACCAGCGCCTTCTTGGCGTCACCGAGGTTCGCGATGGCCCATTCGGTGACCGACGGCGGGGTCAGGTCGCGCACCGAGTTGCCGACGGCGATCACCGGTGACGCCGTCGGGTGCACGAACCCGGCGACCAGGTGTCCCACCGCGACCGCCGCCACCACCGACGCCACGCCCACCAGTGCGGCGGCGAGCCTGCTCAGCCGGGGTTCTTCGTTGGTGTCCATGCCGGGTGTTCGGCGCCGAACCCGGGGCCGGATTGGTTGCCACGCACAAGAAACCGCCGACACCCCACTGCTGTGAGGCGCCGGCGGCGGGCAACGGGTGTCACATGGTCGGCATGAGGACCGAGTCGATCAGGTAGACGGTGGCGTTCGCGGTCATGACGCCACCGCAGATGACGTTGGCGTCGTTGACCTTCAGCGCGTCACCGGAGCCGGTGACCGAGACCGTGCCCTTCTGGACCGTGGTCTGCTCACCCGCGACCTGGTCGGGCGAGAGCTGGCCGGGCACCACGTGGTAGGTCAGGATCTTCGTCAGCAGCGCGGAATCCGTCTTCAGCTTCTCGATGGTGGCCGCGTCGATCTTGGCGAAGGCGTCGTCCACCGGCGCGAACACGGTGAACTCGCCGCCGTTCAGCGTGTCGACCAGGTTGACCTGCGGGTTGAGCTTGCCGGACACCGCCGACACGAGCGTCTTCAGCAGCGGGTTGTTGCTCGCCGCGACCGCGACCGGGTCCTCGGCCATGCCGGACACCGAACCGGCGCCACTCGGGACGGCCTCGGCGTAGTCGGCGCAACCGGGACCGACGAGGTTCGCCGCCGGATCGGCCGCCGCACTGTCCTGTGTGGACGTCATGGTGGTGGTCGTCGTCTCCTGCTGACCACCGCCCGCGTCCGATGCTCCTTCGTCCGAGCTGCCGCACGCGGCACCCAGCAGCGCCACCGCCGCCACGCCCGCGACCAGTACTCCACGACGAACACTGTGCAACATCAGGAAAAACACCCCTTCGAATTCCCCACGAGTCCATTGTGGACTCATGGGCCACGTCATCGTGGCCTTGTCACAGGGGTGTTCGGGTCCCGGTCCGCCCCGGATTGGCGCGGCCTGGGTGGTTACCGTTTCGTTACCGACGCGCGTCTCCGGTCCCGCGGCGCGCCCGCTGTGATGAAGGGGTCGTGTCAGCGTCGGTCGCGGACCTCGCGGCGCAGTTGCTCGGTCCGCTGTGTGACGGACCGGACCTGGTCGGCCAGCTCGGTGTGGGTGGCCTCCAGGTGGCTGTGCGCGTCGGCGAGCGGCGAGAGCAACGTGGCCGGGTCGTTGTCGGCCAGGGCCTGGTTGACCAGGTCGACGCGCTCCTGTGCGGACGCGGACAGCCCATCCAGCGCCCCGATCCGGCCCGCGAGCCTGCGCAGGGTGCCGGAGTTCTCGCGGGCCCAGGCCGCCACGGCGCGGTCGCCCGCGCGCTTGGTGCGTTCGGCGCGCACGCGTTCCTCGCCGGTCTGCTCGCCGGTCGCGGACGGGTGCAGGCGCAGGTAGCGGCGTTCGGCCGCCTGGCGGCTGGTCACGCCGAGCGCGGGCGCGAGGCCGGCCCAGCTCACGCCCAGCTTGCGGGCGGCCGTGATCAGCTGCGGCTCCCATGTGGCCAGTTCGTCGCGCAGGTGGCGCAGGACGGTCAGCGCGGCCAGCAGTTCAGCCGGTGCGATCGCGGCGTCGTCGTTCGAGTCCCGCACGTCGTTGACCGCGGCGAGCACCGCGTGGACGCGCGCGAGTGCCGCCGCGGTGTCGTGCTGCCGGTCGCTCATGGTTTGTCGTCCTTTCGACGACCTGACGCTTGTCAACGGAATGACGACATGCTATACCGGTGGTGCGCGTTGACACCAGACCGTTGAGCCAGTGAGGAGGGACACCATGTTGATGCGCACCGATCCGTTCCGTGAGCTGGACCGCCTGACCCAGCAGGTCTTCGGCAACGCCGCCGGCACATGGTCACGCCCCACCGCGATGCCGATGGACGCCTACCGTTCCGGCGACGAGTTCGTGGTCGTGTTCGACCTGCCCGGTGTGGCACCCGACGCCATCGAGCTCGATGTGGAACGCAACGTGCTGACCGTCAAGGCGGAGCGCCGTCCGGTCCCGACGGACGGGAAGGTCGAGATGCAGATCTCCGAACGCCCGCTCGGCGTGTTCTCCCGCCAGCTGTTCCTCGGGGACACACTGGACACCGACCGCGTCCAGGCCCACTACGACGCGGGCGTGCTGACCCTGCGGATACCGGTCGCCGAGCAGGCCAAGCCCCGCAAGATCGCGATCACCGGCGCGGACACGCGCAAGGAGATCAAGGCCTGACCCGAGCCCTTTCCCCCGGTGGTGGTTCCGTGCGATCGGGCCGGGGCCACCACCGCTCGTCCCCACAGCGGATCCCGACCGACCTTCACCACGCCCGCACCACGGCGCGACACGCTGGACCGGTCGCCGCGGTTTCGGTGATCGCCCGCGAGGTAACCGTCCGCGTGGACAGGAACGGCCCGTGGTGGCGTGACGCCGTGATCTACCAGGTCTACGTGCGCAGCTTCGCGGACGGGACGGGCACCGGGCTCGGCGACATCGCCGGTATCCGCGCACGGCTCGACCACCTGCGCACCCTCGGCGTGGACGCGCTCTGGCTCACCCCGTTTTACCGCTCGCCGATGGCGGACGGCGGCTACGACGTCGCCGACTACCGCGACATCGACCCGCGGTTCGGCGACCTCGCCGGCGCGGAGGCCCTGATCGGCGACGCACACCGGCACGGCCTGCGTGTCCTCGTGGACCTCGTGCCCAACCACACGTCGGCCGAGCACCGCTGGTTTCGTGACGCCCTGGCCGCCGGTCCCGGTGCGCCGGAACGCGACCGCTACCACTTCCGGCCCGGTCGCGGGCCGGGGGAGCCGCCGAACGACTGGCGCAGCGTCTTCGGCGGGCCCGCGTGGACCCGGACCGCGGACGGCGAGTGGTACCTGCACCTGTTCGCGCCCGAACAGCCCGACCTGAACTGGGCGCGCCCCGAGGTCCGCGCGGAGTTCCGCGACATCCTGCGGTTCTGGCTCGACCGCGGTGTCGACGGGTTCCGCATCGACGTCGCCCACGCGCTCGTCAAGAAGGACGGTCTGCCCGACCTCGGCACCGACCACGAGGACATCGTCGAACCGCCCGACCGGTCCGACCACCCGCACTGGGACCGCCCGGAGGTGCACGACATCTACCGGGACTGGCGTCGTGTCGCGGGGGAGTACGGGCCGGACCGCATCTTCGTGGCCGAGGCGTGGGTCGCGTCGCCGGACCGGCTCGCGCGCTACGTCCGGCCCGGCGAGCTGCACACCGCCTTCAACTTCGACTTCCTGCGGTGCTCCTGGTCGGCGGAGTCGTTCCGGTCGGTCGTCGACTCGAGTCTGGACGCGCTCCGCGCGGTCGGTGCCCCCGCCACGTGGGTGCTGTCCAACCACGACGTCACCCGGCACGTGACGCGCTACGGCAGGCCGGTCACGCGTGGCACCGGGCCGCAGCACGAGCCGCACGTCCGGCCCGACCTGGCGCTCGGCGAGTGCAGGGCCCGCGCCGCGCTGCTGCTGATGCTCGCGCTGCCCGGCGGCGCGTACGTCTACCAGGGCGAGGAACTCGGGCTCGAGGAGGTCGAGGACCTGCCGGAGGACGTGCTGCGGGACCCGACGTGGCACCGCTCGGGCCACACGGTCCGCGGCCGTGACGGCTGCCGTGTGCCGCTGCCGTGGTCGGGCGACGTCCCGCCGTTCGGGTTCACCCGCGACGGGGTCCGGCCGTGGCTGCCGCAGCCCGCGCACTGGCGGGACCGCACGGTGGCGGCCCAGTCGGCCGACCCGGGCTCGATGCTGAACCTCTACCGGACGGCACTCGGGCTGCGCCGCGAACACAAGGCCCTCGGCGACGGCGACCTGTCGTGGCTGGACTCCCCGGCCGACGTGCTGGTGTTCCGCCGCGACCCCGGCCTGGTGTGCGCGGTGAACCTCGGCGGCACACCGTGGCCACTGCCCGAGCACGCGGAGGTCCTGCTCGCGAGCGGTCCCGTGCACGACGGCCTGCTCGCCTCGGACACGGCCGTCTGGCTCGCCGTCTGACGCCGGCGCTCCCGGGCGACCAGCCGCGACGTGAACCGGTCAGGACCGGCCGCCTACGTCCTGTAGGCAGATGCCTGGGTGGCATAGGCTGCCGGGGTGACTCTCACCCCCGCCTCCGTGATCGCCGCCGCGGCGGCCCTCGCCGACGAGGACGGGTTCGACGCCGTCACCCTGTCGGCCGTCGCGCGACGGCTCGGGGTGCGGACGCCCAGCCTGTACTCCCACGTGCGGGACCGCGACGCCCTGCTGGACGGGGTCACCGGGCTCGCGCTCGGCGAACTCGCCGCCCGCGTCGGGGAGGCGGTCGCCGGGCGGGCCGGACGGGACGCCCTGGACGGTTTCGCCGCGGCGCACCGGGCCTACGCGCGGGAGGCCCCAGGACGGTGGCAGGCCCTCCAGCGTCAGGTCGGGGAGGACGTCGTGCGGTCCGACGCGGCACGGGAGGTGGTGGCCCTGACCGGCGCCGTGCTGCGCGGCTACCCGATCCCGCAGGACGAACACGTGCACGTGATCCGCCTGCTGGGCAGCACCATCAACGGTTACCTGGCACTCGAGCGCAGCGGGAACTTCGACCACAGCGAACCGCCGCCGGCGGCGTCGTGGCCGCGGGTAGTCGAGGCCCTCGACGCGCTCCTGCGTGCGTGGCCGACGCGCAGCGGCGGATGAGGGAGACCGCTCCCGTACTTTCCGCGCCCCGCGGGAGCTTGCCGCTTCCCGGCCCGGTCTGGTTGTGTCGGTGCATGCGCCTGATCGTCCGGCTGGTCGCCGTCGTGTCGCTTGTCCTGTTCGGCATCGCGGTCGCCCCGGCCGCGTCCGCCGCCACCACGGTCAAGGTCCTGCAGCTCAACATCTGCCACAGCGGCGTGGCGGGCTGCTACACCGGTGACGCGGTGATGACCAAGGCCGTCTCGGTCATCTCGTCGACGAAGCCGCAGGTCCTGTCGGTGAACGAGGCGTGCTCGGGCGACGTCGAACGGCTCCGGGCCGCGATGGGCGCGGCACGTGTCCAGTTCGCGGCCGCGCAGCGGCCCGACGGGTCGGCCGTGCTGTGCCAGAACGGCCAGCGGTACGGCAACGTCGTCATGGTCGTCGACGCGCTCGCCGGCGGTTCCGGCGTGACCGGCCGGTACACCGCACAGGACGGCAGCAACGAGATGCGGGTCTGGGCGTGCCTGCCCGCGGGCGCACTGAGCGCGTGCACGACGCACCTGTCCGCCCGCAGCGGGACCACGGCTCTGGCGCAGTGCAAGGAACTGATGGCCCGCGCCGTGGGCTACGCCGCCGCGGGACCGGTCGTCGTGGCCGGTGACATGAACCTGCGGTACGGCGGCAGCCCGGACGTGCAGGACTGCAACCCGTCCGGCTTCTACCGCAAGGGCGACGGCAGCGTGCAGCACGTCTTCGCCACGAAGACCCTCACCTTCGTGCGCGGCACGAGGATCGACATGGCGGGCACCACCGACCACCCCGGCTGGCTGGTCACGGTCACCATGCCCTGACGATCCCCGCGAACCGGCAGGTCGCGTGCCAGACTGTGGAGATCGCCAAGGCTCTCACAGGAGGTGCGCGATGAACATCGATCTGTTCACGGCGATCACCGTGTTCGTGCTCGGTGTGCTGGTCGGCTTCGAGGTGATCAGCAAGGTACCGGCCACACTGCACACACCACTCATGTCCGGTGCCAACTCCATCCACGGCGTCGTCGTACTCGGCGCCATGCTCGTCACCGCGTCGGCCGACGGCCCCGCCGCGTACGCGCTGGCGTTCGTCGCCGTCGCGTTCGGTGCGATGAACGTGGTCGGCGGTTATGTCGTCACCGACCGGATGCTGGAGATGTTCCGCGCCCGGCCGCGCCTGCAGTCCTCTGTGGAGGGTTGAGGTGGAGACGTTCCTGAAGTACGTGCTGCTCGCCGCCGCCGTCTGTTTCGTGCTCGGCCTGCACCTGATGAACTCGCCCGCGACCGCCCGCAAGGGCAACCTGCTCTCCGCGACCGGCATGGGCACGGCGGTGCTCGCCACCGGCGTGCTGATCGCGCTCGACGGCCGCATCACCGCCACCGGCTGGCTCGTGCTGGTCACGGGTGCTGCGTTCGGTTCCGCCGTCGGGCTGTACCTGGCGCGGTCCGTGCGGATGACCGCGATGCCCCAGTTGGTCAGCGTGTTCAACGCGGTCGGCGGCGGCGCGGCCGCGCTGATCGCGGTCGCCGAGTTCGCGAAACACGGCGACGAGCTCGGCGCACGGGTCAGCCTTCCCGGCGGGCTCGACGTGCTCATCGGCGCGGTCACGTTCTCGGGCTCGCTGATCGCCGCGGGCAAGCTGCAGGGCATCGTGTCCGGCAGTCCCGTCGTGTTCGGCGGCGCCCGTTCACTGAACGTGGTGCTGGCGGTGGCCTTCGCCGCCGGGGTGGCGTGGCTGGTGGCCGACCCGGGCAGTGCGCTCGCGCTGGTCCTGCTCGTCGTGGTCGCGCTGGTGTTCGGGGTGACGATGGTGCTGCCGATCGGCGGCGCGGACATGCCGGTGGTCATCTCGCTGCTGAACGCGTTCACCGGCACGGCCGTCGCCATGGCCGGGTTCGTGGTGGGCGAGCCCGCGCTGATCATCGCCGGCGCGCTCGTCGGCGCGTCCGGTGGCATCCTCACCAAGCTGATGGCCGACGCGATGAACCGCTCCCTGGCCAACATCGTCATCGGCGGGTTCGGCACGGGCGACGAGGCGGCCCCGGCCGCCGTCGGCGGTGACGTGAGCGTCCGCGCGGTGTCGGCGGACGACGTGGCCATCCAGCTCGCCTACGCGAGCAAGGTGATGGTGGTGCCCGGGTACGGCCTCGCCGCCGCGCAGGCCCAGCACGAGCTGGCGAAGCTCGGGCAGTTGCTCGCGGACCTGAAGATCGACGTCAGCTACGCGATCCACCCGGTCGCCGGCCGCATGCCCGGGCACATGGACGTGCTGCTCGCCGAGGCGAACGTGGCCTACCCGCTGATGAAGGAGCTGGTCGAGGCCAACCCGGAGTTCCCGCAGACCGACGTGGTGCTGGTGATCGGCGCCAACGACGTGACGAACCCGGCCGCGCGCAGGCCGGGCAACGCCATCTCCGGCATGCCGATCCTCGACGTCGACAAGGCGAAGAGCGTCGTGGTGATCAAGCGGTCCATGGGACACGGCTACGCGGGCATCGACAACGAGCTGTACTCGAACCCGAAGACCGGCATGTACTTCGCCGACGCGAGGAAGGGGCTGGGGGAGCTGATCTCCGCGGTGCGCACCCTCGTGGCGTGACCGCTCCGAGACGCACCGCGGGCGTCACGGCACCGGCGCCGGGACCGGGAGGTGGTCCGGTTCCGGCGCGGGTGCCGGAATGTCTGGAATGTCGGGTTGACGGTCAACCTCGGTCGCCTGTTCGGTCAGGGCGGCGAGCAGCTCGGGCATGCGGTGGCGGCACATCAGGACCGCGCCGCCAGTGAACTCGTCTCCCACGCGAAGCCGTCCGGGTCGGTGAACGGCCCGGACGTGCCGCCGACCGCGATCCGGTGGGAGCCGGTGCCGTCGGGGGAGACGCCCGCGTCCTTGGCGAGGCCCCGTCGCTTGTACAGCCCCAGCTGCACCGCACCCGACCCGCGGGCGAACTCGACGTACGTGCTCGCGAAGCTCTTGCCCACGGTCAGCCCCTGGCCGACGTAGAACTTCTTGCTCGCGGACACGTCGGCGACGCCGAGCAGCAGCACGACGTCCTCGAACTCCTTGGTGGCCGGGCCGGTGTCCTTCTTCTTCGGGGTCGCCGCCTTCCAGATGGTCCCGTCGGGCGCCTGTACGACCCCGCCGTAACCCCACATCGACTTCTTCGGCGCCTTGAGCGTGGTCGCCCCGGCGTCGAGCGCCGCGTCGACCAGAGCGTCGACGTTCGCGGGCTGCGAGACGATCAACGACAGGGTGAAGCCGCGGAAACCGGTGGTCGGCGCGTCCGACGCCCGCAGGCGCAGCAGGTCGTCGCCCAGCCCGAAGGCGGCGGTGTAGAAGTGCCGGGCGGCCGCGACGTCGGCCACCTCGATGGTGATGGTGTCGATCGATGTCATGTCGACGACGCTAAGGGCGGTGCGCTGACCGGCGCTTCTCGATTCCTGACCGGTTTCGCCGATGTCCGATTGTGACCTTGCGGCGCCCGCCAACTATGCTGCCCTCCGGATTCGGACGGGACGGAAGGGCGGCAGGACGATCGCGGCGCAGTACGGAAGCTCCACGGGCGGCCAGAAGCGACAGTACTTCGGGCGGGTCGACCCGTTCTGCCTGTTCGCCGTGGTGCCGATCCTCGTCATCGCCGGCCTCTTCTTCTGGAGCGACATCGCCTTCCTCGGCGTGATCCTGGTCGTCATCGCGATCCTGATCGTGGTGTTCGACTCCTGGGCCAACCGGCCGCTCAAGAGGTCCTCGGCGCCGCCGCGCCGCCGCGACGAGTACTGAGCGGGGCGAAGGCCGGGATCGCCGACGAGATCGCCACGCTCGCCAGGCAGGCCGCCGTCGCGGCGTTCACCAACGTCGCCGCCTCGCTGTCCGCGTCGGCCCGCACCTACGAGACCCAGGACGCCGCCGCCGACTCCCTGCGCCGGGGGCTGAGGTAGATGACGAACGACCTGGTGGCGGCGCCGAAGAACGAGACCGAGTGGTACGCGGGCATCCCCGCCGATGGACGCGCCCCAGACACCGCGAGTCGCGCGCCCGGACACACCGAGTTGTGCGTTTCGTGCGCACAGGGACCTGCATGAAATCGACAACTCGATGTGCCGGGGAACGCGACTCGCGGGGTTGTCAGCGGGGGCGGGGGATCAGGCGGACGTGGATCGGCTTCTCCGGGCCGAGGGTCAGCAGCGGCTGCGGGTTGACGGGTTCCGGGGACGCGGGTTCGAGGCGGAAGCGCTGCAGGGTGCTCGCCAGCACGAGCAGCATCTCGGTCATCGCGAACTGGTTGCCGATGCACAGGTGCGGGCCGGAGCCGAACGGGATGTAGGCGCTGCGGTCCCGTTTCGCGACCTCCTCGGCGGTGAACCGGTCCGGCCGGAACTCCTCCGGGTCGTCCCAGAACTCCGGGTGGCGGTGTGCGTGGTACGGGCTGAAGAAGATGTCCGTGCCCGCCGGGATGCGGAAGCCGCCGATCTCGTCCTCCTCCAGCGCCCGTCGCGACGCGAGCCACTGCTGCGGGTACAGCCGCTGGACCTCGTCGAGCACCGAGCGGGTGTAGGTCAGCTTGCTGCAGTCGGCGAGGGTGGGCGGCCTGCCGTCGAGCTCGTCGTCGATCTCGCGTAGAACCCGTTGCTGGACCTCGGGATGCGCGCCGAGGCGGTACCAGGTCCACGTGAGGACGTTCGCGCCCGTCTCGTGGCCCGCCCACAGCATGATCATGACCTGGTCGCGCAGCTGCTCGTCGGTGAGCCGCGCGCCGGTCTCCTCGTCCTCGGTCATGATCAGCATCGACAGGAGGTCGCCCCGGTCGACGTTGTCGGCGAGGTGCTCGGTGATCACGTAGTCGATGATCTCCTCGACGACCGCGCGGTTCGCCCAGTAGCGGCGGTGGCCCGCCGTCGGGACGGACAGCGGCAGCAGCGGGAACCGCATCCACTGCCCGAGTTCGTGGTCGACGGTGTCGATGGCGGCGGCGAACCGGTCGCAGACGTCGCCCTCCTCCAACGCGAACAGCGCCCGCGCGACGACCCGCAGCGTCAGGCTGCGCATCTCCGGCGCGGTGTCGATGGTCTGGCCGGAAGCGGCCATCTCCTCCCAGCGTTCGATCCTCGACCCGATCACGGCCAGCATGTGCTCGGCCATCGACGCGACCCGCTGGTAGTGAAACGACGGCTGCATCAGCCGTCGCATGGAACGCCACTCCTCGCCGCCTTCGACAGTGGCGAGCCCGCGGCCGAACAGGGTGCGGGACATCTTGTACGGCATGGAGCTCCGGTCGTACACCGCCGCCTTCTGCTGCAGCACCCGGCGGATGTGGTGCGGGTGGCGCAGGAGGATGACACGGGCGGTGGCCAGGCGGAACGACGCGACGTCGCCGTAGGTGTCCAGCACGTTCGTGAGGAACGCCAGCGGCGCCTTCTGGTAGGTCAGCATCGTGCGGACGAGGTTCGCCGGGCCGGGCGGGGTGGGAAGCGGCACGACATTCGATAGTGCCAGAGCGCACCCGGCTCGCTACGCCCGTTTGGTCGAACTCGCTCCGATGTTTGCCAGTGCCGGTATCTTCCCTACTTGCTCCTTCGGTGCCACCCGGCGTGAGGACTGATATGCCAGCACGAGAGCCCGTCCCGCAACAGTATCGGTCGATGACCGACGTGCTGCTGTACCTCCTTCTCACCATGGCCGTCACGGCAGGCGTGACGCTGTGGGTGACGTTCCAGGTCGACGCGCGGGACCGGCCCGTCGTCGCCGCGTCGTCGGGGGCGCTGGCGCTCGGGTTGTGCATCGCGCTGGCGTTCACGACGGTCCGCGCGAACCGGGCGCGGCGGACGGCGGCCAGGTTGCGCGCACTGGAGAACGGGCTCGGGCGGCTGGTCGACGAGGTGCTGCCGAAGGCAGCGGCCCGGGTACGGGACGGCGCGTCCGCCGACACCGTCCTCGCCGAGCTGGGGCCCGCGGCGACCGACGTGCCGAAGGACCTCCTCGCCGCGGTGGTGCGGGAGATCGGCGTGAGCGAGCGGCAGCGGTCGGCCGCGATGGCCGCGTGCGCGAACGCCGCGGGCCGCGTGCAGGCCATGGCCACCAGCATGCTCGCCGACCTGCGCGAGATGGAGGGCCGCCACGCCGAAAGCGTGCTGGGCGACCTCCTCAAGCTCGACCACAGCACCGCGCAGACCGGGCGCCTCGCCGACAGCATCGCCGTGCTGACCGGCGCCCGCTCCGGCCGCCGCTGGACCAAGCCCATCGTGATGGAGTCGATCCTGCGTGGCGCGATGGGCCGGATCCAGGCGTACCAACGGATCCAGACCCACTCGAGCAGCACGGCAGCGGTCGTCGGCTACGCGGCCGAGGACGTCATGCACGCGCTCGCCGAGCTGATGGACAACGCGACCCGGTTCTCCGCCCCGTCGGAGGAGGTGCACGTCTACGTCGAGGAGCTGCACACCGGCGTCGTGATCACCATCGAGGACGGCGGGCTGGGCATGAAACCGCAGGCGCTCGCGCGCGCCGAGGCCGCCGTGTCGACCGACGAACCGCTGGACCTCGCGACGGTGCCCGGCACGCGCCTCGGGCTGGTGGTCGTGGGTTCGTTGGCGCGCAAGCACAAGCTGCAGGTGTACTTCCGCCCGTCCGCGCGCGGCGGCACCGGCGTGGTCCTGCGGATCCCGCAGCAGCTGGTGATCCACCCGCGCGAGGCGGAGCCCGCCGCGACCCCGCTGAGGGCCGTCGAGTCGGTGTCGGCGGCGGGGGCGACCGCGGCCGACACCGCGACGGCCACGGCCACGGCGGTGCTGGAGGAGGCACCGTCCGGTGCGGAGAAGGACGTCGCGGCGGACACGGGGGAGGCGCCCGCCCTGCCGAAGCGGCCGCGCGGGGAGACGTTCGCCGCCGCCGTCCGCGCCACGGAGACGGGCGCCGACGCGCGGCGCAAACCGGTGGCACGCGGCGGGAAACGGGACATCGGCGCGCGCTTCAGCGCGTTCCAGCAGGGCCGCCGCGCCACCACGCCCGAAGAGAACGCTGGAGGGGGAGACTCGTTATGACCATGGCGACCGACGCCAACCTCACCTGGATGCTGGAGAGCCTGGTGGAGCAGACCGCCGGGGCCACGCACGCGCTGGTGCTGTCCAGGGACGGGCTCAAGCTGTGCCACACCTCGGGCCTCTCCGTCGACAAGGCCGACCAGCTGTCCGCGATCGCCGCGGGCGTGCAGGCCCTGTCGCAGGGGGCCTCCGTCGAGTTCGGGGACGGCACCGGCGGTGTGCGGCACTCGATGACCGAGTTCCACGGCGGCATCCTGTTCATCGTCGAGGCGGGGGAGGGCGCGCACCTCGCCGTGCTCGCGGGCGAGGACGCGGACGTCGGGCTGATCGGCCACCGGATGAACGAGCTGGTGGAGCAGATCGGCGCGTTCCTGACCGCGCCGCCGCGCGGCACCGAGCGCACCGACCCCGCATGATCCGCCGCGAGCTGGACGACGAGGGGCCGGACCGGCTCTACACCGTCACGCGTGGGCGCAGCTCCGCCGACGAGCCCGACCTCGACATCGTGACGTTGATCGTCGCCGCCGCCGAGCCGGTGCCGGGCATGCAGTCCGAGCACGCCAGGATCCTGCGCGCCGCGCGGCGGCCGGTCGCCGTCGTGGAGCTCTCCGCCGACCTGCGCCTGCCGGTCGGCGTGGTGAAGATCCTCCTGTCCGACCTGTTGCGCGCAGGCAAGATCACCGCCCGCCACCCGTCGTCGTCGACGCGCGCTCGCACCGAGCTGCCCGACGCCGCGACCCTGAAGAAGGTGCTCGTTGGACTCCACAAGCTCTGAGCCCCGCACGCCACTGGCCAGCACGGCGGCCGAGGGCCTGAAGATCGTGATCGTCGGCGGGTTCGGGGTCGGCAAGACCACCATGGTCCGCGCGGTGAGCGAGATCCGGCCACTGTCCACAGAGGAGACGATGACCCAGGCCGGGCTGGGTGTGGACAACACGAGCGCGGTCGACGGCAAGACCACCACGACCGTCGCGTTCGACTTCGGCCGCATCAGCCTCGACGAGAAGATGGTGCTGTACCTGTTCGGCGCGCCGGGCCAGGAGCGGTTCTGGTTCGTGTGGGACCGCCTGTTCGCCGGCACGCTCGGCGCGGTCGTGCTCGTGGACACCAGACGGCTCGAGGACTCCTGGTACGCCATCGACCGGCTCGAACACCACGGGACGCCGTTCATCGTGGCACGCAACAACTTCCCGGGCTCCACCCACAGCATCGACGACGTGCGCGACGCGCTGTCCCTGCCCGCCGACGTGCCGCTGGTCGACTGCGACGCACGCGACCGCGCGTCGGCCAAGCGGGCGCTGATCGCGCTCGTCGACCACCTGTACGCACTCTCCACCGCCAGGGAGGCCGTCCCGTCATGACCGACGTCGCGCACCGCACCGACGCGGTTCCCCTGTACGGCGAGGGCTACCGCACCGACCCCACCGGGTGGTACGAGCGGGTCCGCGAGAAGCACGGGCCGGTGGCGCCGGTGCTGCTCGAAGGCGACATCCCGGCGTGGTTCGTGTGCGGGTACCGGGAACTGCACCAGGTCACCACCGATTCCGCCCTGTTCGCCAGGGACACGCGGCGGTGGAACGCCTGGGAGACCGTGCCGGACAACTGGCCGCTGCTGCCGCACCTGGTGCACAACCCGTCGGTCATGTTCACCGAGGGCCCGGAGCACAGCAGGCGTGCCGGTGCGCTGTCGGACGCGCTGGCGTCGGTGGACCAGTTCGAGGTGGCGAACCAGTGCGAGCGGATCGCCGACCAGATGATCGACCGGTTCGCCGGTGCGGGCGAGGCCGAGCTGATGGGCCAGTACGTGTCCCGGATCCCGTTGCGTGCCACGGCGATGATGTGCGGGGTGCCCGAGTCGGAGGCGCGGGTGCTGGTCGACGACGTCATGGGCGTGATGAACTCGTCGGCGACCGTCCAGGCGGCCGACCAGATGGCCGTCTACGGGCGGCTGCAGGAGGAGATGCAGCGGCTCGTCGACCGCAAGCGGGCCCTGCCCGGCTCCGACGTGCCGTCGCACCTGCTGGCCAACCCGGCGCACCTCGCCGACGAGGAGATCGTGTCGGACCTGCTCGTGGTGCTGTTGCAGTCCCACCAGCAGACGACGAACTGGATCGGCAACACGATCGGCCTGATGCTGACCGACGAGCGGTTCGCGATCACCCTGTCCGGTGGCCGGGCCTCGGTCGGCGACGCGCTCAACGAGGTGCTGTGGCACGACACCCCGACCCAGAACTACCTGGGCCGGGTCGCCACCCGCGACACCCGCCTCGGCGGGCAACGCATCCGCGCCGGTGACCTCCTGGTGCTGGGCCTGGCGGCCGCGAACGCCGACCCGCAGGTGCGGCCGGCCGAGGGCGCGGTCGGCAACCGGGCGATGATGAGCTTCGGCCACGGCGAGCACGGTTGTCCCTACCCGGCCCCGGAAATCGCCGAGATCATCGCGAAGACCAGCGTCGAGGTGCTGATCGACCGGTTGCCGGACCTGGTGCCGGCGGCGGACCTGGCGTGGCGGCCGTCGGTGTGGACCCGGGGCCTCGTGCGGCTCCCGGTGACGTTCACGCCGACCTACGTGCCCTGAGCCGTCCGGACGGCCGCGAGCAGCGCACCGAGTTCGCCGCGCGCCCGCGCGGACGCCAGGTGGTCGAAGTAGTCGCGGGACTCGACGATCTCCCCGTCCCGCACGCGGAGCACGAAGATCGCCGGTGTCACGAGGAACTGCTCGTCGCGGCTGCGCAGGGCGGCGGGGCGGAGCGGGCGGAACGGGTGCGCGACGTCTGTCCGCTCGGCGTAGAGGTCCGGCAGTTCCTCCCACCGGCCGTCCGCGACACCGTTGACGAGCGCGAGGAAGATGGCACGAGCACAACGCGCTGACGCGCGCGGCAACCGCGGCCGCGTCCACCGAGGAGGTGGCCCGGCTGGCCGGGGTCGGCATCGCGACGGTCTTCCGCCACTTCCCGACCAAGGCGAACCTGCTGACGGCCGTGCTGGCGCGGCGCTTCGACCGCCTGCGCGCACGAGCGGAAGAGCTGTTCGAGGCGGCCGACCCGGGTCCGGCGTTCGTCGGCTTCTTCACCGAGGTGGTCGCCGACGCGGCCACCAAGATCGCCATCGGCGAGGCCCTGCTGGACGCGGGCGGCGACGAGGAGGGCGAAGCGGAACAGGCGGCGAACGGCCTGCGCCGGGCGATCGGCGCGCTGCTGCGCCGCGCGCAGGAGGCGGGCGCGATCCGGTCCGACGTGGAGCTTCCCGAGGTGTACGCCTTGCTGGTCGGCACCTCCCGGGCGGCCGCGCACAAACACCTCGACGACGAGGTGCGGAACCGGATGCTCGAGGTCGTCTTCGACGGCCTCGCACCCCGCTGACAGGCCTACGATGAGGCATGTCCAGACCGAGACCCGGCCGCCCCCTGTGGATCGCCGCCCGCACGGCGGTGGCACTGGCGGCGGCACTTGCGGTCGTATGGTCGGTGACGAGACCGGAATCCCCGACCACCACTCGATTACCCAGCACGGCCCCGAGTCCACCGTCGACCACGGTGGACGCACTGGCCGAACCGCGAGCCAGGACCCCGCAGGCGCCCCCGGTCCCCGCCCGGCGCCTGGTGTTGGCGGCCGAGAAGGCCGCCCAGAAAGCCGCGGACCCCGGCATGATCCTCGGCGTGGCGGTCACCGACCTGCACACCGGTGCACACGCCGTCGGCGGTGACGGTGACCGGCCGTTCATGGCCGCCTCGCTGACCAAGCTGATCGTCGCCGTGGACGTGCTCGACCAGCTCCGCGCCGAGGGACGACAGCTGACCGAGGACGATCGGGACCTCATCCACCGCGCCCTGTCGGCGGGCGACGACAACGCCATGAACGTGTTGTGGGGCAAGCACGACGGCGCCGGCGCCATCGCCAGGACGGCGGCCCGTCTGGAGCTCAGCGCCACGCTCCCACCCGAGTCCACCGAGATGTGGGGTGACGTGGAGGTCACGGCAGCCGACATGGCGAAGGTGTTCGGCCACGTCCTCCGCGACATGCCCCCGGACGACGGCGCCGTGATCGTCGAGGCGCTGTCCGCCGCGACCTCGGTCGCCACCGACGGGTTCGCGCAGCACTACGGCGTGCTGCACCAGGGCGCGTCGCCGAGGAGCTACGCCAAACAGGCCTGGGTGCCCTACGCCCCGGCCGGTTACCTGCTGCACAGCGCGGGCGTCGTGTACGACGGCCGCACCGGCCACGCCTACGCGATCGCACTGCTGTCCATCCAGCCGTACACGTCGGAACAGGCCGCCCGCGACCGCCTGTCGGACATCGCCGCCGCGGCGACGGCCGACCTGGACAGGTGAGTAGCGGCGCACCCGTGGAGCGAACCCTTCGGCGCCGCGCAGCCGTGTCAGGGGAGGAGGGGTATCCCGGCAGACACGGAGCGCACCATGGTTCCACCGCCCGTCACCAGCGACGACCGTGCTTGGCGGCTACTCGCGCCCCGGTTGCGGCCGATGCCGTGCCAGCCGCCGTCGCTCGGGGACCTCTGGCGTTCCCACGGGTACGTGCCCGGCAAGGGGTTGACCACGACGCCCACCGCCGACGGTGCCGTCATCCACCCGGCCGGGCGGCCGGTGCCGGTGGTGCGGCCGGTGCGGTGCACGGCCGCCACCCGCGGGCGCACCCTGCACGTCGCGGCCGGGGTGGACCTCGCCGACGTCGGGGCGTTCGTGCACGCGCTGCCGGTGGACCTGCGGCCAGCCAACTACACCATCGACGCCGGGGTGACGTTCGGGCGAGCTATCTGAGGCCGGCGCACGTCGTGGCGCCCGGATTGCCCGCCGCGTTCGGCTCCCAGCGCACGGCGGAGAAGGTCACGTCGAACGTCCCCGTCGTGTAGACGAGGAACGGGGTGTTGACGGCACGCGGGTTCAGGCCCTTCTCCGTGAAGCAGGACAAGGGGATCGTGACCGTCGTGCGTTCGCCGGCCGGCAGGTCACGGAACAGGTTCGTGGCCGCCACCTCGGCTGCGCACGGGTAGCCGCAGTGCACGCCCACCTTCACGAGGCTCGCCGGTTCCTCGTGGACGGTCGCGTCGAACACCAGCGCGCCGTCGGCCGCCAGGTACGCCTGCTTGTCCTCCGTGGCGGTCGGGTTCTGCAGGTACACCTGCCCCGGCGCGCCACCCGCCCACGTGACCCGCAGGCCGTCGTCGCCCGGGGTCGCGCTGATCGCCGCCTGGGTGGCGCCGTCCGCGATGTCCACGCCCGCCCAGTTGTCCGCCGACGCGATGAAGCTGGTGTACGGGGGCACCGGGCCCTTCTCGTTGTACACGTCGAGCGTCGACGGCGCCGCCGGGCGACCGCCCGCGGTGCCGGCGGGCGGCGGGTCGCCACCGCCGACCAGCACCAGCGCCGTGACGGTCGCCGCCACGACCGCGATCGCCGCCGCCGCGACCGGGCCGCGCCACCGGCGGCGCGGCTGCTCCGGCGCCTGTCCGGGCGGCGGCGCCTGCGTGTGCGTACGCGTCGCCGTCACGCGCGGGGCCGTGGCCGCGCCGCCCAGCGCGACCGTGTGCTTCGGGTGCAGGGTCATCCGCACGGGTCTGCCGAACTCCTCGGACACCATCTGGTCGACGAGCGGGATGCGTGACGAGCCACCCGCCAGCAGGACCGCCGACACGTCCGCCGTGCGCAGCCCGGCCGAGGCGATGGTGCGGCGCAACGCGTCCGTCGTCAGCAGCACCGACGGCCGCAGCATCTCGTTCAGTTCCCGCCGGGTCAGCGCCAGCTCCCGCGGACCCGACGGCAGCGGCACGGTCAGCGTCACGTCCGGCTCGGTCGACAGCTCTTCCTTGGCACGCACGCACAACGCGCGGATCTCCGCCAGTGCCGCCGCGGCCTGGGGGTCGGACCGGTCGAGCGCGCTGACGGCGCCGTCGAGCCGGTCGTCGACGGTGGCGAGCACGGTCTCGTCGAAGTCCACGCCGCCCATGTGCTCGATGCCCTCGGGCGTACCGAGGATCTCGATCCCGTCGGGGCGCATCCGCAGGATCGTGGTGTCGAACGTGCCGCCGCCGAGGTCGTACACCGCGACGATCTCGCCGTCGCCGAGCCGCCGCTCCATCGAGTAGTGGGTCGCCACCGCCTCCGGCTCGGTCAGCACGTGGCAGCCGGGCAGGCCCGCGAGCCGGGGCACCTCCGCGAAGTGCTCCCGCCGGTAGGGGCCCCACACCGCGGGGCAGGTGAGCACGACCGTCTCCGGTGGGCCGCCCCGCGCCCTGGTCACGGCCTCGACGACGTCCCGCAGTTGCGCCGCCATCAGCGCGTCCGGCGAGTACGAGGTGCCGCCCAGCACCAGCGGGGTCGGGTCGCCGACGCGGCGCTTGAACCCCGTCGCGAGCCTGCCGGGGTCGCCGTCGCGGGCCGCGTCGCGCGCCGCCGTACCGGTCAGCAGCGTGCCGTCCGGGCTCGCGTAGGCGACCGCCGGGACGGTCACCTCCGGCGAGAGCGGCACCATGCGCGTGCCGTCCGCGCTGTGCACCGCGGCGGCCGTGAACGACGTCCCGAGGTCGACGCCCAGTCCGTACCGCACAGCAACTCCCCGCGTTCGCCCGGCAACCGCGCGTCGATCGTAATGGGACCGGGTGCCCGCGCGGACACCGCACAGTGGCATGCTCGACAGCGTGATCGACCGAGCTGCGGTGCCGCGATGCGGGTAGCGATCGCGGAGGACGGTGCCCTGTTCCGTGAGGGGCTGGTGCTGCTGCTGGAGGCCGCGGGCCACGAGGTGGTCGGCTGCGTCGGCGACGGCGACTCGCTGGTCCGGATCGTCGCCACCGAACCGGTCGACGTGGCCATCCTCGACATCCGCATGCCACCCGAACCCGACGGCGGGCTGACCACCGCGGCACGCGTGCGCGCACTGCGCCCGGAGACCGGGCTGCTGCTGCTCTCGCACCACGCGGAGACGCACTACCTGATGCGGGTGCTGGAGATCGGCGCCGAACGGATCGGGTACCGGCTCAAGGAACGGATCGCGGGCGTGCAGGTGCTCGCGGACACCCTGGACCGGGTCGCGGCCGGGGAGATCGTGATCGAACCGGTGCTCGCCAAACGGCTCGTGCAGGTGCCCGCCGGGGGAGCGGGTGAGGGCAGCGGCGGCGTCGCGTCACTGTCCGAACGTGAGCAGGACGTGCTGCGCCTGATGGCGGAGGGCCGTGCCAACAACGGCATCGCGAAGGAGCTGTTCCTGTCGACGAAGGCCGTGGAGAAGCACATCGCCGCGATCTTCGCGAAGCTCGAGCTGCCCGGGGACCAGACCGTGCACCACCGCCGCGTGCTCGCCGTGCTCGCCTACCTGCGGGCGCGGCAGGTGAGCGGGTGAGACACACCAGCCCGTACCGGCTGGCCGCCACCGTGCCGCCCGAGGAGCTGGTCCGCGCGCTCGTGCGGAACCTGGTCGACGCCGTCGGCGGGCGGGCGGGTTACGAGGTCCCGGACGCGGCGGGCCGCGTCCTCACCGTCGCGTCGTGGCCGGAGCACACCGGGCCCCACACCGACGGGCCGCGCGCCGGTGAGGTGGTGCGCGAACCGGTCGCGGGCGGCGGGGTCGTGTACCTCGCGGGGCCGTGGCGGTGGGGCGCGGGCGAACGCACGATCCTGCGCGAGACCGCGACGTGGCTCGGCGTGGCGGTGCGGCTGGACCGGCTGCGGGCCGAGCGGGACCGCGCGCAGGAGCGCGCGCAGCGGCTGCGCGCGGAGGTGACGTCCGCGCGGGAGCGGCTCGCGGAGGTGCGCGACCTGGAGCGGCGCAGGCTCGTCGGCGCGATCACCACGACGACCCTGCGCGACCTCACCGAGTTCCGCGGCAGGCTCACCACGCTCGCCGCGCCCGGTCAGGACCCGACGGCCGACGACGTCGCCGGGGTGGGCGCCTTCCTCGACGACCTGCTCGACAACTTCCGCACCATCGTCCGCGGTGTCTACCCGGCGATGTTGCCCGACCGGGGCCCGCGCGCCGCGCTGGAGGAACTCGCGGCGACGGTGCCCCGGCCGATCCACTTCCGCGGCGACCTCGGCAGGCGCGTCGGCTGGCAGGTGGAGTCCGGGCTCTACCACGCGGTCGCGGCCGTGCTGAACCTGCTGGCCGGGCTGCCGTCCGACGACCCGGTGGTCGTGGACTTCCTGCGCGACGACGCGTTGCGGGTGACCATCACCGCGCCGCCGGGTCCGCTGTCCGCGCGGTCGCTGCGTGCCGCGCTCAACCACGACGCGCAGCGGCTCGCGGTGCTCGGCGGCGCGATGGAGTGCCGGGTCACCGAGGACACCGCGGTGGTGCACGTGCGGGTGCTGGACCGGATCGAACCCGTCGCCGAGACCGCCGCGCCGCCGCTCGAGGGCAGCGCGCTGTACCGGCGGACGCGGGACCTGGTCCGCCGGGGTCAGCGCCTGGCGGGTGACGGCCCGGACCGGCGGCGCTGGGACGCGATCGCCGAGCGGATGGCCACACCGCCGCGCCTCGCCGTCGTCGGCGGCCCACCCGACGGGTCCATTCCGGACGGTGCCGCGGTGACCGTGGTCGTGGCCGACGGCCCGGCCGACGCGGGGCTGGCTGCGGAGTTCCTCGCCGAGGACGGTCCCCGGGGCGCCGTCGACGCCGTGCTGTGCCTGGTCCCACCGACGGAGGCGTTCCGCGCGGCACTGCGCCGTGCCCGGCAGCGGGTGGTGCTGACCGAGTCGGCGAGCGTCGCGGAGCTGGCGGCCGGGCTCACCGCCTGGCGTCCGGTGATCGCCGCCCGCCGCGCCATCGTCACGGCGACCGGCATGGTCGGCCCGAACCACCCGTTGTCGTGGGCGGTAGAACGCGTCGGCGCGGAGGCACACGAACTTGCGGAGCTGGACCTCCTCGACCGGATCGAGACGGGCGAGGTGCGCCTGCCCCCGACCGAGAACGCGGCGGTGGCCGACGTCGCCCGGCTCCTCGGCGCCCACGGCCCGGACCCGCGCACCCGGCTGGGCCTGACCGACCACGCCGGCGACGACGAGGTCCGCGCCGCGGCGGCGGACGCGGTGCGGCGGTGGCGCGCGCACGCCGCGCACCCGGCCACGGGCGCGCGGGAACGCGTGGCGTGGGAGGTGCTGGTGCGCACGGCGGAGGGGTTGCTCAAAGCGGGACGAAGCCGGTGATCCGCGTGCCGTGGCCCGGGGCGGACCGGACGTCGACCGTGCCACCGACCGCGGTGGCACGCGCGGACAGGTTGTGCAGTCCCGAACCCGCCGCGGTCACGTCGAACCCGGGCCCGTTGTCGGTCGCGGTGAACTCCAGGCCGCGGTAGCTGTCGCGCACGGTCACCGTCACCCGGGCGCCCGGCGCGTGTTTGCGGGAGTTGTTCACCGCCTCCAGGCACACGAAGTACACCGCCGACTCGACCACGGCCGGGTAGCGGCGGCGCAGACCCGCGACGTCGAGCACCACCTCGGGGTGGCTCGCCAGCTCGGTCGTCAACGCCGCGGCGAGGCCGTTGATGACCAACGCGACCGGGAGCACCCCCGCCGCGGTGTTCACCAGCACGCGTTCCGCGTTGTCCACCCGTGCCAGCAGGTCCGTCACCCGCTCCTGGACACCGCCCGTCGCGACCGCGTGTTCCAGCAGCCCCAACGACATGCGCAGCGCGACCAGGTGGTGCTGCGCGCCGTCGTGCAGGTCGCGTTCGAGCCCGCGGCGTTCCGCCTCCATCTCGGCGGCCGCCCGCCACCGGTCGTCGATCAGCTCGCGGGCAGCCGTGTCGCCCGCCCGGCGCAGCGCGTCGGTCTCGGCCGCCAGCCGGACCATCGCGAGCGGTGCCGCGACCGCCACCGCCAGCTCGTCGACCGGGCCCGCCGGTGCGATCGCGAGCGTGCCGACGTCCTCGCCCTGGTAGGTGATCGGGTGTTCGAGCCACGGTCCGGTGTCCGTGCCCCACAGGTACCGGGCGCCGTCGACCGTCAGCGCGCACCCCGTCGCCCCCACGGCCGTGCCGACCACCTCGGCCAACCCGGCCGGGGTCGGCTCCTGGGTGGCCCCGAGGTACGTCGCGAGCGCCCCACCCAGCTGCCAGTCCCGCACGCGACGACGGTAACGCACCGCGCCGACGCACCATGTCGACGTACCACGGTGGACCGACCCGGGGGCGAGAACACGGCGTACCAGCGAACCCCCAGGACCTGGTGCGGTCTCGCCTCCGGGACGGCAAGGAAGACCCTGTCGTACCACCGCGTGCCGAGGACAGGGCCGAAGGTCCCGGACCGCTCAGGAACGCCGGGCCCGGACCGCGTAGACGGCGGCGCCGAGCGCGACGACCGCCGCGCCGACGAGGATCGACGTCCCGGGCAGCGTGAACGCCAGCAGCAGGCACCCGAGGAACCCGACCACGGGCACCGCCCGAGGTGGCCGGTGCTCCGCCGCGGTCAGCGTCCAGGCGGACGCGTTCGCGACCGCGTAGTAGAGCAGGACACCGAAGGAGGAGAACCCGATAGCCGAGCGCAGGTCGACGGTCGCGGCGGCAACCGCGACCACCACGCCAACGGCCAGTTCCGCCCGGTGCGGGACCTGGAACCGCGGGTGCACGGCGGCCAGCGTGTGCGGCAGGTGCCGGTCGCGCGCCATGGCCAGCGTCGTGCGGGACACCCCGAGGATCAACGCGAGCAGCGAACCCAGCGCGGCGATCGCCGCCCCGGCACGCACGACCGGTTCGAGCGCGCCCACGCCGCTGGCGCGCGCCAGGTCCGACAGCGGTGCGGTCGCGTCGGCCAGCCGCTGCGGGCCGAGCACCGACAGCGCCGCCACGGCGACCGCCGCGTACACGACGAGCGTGATGCCCAAGGCGAGCGGGATCGCCCTGGGGATGGTGCGGGCCGGGTCGCGGACCTCCTCGCCGAGCGTCGCGATGCGCGCGTAGCCCGCGAACGCGAAGAACAGCAACCCGCCCGCCTGCAGCACGCCGGTGAACGTGGCACCCTCACCGAGGTCCAGCCCGGCCCACGACGGGTCGCCCGCGGTGAACGCCGTCGCGACGAGCGCGGCCAGCACCGCGAGGACCACGCCCACGATGACGCGGGTCAGCCACGCCGACTTCCGCACGCCGCCGTAGTTCACGGCCGTCAGCAACACGACCGCGCCCACCGCGACGGCGTGCGCGCGCCCCGGCCAGACGTACCTCCCGACGGTCAGCGCCATCGCCGCGCAGGACGCGGACTTGCCGACCACGAAACACCAGCCCGCCAGGTAACCCCAGAACGGGCCGAGCCGCTCGCGGCCGTAGACGTAGGTGCCGCCGGAGGCGGGGTAGCGGGCGGCGAGGCGCGCCGACGAGGTCGCGTTGCAGTAGGCGACCACGGCGGCGACCGCCAACCCGAGCAGGAGACCCGGCCCGGCGGCACGCGCCGCCGGACCGAGAGCGGCGAAGATCCCCGCGCCGATCATCGCGCCGAGGCCGATGACGACGGCGTCGGTGACCCCGAGCCGCCTGCTCAGGCTCGCGGTCATGCGGGCTGGAACAGCTCGACGAGGTTGCCCGCCGGGTCGGCGAGCAGGACCTGCTTCCCGCCGGGCCCGGACACGGCCTCGCCGAGGAACGTCAACCCCGCGCCGCGGTGCCGGTCGATCTCGGCGTCGAGGTCGTCGACCACGAGGTGGATCCGGTTGCGCGGCACGGCGTTCCGCGCTTCCTCCGGGGTCGCGCGGGCGCCGGAGGACGCCGGCCCGGACAGCAGCAGGCGCAGCGCGCCGCGGCGCACGTCGGCGAAGGCGGGGGAGTCGAAGGCGACGGTGAAGCCGAGGTGGGTGGTGTAGAACGCCACCGCGGCCGGCACGTCGTCGACGAGGTAGCGGACGCTCGCCGGTTCGGTTGTCATGGTCGGGCCTCCTCGTGGTCTACGGGGACAGGAACTCGAGACGGGTGTCGATGTCCTTCGCGACGCGCCGGAACTCGGGGTACGCCGCGCCGGACGGGTCGGGCAGGCTCCAGTGCGTCGTGACGGCCGCGCCGTGATCGCGGGGGACCTCGCGAACCTTGTCGCACAACGTGATCACGTGGTCGAACCGGCGTCCGCGCAGCGCGTCCAGCGACCGCGGCGTCCGGGGGCCGAGGTCGATGTCGTAGTCCTCGCGCAGGACCCGGACCGCGTGCGGGTTCATCCGCGGCGCGGGGTGACTGCCCGCGCTGGCGACGTCCACGTCATGGGCGCGGTGGCGCAGCAGTGCCTCCGCCATCGGGGAACGCGCGCTGTTGCCGGTGCACAGGAACAGCACCGAGCTGCCGTTCGGCCACGCGCGCCGCACCGGTGCCAGGTTCGGGTGCAGGGCGGTGGCGGCGTCGCCGAACGCGGTCGCGCACCGCGACAGGTCGAGGTGGTAGTAGGTGTCGCGGCCGTCGAAGGTGCTGCGCCGCGCGACCACCAGGCCCGCCGAGCGCAGCAGCCGCAGGTGGTAGGAGACCAGGTTCTGCGGCTCGCCGACGGCGGCGACCAGCTCACGCACCCGGCGGTCGCTGCCCGCCAGCTCCGTCATCAACGCCCACCGCAGCGGGTGGGCCGCCATGCGCACCAGTACCGGCACCGTCACACGCGGGACAATACATCAAACTGATTTGATGTGCTTGGGTTCGCCGGTGAGGTAGTGCTGCAGGATCGGGCCGAGCCAGGTGACGAGCACGTCGCGGTCCATGGCGACGACCGGCGGCAGCCGCAGCACGTAGCGCGTGAGGACCAGGCCGAGGACCTGCGTGGCGACGAGCCCGGCGCGGGTCGAGACGTCACCGGGCGCGATCGCGAGGACCGCCGGGCCGAGCTGGGCGGCGAAGATCTCCCGCATCCGCTCGGCCGCCGCCTGGTTGGTGACCGCGGCCCGCAGCAGTGCCATGAGCGTCTCGTCGCCGTCCCAGCGGTCGAGTACGTGCCGGGCGAGCCGTGCGCCGATCTCGTCGACCGGGACGTCGGTCAGGTCGGGGAGGCGCAGGTCGAACTCGGCGGCCGCGGCGAAGAGCTTCTCCTTGTTGCCGAAGTAGCGCATGACCATCGCCGGGTCGATGCCCGCGTCGGCGGCGATCGCGCGGATGGTCGCCCGCTCGTACCCGTCGGCGGCGAACCGTTCGCGTGCGGCGGCGCGGATCGCCTCCTTCGTGGCGTCCGAGCGCCGCGGCCTGTCTGTGCTCACCATGTCAACAACTGTAGGCCAACAGGTGTTGACAATCCAGCCGGAGCGGTGTTTCGTGGAAGTCAACAGGTGTTGACTTCATCGGGAGGGCGTCATGACCGAGGTGATCGTCGTCGGAGCGGGCCCGACCGGGCTCCTGCTCGCGGGTGACCTGGCGGAGGCCGGGGTGGCCGTCACGGTGCTGGAGCGCAGGGACGGCACGGTCTCGAACCTGTCCCGCGCGTTCGGCGTCCACGCCCGCACCCTGGAGCAGCTGGACGCCCGCGGCCTGGCCGACGACCTGCTGCCCACGGGCGCGGCCCTCGACCTGCTGCGGCTGTTCGACCGGGTCCTGCTCGACCTCGGCCACCTCGAAAGCCGCTTCCCGTTCCTGCTGATCACCCCGCAGTACAACGTGGAGAACCTGCTGCGCGACCGGGCGCTGAAGGCGGGCGCCGAGATCGTCCACGGTGCCGAGGTCACCGGCGTGCGCCAGGACGCGGACGGCGTCGCCGTCGTCACGCCGGCCACGACGTACCGGGCGGCGTACGTCGTGGGAGCGGACGGGTACCACAGCGCGGTGCGGGAGGCCATCGGTCAGCCGTTCCCCGGCAAGTCGATCCTGAAGTCGATCATGCTGGCCGACGTGCGGGTGGCCGAGGAACCCGGCGAGCAGCTGGCGGTCAACGGCGTCGGCGACGCGTTCGCGTTCATCGCCCCCTTCGGCGACGGGTACTACCGGATCTTCGCGTGGGACCGCCGCCGCTCGGTGCCCGACGACGAGCCGCTGACGCTGGCGGAGGTCAGCGACGTCACCCGGCGCGCGCTCGGCACCGACTACGGCATGCACGACGCCCGCTGGCTGTCCCGCTTCCACAGCGACGAGCGCCAGGTGCCGGACTACCGCGTCGGCCGGGTCTTCCTGGCCGGGGACGCCGCGCACGTCCACTCGCCCGCGGGCGGGCAGGGGATGAACACGGGACTGCAGGACGCGGCCAACCTGAGCTGGAAACTGGCCGCCGTGCTGCGCGGGGCGCCCGACGCGCTGCTCGACACCTACCAGGCGGAGCGCCACCCGGTCGGCCGCGCGGTGCTGCGCAGCAGCGGGGCGATCATCCGCGCCGCCATGCTGAGGTCTCGCCTGGGGCAGGCCGTGCGCGGCGTGGTGGCGCGCCGGGCGCTGTCGGTGCCGCGGATCGCCGCGAAGTTCACGGGTCAGCTGACCGGGATCGGCTACGCCTACCCGGCGCCGCCCGGTGCGCACGACCTGGTCGGCACCCGGGCGGCGGACGTCCCGCTGGCCGGTGGCGGGCGGCTGTACGAGGCGCTGCGTGGTCAGCGGTTCGTGCTGGTGGGCGACGCCGACGTGGCCGGCTGGGCCGACCGTGTCGACGTGGTGGCGCCTGCCGTGCCGGGTGAGGTGCCGGTGCTGGTCCGGCCGGACGGGTACGTGGGCTGGGCGGGCACGGACGTCGGCGAACTCCACCGCGCGCTGGTCGAGCTGGCCGGACCACGTGCGTAGACGGCCCGGGTCGGAGCCAGTCTGTGGGACGGTCCTGGCTTCGGTCGCTCACCGTCGTAGGCTCCTGCCGCAGCCATTCGACCTGCTCGCCGCCCAGCCCACCTATGCGGTGACGCTTCGTAGTTCTTTCGTGTGACCAGATCGAAAGAGCGTCGAAATACTGCGAAAGGTCCTAGAACTTTTGCTGGTTTGGCGCAAAGATCCTCCTTTGGGCACGCTCGCGCTCTGCTCGGTGATCTTCAAGGAGGAAGAATGCGCTTACCATCGCGGCGCCGTCGGTGGAGAGGCCTCGCCGGTCTCCTCAGCGCCAGCGTCCTCGGCTCGCTCGTGGCGATGACGCCGCAGGCGTACGCCCAGGACCTGCCGCCCCAGGAGCCCGGCGTCACGCTCCGCACCTACGACGTGCAGATGCCGTTGAGCGAGATCTGCACCCTCAAGCCGGGCCAGACGCCGAACGTCGACAAGCTCATGCCGACGATCGACTGGACGACCGGCGGCGAGTTCGGGTTCGAGAGCAACTTCGTCACCCACGCCATCGGCAACATCAACGTCCCCGCGGACGGGTCCTACGACTTCCGCCTCACGAGCGACGACGGGTCCCGGCTCTACATCGACGACCAGCTCGTCATCGACCACGACGGGCTCCACGGCGAGACGTCCAAGGACGGCACGGTCACGCTGACCGCCGGTTACCACTCGCTGCGCGTCGAGTACTTCGAGGCGGGCGGCGAGCAGGTGCTCCGGCTGGCGTGGCAACCGCCGGGCGCGGCCGGTTTCGCGATCGTGCCCAACTCCGTCCTCTCCACCGACGCCGGCGTCGTGCGTGTGACCGCGCCGGGCCGCAAGGAGTGCGAGGGCCAGACCGACAGCCCCGGCGACGGCCTGCCCCTGGGTGACGTCAACCCGAACTACACGCTGACGAACCTGCGCCCCGACGGCTTCGAGCCGCAGGTGTCCGGAATGGACTGGACGGCCGACGGCAGGCTCGTCATCTCCACGTGGGGCGGCAGCCTCAACACACTGGGCGAGGTCTACATCCTCGACGGTGTCACCGGGCAGACCGACCCGTCGAAGGTCACCTACAAGAAGATCGCGAGCGGGCTGCGTGAGCCGATGGGGCTCAAGGTCGTCGACGGGATGATCTACGTCTCCCAGAAGCACGAGCTGACCGAGCTGCGCGACACGAACGGCGACGACGTCATCGACGCGCAGCGGACCGTGGCCACCTGGCCGTTCGGCGGCAACTTCCACGAGTTCGCGTTCGGCCTGCTCTACCGCGACGGCAACTTCTACCTGAACCTGTCGGTCGCGATCAACTACGGCGGCGCGACCACCGACCCGCAGCCCGCGTCGAACCGCGGCACGAGCATCGTGGTGAACCGGGAGACCGGGAAGATCACCTACGTGGCGGGCGGCCTGCGCACCCCGCACGGCATCGGCTGGGGGCCGCAGGGCGAGGTCTTCGTCACCGACAACCAGGGCGGCTGGCTGCCCGCGTCGAAGCTGGTGCACGTCAAGCAGAACCGGTTCTTCAACCACTACACCAACCCCGACGGCCCGTACGACGCCAACCCGGTCACCAAGCCGGTGCTGTGGATGCCGCAGAACGAGATCGCGAACTCGCCGGGCATGCCGGTGACGCTGCGGTCCGGCCAGTTCGCGGGCCAGCTGCTGATCGGCGACGTGACCTACGGCGGTCTGCAGCGCGCGTACCTGGAGAAGGTCAACGGCGAGTACCAGGGCGCGTTGTTCCGGCACACCCAGGGCCTCGAGTCCGGCCTGACCGAGACCACGATCGGCCCGGACGGCGCGATCTACGTCGCGGGCCTCGGCGCGGACGGCAACTGGGGCCAGGAAGGCAAGCTGAAGTTCGGGCTGCAGAAGCTGACCCCCAACGGCGCCAACACGTTCGACATGAAGTCGATGAGCGCCACCGCGGACGGCTTCACGGTCACCTACACCCGTCCGCTGTCGGACGAGACCGTCGCGAAGATCGCCGAGGACGCGGGCGAGGCGTACCGGGTGAAGCAGTGGCGCTACGCGGCGACCGAGCAGTACGGCGGCCCGAAGGTCGACGAGCAGACGCTGGCGGTCACCGCCGCGCAGGTGTCGGCGGACCGCAGGACCGTCACGCTGAAGGTCACCGGCCTGAAGACCGACCACGTCGTGCACCTGCGCTCGCCGCGCCCGTTCGCGGCGGAGGGCGGTGAGGAGCTGTGGAGCACCGAGGCGTGGTACACGCTCAACGCGATCCCGGGCCGCCAGGAACGCCAGGTGTTCTACGAGGCGGAGGAAGGCAACCGCGAGGGTGGCGCCGGGGTGAACACCGACCACCGCGGCTACACCGGCATCGGTTTCGTCGACCGCTTCGGCAACAAGGGCGCGTCGACCACGATGCACGTGACGGTGGACGACCCGGGCCGCTACGAGGTCGGGCTGCGCTACTCGAACGGGCCGAACCCGTTCTCCGGTGACAAGTCCGTGAGCATGTACGTCAACGGGGTCAAGGTGCGGCAGGTCGTGCTGCCGACCACCGTGACGTGGGAGGAGTGGGCCACCAAGACCGAGGTCGTGCGCCTGCGCGGCGGGCTCAACACCATCCAGTACAAGGTGGACGAGGCGGACACCGGGCACGTCAACCTCGACCTGATCTCGGTCCGCGAACCGGGCGACAGGATCGTGCTGTTCGACGGCACGGACACCGACGAGTGGCGGCACACCGACGGCCGCGTCGCCGGCTGGCCGCTGGTGGGCGGCGGCGCGATGCAGGTGCGCAACGGCGACCTGCGGACGAAGCAGGCGTTCGGCGACTTCCGTGCGCACGTCGAGTTCAAGGTGCCGCTGCTGCCGCCGGACGTGACCGGTCAGGACCGTGGCAACAGCGGCGTGTACCTGCAGGAGCGCTACGAGATCCAGATCCTCGACTCGTACGGCGACACGACACTCGCCGACAACGAGGCGGGCGGGATCTACACGCGCAAGGCACCGGACGTCAACGCGGCCCGGCCGCCGGAGACGTGGCAGAGCTACGACATCTGGTTCCGTGCCGCGCGGTATGACGCGGCCGGTGTGAAGGTGGCGGACGCCCGGGTGACGGTGGTGTGGAACGGCGTGCTCGTGCACGACGACGTCGCCATCGCCGGGGTGACCGGCGGGTCCATCCCGGAGGGGCCGTCCACCGGCGCCATCCGGTTGCAGGACCACGGGAACGCCGTGCAGTTCCGCAACGTGTGGGTCGAACCGCTGAGTTGACGAGACGGATGCGGGGCCCGGTTCTGTTGCCGGGCCCCGTTTTCCGTGGACAACTCGGTGGCCTTCGTTTCTTCCGGCTGGGTGGCGGCTACCGTCTTGCGGTGATCGGAGAGGGGAGGCCCATGCTCGTCGACGGCAACATCGGTGGTGTCACCGACGGGACCGCGGGCGGCAGCATCGTGGAGATCGACGCCCAGGTTCGGCACGCGCGACGTGCCGGCCTGGACGGGGTCTGGACCACCGAGACCAGCCGCGACCCGTTCCTCCCGCTCCTGCTCGCCGCGCAGCGGGCCCCCGGCATGACCATCGGCACCGCCGTCACGGTCGCGTTCGCGCGCAGCCCGATGACGCTCGCCGCCACGGCCAACGACCTGCACGCCATGAGCGGCGGCCGGTTCGTGCTCGGGCTGGGGTCACAGGTCGCCGCGCACATCACGCGGAGGTTCAGCATGCCGTGGTCGGCGCCTGCCGCGCGGATGCGGGAGTTCGTCCTCGCCCTGCGGGCGATCTGGGCCTCCTGGCAGACCGGCGAGCGGCTGCACTTCACCGGCGAGTTCTACTCCCACACGTTGATGCCGCCGCTCTTCCGGCCGGAACCCAACCCGTACGGCACGCCGCCGGTCCTCGTGGCGGCGGTCGGGCCCAGGATGACGCGGGTCGCCGCCGAGGTGGCCGACGGGCTTCTGGTGCACAGCCTCACGTCCGAGCGGTACCTGCGGGAGGTGACCCTCCCGTTGCTCGGTGAACGGCGCACCGGGTTCACCGTCAGCTACCCGGGGCTGGTCGCCACCGGGGCGGACGAGCGTGCCCTCACGGCCGCGATCGCCAAGGTGCGCGAGCAGATCGCCTTCTACGCCGCCACGCCCGCCTACCGCGCAGTGATGGAGTTGCACGGGTGGGGCGACCTGCACACCGAGCTGCACCGCCTGTCCCGCCGCGGCGACTGGGCCACCATGACCGGGCTCGTCGACGACACCGTCCTCGACACGTTCGCGGTCGTCGGGGAGCCCGCCGCCGCGGGAGCCGAGATCGCGCGGCGTTACTCGGGGCTCGTCGACCGGTTCGCGCTCTACACCCCGTACCCCCTCGACGAGGCGGCACGCGCGACGGTGGCGTCCTCGGCGCGCGGCTGAGCATCAGGCGCGGTGGTGGGAGATCAGCTCGTGCTGTTCCGCGCCCCGCGGCCCGGCCGGGTGGGTGTGGACCGTCGCTCGGTCCAGGCGGGGGAGCGCGTGGATGAGCCGGTGCTCCACGTCGTGGGCGATGGCGTGCGCGGCGAGCAGGCTGAGGTCGGGATCGACGTCCACGTCGACCTCGGCGGCCAGGCTGTGCCCGTGCCACCGCAGGCGCACCCACCCCACACCGTGGACGCCGTCGGTGTCCCGCACTACGTGTTCCGCGCGGTGGGTCAGCGCCGGGTCCACCGCGTCCAGCACGCGGCCGAACACCTCCTTCGCCGCGCCCCACAGCACGGTCGCGATCGCGGCGGCGATCGCCAGCCCGATCACCGGGTCCGCCCACCGCCAGCCGAGTGCCGCGCCGCCCGCGGCGAGCAGCACCGCGAGGCTGGTGAAGCCGTCGGTGCGGGCGTGCATGCCGTCGGCGACGAGCGCGGCCGAGCCGATCCGGCGGCCGACCGTGATGCGGTAGCGGGCGACCAGTTCGTTGCCCGCGAAGCCGATGACCCCGGCCGCCGCGACCCAGCCGACGTGCGCCATGTCCCTCGGGTCGACGAGCCGGTCCACCGCCTGCCACCCGGCGAGCACCGCCGACGACGCGATCACGACGATGATCACCAGTCCGGCGAGGTCCTCGGCGCGGCCCAGGCCGTAGGTGAACCGGCGGGTGGCGGCACGCCTGCCGAGGACGAACGCGATGCCCAGTGGCACGGCCGTGAGCGCGTCGGCGAAGTTGTGCAGCGTGTCGCCGAGCAGTGCGACCGAACCCGTGAACGCGACCAGCACGGCCTGCGCGACCGCGGTGACCATGAGCGCACCGAAGGAGATCCACAGCGCGCGCATGCCGTGCCTGCTGGCCTCGAGCGCGTCGTCGGTCATGTCGGCGGTGTCGTGGCTGTGCGGGGTGATCGCGTGTCGTACCGCCGCCCACAGCCGGGCCCACCGGCTCGCCTGGTGTCCGTGCCCATGGCCATGCCCGTGCCCGTGCCCGTGCTCACTCATGGCCGCGATGATATGTGCTCAAGTGCGCACGCGACAACGATGCAACTGCCAGGGATGGGCAGTGGCAGGATGTGCTCATGTACGCACGCGACGCCGGACCGGACGCGCCGCACTGGCGTGACCTGCCGCCGGTGGACCAGGTCGACGTCGCCGTGGAGTCGTTCCGGATGCTCGCCGACCCGACGCGCCTGCGGATCATGTGGCTCCTGTCCGGCGGCGAGTACGACGTGACGACCCTCGCCGAGGCGGTCGGCATCGCCCGTCCCGCCGTCTCGCAGCACCTCGCCAAGCTGCGGCTGGCGGGTCTGGTCAGCACCCACCGCGACGGCAGGCGCGCGCTGTACCGGGTGCGCGGCGGGCACGTCCGGCGCATGCTGAGCGAAGCGCTGGAAACGGCGCACCACCAGGTGTCCGGCGCCCCGGACCACGACTGACCACGCAGAAAGGGCTCGCCGAGGCCATGTCCGACCTTGCCGCGTTCGCCGAACTGGTTCCCCTCGACCACGGCCTGTGCGTCGTGAACACCCTGCGGCGTGACGGAAGCGTCCAGTCGTCCGTGGTGAACGCCGGGGTGCTGGACCACCCGTCGCGCGCGGAGCGGGTCGTCGGGCTGGTCGCCATGGGTGGGTCGCGCAAGCTGCGCAACCTGCGGGCCGACCCGAGGGTGACGATCGTCGCGCGGGCGGGCTGGCGGTGGGCGACCGTCGAGGGGGTCGCCGAGATCGTCGGGCCCGACGACCCTCGGCCCGGGATCGACGACGAGGCGCTGCGGTCCCTGCTGCGGGACGTCTTCACCGCGGCGGGCGGCACACACGACGACTGGGACACCTACGACCGGGTCATGGCGCGGGAGCGGCGGGCCGCGGTGCTGATCTCGCCGCGCCGCGTCTACACGAGCCCCTCGTGACGCTGTCACATCCGCGCGGCGTGCTTCGTCAGGGTGGTGAACGGACACGACCGAAGGGGAGAGCACCATGGACGCACGGCTGGACCTCATGACCAACGAGGCCACCGCGAAGTTCCTGAAGAAGTTCGTCGCGGCGAGCCACGCGATGGCGGGCACGGTGCCCGCGGCCACGCAGGAGCTGGTGAAGCTGCGTGCCAGCCAGATCAACGGCTGCGGCTTCTGCACCGACATGCACTTCAAGGACGCCGTGGCGGCGGGGGAGAGCCCGACGCGGCTGAACCTGGTCGCCGCCTGGCGGGAGGCGACGGTGTTCACCGACGCCGAGCGGGCGGCGCTCGCGCTGGCCGAGGAGGGCACCCGCATCGCCGACGCCGCCGGGGGTGTGCCGGACGACGTGTGGGCCGAGGCCGCGAAGCACTACGACGAGAACCAGCTGGGTGAGCTGGTGGTCGTCATCTCGGCCATCAACCTGTACAACCGGTTGAACGTGCTCACCCTCCAGCCCGCGGGCGACTACCAGCCGGGCCAGTTCGGCTGACGGCCGAGTGCTGAAGGACCCCTTCGGTGCGATGGATGTGCTGAAGGGGTCCTCCGGTGCGTTCGCGGGCGGCCGCGGGTGTCCGTCAGGTCAGCTGGACCGGGAGGTGTGCCAGCCCGCGCAGCAGGGTGCTGTCGCGCCAGCGCAGGTCGGCGGGGTCGGTGGACAGCGTCATGCCGGGGAAGCGGGCCACGAGCCCGCCGATCGCGATCTGGCCCTCCAGGCGGGCGAGCGGGGCGCCGAGGCAGAAGTGGATGCCGTGGCCGAACGCCATGTGCCCAGCCGCCGCCCTCGTGACGTCCAGGGTGTCGGTGGCCGGGCCGAAACGGTCGCCGTCGTGGTTGGCCGAGGCCAGGGAGACGGTGACGAACTCGTCCGCGGGAATGGTGGTGCCGCCGATCTCCACCGGTTCCGTCGTGTAGCGCAGCGTCGCGTGGTTGACCGGGCTCTCGTAGCGCAGGAACTCCTCGACCGCGCCGGGCAGCAGGCCGGGGTCGGCGTGCAGGGCGGCGAGCTGGCCGGGGTTGCGCAGCAACGCGAGCACACCGTTGCCGATGAGGTTCACCGTGGTCTCGTGCCCGGCCACCAGCAACAGGAACGCCATCGACACCAGCTCGACCTCGGTCAGCTCGTCGCCGTCCTCCTGGGCGTGGATCAGCTCGGTGAGCATGTCGTCCGCGGGTGCCGTGCGCTTGGTGTCGATGAGGCCACGCAGGTAACCGGACATCGCGACGGCCGCCGCGCCGACCGACTCGGCGGAGGCCCCCGCCACGAGCGCCGACGACCAGGCACGGAAGTCGTCGCGGTCGTCGTCCGGTATGCCGAGCAGCTCGCAGATCACCGTGACGGGCAACGGGAACGCGAAGTCGTCGATCAGGTCGACGGCACCGGACCGCCCGGCCAGCAGGTCCTCGGTGATCCCCACGATGCGTGGCCGCAACAGCTCCACGCGCCGCATCGTGAACGCCTTCGCGACGAGCCCGCGCAGGCGCGTGTGGTCCGGCGGGTCGCTGTTGAGCATGTGCGCGGTCAGGTCCGCGCCGAAGTCGCCGGTGCTCGTCCTCGTCTGGTGCCGCTCGAACAGGTACTGCACCGGCCGGAGATCCTTGCGCAGCGCGGGATTCGTGAGTGCCTCCCGCGCGTCGGCGTACCGCGTGACCAGCCAGACCTTCAGCCCGTGCGGCATCACCACCGCACGCACCGGCGCCTCCTCCCGCAAGCGCCGGTAGAACGAGTACGGGTCGTGGACGAACGCGGAGTCCAGGGTCATGGGGGTGCTCGTGCCGGTCATGCCTTCCACTCTGGCACGCTGACCGGCGTTTCCGGCGAGAGTCCGGAAACGCCGGTCAGCGGAAGTGCCTACTGGGCGAAACAGAAGGCCTGCGAGCCGAAGCTCCAGCACTCGACCCGCGTGCTGGCGGTGTTCTTGTTGCCCGCGCGGTCGGTCACCGTGAGCTGGGCGGTGTAGGTGGTCTGCCGGTTCGGGTAGTTGTGGGTCGTGGTGGCGCCGTTCCCGGTCTGCCCGTCGCCGAAGTTCCAGGCGTACGAGGCGATGTCGCCGTCGGGGTCGGTCGAACCGGTGCCGTCGAAGGAGCACGCGGCCCACTGGCAGAACACGGTGAACGAGGCCCTCGGCGCGCCGCCGGTCGGCGTGCCTGCCCGCACCTGCCTGGACGTGGTGCCGGTCCTGCCGTCGTCATCGGTGACCGTCAGCGCCACGGTGTAGGTGCCCGCCGTGGCGTAGGTGTGCGACGGGCGCACACCGGTGCCGGTCCGGCCGTCGCCGAAGTCCCAGGCGTACGAGGAGATCATGCCGTCCGGGTCGGCGGAGCCGGCGGCGTCGAAGGTGCACGACAGCGAGGGGCAGTCGGCGGTGAACGACGCCGTCGGGTCGCCCGGCTGGCCACCGCCACCCAGGTCCTTGACGTACAGCAGCCGGTTCGGCGAGCCCCTCAGGTCGGTGATCTTGCCGGTGGTGGCCGTGTTCAGGATCTTCGCGTTGGCGTCGGACACCGAGATGGCCGGGTTCGCGCTCGTGGCCAGCGCGAGCGCGCCCGCCACGTGCGGGCTCGCCATCGACGTGCCGCTCATCTGACCCGTGCCGCCGCCGTTCGTGGTGGACGTGATGCTCGTGCCCGGCGCGAACAGCTCGACACAGGTGCCGTAGTTGGACGACTGGGAGCCGCTCCACACGCTGCGCCGGTCCTGGTTGTCCGACGCGGCGACGGTCAGCACGCCCGACGCGCTGGCGGGGCTGACGTTGCACGCGTCCTGCCCCTCGTTGCCCGCCGCGACCGCCCACGCCACCCCGGCGTTTACTGAGGCGGTGACCGCGTCGTTCACCGCGGAGCTGCGGCTGCCGCCGATGCTCATGTTGCCCACCGCGGCCTGCGGTGCGTTGTCGGTCACCCAGTCGATGCCGCCGATGATCGCGTCCCAGGAGCCGCTGCCGCTGCAGTTCAGCACCCGCACAGCCACGAGCTTCACGTTCTTCGCCACGCCGTACGTGCCGCTGCCGATCGTGCCGCCCACGTGCGTGCCGTGGCCGTGGCAGTCGCTCGCGTCGGCGTCGTTGTCGATGAAGTCCCAGCCGCTGCTCGCGCGGCCGCCGTAGCCGGGGTGGTCGAGGTCCATGCCGCTGTCGACGACGTACGCGGTGACCCCGGACCCGTCGTTCGGTGCCGTGTAACCGTTGTCCAGCGGCAGGTCCCGCTGGTCGACGCGGTCCAGCCCCCACGTCTCGACCGCGTGCGCGACCGCGTTCTGCTCGACGTACCGCACCGCCGGGTCCGCCGCGAGCCGCTTCGCCCGCTCCTCGCTCATCCGCACGGAGAACCCGCGCAGCGCGGCGGAGTAGACGTGCTTGACCTTGCCGCCGTACCGCTCCGCGAGGTCACCGGCCTGAGCGCGCACGCCCGCCCGGGCGCTCGCCGCCGTCGACGGGGCGCCGTCCAGCGCGACGATGTAACTGCCCTCGACCGCGCCCGCGGCACCGGCGCCGAGGATCGCGCCCTCGGCGGCCTGCGCGGTGCCGACGCCGTTGAGCGTCAGCGCGACGGTCGAGGCGACGCCCAGGAAGATCCCGGACAGCCTTCGTGATGTGGACATGCGAAGTCAATCTCCGATCGTGAATCGCAGGGGGAGACCAGATGTCCACCGAGCATCGGCAGCGTGACGGCCGCGAACAATCCGTAGCCCGGTCCGTACGGGTACGTGTCTATTGCGGACCGAACGGCGGGGTAATTGATTAGGTGAGGTCCAGCCTGGACTTGTGCCCCAGCTTGCGGAGAACCTTGGCGACGTGCTGCTCCACCGTGCGCGGGGAGAGGTACAGGACGTCGGCGATCTCCCGGTTGGTCATACCCTGCGCCACCAGCCGGGCGACGTCCTGTTCTCGTGGCGACAGCTGGTCGCCGTAGCCGCGTCTGCCGCGCCGCGAGGGGGGCGCGGCACCGTGGGCACGCACGTCGTGGCGGCAGCGGGCGGCGTCACGGGTGGCCGTGAGGTCCGCGAAGACGTCGGCCAGTGCGGCGATCTCCTCGTGGTCACCGGCCGCCGTCGCCGCCCGCTCCGCCGCGAGCGCGGACAGGTACGGCGCGGGCAGTTCGCGGTACGCGGCCTGTGCGGCGCGGTGGTGGCCGATCGCGCGTGCCGGGTCGTCGGCCTCCGCGAGCAGTCCCCAGCACAGCTCCAGCGCGGCGTGCACCAGCGGCGCGTCCCGGCCCGCCACGCCGTCCGCGACCTCCTTGACGAACCCGCTCGCGTCCTCGCGCCGACCGGCCGCGAGCAACGTCGACACCGCGACCGGCGCGAGGTCGGCCGCCCACGACCACACGCCCTTGCGACGCAACACCCGCACGCCGTCGTCCACCGCGGCGACAGCCTTCCCCACCTCGTCCTGCGACAGGTACGCCCAGGCCAGCCCGCCGAAACCGCCGATGGCGATCGGCGCGATCGCGTCGTCGGGCGTCTCGACACCGGTCGCCCGCAGGTGCGTCCCGGCCACGGTCCACTCGCCCCTGGCGACCGCGAGCAGCCCCAGCACCAGCGACAGCTCGCTGGCCACCGGCAACAGCTCCCGGTAGTCCTCGAGGAGGTGCGTGGCGCGGTCGGCGAGCCCGTCCCACGCGCCGAGGTACCAGTCCAGCCGCACCTGCGTGGACTGCGCCGTGCTGGTCACGAACGCGCTGCCCGCCGACGCCGCCAGCGCCAGCCCGGTGCTCAGGAACTCCCGCGCCTGCCGGAAGTGCCCGACCGACGTGCACGCGTCGGCCAGGTTGCAGCGCGCACGGGCGAGCTGGCGCCGTTCCCCGACGTTGTCGGCCGTGTCCCCGACCGACAGTGGCAGCGCACGAAGATCGGCCCGCACGCTCGGGTCGCCCATGTGCAGCCGCGAGCCGAGCAGGTTGGCCAGCAGCGAGATGCGCAGCTCCGGGTCCTCGCACGCCGCGAGCCTGCGTTCCGCCTCCGCCAGCCACTCCTGCTGCTCGGCGAACGGGGTGCCGCCGATGAACGGGGTGCCCAGCAACGCGATGCCCTTCGCCGCCAGGTCCGGCCGCTCGGTCAGCTCGCCGACCGCCCGGCGGATCTCCGCCCGCGCCGCCTCGATGCCACCGTGCTGCCGCACCAGCAGCAGCCCCAGGAACAGCCGGACCTCACCGCGTGCCGCCACGGACAGCCGGTGGTCGGCGAGCACCCTGCCCAGCGTGGTCACCGGGTCGTGCTGGTCGACCCCGCTGTACGCGAGCGACCCGAGCGCGACCGCGAGCCGGTCCACGTCCGCCCCGGACAGGCTCGGCTCGGCGAGGAGCCGCTGGAGCATTCTGGTCGCCGCCGCGATGTCCCCGACGCGGCCCGCCAGTTCGGCGGCCTGTTCGCCGTAGCGGAGCCAGTCCTCGGTCCGGCCCGCCAGCCTGCTGTGCTCGGCCAGCCGCACCAGCGGCGGCGGGTCGAGCTCGCGCAGTGACTCGATCGCACCGACGTGCAGGCGCTGCCGGGCGGGCCCGGTGAGCGTGTCGCGGACGGCCTGCTGCGCGAGCGTGTGGCGGAAGCCGTACCTGGCGGGCTCCAGCTCGAACAGCACACCGCACTCGACCGCCGTGCCGAGCGCGTCCGGTGCGGTGTCCGCCGCGACCCCGGCGACCTCGGCGAGCGTGTCCACGGCGGCCGGGGCGGCGAGCACGGCCGCCGCGTGCACCAGCCGCTGCGTGGTGTCCGCCAGGCCCGCGAGGCGGTCGGCCATCGCGTCGCGCAGCAGCACCGGCACCTCGACGTCGTCGGACAGGGCGTCGTCGAGCAGCCCGTCCGGCGTCGTGCGCAGCGTGCCGAGCAGCTCCTCCACCACGAACGGGATGCCCGCGGTGCGCTCGTGCAGCCGTGCCGCGAACCGCGCGGGCACCGACTCGTCGCCGAGGATGGCGGCCGCCATCTCCCCGACCTCCGGCACCACGAGCGGTTCGAGCCGCAACAGCACCCCGGCCACGTGGTCCGGCGGCCGGTACGCGGCGCCGAGCGGAAGGTCACCGGCCAGGTCCTCGCGTCGGTAGGTGACCACCACCGACAGGTTCGGCGGCGGGTCGCTCATCACGAACCGCAGCATCTGCCGGGTGCTGTCGTCGGCCCAGTGCAGGTCCTCGACCACCAGCAGCGCGGGGCCCGCCGTGGCCAGCAGCTCCCGGGTGGCGCGCAGCAGCCGGTGCCGTTCGGCGTGCGGGTCGCCGATCGGCGCGGGTGACGGCGGCAGGACGTCGTCCAGTTCCGGCAGCAGGGGCCGCAGCGCACCACCCACCGGGCTCAGCGCGGGCTTCGGCCGTCCGGCGAGCGAGCGCAACGCCTCGATGACCGCGCCGAACGGGAACGGCTCGCGCAGCGGGTGGCAGTGCCCGACCATGGCGTGGCGGCGGGCGAGGCTCGGGTGGGCGAGCAGCTCGTGTACCAGCCGCGTCTTGCCGACACCGGCCTCGCCCTCGATGATCACGACGGTCGACCGGGTGGTGACCGTGGACAGGATCGCGCGCAGTTCCTCGGTCCGGCCGACGAGGACCGGCGAGGTCGTCCGGACCAGACTCGTCCGCTGTGGTTCACGCGCCATTCGGCAAGCCTAGGCACGAATGGTCACGACGCGGACAGACCGGGCCATGGGACGTGCCTGGCCGTAGAGTTTGCCGCATGGGTGATGGCGTGCCGGTCGACCGGCGGCTTCGCGTGCTCGAAGCCGTCACCGACAGCGCGCTCATGGACCTCGACCTGGACAAGATGCTCGAGATCCTGCTGTGGCGGGTGCGTGAGCTGTTCGTCGTGGACACGGTCACCCTGCTGTTCGTTGACGCAGCCGGTGAGCGGCTGGTCGCGCGGGCCAGCGCGGGGCTGGACGAGGAGGTCTACCAGGGCGTGCGCGTGCCGATCGGCAGCGGCTTCGCCGGCCGGGTGGCGCGGCTGCGGGCACCGGTGCAGATCGACCGCGTCGACTCGTCGACGGTGGTCAACCCCCTGCTCTGGGAGCGGGGCCTGCGGGTGCTGCTCGGGGTGCCGGTGGTCGCGCACGGCGAGCTGGTCGGCGTGATGCACGTGGGCAGCGTCCGGCCGCGCCGGTTCACCGACGAGGACATCGAGCAGCTGCGGGTGGTGGCGGACCGGGTCGCGATGGCCGCGTCCCTGCACCGTTCGCGCTCCGAGCAGCTGGCGGCCACCACGCTGGTCGACAGCCTGATGCCCGCCGGGCCGGTCGAGACGGACGGCTGGAAGGTGGCCGCCAGGTACGTGCCCGGCGCCGCCATCGGCATCGGCGGCGACTGGTACGACGTGTTCGACCTGCCCGGCGACCGCATCGGTGTCGTGATCGGCGACGTCGTCGGCAGCGGCCTGCGCGCGGCGGTCGTGATGGGCAGGTTGCGCAGCGCACTGCGCGCCTACGCGCTCGAGTTCGACGGCCCCGCCGAGGTGCTCGGCAGGCTCGATCGCGGGGCGGCGCACTTCGAGAAAACGACCATGGCCACGGTCGCCTACGCGGTCATCGAGACTGCGTCCGCCCGCATGGACCTCTCCCTCGCCGGGCACCTGCCGCCGGTCCTCGCGTTCCCGGGGGAGGAGTCGCGGTTCGCCGTCGCGCCGGTGGACCTGCCCGTCGGCTTCGGCCTCGCGGTCGCCGACAGGCGGTCCGTCAGCATCGACCTGCGGCCCGGCGCGCTCGTCGCCTTCTACACCGACGGCCTCGTCGAACGCCGGGGCGTGGACATCGACCTGGGTCTGGCACGGCTGCTGGCCACCGTCCGCCCCGGCCCGCCGGAGGACGTCTGCGCGAAGGTCATGGCGGCGCTGGTCGGCAACCGGCCCCCCGGCGACGACATCGCGCTCGTCGCCGTCCACCACGCGGTCACTGCTTCCGCTGCTCGTTAGCGTTCACCGCGGCCCGGATCTGGTCGAGGTTCTCCCGCAGGCTGTCGGAGATCATCTCGTCGGTGCGCGGGTCGGCGAGCATCTCCAGCACGACCCGGATCGCGGTGTCGGTGACCGCGCCGATGATGTCGTCGTGGAACGGCAGCCGCTTCAACCTGCCGGCCGCCGGGTCCGCCTTGATCTTGTCGAGCACCATCTGCCGCAGCTCGGCCTGGTTGTCCGCCAGCGCGCGGGAGATGTTCTGCGCGTAGCGGCCCGTCTGCAGCACGGCGGTCACCTCGTCGAGCACCGCGACGGTCACCGGCTTCTTCAGCACGTCGATCACCGTGACGAGGAACCGGTTGACCAGCCGCTGGGTCACGGCGTCGCCGATCGTCCGGTCCACCGCACGGCCGAGCCGCGCGATCAGCACGATCACCCGCAACAGCCGGAACGCCCGCAGCGCCGGGTGCGACAGGGGGATCATGCCGATGACCTCGAACCAGTTCCGGCCGAGGAACCGCCAGCCCCAGCCGCCGGAGCGCCAGCGCCACAGGAACTCGACGAGGAACACCGCGCAGATGCCGACGTCGATCCGGAAGACCAGCTCCTGCGTCTCGATCGGCGGGTCGGCGAGCCACACCCAGGCGAGCAGGACGACGGACGCGATCGCGAGCGCCACCATCAGCCAGTCCACGGCCCGCACGCGGTGGATCCGGCGCGGCACGTCCAGTTCGCCGCGCATCGTGGCGTACGTCATGACGGGGCACCTCCGGAAAGATCGGGAGGCGCCCCATCCTCACGTACAACGCGCCCGGTCGCGAGTCACTCGTTCTTGACGTACGTCGGGTGCAGCTTGACCGGCTGCTTCGCCCGTTTCGCCTTGGCACGCAGGTTCAGGAACTCCACGAACACCGAGAACGCGATCGGCCCGTACACGTAGCCCTTCGGGATGTGCTGGTCGAACCCTTCCGCGATCAGGCTGCCGCCGATCAGGAGCAGGAACGACAGTGCGAGCATCTTGACCGTCGGGTGCCGGTTGACGAACTCGCTGATCGGCTTCGCCGACACCAGCATGATCACCATCGCGACGACCACCGCGGCGATCATGATGCCCAGCTCCTCGACCATGCCCACCGCGGTGATCACCGAGTCCAGCGAGAACACGATGTCGAGCACCAGGATCTGGGCGATCACCCCGGCGAACGACGCGGACTTGCGCTCGCTCGCGTGCTCGGCGCCCTCGAGCTGTTCGTGGATCTCGTAGGTCGCCTTGCCGAGCAGGAACGCCCCGCCGAGCAACAGGATCAGGTCCCGCCCGGAGATCTCCTGGCCGAACATGCTGAACAGGGGCGCCGTGAGCCCGATGACCCACGACAGCGACGCCAGGAGCAGCAGCCGTGTGATCAGCGCGAGCGAGAGCCCGACGACCCTGGCCCGCTGCTGCTGGTGCTCGGGCAGCCGCCCGGCGAGGATCGAGATGAAGACGATGTTGTCGATGCCGAGGACCACCTCGAGCAGCAGCAGCGTGCCGAAGGCGATCCACAGTTCCGGACTAGTGAGCCAATCCACGCGATCACCCTATAGGGATCAATTAGGACGAAGGGTGCGATTCGTTCGATAGCCCGGGGCGGACGGGCGCCGCCCCGCTGGCTCGTCAGGTCCAGGTGACCGGCAGCGCGTGCACGCCGTACAGGTTCGAGTCGGTGCGCATCGGGACCTCCGCCGCGTCGACGGCCAGGCGCAGCGACGGGAACCGCTCGAACAGCGCGGGGAACGCCACCCTCATCTCCACCCTGGCCAGCTGCTGGCCGAGGCACTGGTGGATCCCGTACCCCAGCGCCACGTGACCCGCCGCGTGCCGGGACAGGTCGAGCACGTCCGGGTCGGGGTACCGCGCGGGATCGCGGTCGGCGGCCTGCAGCGACAGGGTGACCGACTCGCCCGCCCGCACCACCTCGCCGCCGACCTCGACGTCCGTGCGCGCCGTGCGCACGCCGGTGTGCGCGATCGTCAGGTAACGCAGCAGTTCCTCGACGGCCTCGTCCACCGTCACCCAGCCCGTGCGCAGCGCCTCCAGCTGCTCGGGGTTGCGCAGCAGCGCGAACGTGCCGAGCGCCAGCATGTTCGCCGTGGTGTCCAGGCCCGCGCCGAGCAGGAAGGAGCCGAGGCCGGACAGTTCCACGTCGTCGAGGTCGCTGGTCGTGAGGTCGCTCAGCAGGTCGTCGGTCGGGGTGGCGCGCTTCGCGAGCACCAGGTCGTGCAGGTACTCGTACAGGGCCGTCATCGCCGCGCCCTGGTCCGCCGCGGTGCTGCGCAGCGAGGTCAGCGTCATCGTCTGCCGCTGGAAGAACTCGTGGTCGGCGTAGGGCACGCCGAGGAGTTCGCAGATCATCGCGGCCGGCACCGGCTGGGCGTACGCGGTGACCAGGTCCGTCGGCGGGCCGTGCTCGGCCATGGCGTCCAGCAGTTCCGCGCACACCTGCTCGACCCGGTCGGTCAGCAGGCGCATCCGGCGGACCGTGAACTTCCCGGCGAGCAGCTGCCGGAACCGGGTGTGCTCCGGCGCGTCCATCCCGGTCATGTCACCGGGCGGTGCGGGCGGGATCTCGTCCGGCCCACCGGGGAACGGCAGGTGCATCAGCTCGTACCGCACGCTGAACCGCTGGTCGGAGAGGATCGCGCGGACCACCTCGTGGCCGGTCGCGAGCCAGCCGACATGCCCGTCCGGGTAGACCATCCGCGTCAGCGGACGCAGCTCGGCCAGCTCGGCCGGTGGGTCGAACGGGCAGCCCGCCGGACGGGTCGTCGGCAGCCCTCGCAGCACCTCGCTCAACGGATCCGCTCCTTCGCGAACAGCGACTTCGACCACGCGTAGCCGAGCGCGCCGAGCAGCACGCACCAGCCGACCGCGAGCCAGCCGCTGTTGCCGATCTCGGTGCCGAACAGCAGCCCGCGCATCGTCTCGACGACCGGGGTGAACGGCTGGTACTCGGCGAAGGCGCTGAGCCAGCCGGGCATCGAGTCGATCGGCACGAACCCGCTGCCCACCAGCGGCAGCAGCATGAAGATCATCGGGGTGTTGCTCGCCGTCTCCACGCTCTTGGCCGCGAGTCCCATCGCCACCGACAACCAGGTGAGCGCGACGGTCAGCAGCAACAGCAGGCCGGCGACCGCGAGCCACTCGCCGACGTTCGCGGTCGGGGAGAACCCGACGAGCAGCGCGACGGCGGTGACGACCACCAGTCCGATGACGGTCTGGATGGCGGTGCCGACGACGTGCCCGGTCAGCACCGACGACCTGCTGATCGCCATGGTCCGGAACCGGGCGATGATGCCCTCGGTCATGTCCTGCGCGACCGAGATGGCGGTGCCGAGCACGGCGCTGGTCACCGTGATCAGCAGGATCGCCGGCGTGAGGTAGTCGACGTACGCGTCCCGGCCGCCGGTGCCGGGGACGGCCGCGCCGCCGAGACCGTTGCCGAGCGTGCCGCCGAAGACGTACGCGAACAGCAGCAGGAACAGGATCGGCTGCGCCAGCAGCATGATCGTCAGCGACGGGTAGCGCTGCATGTGCCGCAGGTTGCGGCGCAACATGGTGCGCGAGTCACGCATCGCGTAGGACATGGTGGTCATTTCGCGGGCTCCTTGGTGGCTTCGGTGCGGTGGCCGGTGAGGCTCAGGAACACGTCGTCGAGGTCGGGGGTGTGCACGGTGAGGTGGTCGACGGGGACGGCCTGCGCGTCCAGCCGGGCCAGCACGGCGCGCAGGGCGGCGACGGAACCGTCGGTCGGCACGCGCAACGCGAGGTTCTCCTCGTCGCCGGCGTCCTCAGTGGACACGTCGAGGGCGAAGGCGGCGCGCCGCAGCGCGCCCGTGTCGGCGAACCGCAGCCGCAGGTGCCCACCGGGCACGCGGCGCTTCAGCTCGTCCGGGGTGCCCTGCGCGACGATCCGCCCGCCGTCGAGCACGGCGATCCGGTCGGCGAGCTGGTCGGCCTCCTCCAGGTACTGGGTGGTGAGGAAGATCGTCACACCGTCGCTGACGAGGTCGCGGATGATGTCCCACATCGTGCGGCGGCTGCGTGGGTCGAGGCCGGTGGTCGGCTCGTCGAGGAAGATCACCTTCGGGTCGCCGACCAGCGTCATCGCGAGGTCGAGCTTGCGGCGCATGCCGCCCGAGTAGGTGGTGGGGATCTTCTTCGCCGCCTCGGTGAGGTCGAACCGCTCGAGCAGTTCGGCGGCACGCCTGCGTCCCTCGCCGCGTGGCAGGTGGTGCAGGTCCGCCATCAGGAACAGGTTCTCCTCACCGGTGAGGAGGTTGTCGACCGCGGAGAACTGGCCGGTGAGGCCGATCGAGGAGCGGATGCCGTCCGCGTCGGTCGCCAGGTCGTGCCCGGCGACGCTCGCGCTGCCGTCGTCCGGGGTGACCAAAGTGGACAGAATGTTGACGGTGGTGGTCTTGCCCGCGCCGTTGGGGCCGAGCAGGGAGAAGATGGTGCCCGGCGGGACGTGCAGGTCGATGCCGTCGAGCACCACCTTGTCCCCGTAGGACTTCCGCAGTCCCCGTGCCGATATCGCTTGCTGGCTCATGGTTTCCCCTCAGTTCTCAGGAACGGTGGACGGTGACGTCGCCGAAGCCGGTGTTGGCGCGCACCTCGACGGTGTCGGTCGCGCTGCCCGGTTCGGTCGCGGTCCGCATCTCGTTGTTGACGCGGCCGAAGCGGGTCTTCACGTCGAGCCAGGCGGCGCTGCCCTCACGGATGCCGACCTCGATGTCGCCCATGGCTGTCTCGAGGGTGAGCGCGCCGCGCACGGCGTCGAGCACGCGCACGGATCCGTTGGCGGTCTTGGCCTCCACGGCGTCCTCGGAGTGCTCCACGGTGATGTCGCCGTTGGCGGCGCGGACCCGCACCGACCCGGTGGCGGCGCCGACGACGGTGGTGCCGTTGGAGTTCTTGACCACGGCGGTGCCGGTGAGCCGGCCGAGCCACACCCGGCCGGAGCTGGTGCTGACGTCCGCGTTGCCCGCGACCCGGTCGACGGAGACGTTGCCGGTCGCGGTGTGCAGGTTCAGCTCCCCGGTCTCCTCGAGCACGAGCTGTCCCGTGCCGGACTTGTACCGGCACGCGCCGAGCCTGCCGGTGCCGTGCAGGTCGCCGAGGCCGGTGCCGCCCTGCAGCCGGGAACCCTCCGGCAGCTCGACGGTCACGTCGATCGACCGCGACTTCTTGCTCATGTCGAGCGGGCGCAGCTTCGGGCCCCTGACCGTCAGCGTGCCGCCGGAGAAGTCGACGGTGGTCTGCGACGCGGCCTTGACGTCGGAGGCGTCGGCCTCGTCGCTGGGCCGCACGTCGACGACCGTGTCGGTGCGGGCGCTCGCGATGATCCGCACGTTGCCGACGCCGGGCTCGATGCTCGCGACGATGGGTTCCGGGGTGGCGAAAGTAGGCATGGGTGTCCCCTCGAAGTGTCGATGTGACGTGTTTGTGCTGGTCGCGGCCGGGTCAGCTGACCCAGCCGGTGAAGTGCTTGCCGCCGCGGCGCGAGCCGCCGCTCGACGGTGGCGCCGGCCGCGTGGCGGGCCGCAGCGCGGCGGTCGCCGCCCGCACGAGCCACGCGTTGACCGAGCGGCCCTCCTCGGCGGCGGCCTCCTCGATGCGTGCCTTCAGGTTCTCGGGCAGGCGGAGGTTGATCCGCACCTGTGTGCCGTCCGCACTGTCCGCGCTGTCGTGGTCGACGCCCGGCTCCTCGGGTTCCGGCGTCGGCGGGGCGTAGCCGATGTCGGCGGGCTGGTCCGTCTCGGGCAGCGTGACGGCGAAGGCCGCCTCGCCCGCACGCAGCCGGACCTCGACGGACCCCGGCGCGAGGTCCCGGGTGATCTCCTCGGCCGCGGCCGAGAGCGCGTCGAGCAGCGTCAGGCGGATGGCCGACGCCAGAGGTGCGGTCAGGCGGTCGGCGAGCGCGCGAGCCTCCTCACCGCCGGCCTCGGCGGCGACGGCCAGCTCCTGGCGGACGGTGTGCACGAAGGGCGTCAGGTCCATGTGCACACTATGGCACCACATTGGCACCACGCGCAAGTCGATGTGGTGCCAAAACTGGCGCAAGGGCGAGCCTTGTTGATGCCAGCGTGTGCCAGTGGCTCCTTATGCTGCGAAAGTTTTGCGTAAGTTTCAGCTGCTGGACGATCGGTCGGTCGGTTCTGACGTGGAGAAACATCTCATCGAGCCCACGTCACGGTGCGCTAGATTCCCGAAACTTCGCCGAAACTTGTTGACAACGCTGCGAAGCCGGGCCAACACTGCTCGTATCGACAGGGCTCATCGCCGGTGTCGATCCGGGGTCGGGAGACCTGCTCTCCGGTCGTAAGCGGCCGGGCAATCCCGCTGTTGTGCGTCGTCGGCGTGCGTGTCTTCGTCCTGCCCCGGCCGGCCTCAACGACGAGGAGGAAGAATGCGTTTCGTTCAGTCGGGGAACCGCGGACGGATCAGACTGCTCGTGGGCAGCGCGTTCGTCGCGCTGGTCGTGGCGGTTCTGCCCGGGGCGCCGACCGCCGGCGCCGCGGACGATGTCGGCGTCGCCGCCGTGTGCAACAGCCAGACCGGCAACAACGGCGGGTACTACTACACGTTCTGGACCGACGGCGGCGGCTCGGCCTGCATGGAGATGGGGTCCGGCGGCAACTACAGCATGCGGTGGAGCAACGTCGGGAACTTCGTCGGTGGCAAGGGCTGGAGCAACGGGTCGCGGCGGACCGTCAACTACTCGGGCAGCTTCAACCCGTCCGGCAACTCCTACCTGACCCTCTACGGGTGGACCTCGAACCCGCTCGTCGAGTACTACATCGTCGACAACTGGGGCACCTACCGGCCCACGGGCGAGTACCGGGGGACGGTGACCAGCGACGGCGGCACGTACGACATCTACCGCACGATGCGGTACAACGCCCCGTCTGTCGAAGGCACCAAGACCTTCCCGCAGTACTGGAGTGTCCGGCAGCAGAAGCGCACCGGCGGCTCCATCACCACCGGCAACCACTTCGACGCGTGGGCGCGGGCGGGCATGCAGCTGGGCAGCTTCAACTACTACATGGTGCTCGCGACCGAGGGGTACCAGAGCAGCGGCAGCTCGAACATCACGGTGTACTGACCCGACGGCCATGCCCTGAAAGACGCTTTCGGGACGTTCGGTGTCCCGAAAGCGTCTTGCAGGCATTGGGTACGTCAGTGGGCCGCGTTCATCAGTGCCAGTCCGCTCGCCTGGCAGCCGGGGCCCTGCGGCTTCGTCCACGCCGACCACGACAGCGAGTACTGGTCGAAAGCGTTGCGGGCACGGGAGAACGCCGAGTCGGCCTGCCGGGCGACGTAGGCGCCGTACGGGTGGTCGGGCAGCGCGGCGTCCAGCTCGTCGAGGCCACGCGCGAGCCCGGCCTTGAAGTAGGCGCCGTCCTTGAAGCAGTCGTCCCAGCCTTCCGGCGGGTCGTGCAGGATGCCGCTGCTGTCGGTCAGCGCCGACCCCGGACGGGTGGTCGCGTCGGCGACCTGTCGTGCGCGGGCGCGAGGCGCGGGATCACCGGTCAGCGCGGACAGTTCGGTGAGACCGGACATCAGCACGCCCTGGTTGTACGAGAACACCGTGCCGCCGGGCGCGCAGTTCCCCTCGTCGAGACCGTCGCGCACCAGTCCGTCGCCGCCGATGAGCCCGGTCGACGCGAACCACGACCAGCCGGCCGTCGCGCGGGTGCGGTACGTCGCGATGCCGGTCCTGGCCGCCACCGTCGCGTTCACCTGGATGTAGAGACTGTTGGAGATGGCCGCCTTGTACGTGCCGCCCTCGCGCCAGCGGATCCCGCCGCCGCACGCGGCGGTCCAGAACGTGTGCATGTGGTCCGCCGCGATCCGTGCGGTGTCGAGGTAACGCCGGTCGCCGGTGAGGTCGAAGGCGTCCAGCCACGCCATCGCCCACCAGCCGGTGTCGTCGGAGTACTCGTTGCGGAACTGGCTGCGGCCCGCGCCGACGTTGCGGTCGTAGGTGGTCGAGATCGCGTACCGGTAGCTGGGCATGTACGTGACCTCGACGTTGCGGATCACCGCGGACAACGCGACCGCGCTGCCCCACCAGCCACCGCCGCGGAAGAGGCCGGTTCCGTTGTCGTACAACGCCATCATCGCGGTCGCCGCGGCCTCGGTGCGGTTCGCGGCGTTCCACTTCGTCCTGGCCCACTGGGTGCACGCGACGGCACTCGTGTCGACCGCGCGCCCGCACGCCCGCAGCGCGCCGACACCGCGGTTGGCCCAGTCGTCGTTGTTGTACATCTGGGTGCGCCAGCCGCCGACACCGCTCGGCGTGGTGGTGAGGCCGAGGCGGCTGCCGTCCGCCCAGCTGGTGCCACCGTCGAACGACCGGTCGAGCCACACCTCGTCGCCCGCGCGGGTCCCCTCGATCGCGGCCCAGCCCATCGGGTCACCGTCGGAGAGGTGGAGGGCGAGCGTCCGGCCGGACAGCCCGGCGGTCACCGGCACGCGGTCGCCGGTGGCCAGGGCGGGGTCGCGGGCGTCGCAGTAGCGGTTGCAGATCGTCGCGGTGGCAACGGGTTCCGCCGTGCCGGTCGGCGGGCTGGTGGTCGGTTCCGCCGCCGCGGGCTGGGCGGCCAGCACGGCGGCGGTCGTGATGAGGACAGGGAAGAAGACCAGGGATGTGCGTCTCACAGGTGCACCTCGTCCGTAGCAGGGAAATTCCACGGTGACCGATGAGAGCGCTTTCCGAATCGGCCGAAGGGACGAACCGTGAGTGCGGTTGACAGCACTGTGCGTGGAAGAGGAAGGTATTCATCACGTGTTGAGTTAAGGAGGGTGTGAATGTCACAGGGATTCCGGCTCGATGAGGTCGACTTCGACGGCGTCTACGAGGGCCGGTCGCTGGTCAGCGGGCGTGATCTGCGGTTCGAGATCGCGCCGTGGGACATCGGCGCGCCGCAGCCCGCGGTGGTCGCGCTCGCGGACGCGGGAGAGCTGACGGGCCGCGTGCTCGACGCGGGCTGCGGGCTCGGCGAGAACGCGATCTTCCTGGCGGGCAGGGGACTGCGCGTGACCGGTGTGGACGGCGCGGCGGCCGCCGTGCGCGCGGCGCGGGAACGTGCCGAGGACAAGGGGGTCGAGGCCGAGTTCGTCCACGCCGACGTGACCTCGTTCGAGGGCGTCGAGCAGCGGTTCGACACGGTGCTGGACAGCGCGCTGTACCACTGCCTCGACGACGCGCAGCGCACCGCGTACGCCGAGGCGCTGTGGCGGGTGACCACGCCGGGCGCGCGGCTGCACGTGCTGTGCTTCGCCGACGTCGGCAACGACGGGCTCGGCCTGCCCATGCACGTCAGCCAGGACGACCTGCGTGCGCACCTGAGCGAGCGGTGGCGGATCGTCGGCATCGAGAGCGGCGACTACGTCACGGCGCTGACCCAGGCCATGTTCGAAGGGCTCGGTGACCGGCTCCGCGAGGCGGGCCTGTCGGTCGACCCGGACAAGGTCCGCACCGACGAGCAGGGCCGCCTCCTGGCCGCGGTGTGGCACCTGACGGCGGAACGCAGGCCGTGACCAGTGCCCTGAAAGACGCTTTCGGGACGTTCAGTGGCCCGAAAGCGTCTTTCACGGCATGTCCGCGAGCGCGGCGATGCCGTCGGACGTGACGGTCACGCGGCGCTCCAGCGGGCCGAGCCGCGGCTCGACCGCGATCAGGTGTTTCGCCTCCAGCCGCTCCAGCACGCGGCCGAGCGGCATGACCCCCGCGGCCCCGCGCCACCGGTACCCCGCGGGACCGCCCCACGCGCCCGTGTGGAACTCCACGTGCCCCGACGCGACCTGTGCCAGCGCCCTGAGCGCCTCGTCGTCCATCTCTCGCACCTCCGAACGTGCGAGCCCAGCCTGCGCCCGACCGCCCGGAGAAACATCAAGCAACGTACGTATATTGAAACCCGCGATGACATAATCCCGTGACCGAACCGTGCATACGTGAACCCATCCCGACCTCCTGGACGTGATCAGAGACGTGAGGACTCGATCGGGACGGCTCAGTGCCCTGGCGATCGGTCTCGTCGCGGGCGCCGGCATGGCGTTCGCCTACGTCGGGGCCGGTGACCTGCGGGCCGCCGGTCTGCCGGACCCGGGCCGCCCGACGACCACGGCGGCGACCACGCCAACCACCACCACGACGACGAAGCCGCCGCCTCCGCCGCCGGTGCTGCCCTTCAATGCCAAGCTGCACTCGGACGACATCCCGGTGGCCGGTGGCGGGGTGCGCAGCGGCGCGTGCAGCGGTGCGCTGATCGCACCCGAGTGGGTCGCCACCGCGGGGCACTGCTTCCACGACGTGAACAACCGGCGGATCAGTGGCCCACCGCCGTACACGGTGACCGTGACGGTCGGCAAGCTGAAGGTCAGCGACCCCGGCGGGCACGTCGCGAAGGTCGTCGACGTCCGGCAGTCCCCGCTCCACGACTTCGCGGTGGTCCGCCTGTCCGCCGCCGTCCCCGACGTCACCCCGCTGACCGTGGCCGACGCCCCGCCCGCGGTCGGCGCGCGGCTGAAGTTCGCGGGCTGGGGCTCGCTGTCGCCCACCGTGCGCAAGCCGACCGACCGACTCAAACGCGGCACGTTCACGGTCGCCGCCGTCGAGCAGCTCACCCTCGAGACCCAGTCGGTCGGCGACCGGACCGTGACGAACACGCCGTGCCCGGAGGACTCGGGTGGCCCGTTCTTCGTCTCGAACGACGACCGCACCGGGGTGCTCGTGGCGGTCGTGAACACCGGCCCGCCATGCCCGCAGCCCGGGCCGGAGATCGTCGCACGGGTCGACGTCGTGGCCGACTGGATCCACGAACAGACCGGCGGCACGTCACGGTGACCCGTGTGTGCGGACCTTCCTCATCACCGGTTCCTCGACGAATCGCCGGCTCAGCGCGGCCGCCACGATCGTGAGCGCGGCTGCGGCCGGCCCCGCCGCGGCACCCAGGTCCGGCCGCAGCCACAGGGTGAGCGGGTAGTTCCACAGGTAGGCCCCGTACGACACCACGCCGAGCGCGGCCAGTACGCGGGAGACGCGGCCCGCCGCGTCCGTCCACCGTGACCAGGCCAGCAGCAGCACCGCCGTGAAGCAGGCGATGGCGGGCCCCGCCACCAGGTACGTCACCGCGTGCCCGCGCAGCGGCACGACCGACAGCGCGGCGAGCGCGGCCAGCACCAGCGGCACCAGCGCCGCCGGTACCCACGACGCGTCACCACGCAGCCGGGTCGCGGCGCCGATCACGAAGCACAGGAACCACGACGTGGGCAGCACGTACGCGTTGTCGGCGTACGGCCACAGCCACGCGAGCACCGCCACGCACGCCCCGAGCACGGCCACCGCCGTCGCCGCCAGCGCCGCGCCGACCCGGCCACGCGCCCACGCCAGCGCCAGCGCCAGCAGGGCAGGCCACAGGAGGTAGAACTGCTCCTCCGTGGCGAGCGTCCACGAGTGGAACGCGGCCGCGCTCACGTCGGCGAGCGGCAGGTTGCCGGTGAAGGCCAGCAGCACCGCGACGGTCGCGGGCAGCCGGTCGCGGTCGCCGAGCGGGTCGAACACCAGCGTCACCACCGCGAACACCGCCGCCAGGACCACGAGTGCGGGCAGCAGCCGCCGCGCCCGGCGCAGGTAGAACCGCCGGTAGTCGATCCGGCCGGTGGTGCCCAGCTCGGTGGTGAGCACGCCGGTGATCAGGTACCCGCTGAGCGTGAAGAACATGACCACACCGACGACCCCGGCACCGGCGAACACGTCCGGCACCGCGTGCCGCAGCATGACGAGCAGGATCGCGAGCCCCCGCAGCACGTCGAGCCCGGCGACGCGGCCACCGCTCACCCGAGCGCCGCCCTGATGAGCCGGTCCAGCAGGTCGGGGTAGGTCAGCCCGTCGGCGGCGAACATCTTTGGCACCTGCGACGCGGCGGTCATGCCGGGCATCGTGTTGACCTCGTTCAGCACCGGCCCGTCCGCGGTGAGGAAGAAGTCGACCCGGGCGAGGCCCCGGCAGCCGAGCGCCTCGTACACGAGCAGTGCCGCGTCGGTCAGCGCCTTGGCCTCGGTGTCGGTCAGCGGCGCCGGGATCACGAACTCCGCGCTCCCGTCGTACTTCGTCGCGGTGTCGAACAGGCCGTCCGCCACCACGATCTCCAGCGGCGGCCCGGCGCGGCGCCCGGTGTCCGGGTCGTCGAGCACGGCGACGTCGACCTCCCGCCCGGTGACGACCCGCTCCACCAGCACCCGGTCGTCCAGCTCCAGCGCCGCACACAGCGCGGGCTCGAGGTCCGCCTCCCCGGTCACGAGCCGCACGCCGAAGCTCGACCCGGCGGCCACCGGCTTGACGACGACCGGACCGTCGAACACGACGGCGTCGGCACGGGTGACCAGCCTGCCGGGAGCGGTGCGCACCCCGACCGCCTCCGCCACCAGCTTGGTCGCCCACTTGTCCATCGCGAGCGCACCGGCACGCAGCGGCGAGCCGACGCAGGGGAGACCCGCGAGGTCGCACAGGGCGGCGAGCGCACCGTCCTCGCCGCGTGGCCCGTGCACCAGCGGCACCACCACGTGGCAGGTGGCCATGATCCGCAGCGCCTCGGCCAGGCTGTCCGCACGCGACAGGCCGAGCTGCTCGCCGCCGGAGCCGAGCCAGCCGCCGTCGCGACCGATGGTCAGCGCCACCGGCTCGTAGGACTCCCGGTCGAGCGCGTCCTGCACGGACGCCGCCGACGCGAGGGACACGTCGTGCTCGCAGTTCTGCCCGCCGCCGATCACGGCGACCCTCGTACGGTCGGTCATCGGACGCTCCGTTCCACCCGGTGACCGATGCCGGTCACGATCTCGTGCGGGATGGTCCCCACCCACCTCGCCCAGTCGCCGACCGTCGGTTCGCCGTCGTCGCCGGACCCGAACACCACGGCCTCCTCGCCCGGCGCCACCACGTGGTCGCCGAGGTCCACCACGACCTGGTCCATCGAGATCACCCCGACCACCGGCCTGCGCAGCCCCGCCACCAGCACGTGCGCCCGGCCCGACGCGACGCGGGGGAGTCCGTCGGCGTAGCCGATCGGCAGCAGCCCGAGCGTGGTCGCGCGATCGGTCACGTACGTGTGCCCGTACCCGACACCCACCCCGGCGGCGACCCGCCGCACCTGCACGACCGGCGCGGTCAGCCGCAACGCCGTGCACAGCCGGGTGGTCCCGGACGGGTCGATGCCCACCAGTCCAGCGCCGATCCGCACCATGTCGAGGTGTGTCGCCGGGTCGGTGAGCGTGGCGGCGGTGGTCGCCAGGTGCCGCACCGACGGGCGCAGACCGGCCTGCTCGGCCAGCTCGATGCCGTTCAGCAGCGCGAGCCGTCCCCGTTTGTTCGCCGGGTGCCCGGGTTCGCCGGCCATCGGCAGGTGTCCCATGACGCCGACCACCTCGACGTGCCCGGCGTCCTCCGCCCGCCGGGCCTCGGTCATCAGCGCACGCCACTCGCCCTCGGCGGCGCCGTCGCGGGCCATGCCGGTGTCGAGCTGCAGGTGCACCCGCGCCCCGGCACGGGCCGCGGCGATCGCGCTCAGGTGCGCGACGCTCGGCACGGCAAGGTCGACGCGGTGGCGCACCGCCGTCGCCACGTCGATGTCCACCGGGTTCAGCCAGCTCAGCACCGGTTCGTCCACACCGGACTCGCGGACCGCGACGCCCTCGGCGAGGGAGGTGACCCCGAGCCACGTCGCCCCGTTCGTCACGGCGGTCCTGGCGACGTCGGCGAGCCCGTGCCCGAACCCGTCGGCCTTCACCACCGCCATCACCGCCGCGTCGGTGGTCCGTGCGAACCGGCGGGTGTTGGCGGCGATCGCGGACAGGTCGATGTCGAGCGTCGGTGTGCGGACCCGGATGGCCGGCGCGGTCATGCCGGCACGCCCGTCTCGACCGGGCCGTAGATCGCGTGGTCGGCGCCGGACATCAGCGCCCAGTACCGGTCGCCGTAGGACCAGTGCCACCACTCGGTGGGGTAGTTGACCAGGCCCGCCCCGGTGAGGGCGTGCGCGAGGACCGCCCGGTTGCGCCGCGCGGTCGGGTCCACGTCGGCGGCGAACCAGCACGCGCCGCCGCTCTGCTCGGGAGTGGCGTCGACCGGCGTCCCCATCCACAGGTCCTCGCCCCCTTCGTCGACCAGCGTGAGGTCGACCGCGGCGCCCGCGACGTGCGGCGCGACCGCGACGGGGGCGACGAAGCGGCTGTACAGGCGGGTCAGCTCGACCTCGTCCGCGTCCGGGTGCAGCACCCGCAGCTCGCGGGAGTACTCGTCGATGATGGCGCGCTGGTCCGCGACGCCGCGGTGGCCCTCGATGACCCGCAGGTCCACACCGGACGGCAGGACCGACCGCGCGCGGCCGAGCCGCTCGGCGAGCCCCGACCGGACGAGCACCGCCTGCGCGAACGGCAACGGCACGAGCGGCTCCCCGTTGTCCCGCACGCGGATGGCGTGGACGAGGGGATCGGACAGCAGGATCGTCGTCATGGCGACCGATGCTAGGAACGCCGCAGGTCACGCCGAGTCGGCCGGAAGGACCGCCCGCTCGGCCGATCGGCCGATCCCGGCGGCCGCGAATCGGCCGATCGGCCGAGAACCGGATTTCGGTTGCGCCACGACCTCGGGTCGCGCCATGGTGCGGACGTGGATCCGTTGCGTGGTTTCGTGTCCGACGGCAGGCTGGTGCGGCTGCCCGCCCGCCGCTCCCGGCGCCGGGTGGTGCTGGAGCACCTCGTGCTCTCGTTCGAGCCCGGCCGTCGTTTCCCCGAGAAGGAGGTCGACGTCGTGCTGCGCGCGTGGTGCGAGGGTGGCGAGACCGACCACGTCGCGGTCCGCCGCCACCTCGTCGACGAGGGCTTCCTCACCCGCGAGAACGGTGTGTACTGGCGTTCGGGTGGTTGGGTGGACGTGTTCGCCTGAACCAGGCGCACAATGGGAGACGATGCGACTCGACGAGGAACGGGCCCGGTCACTGTTCGGCGCGGCGCGCGTCGCCAGGTTGGCGACCGTCGACGGGCAGGGGCAGCCGCACCTCGTGCCGGTCGTGTTCGCGGTGCGCGGCACGGTGATCGTGCTCGCGGTCGACCGGAAACCCAAGCAGAGCAACGATCTGCGGCGGCTGCGCAACATCCGGGCCAACCCCAGGGTGAGCCTGCTCGCCGACCACTACGACGAGAACTGGTCGCGGCTGTGGTGGGTCCGCGCCGACGGCGTCGCCACGATCCGCACCGGCGCCGAGGTCGTCGAACCGGTCGACTGGCTCACCGCCAAGTACCACCAGTACCTCACGCGACCGCCACCCGGCCCGGTGATCTGGGTCGACGTCAGCACGTGGCGCGGCTGGGCGCACGTCGGGTAGTGGGGGCCCCTGGACCAGCTGGGGTTCCGGTTCCAGCGCGTGCACCCCGTGGCTCGCGGGGTGACGGGCTGATCCGGGAAGGTCAGCTCAGGTCGGCGAGCTTGCGGGTCAGTACCGCCCGTTCGCGTTCGTTGGCGCACAACCGGATCGCGGCCTCGAACTCCGTGCGTGCCTCGGCCGGCCGGTTCATGCGGGCGAGCAGTTCGCCGCGGACCGTCGGCAGCAGGTGCGAGTGCGCGAGCGTGCCCGCGGCCACGAGTCCGTCGACGATCTCCAGCGCCGCGGCGGGACCGTCGGCCATGGAGACCGCAACCGCGCGGTTGAGGTCGACCACCGGCGACGGCCCGAGCTTGCCGAGCGCCTCGTACAGGAGCACGATGCGCGCCCAGTTCGTCTCGTCCACCGACGGCGCGATCGAGTGGCACTCGGCGATCGCCGCCTGCAGGCCGTGCGCGCCCAGGCCGCGGCCGATCTTCTCCGCGCGTGCCAGCGCGGCCCGGCCGCGGCGGATCGCCGCCCGGTCCCACCGGCTCCGGTCCTGGTGTTCCAGCAGCACCGGCTCGCCGTCCGGGCCGGTGCGGGCCGGGAAGCGGGCCGCGGTCAGCTCCAGCAGCGCGAGCAGGCCGTGCACCTCCGGCTCGTCGGGCACCAGCCGGGCGAGCACGCGGGCCAGGCGCTGCGCTTCGCCCGCGAGGTCGAACCGGATCAGGTCGTCGCCGGAGCTGGCCGTCGAACCCTCGGTGAAGATCACGTAGATCGCACTGAGCACCGAGCCGAGCCGGGCCGTCCGTTCCTCGCCCGTGGGCACCTCGAACGGCACCCCGGCCGCGCCGAGCGTCTTCTTCGCCCGGGTGATGCGGGCCTGCACGGTGGCGGTCGGGACGAGGAAGGCCTTCGCGATCTCGTCGCTCGTCAGACCGCCGACCACGCGCAGCGTCAACGCGACCCGCGCCTCGCGCGACAGGACGGGGTGGCAGGAGGTGAACATCAACGCGAGCACGTCGTCGTCGATCCGGTCCGGATCCCACAGCTCGGCGTCGTCGCTGTCCTGCGCGCTGCCCGCGAAGGCGCCGCCCTCGCCCAGCTCACGGGCGAAGGCGGCGTACCTGTCGTCGAGGGCGGAGCGGCGGCGGAACGCGTCGATCGCCCGCCGCCTGCCCACGGTCAGCAACCATCCCGCCGGGTTGCGGGGCACCCCTTCGCGTGGCCAGGTCACGAGCGCCTCGGCCAGCGCCTCCTGCGCGAGGTCCTCGGCCAGCGCGAAGTCGCCGGTGTAGCGCGCGAGCGCACCGACGATCCGCGCGGACTCGATCCGCCAGACAGCGGCGACGGCCTTGCGGCCGGTGGGGTCGGTCATGTCAGAGCTGACCGGTGGCCTCGCGCCACTCGCGCTCTTTGCGGATCCACTCGTTGTCCTGCGGGAACTCGTCGATCTCGGTCACGCGGCGGATCTCGGCCTTGAAGCCGGGCCCGGTCATCGGCGACCGCTTCGCCCACTCCACGGCCTCCTCCTTCGAGGCCACGTTCAGGATGAGGAACCCACCGAACAGCTCCTTGGTCTCGCCGTACGGCCCGTCGGTCACCACCGGCGGCTCGGAGGAGTAGTCGACGACCACACCGTCGTTGGCGTCGTCGAGCCCCTCGGACGCGACGAGCACACCCGCCCGGATCATCTCCTGGTTGTACTTGCCGATCGTCGCGATCATCTCGTTGAAGTCGACGTTCCCCATCTGCGCGAAAGCCTCGTCGGTGGCGCGCCAGACGATCATGTACTTCACGGTTGTCTCCCTGGTGTGGCCGGGTCCCTGTCGGACCCTCTCACCCCTGGGTCGAACGGCCGACACCGGGGATCGACACGGGGCCGGACTTTCCTCGCGGATTTTTCCCAGCGCGGCTCACGCGGGGTCAACCGCCCAGCGTCACCAGGTCCTGGATCACGGCGTTCGACAGCGAGCGGCCGTCGCGGCGGACCTCGCGCAGGTACCACTTCTGCACCGGCGTGTGCGTCTTCGGACCGAACTCCCACTCGCCCCGGGGGCTGTCGATCTTGCCGAGCTCCGCGATCGCTCTGTTGATCTCCGCGGGCCCCGCCGTCGGGCCCGCGGCCGCGATGGCGCGGTCGAGGACGGCACCCGCGTCGTAGGCCGACACGGCGAGCCCCGACGGCACGACGCCCGGGTGCTTCGTGTCCCACGCCGCCACGAACGCGCGGTTGGCCGGGTTGTCCAGGTTCGGCGCGTAGTGGAACGCCGACCGCACCCCGATCGCCGCGTCGCCGATCGCGGGGAGCGCTTTCGTGCCCTCCGTCGCACCGCTGCCGTACAGCGGCAGCCCGGCCGCGGCGGACGTCGGGTACTGCTTCAGGAAGTCGACGCCCTGTTTGGCGACGTACCACCCGTACACGGCCTTGGCGCCGGTCGCCGTGACCGCGTCGAGGTAGGGCCGGTAGTCCTTCGTGGACATCGGGGTCAGCGTCGGCTTGCCGTCCGGGTTGGCGAGCACGCCACCCGCGGCGCGGAAGGCACGCAGGAACCCCCGCATGCCCTCGTACGCGCCGACGAACTCCTGACCGAGGACGTAGACGGGACCGTCGATCTCCTCCGCCATGTACCGGCCGAGCGACGCGCCGAAGTCCTCGGTGAGGAAGCTGGTGTGCCACACCCAGGTGGTGTCCTCGATCTTCGGGCGGCCGTTCGCGCCGACGAACGGGATCCGCGCGCGGGTGGCGACCTCCGCGACCCCGCCGGACGCGCCGCTGGAGATCGTGCCCGCCAGGACCTCGACCTCCTCCTGCTGCACCAGCTTCTCCGCGGCGGGCACCGACGTGGACGCGTTCTCGCCCTCGTCGGCGGTGAACAGTTCCACCTCACGCCCGCCGAGCTTGTTGCCGTGCGTCTCCAGGTACAGCAGGAAGCCCTGCCGGATGTCCGACCCCGGCGCCTGCTGGGTGCCGGACAGCGCGGTGAGCAGGCCGACGCGGATGGGCGGCGGCCCCTCCTCGGCCGTGCACCCGGTCGCGAGCAGCGCGACCGCGGCGCACACCGCCGTGACGAGGGCGGGCACACGCCTCACGACTGGGCCCTCTCGGGCGGCGCCATGGTGCGGCTGCGGGCGGCGGGCGTCAGCGCGGGGCCCACCTTGTTGATCAGCTCCGCCATCTCGTAGGACACCTGGCCGATGTCGCACGTGTGGTCCGCGACCACCAGCAGGGACGCGCCGTCGCTCACCGCCATGGAGAACATGAACGCGCCGTTCATCTCGGTCAGGTTGCTCGCCACGGGTTGCGCCGACAGCAGCCGCGCCGCCCCGGAGAGCAGGCTCACCAGCCCGGACGCGATCGCGGCGAGTTGCTCGCCACCACCTCCGGCGAGCGACCGGGTCGCGGCGACCAGCAGGCCGTCGGCGGACACCCCGACCGCGTGCGTGACACCGGTGACCCGGTCGGCGAAGTCGTTCAACAGCCAGTCGATGTTCGACAGTTCCCTCGTCAACTCTTCTCCACGAGATCTGGGGTCGGCCGGTCCGGTTTGCCGTTCGCGGCGCGATGGGCACCGATGCCCCGCGCGAACGCTGTCATGACCCCAGAGATCTTCGCCGAGTCGCGTCGGTCCGTGCCCGCCGACGGAACCGCCGCCCCAGCAGGTGCACCGGCGGACGACCCGGCTGACGTGGCCGTCGCGATCCGGCTCGGCGCGGCCGCCCTGGCCAGGCCGTGGAACCAGTCGAAGTCCGCGCGCCGGGTGAACACCCTCGGCGGCAGGCCGACCTTGACCACCGTGCCCTGCTTGGCGGCCGAGCGGATGTCGATGTCGATGCCGTACCAGGACGCGATGCGTCCGACCACCGCGAGACCCATCGCGCGCACCGCGCCGGGGTTCTGGTCGGGGTCGGCCAGCCGGGCCCGCGCCGCCGCCAGCGCGTCCGACGAGAAGCCGATGCCCTTGTCCGTCACGGTGACGACCGCGCCGTCCCCCGACGGCGCCGCGACGACCGTCACCCGGGAGTTGGGTGACGAGAACGCGGTGGCGTTGTCGATCAGCTCGGCGAACAGGTGCGCGAGGTGGTCGGTCATCTCCGCGGCGATGACGCGGTCGAGGTTCTGGTGGTCCACCTCGCTGTGCAGGTCGACCTGCTGGTACCGCGCGATCTGCGAGACGGCCGCGCCCAGCAGGTCGTGGCAGCTCATCGGTTCCTTGCGCACGCGGGCGGAACCCTCACCACCGAGGATGAGCAGGCTGTTGTTGGTGCGGCGCATCCTGGTGGCCAGGTGGTCCAGCACGAACAGCGCCGCGAGCCGGTCGGGGTCCTGCTCCTCGCGCTCGGTCAGGTCGACCTGCGCGATCAACGCCGAGGTCAGCCGTTCCGCGCGCCGGGCGAGCGCGACGAACATCTCGTCCATCTGGTCGCGCATGGCGGCCTGCTGCGCCGCGAGGTGGATCGCCGAGTGGTTGAGCTCGTTGAACGCCTTGCCGACCTGGGCGATCTCGTCGGTGCCGCGGACCGCGACCGCGTCGTTCGCCGCGTCGGCGTACTGCCTGGGGGTGGCCCTGCCGAGCGCGTTGCGGCCGCGCAGCGCGAAGACGGCGGCGGGGAGGCTCTCGTACGCGGCGGTGTGCGCCGCGGTCCGCAGCTGGCGCAGCCCGCGGATCATGGGGGCGCCGAGCCAGATCGCGACCACGACGGCCGCGGCGAGCGTGACGAGCACCGCCGCCGCCTGGATCAGCGAGCGCAGCACCTGGCCGTCCCGGTAGTCCTCGACCGACGCGACCACCGCGTCGTCCACCCGCCGTTCGACGGCGGCGAGCTGGTCGAGGTGCGCGTTCATGGCCGCGTTCCACGCCGCGTCGTCCAGCGTGACCTTCTGGCCGGGCTGCATGCGGGCGACCGCGTCGTCCATGACCTGGACCGACCTGGCGTCGTCGCCGACGCGCGCCCGGTCGTACCAGCCGCGCCAGCTCGCCGGGGCGCCCTGGCTGAACGCGTACGCGGCGTCGACGACCCCGGCGCGGGCGGCCCGCACCTCGTCGTTCGCGGCGGGGGTGAGGTACGGGTCGGCGGCGGCACGCAGCACCGCGATCTGCTGGAGCCCGATGTACTCGGTGATGCGCGACAGCTGCGCCGCGGCGCGCAGGTCACCGGTCAGCTCGGCGGGTGCGCCCGCCGAGACCTGCTCGCGCAGCGTCGCGAGGTCGGCGGCGATGATGCGGTACCGGAAGGTGATGGCGGACAGGTTCGCGTTCCTGCCGGACAGCACCTGTTCCCGCAGCCCCGGCAGGCCGTCGAGGCCGGTGTCGATGCGTTCGAGCACGTCGGAGAAGTGGCCGGGCACGGTGTCCAGCCCGGCCCGCTGGCCGCGGTAACCGGCGGCGTCGGCGTCGGTTTTCCGTGCCAGGGCACGGAAGTCGGCGCGCTGCTCGTCGGTCGGCGGGCTCTGCAGCAGCGCGAGCGACGCCAGCCGTTCGCGGTGGAGGTCGCGCGTCAGCACACCGGCGGTGCGTGCGAGCGACACCTCGTCGGCGAGCCGGCCGCTGTCCACCGCCTGGCCGACGCTGGTGACCAGCGCCAGTGCGGCGTAACCGATGACGGCGACGAGTGGCACGGCGACCAGCAGCGCCAGTTTCCGCGCGAGGCTCACAGGGTGCTCCCCTCGATGGCGAACGGGCGCAGGTGTGGGTGATCTGCAGGGGGTTCAGGAGTGGGGAATTTCTACCCTGTTCTCGAAGTATCGTGCAACACTTTCGAGGGAAATCGTGATCATGTTGTGGAACACGCGAGCAGGAGCATCCACATGAGACAGCACGACGCCGTGCCGTTGAAGGGTTTTCTCCTGCTGTTCACGGCGCTCGCATTCGCACACCTTTCCGCTCAACTGGTAGGCGCCGGCACCGTCGCCACCGTCACACAGTGGCTGGTGATGCCCGCGCTCGCGGGCGCGGTGTGGTATGCCACGCGGCGCCCGCGGAACCGGTTGCAGCGACTGCTGTTGGTCGCGCTGGGCTTCTCCTGGCTCGGCGACGCCGTCCCGGCGCTGTTCGAGGGCGGCACCCGGTTCCTCGTCATGGTCGCGTTGTTCCTCTGTGCACAGATCACCTACGCGGTCGCGTTCTGGCCGTTCTGGCGCCGTTCCGCGCTGCGACGGCCCGCGCTGGCCGGGTACGTGCTCGCCTTCGTGGTGCTGCTCGTCCTGTGTGTGCCGGGCGCCGGCGGGTCGCTCGTGCCCGTGGTCTGCTACGGCCTGTGCCTGACGCTGATGGCCGTGCTGGCGACCGGCGTCCATCCGCTGACGGCCGGCGGCGGCGCGGTGTTCCTCGTCTCCGACGGGCTCATCGCGCTGGGGGCGTTCGCGGACTGGTACGCCCCGCCGGTGCAGGGCTTCTGGGTGATGGTCACCTACCTCGCGGGACAGGCGCTGATCGCGGCGGGTGTGGTGCGTTCGCACCTCACGCCGACGGGAACAGATGTCTCAGGAGTGCCACCACTTTCGGCGCCGCGTCGCGCAGCTGGTCCGCCTCGTCCTTGATCAGCGCGGCCGACACGAGCGCGCTGATGCCGCCGACCACGATGCGGCACGCGAACGCCGGGTCGGGCAGCGCCCGCCACTCCGGGGAACCGGCGAAGGCCATGACCACCAGGTCCACGAAGCGTTCTTGCACCTCTACCCGCTTGCGCTGCGCGGGAATCCCCGCCGCGTAGGACTCGACGAAGAACACCCGCGCGAACGGCACCTGCTCGGCGAGCGTCGTGAAGTACGTGGTCAGCACGCGTTCCAGGCGGGGGAGCGCGGGCCCGGTCGCCGGTCCCGCGTCGGCGGCGAGCGTCGCGGCCAGCAGGCGCGCGGACTCGTCGAGCACCGCGAGGAAACAGTCCTCCTTGTCGGAGAAGTGCTGGTAGAACGTCTCGCGGGAGATGTGGACGCGCTTGAGCACGTGCGCGACCGTGGTGCGCGGGTAGCCGTGCTCGCTGACCGACTCGGCCATGCCCAGCAGCAGCCGCGCCCGCTGCGCCTCCCGGACCTCGTCCCTGGTCAGCCCGTGCCGGCCGCGTGGCAGGGGGGTGTGGCTCACCTCGGCTCGTCCGGGGGGACGCGCAGCGTGCCGAGCACGGTGGCCAGCAGGTCGTAGTGGGTCACGAGCAGGCAGAACTCCAGACATTCCACTTCGGACAACTCGGCGCGCAGCGCGCGCCACCGTTCGTCGTCGAGGTCGCGGTCACCGACCAGGCTATCGGTCGCCGCGATCAGCACGCCGTCGCGGCCCTCCCACGCGGCACCGGTTTCCTGAACGCGTTCGACCTCCTCGGCGGTCAGCCCGGCGGTCCGCGCGATCCTCGTGTGCTGTCGCAGTTCGTACGCGCTGCCGCGCAGCGCCGCCACGCGGAGGATGACCAGCTCGGTGTCCCTGCGCGGCAGCCTGCCGCCGGGCATGAGCGCACCCGCGAACAGCAGCCACCGGCGGAACAGCCTGCGGTTGCGGCCCAGCACGGTGAACACCGCGGGCGGTGTCGTACCCGTGCGGAGCCCGGCCAGCCGCGAGAACGTCCACCCGAACCAGCCCAGTTCGCGGCGGGTGCCGGGGGCGATCCGCGGCCCGGTCATTCCGGCTGCTCCGTGGTGAACCCGACGTCCTCGGTCGCCGCGATCGCCAGCGCCTCCCGCAGCCGTGAGCCTCGCGCACGCAGGGCGATCGCGCGTTGCGCCGGCATGCGTGCCATCAGGATCGGCCACGTCCACCTGGGTGCGCAGATCCGTGCGGCCCGCCTGCGGATGCCGCGCTCGAGCGCGTCGATGGCGACGGGCAGCGGGGTGACCGGGCTGAGGGTGCGGTGCCCACCGAAGAACGCGGCGGCGGCCTTGGTGCCGAAGCCGCGCGCGGTCATGTCCGTTGCCAGCTCGGCGAAGTAGGCGACACCGGCCCGCGCGCCGGTCGGCGCCAGTTCCAGCCGCGCGGTGTCGCCGAGCGCCTCGACCGCGGCCTTCGACGCGCTGTAGGCGCCGAGCAGGGGCAGGTGCACGGCCGCGGCCAGCGAGGACACGGCCAGCACGTACCCGCCGGGGTGGGCGACGTGCCGGGCCGCGGCCTGGATCGTGTGGCAGACACCGAACGTGTTGACTCGCAAAGTGGTCGCGAGCACCTCGGGGTCGCCGTGCAGCACCGACCACTGCCGTGCGATGCCCGCGTTCGCGACGACCACGTCCAGCCCGCCGAGCCGGGCGGCGAGCTCGTCGACGGCCGCGTGTACCGCGGCGCCGTCGCCGACGTCGCACTCCGCCCACGGCGCGTCGCCGCAGTCCCGCGCGACGGCGGCCAGCCCGTCCGGTTCGAGCCCGGCGAGCGCGACCCGCGCGCCGCGTCCGTGCAGCCTGCGGGCCAGGGCCGCGCCGATGCCACGTGCCGCGCCGGTCACGAGCACCCGGCGTCCGCTCAGCGTCCTCATGCGACCACCGTAGCAGTTTTGCGAACATTGGTGTTCATAAAGATTTCGTTGCGCGGGCAAGGGATTCCCATCTGCGAAAACCCTGGCCAACTACTCCATTCGGCCGGTTCTGGGTGGAAAATTTCATGCGACTCTTCCCTCACAGTCGGGGAAAGGGATCACTCGTGCACACAGTTCGCATGAGGCGATGGCCGCTGCTCGCGTCCGTGGTGGGCGCCGCGCTGGCCATGGCCGTATTACAGGTTCCGTCCGGTGCGGCCGCTGCCACACCACTCACCGTCGCGGAGGCCATCGGCCGCCAGACCGGCGTGTCCGCGACCGTCCGCGGTTACGTGGTCGGGCAGCCGACGGCGACGAACACCGTTGTCACGTCGGGCTTTCCGTCCGACTACGCCATCGCGCTCGCCGACAGTCCCGGCGAGACGAGCACGGCACGAATGGTTTACGTACAGGTGACCAGCGCGTTCCGCGCGGACTACGGGTTGAGGTCCAATCCGGACCTGATGGGCGACCGGCTCGACGTCACCGGTGTGCTCGAGGCGTACTTCTCCCATCCGGGGCTGAAGTCCCCGACCGCGATGGCTCCGGCGGACGGCACGACCCCGCCGCCGACCGAACCGCCACCCGGCGGCGGTGACGGCGACTACGACGACACCTACTACCGGTCCGCGATCGGCCTCACCGGCGCCGCGCTGAAGTCCGAACTGCACTCGATCATCAGCACCAACTCGAAGCTGTCCTACGACCAGGTGTGGAACGCGCTCAGGGTCACCGACCAGGACCCGGCGAACACGAACAACGTGATCCTGTTGTACTCCGGGCGTTCCCAGTCGAAGACCACCAACGGCGGCGACCCGGACGACTGGAACCGCGAACACGTCTGGGCCAAGTCCCACGGCGACTTCGGCACGGCCACCGGTCCCGGCACGGACGTCCACCACCTGCGTCCGACGGACGTGACCGTCAACAGCATCCGCGGCAACAAGGACTTCGACAACGGCGGTTCGCCCGTGAGCGAGGCCCCGGACAGCTACACCGACGCCGACTCGTTCGAACCGCGCGACGCCGTCAAGGGCGACGTGGCCAGGATGATCTTCTACATGGCCGTCCGCTACGACGGCGACGACGGCTTCGCGGACCTGGAGATGAACGACTCGGTCAGCAACGGCAGCGCCCCGTACATGGGCAGGCTGTCGGTGCTGCTGTCGTGGAACGCACAGGACCCGCCGGACGCCTTCGAGAAACGCCGCAACCAGGTCATCTACGACCAGTTCCAGCACAACCGCAACCCGTTCGTCGACCACCCGGAATGGGCGACATCGATCTGGAACTAGGGCACTGCCTGCCGGGGGGGGGGGGGGGGGGCCCCCCCCCCCCCCCCCAAAACCCCCCCCCACCCCCCCCCCCCCGGCCCCCCCCCGCCCCCCCCCCCCCCCGGGGTACGGG
>NZ_JBITMQ010000001.1:426100-446091 GCF_044466355.1 Actinophytocola sp. NPDC049390
TAATACACCACTCCACCCACCACCCCTCCCCCGCGTCCCCCCCACCGGTTCAGGGCAATATTGGTCTTTGCCTCGCGGGCGGGCGGGGGGGGGGGGGGGCCCCCCCCCCCCCCCCCCCCGACATGAAGGACCCCTTCAGCACCCGGCCACCACAGAAAAGCCGGGCGCCAGCCCACAGGGAGGTCGACGGGAGGGCAGGCCACCCATCCATGCCAAAGAACCCCGAGACCGAATCGTGAGCCCCCTCCCCGGGACTTGCCCGTCCGGCGAGGCCCCCCGGAGGGCAGCCCACTCTTGCCAAACCTCAACACGCCCGACCACAACCACTAGGCTGGTACGCTCCAGTACCACCGAGGAGGGAACGTGGGCCGGGTCGAGAACGTGGTCAAGCCGGTTGTCCGGTGGGGGCTCATGCACGGCCTCCCACGTGTCGCGCTCCTGGCCGCCGCGCGCAAGGGCGACCTCCAGGCGCGCCTGTTCGCGGGCTCGGCGTCCGGGTCGACGGCCGAACTCGACGGCCTCTTCGGCGAGATCCGCGCCCAGGGACCACTGCACAAGGGCGCCTTCTCCTACCTCACCGCGAGCCACACCACCGTCAAACAGGTCCTGACCAGCAACGACTTCCGCAGCGGGATCGCGCCGGACTCGGACCGGCTGCCCGGGCGGCTGGCGGGCTGGTCGGCGGTGGAGTTCATCCACCCGGTCGCGCCGCCGTCGTTGCTGGTGACCGAGCCGCCGGACCACACCCGCTACCGCAAGCTCGTCACCCGCGTGTTCACCGTGCGCGCGGTCGAGGAGTTGCGCGGACGGGTCGAGCAGATCGCGAACGAGCTGCTCGACGCCATCGACCCGGCCGAGCCGACGGACCTCGTCGAGACGTACTGCAGCCTGCTGCCGGTCACCGTCATCGCCGAGATCCTCGGGGTGCCCGCCTCGGAGCGGGAGCGCGTGCTGCGCATGGGGACGGCCGCCGCGCCGAGCCTCGACATGGGGCTGCCGTGGCGGCAGTTCCGCGCGGTCGAGGCCGCGCTCGCCGCCTTCGACGCGTGGCTCACCGATCACCTCGACCACCTGCGCACCCACCCCGGCGACGACCTGCTCAGCAAGCTGGTCGCGGCCCGCGAGGACGGGGTCGGGCTGGACAATCGCGAGCTGCGGGCCACGGCCGGCCTCGTGCTCGCCGCCGGGTTCGAGACCACCGTGAACCTGCTCGGCAACGGCGTCGCCCTGCTCCACGACCACCCCGGCCAGCTCGACGCGCTCACGGCCGACCCGTCGGCGTGGCCGAACGCCGTCGACGAGATCCTCCGGCTCGACCCGCCGGTGCTGCTGACCGGGCGGACGTGCCTGCGCGACACCGAGGTCGCCGGGGTGACCGTGCCGAAGGGCGCACTGGTCACCACGATCCTCGCCGCCGCGAACCGGGATCCCGGGGTGTTCAGCGACCCGGACCGGTTCGACGTGCGCCGCGACAACGCGCGCGAGCACATCGCGTTCTCCGCCGGCCGCCACTACTGCCTCGGCGCCGCCCTGGCCCGCATGGAAGGCGAGGTCGGGCTGCGGACGCTGTTCGCGCGGTATCCGAAGCTGCGGCGCCTGCCGGGCGCCACCCGCCGCGGCACCCGCATCCTGCGCGGCTTCGAGCGGCTACCGGTCCGCCTCGACGGCTGACCCCGCCAGGGTCACGTCCAGGAACGCCTGCGTCGCGGGCGTGATCGGGCCGGAGCGGTGCACGAGCCACTGCGGCAGCCGCTCCCTCGGCGAGAAGCGGTACACCTCCGCGCCCGCCCGCTGTGCCAGGTCGCGCCAGCCGTCCGGCATGAGGCTCGCGCCGATGCCGCGCAGCACCATCGGCAGCACGACGCTGCGGTCGCCGACCTCGGCCGCGATCGTCAGGTCGCCGACGCTGCCCGCCAGCTGGTCGAACAGGGTCCGCACCGCCGTGCCCGGCTTCGTCACCACGAACCGCAGCCCGCGCAGGTCCTCCCGGCTCACCGCGCCCGCGCCCAGCCCCGTGTCCGGCGGCGCGACGACCAGGAACTCCTCGTCCCGCAGGTGGTGGGTGACCAGTCCACGGCCGGCCGGCCGCTCGCGGCTCGCGCACACCCCGATCTCGCAGCGGCCGTGCAGCACCATCGTGACCACCTCGGCCGCGGACAGCGCGGACCGGGTGCTGACCATCACGCCCGGATGCCGGTCACGCAGCGCCGCGACCGTGCTGATCACCGGTTCCAGTGCCGACGACGACGTGGCGGCGACGTCGACCCGGCCCGCCGCGCTGGTGCCGACCGCCTGGGCCGTCGCCCGCAGCGCGTCCATGTCCCGCAGCACGAGCCTGGCCCGCTCGACCACCAGCTCGCCCGCGTTGCTCAGCACGGCGTTGCGGCCGACCCGGTGGAACAGCGCCACGCCCAGCTCGTGCTCCAGCTTGCCGATCGCCCGGGACAGCGACGGCTGCGCCACCCGCAGCGCGCGGGCCGCGTGGGTGAACCCGCCGTGCTCGACGATCGCGACGAAGTACTCCAGCTGCCGCCGTTCCATAGCCGCACGCTATCGGAGTGGTGCCCCAGATGTCTTGGACGTGATCGTCGCGTGGCCGCGATACTCGGTGGATGTTCACCACACGGCCGACTCTGCAGGGCACGTTCGGCATGGTGTCGTCCACGCACTGGCTGGCGTCCGCGAGCGCCATGGCCGTGCTGGAGGACGACGGCAACGCCTTCGACGCGGTGGTGGCGGCCGCCTTCGTGCTGCACGTCGTGGAGCCCCACCTCAACGGCCCGGCGGGCGAGGTGCCGATCATCCTCGCGCCCGCCGGGCAGACCCCGCGGATCCTGTGCGGACAGGGGCCCGCGCCGGCGGGGGCGACCATCGACCACTACACCGCGCTCGGCCTCGACCTCGTGCCCGGCACGGGGCCGCTCGCGGCCGCCGTGCCCGGCGCGTTCGACGCCTGGCTGCTCCTGCTGCGCGACCGCGGCACCAAGACGTTGCGTGACGTGCTGACCTACGCCATCGGCTACGCCGAACGCGGGCACCCGGCTGTCGAGCGCGTCGGCGCCACGGTCGAGACCGTGCGGGAGCTGTTCGAGACCGAGTGGACCACCTCGGCCGCGCTGTACCTGACGAACGGCAGGTCGCCCGCCCCCGGCTCGTTGCTGCGCAACCCGGTGCTCGCGGCGACCTGGCAGCGGCTGCTCACCGAGGCGGAGGCCGCGGGTCCCGGCCGGGAGGCGCAGATCGACGCCGCCCGCGCGGTGTGGCGGGAGGGGTTCATCGCCGAGGCGCTCGCCGGGTTCGCGACGCGGCCCGCCATGGACACCTCCGGTGAACGGCACGCGGGCACGCTCACCGGCGACGACCTCGCCGCGTTCGCCGCGCACTACGAGGACCCCGCCACGTTCACCTGGAACGGCTGGACGGTGGCGAAGGCGGGTCTGTGGAGCCAGGGGCCCGTCTTCCTGCAACAACTCGCGCTGCTGCCGTCCGAACTGGACTACGGCACCCCCGGCTACCACCACACGCTCATCGAGGGCACGAAGCTCGCGATGGCCGACCGCGAGGCGTGGTACGGCGACAGCACGGACGTGCCCATCGAGACGTTGCTTTCCCCGTCGTACAACGAAGAACGCCGTGCGCTCGTCGGCGAACGGGCCGCGCACGAACTGCGCCCCGGACGGCCGGGCGGCCGGGAACCCCGGCTCAGCAAGCACGTCACCCGCGGCGCCGACGTGCCCGTCCCCGCGGGCGCCGGGGAACCGACGGTCGCCAAGGACGGCCGCACCGACGGCGACACGTGCCACGTCGACGTCGTCGACCGCTGGGGCAACATGGTCGCCGCGACACCCAGCGGCGGGTGGCTGCAGTCCAACCCGGTCGTCCCCGAACTCGGCTTCCCCCTCGGCACCCGGCTGCAGATGACGTGGCTCGACCCCGGCCTGCCCAACTCGCTGGCGCCCGGCCGCCGTCCGCGCACGACGCTGAGCCCGTCGCTGGCGCTGCGCGACGGGGTGCCGGTGATGGCGTTCGGCACGCCCGGCGGCGACCAGCAGGACCAGTGGAGCCTGCATTTCCTGCTCGCCGTGGCACTGCGCGGGAAGGTGCGCGACGGGCTCGACCTGCAGGGCGCGATCGACGCGCCCAACTGGCACACGGAGAGCTTCCCGAGCTCGTTCTACCCGCGCGCGATGGTGCCGGGCGGTGTCACCGTCGAGGCCGGGATGGACGACGACGTGATCGCCGGGCTGGAGCGCCGCGGCCACGTCGTGACGGTCGGTGAACCGTGGTCGGAAGGGCGGTTGTGCGCGGTCGCGCGTGACCCGGAGACCGGCGTGCTGGCCGCGGGCGCGAACCCGAGGGGGATGCAGGGGTACGCCGCGGGCAGATGACCCGAACGCCTTGACGCAACCATCGGGTTGCAATAGTGTGGCAACCGTTGGGTTGCTACACGATGGAGGCATGACATGGGTTTCCCGGATCGGATCGAGCGCGTGGTCGAGCTGAAGCAGCCGCGCGAGAAGGTGTGGGCCGCGCTGACCACGGCCGAAGGGCTGGCCTCGTGGTTCGGCAACGAGGCGAGCATCGACCTGCGCCCCGGCGGTGCGGTGTCGATGAGCTGGGACGGTGGTGACACGGCCAGCATGCGGGTCGAGCGGGTCGAGGAGCCGTCGGTCTTCGGGTTCACCTGGCACATCTACGGGCTGCCGGAGGAAGACCCGCGTCGCACGTACGTCGAGTTCACGCTCGAGCAGGAGGGCGGTGGCACCCGCCTCACCGTCGTCGAGACCGGGTTCGCGCAGCTGCCGGACGACGCGCACGAGAAGGCGTTCAGCGGCAACACCACTGGCTGGGCGAGTGAGCTGGGCGACCTGGTCGCCTACCTCGACGCCGCCTGAGATGTCCGCCATGGAGGCGGTCGCCGAGCAGGTCTTCGTGGCGCTGGCCGACCCGACGCGGCGGAGCATCCTCGCCGCGCTCGCGTCGGGCGGCCCGGCCACCGCCACCGACCTCGCGACGCGCCTGCCGATCACGCGGCAGGCCATCGCCAAACACCTCAACCTGCTGACCGAGGCCGGGCTCGTGGCCGCGGAGCCGGGGGAGCGGCGCCGCGTCCGCTACCGGCTGCACTCCGCACCGATGCGGGTCGCACAGCAGTACCTGGCCGCCCTGGCCCGTGACTGGGACGGCCGCCTGGACGCACTTCGAACCCACCTGGAGGGATCATGAGCTACACGACCACACTCACCGTCGACCAGAGCCCGGCCGAGGTCTTCGCCGCCGTCACCAACGTGCGTGGCTGGTGGTCGGCGGAGATCGAGGGCGCCACCGCTGCCGCCGGTGACGAGTTCGACTACCACATGAAGGACCTGCACCGCTGCCGCATCCGGGTGACCGAGGTGGTCCCGGACCGCCAGGTGACGTGGCTGGTGCTCGACAACCACTTCGGCTTCACCGCGGACAAGACGGAGTGGATCGGCACCACTCTCACGTTCGAGATCGCGGAGACCGGCAGCGGCACCGAGGTCCGCTTCACCCACCACGGCCTCGTGTCGGCGTACGAGTGCTACGACGTCTGCGTCAACGCGTGGGGCTTCTACGTCGGCACGAGCCTGTGGGAGCTGATCACCACGGGCACGGGCAGGCCCAACGCGAACGGGCGCCACCAGGTGCCGGAGGAGGCGGTGACCCGGTGAGGACACCACCTGTCGTCTCGGCGGATGAATGGCAGGCCGAGTGGGAACGGTTGCTGGTCAAGGAGAAGGAGCTGACCCGGGCCCGGGACGCGATGGCCGCGGCCCGGCGGCGGATGCCGTGGGTGGCGGTGGAGAAGGAGTACGCGTTCGAGGGCCCGTCCGGCCGGGCCACCCTCCTGGACCTGTTCGCGGGCAGGCGGCAGCTCGTCGTGTACCGCGCGTTCCTGGAGCCGGGCGTGGAAGGCTGGCCGGACCACGCGTGTAAGGGCTGTTCGCTGGTGGCCGACCAGGTCGCCGACGTCCGCCACCTGCACGCCCGCGACACGTCCCTGGTGTTCGCGTCCCGCGCGCCGCAGCCGGACGTCGACCGGGTGAAGGCCCGCATGGGCTGGACGATGCCCTGGTACACGATCCTGGACGACTTCGACACCGACTTCGGGGTCGACGACTACCACGGCACGAACGCCTTCGTCCGCGACGGCGACCGCGTCTACCGCACCTACTTCGTCAACAACCGCGGCGACGAGGCGATGGGCAGCACGTGGTCCTATTTGGACATCACGGCGCTGGGCAGGCAGGAGGCGTGGGAGGACTCCCCGGAGGGCTACCCGCAGACCCCGCCGTACGAGTGGTGGAACTGGCACGACGCGTACTGACGCAGCGGGACACCTCGTCAGTTGTACGGCATCTGCGGGAACCAGCCGAACCCGAAGATCGACGGCACCCGCAGATCCCAGTACACGACCGTGAACACCCCGAGTGCGAGCAGCAGCGTCCCGCTGACCAGGCTCAGCCGCCGGGGCGATCCGGCCAGCCAGCTCAGGAACCGCCCCCGGGTCGCGAGGATCAGCACGGCGAACAACGCCGCGACGATCGCGATGTTCCCGACCGACTGCAACGCGAACGTCGCCGCCCCGTACAACGGGTTCCCGGTGTCCGCCGCCCAGTTGAACAGCTTCACGAACAGCGGATACGGCCGGCCGATGAGAAACGCCCCCACCAGGGCCCCGAGGAACACCACCCGGGCCATCGGCCGGCCGGCGAACACGTCCCGCACGACCCCGAGCGCCGCCAGCCCCAGGTAGACCAGCGCCAGCCCGACGAGCCCGAACACCACCGACGACTGGAGCAACCGCACGGGCATCTCGCCGACCGAGGCCGTCGACAGCTGCGGCAGCGTGTCGCCGAGCAGCACCCCGACGAACCCGTACGCCGCCGACACCGTCACCATCCCCGCGGTGAACGCCCCCAGCGGCCGTGCCAGTGTCCGCAACAGCGCTCGCGACGTGCCGGCCCGCTGCCGCTCGCCCGCCTGGCTCATCGGCCCGATCGACGCGGCCATCGCGATGTTGCACGCGGTGAACGTGCCGGCGAACCCCGAGACGAACGCGAACAGCAACCCGGCGCCGGTCCCGACGATCGGTGTCTCCTTCGCCTCGTGGCCCAACAGGGTGTTCGCCACGTTGTCGCCGATCACGCTGTCCACGAACTCGTACGACCACAGTATGGCGAGCAGGATGCCCGCCGCCACGCTCGCCGCCACGGCGCCGCCGTTGCGGGTACGCTGTTCGGGATCGGTCACCACGTCGGTCATGGGCGTCTCCACCTCCGGCTGGACTGGTGCGTACTTCGAGAGTCGACCAACGCGGCCACGCTGACAATCGGCCGAACGACGCCAATCCAGCCGCCGTCCAGCGACCCTCCAGCATCAGTCCACTGTGGAGAGAAGGCTGCGGACGAGGGTCACCGTCCGCTCCTCGGTCACGGACGCGCCTCCGGAGCGGGCGAGGTCGGTGACGACGTTCAGTGCCGCGTGGACGCGGAACCGGGTCGCGGCGGGTGGTTCCGCTCCGTCTACTTCGGACAGCAGGCCGACCCACGTGTCGACGTGCCGCCGCTGCGCGACCCGCAGCTGGTGGCGGTCGGGTGCGGGCAGGTTCTCGCTCTCGGAGACGTACACGGCGGTGAGGTCGGCACCGTCGAAGGTGATCCGCACGTACGTCTCCACCAGCTGCCGCAGTGCCTGCGCCGGTGTGCCCGCGTCGACCAGCGCCGCGGCTGTGGCGAGCTCCAGACGGCTCGTGGCGCGGTAGTAGGCGGCGGCGAGCAGGTCGGCCTTGCCCGCGAAGTGCGTGTACACGCTGGAGGCGTTGATGCCCGCCGCCTCGCCGATGTCCGCGATGCTCACCTCGTGGTACCCGCGTTCGCGGAACAGCCGCACGGCCTCGGCCAGCAGGCGTTCACGGCGGGGGAGCAGCGCGAGCCGCTCCGGGTCGTGGTCGCGGGGCCCGTCCCCGCGCGGTTCGGGCAGGTCGATGGCGAGAACGGTCCGGACGCACGCGGTGAGCACGCGTTCGGCCGCCGCCCGCGACAGGCTCGCCCGGTGCGTCGACGGGCTCGCGATCACGCTCAGCGCGGCCGTCACCAGCGTCGCGGCGTCCCGTTTGGACAGTGCGGGCCTGCTGTCGACCAGCTGGTCACGCAGCGCGTGGACCGCGCCGTCGAACCGTTCCGCCACCCTCGGCCGCGCCTCGGGGGACAGGTGGCGGCCCTCCCACTGGTAGAGCCGCGCGACGGACCGGCGGTCGAGCGTGTACCGCACGAGCGCGGTCATCGCGGCGTCGAGCCCGCCGGCCGCGGCGACGGTCTCGGCGAACGTGTTGCCGAGCTCCTCGGTGGCCGCGGCGAGGATCGCCTGCTTGGTGGGGAAGTGCCGGTAGATCGCCGGGCCGGTGATGCCGACGGCCTTGGCGATGTCCTCGACGCCGACGTTGTGGAACCCACGGGCGCAGAACAGCTCGGCCGCGGTGAGCGCGATGGTCGCCTTGCGGTCCTTCGGCCGTCGGCGCTGGCTGGGCTCCATGCTCGGGAGTGTATCGCCAGGTCGGGAGAGGGGATTGTCCAACATGCCTTACACCTGCCAAGATGGCGTCAGAAGTTAGTCGCGATTCGGCAGGAGCAACAATGGTCACGGCCGATGAGGTACAGGCGGCGCTCGGTTCGTGGACGGTCACCCGGTTGCTGCGGCGCAACGCCGCGGTGCACGGTGACCGGCCCGCGCTGACCGGCGCAGACGGGCGCACGATGACCTGGCGGGAGCTGGGGGAGGAGGTGCTCGCGGTCGCGGGCGGGCTGTCCGAGCTCGGGTTGCGGCGTGGTGACCGCATGCTCATCGCCATGTCGAGCCGCCCGGAGCACTGGGTCGTCGACTTCGCGGCCGTCGAGCTGGGAGCCATCCCGTGCACGACGTACGCCACGCTGAGCCCCGAGCAGATCAGGCAGGTCGCCCTGCACAGCGCGGCGACCGTCGTGGTGCTCGAAGGTCCGGCCGAGCTGGTGCGCTGGGGTCCCGCGCTCGCCGAGATGCCGGGTCTCAGGGGTGTCGTGGTCGTCGACGAGGCCGCGGGCACGCACCTCCGGTACGCGGACCTGCGCGCGTCCGGGCACGACACGGCGCTGACCGAGGCCGCTCAGGACGACCCGGTCGCGATGATCTACACGTCCGGCACCACCGGGGACCCGAAGGGCGTCGTGCTGTCCCACCGCAACGTGCTGTACCAGTGCGCGCTGCAGGAGCTGGTGCAGCCGACGCCGGAGCACCCGAGGACGGTCGCGTACCTGCCGCTCGCGCACATCGCGGAACGGGTGCTGGGCATGTACCTGCCGGTCTACTCGGCCGGGCACGTGACGATCTGCGCCGACCCGACCCAGCTGCTCCCCACCCTGAACACCGTGCGCCCGCAGGGGTTCTTCGGAGTGCCCCGGGTCTGGGAGAAGATGGCGGCGGGCGTCCAGCACATCCTGTCGACCTTGGACGACGAGCGTCGCGCGGTGATCGACCGGGCGCGTGAGCTGGCCGCCGAGGCCTACCGCGTCCGCGCCACCGGTGACGAGCTGCCCGCCGAGCAGGCGACGGCGTTCGAGGAGACCGACCGGGTGGTGCTGCGCCCGTTACGTGAGCGGCTCGGGCTCGCGGAGGCGGTCCGGCTCGGCAGCGGCGCGGCGCCGATTCCGGCGCAGGTGCTGGAGTTCTTCGGCAGTCTCGGCATGCCGATCATGGAGGTCTGGGGACTTTCCGAGACCACGGGCGCGGCCACCAGCACGTTCTCCGACCGCTACCGCGCGGGCACGGTCGGCCTGCCGATGCCGGGCATGGCGGTCCGGCTCGCGGACGACGGCGAGATCGAGGTCCGCGGCCCGCTGGTGTTCCTCGGCTACCTGCAGGGGGACGGCCGCATCGAGCCCGCGACGAACGCGGACGGCTGGCTGCCGACCGGTGACATCGGCACCGTCGACGACGACGGGATGCTGCGGATCACCGACCGCAAGAAGGAACTCATCATCACCGCGAGCGGCAAGAACATCGCGCCGAGCAAGGTCGAGTCGCTGCTGCGCGCACATCCGCTGATCGGCTACGCGGTGGTGGTCGGCGACCGCCGCCCGTACCTGACGGCGGTGCTGGTGCTGGACGAGGAGGCGGTCCCGGCGTGGGCGGGTGCGCACGGTTTGTCCACTGTGGAACTCAAGGACCTCGCCGCGGAACCGGTGGTGCGGGCGGAGATCGCGGCGGCGGTCGAACGCGCGAACGCGGCGCTGTCGCGACCGGAGCAGGTGAAGGCGTTCCGCGTGCTGGACCGCGCGTGGGGCCCGGAGAGCGGGGAGCTGACCCCGACGCTCAAGCTGCGGCGGCGGGTGATCGAACAGCGCTACGCCGACGTCATCGAGGAGCTCTACGCGGGCTGACCGCGGCTCAGGAAAGCTCCTCGCACGACAGGGCGTCCGCAGCGGACGCCGCTCCCCGAACCCACTCGACGTCCCGGAACGTCACGTCCAACGCCCCGTGCCCGTACACCAGGAACGGCGTGTTGACGACCGATGCGTCAAGACCGGCCTCGGTGAAGCACCGCACCGGGATCGTCACCCGCGCCCGCTCGCCCGCGGACAACCCGCGGAACACCTCGGTGAGCGGCAACTCGGCCCCGCACGGATACCGGCAGTGCGCCGCCACCGACACCGCACCACCCGCCGACGCGTGCACGACGACGTCGAACCGCAGCGCCCCGTCGTCGACGAAGGACGACAGGTCCACCGCGTTCACCGACTGGAGGTAGACCTGCCCGGGCGCGGCACCGCTCCACGTGACCCGCAACCCGTCGGACACCTCCGCCGCGACCGCGGTGTGTGCCGCCCGCCCACCCAGCACCTCGGTCCCGTCCCACTTCTCCGCCGACGCGACGTACCCGCGGTAGGGGCCCGCGAAGTCGTCGTCGAACACCACCAGCGGCCCGGACCGCGCCTGGGCGACCGCGTGGCCGTCGTCGGGGCCGAACACCACCAGCGCGGCCACCAGCGTCGCGACCAGAACAACCACGCCGGCGGCCGCGGGCAGGAGCCACCGCCGCCGCGGCGCCGGAGCGGGCGGGGGCGGGGGAACCGGAACAGGCGCGGTCGCCGTCACCGTCGCCGCAGGCGTCGCCGTTGTCGCCGCCCCGAGGGCCACCGTGTACTTCGGATGCTGCGACACCCGCACCGGCGTGCCGAACTCCTCGTGCACCGCCTGCGTGACCAGCGGGATCCGCGACGAGCCGCCCGCGAGCAGCACGGCAGAAAGGTCGTCCGTGCGCAACCCCGCCGACTCGATCGTCCGCCGCAGCGCGTCGGTCGTCAGCGCCACCGACGGGCGGATCGCGTCGTTGAACTCCCGCCGGGTGACCGTCACCTCACGTGGCCCGGACGGCAGCGGTACGGCCACCGTCACGTCCGGCTCGGTCGACAGTTCGACCTTCGCCCGCACGCACCGCGCACGGATCGCGGCGAGCGCACCCGCCGCGGCCGGGTCGGCCGGGTCGAGTCCGCTGATCGCGCCGTCCAGCCGCTCGTCGAGGTGCGCGAGCAGCGCGTCGTCGAAGTCCATGCCACCCAGGTGCTCGACGCCCTCGGGGGTACCGAGGATCTCCATCGCGCCGCCGCGCATCCGCAGCACCGTCGTGTCCAGGGTGCCGCCGCCCAGGTCGTACACGGCGACCACCTCGCCGTCGCCGAGCGTGCGTTCCCGGCTGTAGTGCCGGGCCGCCGCCTCGGGCTCGGTGAGCGGTTCGTGGTCGCCGAGCCCGGCCAGCCTGGGCACCTCCGCGAACTGCTCCCGCCGGTAGGGCCCCCAGATCGCCGGGCACGTCAGCACGACCGACTCCGGTGGCGCGGCCATCGCCCTGGTCACCTGGTCCAGCACGTCCCGCAGCTGCGCGGCCATCAGCGCCGCCGGTGAGTAGGCGGCGCCGCCCAGCACGAGCGGCGTCGGGTCGCCGAGCCTGCGCTTGAAGCCACGCACGAGCCGGGCCGGGGTGCCCGCCGCGGCCTGCATGGCGGCGTGGCCGGTCAGCAGCTTCCCGTCGGGGGTGTGGCAGGCGACGGCGGGGACGACGATCTCCTGCGACAACGCGACCATCCGCGTCCCGTCGGCGGTCCTGACGGCGGCGGCGGTGAACGTGGTGCCCAGGTCGACACCCACCGTGTAGCGCACGACACCTCCCTGTGACGGCCACACGTCATCAAAGCAAACCAAAGCAAGTAAAGTCAATCAGACGCAATCGCAGATTGATTACCGCATGGGGCAACACACGAACGGTCAGGGGAGGCGCGCTCGAAGCAGACCGACAGCGTCGAGCCCACGTAGCCGCCGAACAACGGGATCTCGTGGTAGCCCTCGCGGCGGTAGAACCGCTGGGCGTCGGGCTGTTCGGTGCCGGTCTCGAGGCGCAGCGTGCGCCAACCGCGCTCGGCCGCGGCGGTCTCCAGTGCGCGCAGCACGCTCGTCGCGACCCCGGAGCCGCGCCGGTCCGGGGTCACGTACATCCGTTTGATCTCGGCGGCACCCGCGTCCAGGCGGCGCAGCGCACCGCACGCGACGGCCACGCCGTCCGCGTCGGCCGCGACGAGGAAGACGTCCACGTCGGCCGCCGTCGGCGGGGGACCGGGCTCGTGGTCGTCGCTGCCGTAACGCGCGTCGAGCTCCGCGCGCTGCCGCCGCCGCAGCTCGGCGCCCGCCGGGTCGTCCCACGGCCGCGCTTCGATGATCCAGTCCGGCACGCTTACTCCTCTCGTAACATCTGTTACCGTAACAGTTGCTACGAGAGATGGTGAGGAGTCGCGACGGATGTCACGCACGGCCGATCTGCCCGCCCAGCAGGAGCGGCTGTCCCGCGCGGTCTGGGACGTCCTTGCCGGACAAGGGATCGAACGCCTCACCATCCGCGCGGTCGCCGCGGCGGCAGGCTGCACGACGGGCCTCGTCATGCACCGCTTCCCGAACCGCCGCGCGCTGCTCCAGCACGCGCGGCAACTCCTCCACGAGCGCACCCGCGGCCGTGTCGAGGCCCTCGAGGCGGCGGCCGCGACCCCGCGGGACGCCCTGCGCGCGGTGCTCGCGCAGGGCATGGCGCTGGACGAGGAAACCGCCAGGGAAAGCGTCGTGTGGGTCGGGTTCCTGGCCGCCACCGTCGGCGACGAGGAGTTGGCCGCCCTGCACCACGCGAACAACGCGGCCTGGCGGGACCGGATCGGCAGGCTCGTCGCGGCCGTCGCCCCCACGTGGCCGACACCGCGCGTGACGACGACCGTCCTGGCGTTGGTCGCGATGGTCGAGGGTGCCGCGGCCCTGGCCTCCGCCGACCCGGCCGCCTACCCGCCCGAAGCGCAGGAGGCGATGCTCGACGCCACCCTGGCCGCCTTCGACCTGTAGTTACGTCACTCCGCCGGGCCTGCGTACAGGTACGCACCCGGCAGCCGTGGGTCCGCGACCAGCCGCACCGCCTCGCCGACCCGCGGGATGCGCAGCTTCGACACCAGCGTCCGCAACGCGAACCGGCTCTCGTCGGCGAACTGCACGACCAGGTCCACGACCGGGTCGAAGTTGACCAGCTGCCCGGTGTCCTCGATGGACACCACGGTCGCGGGAACCGTCGGCACGCCCGACGCGACCAACGCCTGGACGTCCACGCCGTTGTTGATCGCGCCGACGGCGCCCTGCAGCCGGCTGAAGTCCTCGTCGCCGAGGAACGCCTTCGTCACCCGGCCGTAGAACCCCTTGCCGCTGGCCACCTTGTTCGCGATCTCGACACCGCGCTCTTCGCGGCTCTTGCGGTTGCCGAACAGTCCCATGACATCCCCTTGTTCGTCTCAGCTCGTCTCGCCTTGTCGACGAGGGCGACGCTATGGGGACGTCGTGTCAACCGATCACAGCTTTCGCGGTCACGCCTCGGTCAGGCTGCCGTCCGCCAGGTGCTCCTCGACGGACTTCGGCAGCAGGTACGCGGTGCCGCCGCCCGGCTGGTTGTGCCACGGCACGGTCTGCCCCGACAACGTCCGCAGCTCCCGCGCCACGCGGAAACGGTTCGGCCCCTGCTGCTCGCGTTCCGCACGCAGCGACATGGCGGAGAACTCGGTGCCGTCCGCGAAAGTCAGGTTTCCCGCGGGCTGGCCGTAGCGGACCAGCTCACGACCCGGCATGAGCACCGCGATGTGCTTGTGGGACAACAGCGTGAGCGGTGGCTCGCCCGGCAGCGGCTGGACGGGCCAGTCGTTGAGCGCGTGCGCGGTGTTGCGGTCGCCGCCGCCCGCGCGCAGCGTCGACGGGATGATCGACAGCGAGCCGAGCAGGTAGGCGCCCGCGTCCCACAGCTGCGTGAACCGCTGCGGGTTGCGCGGCTTGCCCCGCTCGTAGTCGGCGACCTGCCACTGTTCGCCGACCCGTTCGAGGCACATCGCGCCTTCCGCCGAGCCGAGGATCCGGTAGGCCTCCGGCAGGGCGCCCGCCTCACTGACCCGCCGTTCGATGATCGCCAGCACCCGGCGGTCGCGGTCGGAAAGCTGCCCGGGCTCGGCTTGCGGTGCGGCTGCTTGCGGTGCGGCTGCCTGCGGTGCGGCCGCGGGGGCCGCCTGCTGCGGCCGCGGCTGCGGGATCTCGCCGGTGAGCGCGATGTACGCGGCGTCCTTGACGTCCTGGTCGAGCCGCGGCGGGGTGAACCCCTGCGCGCGGATGTGCGCGACGAGGTCCGTCTCGGGCGGCACACCGTGCTTGGCCAGGTAGTGCGGCACCGACGCGGGCCAGATCCACGTGCCGTCGGTGTGGAACGCGGCGGGCACGTCGGCCGCGCTGTCCGGGACGAACAGGTCCTTGTCGAAGCCGCGGCCACCCATGATCACGTGTGCGGTGTTGAGGTACTCCAGCACGCCGGCGACCTCGTTCTCGGGCACCGGCGTCCGGTTCACGACCGGGCGGCCGCTCGGGTCGCGGTAGTCGAAGATGCGCGCGTGCCGGAACCGGCCGGCGACCTCGGCCACCCGCTCCGCGTTCGGCAGGACGGTCTTCATCCAGTCCGCGACGTTGGCCGGTGTCCGGGGGAACATCTCCAGCTCGTCGAGCACGGCCGTGCGAGGCGGCGCCTGCGCCCAGCGGGGGTCTTCCTTGTACAGGTAGTTGACCGAGATCTTGATCGGGTACTCGACCACGGTGCTGGCCGCGTACCAGGTGCCGACCTCCTCCTTGTACATGCCCGCCCGCAGCGGCCGGAAGAACTCCACCAGCTCGCGCGGCGCGTCCCACGGCCGGAGCTGGCCGTCGATGCCGAGGATGTGCCCGACCAGCTCCTCGTGGTTGCCGACGGCCCGGTACATCACCCTGATCTGGTCCCGGTCGGCGGGCGCGCGCACGACCAGCAGGTCGGCGATCCTGCGCTGCAGGTCCCGCTGTTCCTCGAAACCGAGCGGCGTTGGGCGGGTCATGAAAGGAGGTCCTCCTACCAGGTCAGTTCGTTTCCGGTTGGCCTGTCCTGGCCTGTTCGATCGTGCGCCGGAGCCAGCCGGGGACCGCCTCCGCGGGCCGCGGATAGGTCGCGAGGTCGCGCTCGAAGTACGCGGGCGCGATCGGCGGTTCCCACAGCGGGTCGTGGTCGTAGTTGTAGAAGATACGGAACTCGCCCGGCGGGTTGATCACGTACCTCGCCGACAGCCAGGCACCGCGTTGCTGGTCGTACATCAGCTTGCGCAGCTCCAGCAGCGCCTGCCCGGCCGCGGCCGGCGGGTCGACCTCGGGGGTGGACATGTCGGACATGATCACCGTGAGGCCGAAGTCCTGCACCCCCTCGGCGATCTTCGCGATCAGGTCGATCCGGCGCCAACCCTGCGGCGCGGCGCCGATCAGCGCCGCACCGATCTGCTGCAGCAGCTCCTCGTACCGCTTCTGGCGGGCCTGCTCGTCCCAGGGCTCAGACATCGTGTCGCGTTTCTCCTGCTAGTTGTCGTAACGCCGGAAGTGCAGCCTGATCCTGCCACTGCTGTCCCGCATGACCCACCGCTCGTGCACGACGGTCGGCTGAGCCGGGTTGCCGGTGGTCGAGCCCTCGGTGACGAAGTCGTGCCACAGGTGGGTGGTGCCGCGGCGCTGCTCGCGCCCCGCCTCCATGTCCTGGCCGTACCAGGTCTCCCGGGACGGCTGCCCCTTCTGCGGCCGGTTCTCGTCGCTGTCCTGCGGGAACTGGTTCCGCGCGTCGGGTGCGCCGTCCGCCCCGGTCGGCCGGATGTGGCCGCCGTCGGTGCCGGTGCCCAGCGCCGCGATCAGGTCCTGCGCCTCCTGGCTGCGTGGCGCCGAGTGGCCGTAGGTGCGCTCGTCGGTGGCGTGGTAGGTCACGCCGTGGTCGTTCGTCACGTAGACGTCCTGACCGTTGATGCGCGTGACCGTGTTCGGCGGGAGGTTGTTGAGCTCCGGGTTGAGGTCGTTGACCAGGACGTTGTTGTTGGCCCCGGCACCCGGGCTCGACCACGTGTCGATCGCCACGACCCGCGCCGTGCCCGTGTTCGGGTCGGCGTCACCGGTGTAGAGCGTGGTGGTGCCGTGCGGCGTGGTGTGGACGATCTGGGAGTTCGGCGGCCAGCAGGCCCGGTCGGACAGCGCGTCGCCGCGTGTCGGCGGCCGGACCCGCGGGTCGGTCGGCGGCAGACCCGGCATGGGGAAGTTGACCGTGCCACCAGTGGGCGTCGGCGGGTTCCAGTCCGTGTACCGGGGCGGCAGCCCGGCGGCGTCGGTCGTGTAGACGTGCTCGGAACCACCCACCGCGACCCGGTAGGTCGTGTTCGGCTCCGGGTACGACGCGTCCGGGTTCTGGTCCGCGCCCGCCGCCTTGATCCCGTCGCGGGTGTTCGACACCTCGAGGTCGGCGTGGGTGATCGTGCCGTTCCCGTCGGTGTAGTACGTGCCCCGGCCGGGGACGTTGTACTGCGAGTTCGGCGTGAGCCCGGGCCGCCCGATCAGCCGCTCGCCGTCGCGCAGCGGCCGGTGCGGGTCGTTCTGGTTCGCCGCCGCGGCCGCGTTGTTGTCCACGGTGATCGTGTGCGGCGCACCGGGGTCGGTGGGCGCGGGCGGGTTCCACGGCGACTGGATCCGGCCGCGGTCCACGTCGTCGCCGAACCGCAACGGCTGGTCGCTGTCCTGCGTCGGCGTCGGGCTGGGCCCGTCGTCCGGCGTGCCCGAGGCGTCGCCGGTGGTGGCGGGGGACTGCGTGTCGACCGGCAGCCCGTTGCTGCCGGTGTCGCGCATGCCGCCGTCCGGGTCGAACGCCCGCCAGCCGCCGTCCGGCGGGATGGTCGGCCGGGCACGGCCGCGGTCGTCCACGCTGTCCACGCTGGACGAGTACGGCGTGGTGTTCTGCTCACCGGACCAGGACCGCTCGGTCGGCGCGATGACCTGCGCACCCGAGGCCCGCGCGAGGTCGGCGGCCAGCCCGTCCGGGCCGCGGCCCGCCTCGCACCCGTTGAGGATGATCGGGTCGGTGCCGTTCCAGCCCATGTGGCGGGCGAGGTCGGCGAGGTCCTGGCCGTTCAGCTGCTGGCCGTTGACGATCGCGTGCTGCCCGTCGCTGTGCACGTCGAGGATGAAGTGACCGTCGATCGGCGCGACCGCGTTCGCCGCGTTGCGGGTCCGGACGTCCGACTGGTCGAACAGCGCGCCACCCGCCGGGGTGCGGAAGCTGCTGTCGTCCGCGATCTGTCGCAGGTTGTCCGGCAGCGGCGGCGTCGTGTCCGTGGTGCCGGGCCCGTCGGTGGTGTCGGTGCCGTTGTGGGCGTCGTCCACCGAGATGGTGTCGTTGTTCGGCGTGCCGTCACCGCTGTCCCGGCCGAACGACTCGGGCAGCACCCGGCCGTCCGCGGGCGGCACGTGCACCTCGCGGATCGTGCCGTCGGCGATCAGCTGCGCCAGCTTGACGTCCTCCGGCAGCGTGAACTGCCGGCCACCGCCGGGCTGCCCCAGCGCGGGCGCGACGTCGGCGAGCGTCCCCGGCAACCCGTTCGGGTCGTCGACGATGTACACGTGGTAGCCGACCTCCGCGTTGTCCGGGAAGATCGCCCGGTCGCGGTAGTGGTACGGCTGCCCGTCCGTGCCCAGCGGCGACAGGAAACGACCGCTCTCGGCACCGAACCGGTCGAGCACCGTGCCGGGGGGAAGCGTGACCTGCCGCTCCGACCCGGCCACCGCACCGTCGTTCGGCGGCCACTGGTTGGACATGAACGTGCCGTCGGGCCGGTGGTGCGCGTTGAACTCGTCGCGCGTGCCGTGCTCGCCCCACGGGTTGTGGTCCGAGATGAGCGGCGCGACCCGCTGGTCGTAGCTGCCCATCCCGTTGGACCGGTCCCCGCCCATCGGGATGTACTCGCCCATGTCGGCGAAGTCGTGCTCACCCTGGCGGTTGCCGAGGTAGTTGAGCGGAACCCCGTTCTCGTCGACCTTCGGCCCGTCGTCGGTGTCACCCTTGACCGGCGGCCCGTCGCTGTCGGTGTCGCTGTCGGTGTCCGTGTCGGTGTTGTCCGGGGAGTCGGGCGTCGGACCGTCGGAGTCCTCGCCGTTGATCGGCGGGTCACCGTCGGCCGGGGTGCTGTCCGACGGGGTGTTGTCGTCGGGGGAGCGGGACACGTCCGGCTCCGGGGACCGGGAGACGTCCGGTTCCGGCGACGCGTCGGGACGCGTGTCCGGGGTGGCCGTGGCGTCGGGGCGAGGCCCGGCGTCCGGCTTCGGGCTCCCGTCGGGACGCGTCGCCGGTCCCGGCTGGGTGTCCGTGCGGTTGGTGGGGCCGCCGGGTGGGGTGTTGTCGGGCCGGTTGGTGGGTCCGCCGGGTTGGGTGCCGTCGGGCCGGGTGGTCGGGCCGCCCGGTTGGGTGCCGTCGGGCCGGGTGGTCGGGCCGCCCGGTTGGGTGCCCGCATCGGGGCGCGGGCCGCTCGGCGGTGTGCTGCCGTCCGGTCGGGCCGGGCCACCGGGCTGGGTGCCCGCGTCCGGTCGTGGTGCGGGGCCGCCGGGCTGCGTGCCGGGGCGGGCCGGTCCGCCGGGGGTGCCCGCGTCGGGGCGGGTGGGGGCGCCGGTCTGTGGGCGGTTCAGCCCTTCCGGGCTCGGGCCGAAGCCCTGGTTCGGGTTGGCGCCGGGGCCGAACGGGCGGGCACCCGGACCGAACTCCGGACGTCCGGACGGGCCGCCACCCTGCTGCGGACCGCCGAAGCCACCCGCCGCCGGTGGTGGCGTCGCGAAACCCTGGTTCGGCTGTGGCTGCGGCTGGGACGGGATACCGCGCTGGTCGGGCTGTGCGCCGCCACCACGCGGATCGGTGTACGTGCCCGTGTCGGCGAACGCCGAGGGCGCGGCGGTGCTCGCGTCGGTCGAGGAGTAGTGGGAACCGTCGCCGGGGCGGCCGCCAGGGCCACCGCCGGGCGCGCCACCCATGGGGGCGCCGCCCATCGGGCCGAAGCCACCTTGGTTGTGGCCATCCCCGCCGGGGGAGTTGAAACCGGTCGGCGTCGGGCCGCCCGGGGCGGGACCGCCGGTCGGGCCGAAGCCGCCACCGGGCGTGTAACCACCGGGTGCGGGGCTACCCGGGGTCGGTCCGCCAGGCGTGGGGCCACCTGCATTGGGGGCAGGCGTCGGGCCGCTCGGCGCAGGGCCTGCCGTGGACAGGCCGCTGGGCGCGGGACCACCCGGAGCCGGGCCACCCGCGGGCACGCCGCCAGGTGTCGGCCCGCCAGGCATGGGTCCACCGGCGGATGGCCCACCCGGGGTCGGGCCGCCTGCGGAAGGACCACCCACGGAAGGACTGCCTGCAGCGGGGCCACCCGGGGTCGGGCCACCCGCGGGCGGGCCACCCGGAGTGGTGCCGCCCGGGGTCGAGCTGCCGGGCGTCGAACCACCCGGTGCAGACCCACCGGGCGAGGAGCTGCCCGGTGAGGAACCGCCCGGGGACGAGCTGCCTGGCGACGAGCTGCCCG
>NZ_JBITMQ010000001.1:446188-665374 GCF_044466355.1 Actinophytocola sp. NPDC049390
CCGGTGAGGAGCTGCCCGGTGAGGAGCTGCCCGGTGAGGAGCTGCCCGGTGAGGAGCTGCCCGGTGAGGAGCTGCCCGGTGAGGAGCTGCCCGGTGAGGAGCTGCCCGGTGCAGACCCACCGGGCGAGGAGCTGCCCGGCGAGGAACCGCCCGGGGAGGAACCGCCTGGCGAGCTGGAGCCCGGGCTGGAGAAGCTACTCGCGGAACTCGGCGCGGGCCCACCCGGTCGAGGGGCGCCACCCCCTGGCGACTGGGACGGCGAACCACCCGGCTGACCACCCGGTGCGCTGTACCCGCTCGGCGTGTTCTGCGACCCGCCGTCACCCGGCCCGCCCGTCGGAAGCCGCGGCGGCGCGCCGGTGCCCGGCGAGTTGGACGTCGACGGCCCGTCCGGTGACGGCGAGAACCCACTGGCCGACGTCGTGCTGTCCGGGGTCGGCGTGGACGGGGTCGGCGTGGACGGCCCGTCCGGCGTGTTGGCACCGGGCGACGAAGGCGACGGCGAGGAAGGCGACGGCGTCGGCGGCCCGTCCGGCGAGCCGGGAGTGCCCGGCGAGTTGGGCGAACCCGGAGTGCCCGGGACGTTCGGGCTGCCCGGCGTGCCCACGTCCGGGGTGTCGAAGTGGGTCTTGGCGCCGCCGATCCCACCGCCGACACCACCGGACACACCGGCCCGCAGCAGGTCGCCCGCGGTGATGTCCTGGCCGGTGATCGCGGCCGTGGCGACCGTCGACGCCACGCCCTCGACGCCGCCGCGGACGGCGCCCTCGGCGATGTTGCCGCCGAGGCCGGTGGCCCGGGTGGGGACGAAGTCGAGCCCGCCGCCGATGGCGCCGGAGATCGCGCCCGACAGGGCGGCGTTGCCGGTCTTGCTCCAGTCCCAGCTGGTGCGGTCGCCCTTGGCCATCTGCAGGCCCTGGATGGCGACGTCGATGCCGACCTCGATCAGGACCTCCTTGAGGATGGCCATGATCAGCTGGCGGAAGATCATCTGAACGGTGATGCGGGTGGCGGCCTGCGCGATCGGGATGCCCGCGGTGGACGCGCCGAACGTGCCGAAGGCCGCCGCGATCATGGCGGCGATCTCGATCGCGAGCAGGATCAGCGCGGCGATGATCGAGTACTTGGCGTACTCCACCTCGAGCGCGCAGTTGTCGCACGAGTCGCCGAGGCCCTCGCAGGCCTCCTGCAGCTGGGTGAGGTAGGCCTCCGAGCCCTCGACGAACTGGTTCCAGTACTGCTCGAACGCGTCCGCCGCCTTGCCGTCCATCCCGGCCATGGCCTGGTCGGCCGCGGTCTTCGCCTGGGCGATGACCTCGCCGATGTCGACGCCCCCGGCGCGCCAGGCGTCACCCAGCGCGCGGAGCTTGTCCTCGTCGCCCTCCGGCCAGCTCTCGCCGACGACGATCGGGAACAGCCAGGTGATCTCTGGTGGGATGGTGATCGACAACTGCTCAGCCTTCCATCGCCCGGTAGCCGTCGCGGCTCTTGTCGTCGACGTTCTCGTACGAGTTCGCCGACTCCACGAGCGCGGTCTTGATCGCGTGCAGCGCCTCGGCCAGCGAGCCGATCGCGTCGCGGACGCTCTGGGAGTTGGGCACGTAGTCCTTGGCGAACGTCTGCCCGGACTCGTCGTTGCCCCAGCACTCGCCCTGCGCGTCGAGCGCGCTGCCGAGCGTCGTGCCCGCCTGGGTCAGCGCGTCGCCGGAGCTGCCGAAGCCGTCGGCTCCCCGCCGGAGCCGGTCGGTCTGGACGTTGAATCCGTCAGGCATGGGCGCCTAGTCCCTCCCGTAGATGCTGCTGCCGCTGTCGTCGTCGTCCTCGTCGTGGCGTGACCTCGGCCGCGACGGGCGGTCGTCCTCCGCCGCGGTCGCGTCCTCGGGGGCCGGCGGGCGCAGCAGGTCGCCGAACGACGGCGCGCCCTCGAAGAGGTTCGACAGGTCCGGGGTGTCCTCCGTGAGCGGCGCGAGCGCGCCTTCGACCTGCTCGCGCGCGGTACGAGCCGCGGCCTGCGCGGTCTGCACCACTGCCTTGGCGAGGCTCTCCGGCGTGTGCCGGTCGAACGCGGCCCAGGAGAACTCGATGTTGGTGAGCACACCGGCCGGGTTCACCTCGGCGCGGACGAGGCCGTCCTCGGAGGTGGCCTTGCCGGTGACCGCGTTCGCCCTGGCCTGCGCGTCCGCCAGGTCGGCTGTGCGGCGCCGCAGGTCGCTCATCAGCGCGGCGACGTTCTCGCGCATGGCGGCGTTGCGCGCCTCCAGCTGCGCCCTGCGGTCGTCTCGTTCGGACATCGTTCTGCTTCCCCCTCGCGGGACTGTCACGGGCTCCGACGCACGGACGCGTGGTTCGGATTCATCGGATTCCGACTTTTTTCCACGACGACGTGTGCGACGCCGCTACAGCTTCACACACACCACCGACAGCGGTGGGCACAACCCGCAAGATCGACAATGATCGCGGCCGGCGACCCGATCCGCCGCGGCGAGCCCGGCGCCCGGAGGGCACCTCGCCGCGGGTCGGTGATCTCGTCTCGACCCGATGCGGCCCGAGGTCCGTATCGGTGCCCCGGCAGGTTCGGGCCGGACGACCCGCCGGACGCGGTCGCTCTGTCTCATTCAGACAGTCGTGTGCCCGCGCGCTCCCCGGTCGCCGACTGAGCGGCAGTTTTCCTGTCACGTCTTCCCGGGCGTCGGCCCCGTCCGTACCGTCGCGAACTGGCGAATTCGCCGGTATTCGAGGAGAAGGGAAAGTCGTTGAGAAGAGCGATGGTCGCGCTGCTCGGCGTGGCGCTGGTGTTGGGCGGCACTCTCCTGGTCACCCCGTTGGCGCAGGCCGCGACGGCACGGAACGGCGTCTGCGAGGACGGCGAGTTCTGCCTCTACTACAACAGCAATCAGCAGGGTTCGGTCAGCGACTTCAACGGGTCGGTCCGGGACTACGGCACGGGCGCCGACTGCTACCACTTCCTCGGTGACGGCGCGGGGAGGGGCCAGTGCGTGCGGAACAACGCGGCCTCGGTGTGGAACCGGCGGGACGCGGTGGTCACCGAGTTCGCCAAGGGTGGCTGGACCGGCCCGATCGACTCGTACACGCACGGGGTCAAGGGCAATCTGTCCTCGACGTACAACAACAACGTCGGGCACATGCTCGGCCTGGTGACCAACGACTGGCTCGAGACCGGCCTCTACCACACCGACGCCGGCCGCATCACCTCCTATTTCGACGGTTACGTGAACACGTCCGGCAGGCACGAGGGGATCGACTTCGCGCGCGGCTTCGGCGTCCCGGTGTACTCGTTGACCCAGGGCTTCGTGATCAGGAAGACCGAGGGCAGCAACGGCAGCGGCGGCCTGTCCCAGTTGGCGATCTACAACCGGGATCACGACTTCACCATCATCTACCTGCATCTCAACCCGTCGAACGGGCTCGCGGTCGGTGAGTTCGTCAGCCGCGGCCAGCAGGTCGGCACCGAGGAGTACCGCGGCGCCACCGCCACGCACACGCATGTCGAGTACCGCCCTGGCAGGCACGAGAGCGCGTCGGACAGCACCGGCGACCCCGTTCTCGACAACCCGAGCCCGTCGTTGTTCTGGCGGAACCACGGCTACAACATCTGCTGCGGTTGAGGTCGGGTGAACAGTAGTCTCGGCAACCGCCGCGCGTAGACGTCGTCAGGCCCGCTCCGCTCGCCCCGGCGGAGCGGGCCTGCGTGGTGGATCTGGCTTTCCGTGGGGCCGGTCGACAGATGGGGACCCGTGATCTGGGGTGACGACTCAACAGAGCCGGTGACGAGCGCGGTGGTGGTCGCCGGGATCGGGGTCGAGCATGTCTGGCTGAGCTACGACTATCTCGATCGCGGTGACGTCGACGGCTACGGGTCGCTGCTGGCGCCGGACGCCGTCCTGGTGCGGCCCGACGGCCGTGACGTGCGTGGCCGGGCGGCCATCGAGGGGTGGCTCGCGGCACGTGCGTCCGGCACGTCGGGCACGAACACCGTGACCTCGGTGTTCGCCGCCGCGGGCAACGTGATCGCCATCGGGCACTACGCGGGCATCGACGCCGAAGGCCACCCGCGTGACGTGGACTTCACCGACATCTTCACGATCGCGCCCAGCGGCCTGCTGCGGTCGATGAAACGGTACTTCTTCGTCCACCTTTCTGGTTGACCCCGCCCCGCCAACGCGGACGCCTTATCACGGGGTTATCGCGGGCACCCGCTGTGCGTGATGTCTCCGCGATAACGCCGTCCGCATGCTTGTCAGGCATGCAGGTGCAGCGGGTTCAGTCCCGTTTCAGCGAGTTGATGCGGAGTCACCGGCGCGATCTTGGCGCGACCCAGCGGCAGCTGGCCGCCCGGTCCACGGTCAGTGTCCGGGCGATCAGGGACCTCGAGCGGGGCCGGGTCAGTCGGCCACGTCGGGACACCGTCCGGCTCATCGCCGCCGGGCTCGGTTTGTCCGGCCAGGCGCGTACCGAGTTCGAACGGGCGGCGGCAGGCGAGTAACCCAAACACCGCGAGTCGCGCTCTCACACACACCGAGTTGTACGTTTCGTGCACTCGAGGACCTACACGAAAGACACAACTCGGTATGTCTGGGAGCGCGACTCGCGGTGGTTGTTTGTTAGGTCGCTGTGAGGAACTGGGTGGGGCGCAGTGCGTGGGCGACGATTCGGGTGTCGCCGATCCAACCGTAGAAGCCCTGGCCGTACTTCTCCGCGAACTGGGTGCCGCCGATCGCGAACGGCTTGCCGAGCGTCGAGATGCCGGTCGACGTCTCGGACGCGTTCCGCGCGATCCGGGAACCGTCGACGTACATGGTCGTGTGCCTGCCGTCGTTGACCACGGCGACGTGCATCCACCGGCCGACCGGCACGGCGTGGCTCCACGACGTCGGGTCGGCGTCCCCGGGCACCGGGTACACGACGAACTGCAGGAACCGCTCGCCGGACAGGTTCAGGCTGCACGTCGGCTCGTCGTCGGACCAGCCGCTGTGCTTGCCGGCGTCACCGGCGCGGCCCTCCCAGCTGAGGATGCCCATCCACGCGTGGTCGCCGGCGAACGGCGACGGCAGCTTGATGAACGTCTCGATCGTGTAGCCGGACTCGAACGTCATGGCGTTCAGCGGCGCGCCCGGCCCGGTGCGGAGCACGGCGCCGCGGTCGGGCTGCTTCCCGCCGTCGAAGCGCAGGCTCGCGTGCGCGGGCGCTGACGTGTGGTGCTCGGGCGACCACGTCAGTGCCTCCGCCGCGCTCGCGTGCAGCAGCTGCGCGGTGAGGTCGTTGCCGTTGCCGCTCAGGTCGGGGGCGACCGTGCCGGGCGCGACCGGTGCGCCGTCGGTGCCCGCCCCCGCGAGCCCGGTGCGGTCGAAGCGCCAGTACGCGACCGTGCCGCGCGGCATCACCGCACGCGGCGGCCGTGGCGCGGGCCGCGCGGGCGGCGCGAACCCGGCGAACCGGGCGTCGAAGTCGATCGGGACGCTGAACCGGTCGACGTCGCCGGTCAGCTCGACGGTTTCCTCCTCCAGCAACGTCGGGTCGTCGGTGACCCGCCCGCGCAGCCACGGGGAGAACGTCTCGACGTCGATCACGTCGCGGACGAGGTCGAAGTGGTAGAGCCGCACCATCCCGGCGCCGCCGTAGTAGCGGTCCTGGTAGTTGGTGATGTGCAGGTGCACGGGGTTGCCGTGGTCGTTGGTCATGGTGGTGCGGCCCGGCGGCCAGTAGTGCCCGCCGAGCGCGAGGAAGATCTGGTCGTTGCGCCGGATGAGCCGGTCCCAGAGGCGGCGGCCGTTGTCGGAGAGGTGCGCGACGCCCTCGTCGTCGGCCCACACCAGGTCGTGGGTGGTGAGGATCGCGGGCAGCGTGGGGTGCGTGTCGATGATCCGCTGCGCCCACGTGATGCCCGCGTCGGAGGCTCGCCAGTCGAGTGCGAGCACGAGCCACTGACGGCCACCGGCCTTGAGGACGTGGAAGCTGTGGTAGCCGTCGGGGGAGGCGCCGCCGAAGGTCCTGTCGTGGCGGAAACGGTGGGGGCCGAAGGTGCGCAGGTATGGCGTGTCGCCGCGCTGGTCGTCGCCGGAGACGTCGTGGTTGCCGGCGAGGACGCTGTAGGGGAGCTTGCCGTCGACGGTCCGGAAGACGCGGTCGGCGAGGCGCATCTCGGTTTCCGTGCCGTGCTCGGTGACGTCGCCCAGCTGGGTCATGAAGGCGATGTTGCCCTCCTTGCTCGACCGGACCAGCCAGTCGAGCGCCGCGCGGACGGGTTCGGGGTCGGACCCGCCTTCGTCGAGGAGGTACTGCGTGTCCGGGAGGACGGCCAGCGCGAAGCGCGGCGCGTCCGGGTCCGGGCGGTGGCCGGGGGTGGCGGCGGCTGCCGTGCCTCCGGTTGCCGCGACGCCCGCGGCTACTACCGGAGCGCTGGCGGCCGCCCAGAGGAGGCTGCGGCGTGAGACGTCGTTCGATCTTGGCGCGGTGTTCACGCCGGACAGCTTCTGCGGAGGTTCTGGCTGCCGGGTGACGTGCGGTCGAACGGCGGGAAACGGTTTGGCGTTGTGGACAACCGGGTCGCGGCGGAGCCGACGTGTCGGTGGCCGGCGCCCGGTGGCCAACGAGTCCGTCAGCGCATTGCTTGTGGTGTCAGGCTTTCGCGCGCGTCTGACGACGGTTGGCCTTCTGGACCGCGGTCACGAGTCCCCGCTTCGACACCGTCGAGCGGCCGCGGATGTCCAGCCGGCACGGTGAATCCTCTCCGGTCGCGGTTTGTCCCGCGAACCCCTGGGTAGCCGCAGCGAATCCGATCGAGGGGATCGAGTGTCATGTCCTGGATCAACGTCGCGTTCACGCGCCTGCTCGTGGGGGAGATCGTCCACCTGGTCCTGAAGGTGTTCGTCCCCGGCATGCGCGTGGACCACCTGCTCGTCGTCATCAGCGTCTTCGTCGTCACCACCGCCTTCGGCGTCGTGCCGAGTTCCAAGGCGACTAGCGGTGAGCCCCGCTGAGAACGCGGGTCACGTCCGCGTCCGTCAGCTGGCGGAAGTCCGCGTAGGCCTGCCCCACCGCGTAGAAGTACGGCGGCACGTGCAGGCACACGATCTCGTCCGCGTACTCGGCCAGGTCCCGTTCCGCCTGCGCGGAACACGTCGGCGCGGCCAGTACCACGCGGCGCGGCCGCTGTTCTCGCAACCACATCAGCGCCGCGCGAGCGGTCACGCCCGTCGCCAGGCCGTCGTCGACCAGGATCACCTCGCGGTCGGTCGCGGCCGGGGCAGGCTTCCCGCCCCGGTAGCGGTCTCTGCGGCGGGCGATCTCGGCGCGCTCGTCGCGGATCGTGGCCGCCAGTTCGTCGTCCGTGACGCCGAGATCCGCGAGGGTGCCGCGGTCCAGCACCGGTGGGCCGTCCTCGGCCAGCGCGCCGACGCCGAACTCCGGCTGCCCGGGCGCACCGATCTTGCGTGCGACGACGATGTCCAGATCACCGCCCGTGGCCGCGGCGATCTCCGCGGCGACCGGTACACCGCCACGGGGTAACGCCAGCACCAGTGGCCGGTCCGTGCGGACGTGACCGGCAAGCCTGCCCGCCAGTTCCCTGCCCGCGTGTTCCCGGTCGATGAACCTCGTGGTCATCACCGTCGACCTGCCGGATGTCGGGCGCATGGCTGTCGGATAACCACCCGCGCCCACCCATAACCACCGCGGCGCCCCGAATCTCACCCGATGGCGTGATCACAGGCACAGAAGTATCCAGCCCGCGGCGGATGTCGCGGCGGGTTCGTCGACCGCTGGACCGTTTCAGACGGTCCGGTTCACTGCCTCAGCGGCCCTCGCGTGCCTGGTCGTCGTTCTTCTCGGGCTGGGCCGCCGCGTTGTCACGCTGCGGCGGCTTGCCCAGTTCGTTGACCAGTTCGTCGAAAATCGGCGTGGTCATCACGCTCTGCTCGGACATGGATCCTCCCCGGTTCCCCTGACAAGCGCGGCGCTCCCACACGCCCCGCTCGAACTGGACACTACTGCGCCCCGCTCCCGAGGTGTCAAGTGGACTGCACACCGCGTGTCCGCGCGAGGACTGGGTGACGTGGCGCGACCGTGATGAGTTGCTTTCGACTACTGGCGCACCGCCGCGTGCACCTGGACAGTCCACTTCGGACCAACCGGCTCTGAACAGGGCAAACGGCAGGGTCAGCGGGCGAACAGCACGGCGCCCGGCAGGCGCCCGGTCGGGTCGAGGCTGATGCCGGCTTCCACCGTGAAGCCCGCCTGGTGCAGCCATGCCGCGACACGGGCCTGGGGACGGCGATGGATGTACACGTCCATCGGGTGACCGCCGTAGCCGTTCGTCTTGTGGGTGGTGCCGTTGCCCTCGTGGAAGCCGAGCATCACCACGCCGCCCGGCCGGACGACGCGCCGGAAATGTGCCAGCGCGACGGGCACCTCGTCGTCTGGGACGTGGATGAGTGACCACCACGCGAGCAGGCCCGCGACCGACGCGTCGGCGAGCGGGAGGTCGGTCATCGAGCCCACCTCGAACCGGATGCCGGGGTGGTCGTGGCGGGCCACCTCGATCATGCCGGGGGACAGGTCGATGCCGAACGCGTCCAGCCCCAGTTCGTGCAGGAACGCCGTCACGTGGCCCGGACCGCAGCCCACGTCCGCCACCGGGCCGTCGCCCGCCCCGCGCACCAGGTCGGCGAACAACGTCATCATGCCGCGCAGGTACGGCCTGTCGGTCAGGCTGTCGCGCATCTGCGCGGCGTATCCCTTCGCCACCGCGTCGTAGGACGTTCTGGTGTTCGTCAGCCAGTGCATGCCGTCAGTGAAGCAGTGCGGCCGTGGCGCCGTACGCGAGGAACGCGGCACCGAGCCCGGCGACGAGCGTCACGACCACGTTCGCCGCGGCGTGGACGTACGCCCGCTGCTCCGCCAGCCGCAGCGTCTCGTAGCTGAACGTGCTGTACGTGGTCAGCGCGCCGCAGAACCCGACCCCCACCAGCGCGAGCACGCCGTGCGGGACCGCGGCGCCCGCCCCGGCGAGCACCCCGAGCACGAGGCTGCCCACCACGTTCACGGTCAGCGTGCCCCACGGGAACAGGCTGTCGTGGCGGGACTGGACGAGCCGGTCGGTGAGATACCGCAGCGGCGCCCCGACCGCGGCGCCAAGGAACACGAGCACGGCGGTCATCGGCGCACCACCTCGACCTCGTCGACGACGGCCATGCCCTCGGTGACGAGGTCGTCGAGCCGCGGCAGGAAGCCACGGATCCGCTCCTCCGCGTCGACGATGAGCACGACCACCGGCAGGCTCTCCGTGAGGCTGAGGATCCGGTCCGTGTGGAGCACGGACGACGCGCCGTAGCCCTCGCACCCGCGCATGACCGTCGCACCCGCCAGTCCCGCGTCGTGGGCCCGCAGCACGATCTCGTGGTAGACGGGCTTGTGGTGCCAGGTGTCGTCCGCACCCACGAGGACCGTCAGCCGCAGCGCGCGCATCACGCCCCCTTGCCGCGAAGGGCCAGGCGCGTGAGCCACACGGCGCCGAGCACCGCGAGCATCGCGCAGACGAGCGTCCCCGCCAGGTAGGCGAAGGCGACGCCGACGGTTCCCGGTCGCAGGAGGCCGTGGATCTCGACCGCGTACGTGGAGAACGTCGTGAACCCGCCGAGGAACCCGACACCGAGGAACGGCCGCACCAGCCGGTGCGCAACCCAGACCTCGGTGACGAGGACCATGAGCACACCGATGAGGAAGCAGCCGACGACGTTGGCGCCGAACGTGGCCCACGGGAACTGCCGCGGCCCGGCGGGCAGCGCGGTGGCGAGGCCGTAGCGGGCGAGCGCGCCGAGGCCGCCGCCGAGCGCGATCACGCCGAGCACCGGCAGGTGCCCGCGGACCCGCTCACGGCGCCGCGCGGGAGCGCGCAGGTCGACGTGCGGGTCGGTCGGCTCGGTTCTGGTCATGCTCGGTTCGGGACGGTACCTGTTCACGGCGCCACGTAGCGGACGACGTCCACCTCGTCGAGCAGCACGAGGCCGTCCACTTCCAGTTCGTCCAGTTGCGGCAGGAATGCCCGGATCTTCTCCTCCGCGTCGACGATCACGACCACCATCGACCGGTCCTCGCTGCGCCGGAACAGGTGCGTGGTGTGGATCCGCGAGTTGGCGCCGTACCCCTCGATGCCCTGCACGACGGTGGCGCCGGCCAGGCCCGCCTTGTGCGCCCGCCGCACCACCTCGGCGTACACGGGCCGGTGCTGCCACTGGTCGCTCAGGCCGACGATGACGGTCAGCCGCAGCGCGCGCCCGGACAACTTCATGCCCCGAGTACACGCCGCGGCCGGGGTCCGGTCAACCGGAGTGGGACGCGAAGTCCGCGACCGCGGCGCAGAACTCGTCGCACTCCCGGTCGGTGACCGGCAGGCTCAGCGCGATCATGCCGCGGCGCGCCAGGTGGAAACCGCGGGCCAGCATCTCCAGGTGGAACAGCTCCCGGTACTCCGGTGCGGGCCGCAGGTCGCGCGGCGTCGTGATCTCGCCGGTGCCGAAGTGGACGGTGAGCATGCTGCCCATGCCGGTCCACGTCATCGGGGTGCCCTCGGCGATCGCGTTCAGCCTGGCACGCAGGCGTTCCCCGCGCTCGAACAGCTCGCGGGCGGCCGGGGGCGGGAACAGCTCGGTGAGCCCCGCGTACCCGGCGGCCATGCTGAGCACGTTGTTGTTGAACGTCCCCGCGTGCGCCACGTACCCGGGGCGCCGCGGGTCGTACATCGCCATCATGTCCGCGCGGCCGCCGAACGCGCCGAACGTCATGCCACCGCCCGTGTACTTGCCGAGCGTGGTCAGGTCCGGGGTGACGCCGAGCAGCTCCTGCAACCCGCCACCCGACATGCGCGACGTCATGACCTCGTCGAAGACCAGCAGCGCACCGGTCTCGTCTGCCCGGCGGCGCAGGTACGCGAGGAACGCCGGGTCGGCGGGGAGGCAGCCGCCGCTGCCCAGCATCGGCTCGACCAGGATCGCGGCCAGGTCGTCGGCGTGCCGGTCGAGCACCGCCGCCGTGTCGGCGAGGTCGTTGTACTCGGCGACGACGAACCGGTGCGGCACGTTGAGGGGGAAGTCCTTGTCGCCGAAGGACAACACGGAACCGTGGTAGGCGCCGGTGAACACGAGGACCGTGTCGCGGCCCGTGAACGTGGTCGCGGTGGCGAGCGCCAGCAGGTTGGCCTCCGTGCCGGAGTTGGTGAACCGCACCAGCTCCAGGCTCGGGAACCGCTCGCACAACACGGCTGCGAACAGCGCCTCGTCCCTGCCGTGCGCGCCGTAGTTCCACCCCCGGTCGAGCGCGGCCTCGACGACCTTGCGGATCACCGGGTTGTCGTGCCCGTACAGGCCCGCCGTGTAGTCGCCGAGCAGGTCGACGTAGGTGTGCCCGTCCAGGTCGGTCAGGCGGCAGCCCTCGGCGTGTGCCATGGTCAGCGGGAACGGCGGGTAGAACAGGGTGGTCCGCGTGTTGCCGCCCGGCAGGTGCGCGGCCGCCTGCTCGTGCGCGGCCCGGCTCGCCGGGTTGTCCGCGACGAACCGGGCCCGCGCCTTCGCCAGCGCCTCGTCGAGCGCGACCATCTCAGGCGGCCTCGGGCAGGGCCGGGAAGAACCGGTCGCGGATCCTGGCGATCGTGCGGAAGTCCTCACTGGACACGTCGTCCATGGAGATCTCGGTGTCCAGTTCGGACTCGATCAGGTACAGCAGCTCCACGAAGTGCATCGAGTTGAGCACGCCGGTGAGCACCAGGTCCTCGTGCTCGCCGACGGGCCCGGCGTCGGGGCACTTGGCGTGCAGGAAGTCGGTGATGAACTGTGGCACGTTCACGGTCACTCCTTGACGGGTTTGATCCGGACGGTGACGGGTGCGTCGCAATCGTGGCGCGCCACCCTCGCACCGACCTCGAACCCGGTCGGCACGAGCCGGTTCGTGCGCAGCGCGACCGCCGGGTCGGTCAGCAGCGGGTTCGCGCCCGGCACGCCCGCGGCGAACCCGGCGAAGATCAGGTCGACGACCTTGGTCTCGCCGTCGTCGTCGGTCACCTCGACCCACGCGTGCACCAGGTCGAGCATGCCGACGACCCACCCGATCCTGGTCCTCGCCGCGTACCCCGCCTCGCGGCAGCGGCGCGCCAGCCACCGGCTCGCGGACTCACACGTCGCCACCCGGTGCGTGGTGACCAGCGACTCGTCCTCCCGCAACGCGTCCGGCAGCTTCACCCACCGCACACCCAGCGCGGCGAACTCCTCGACGAGCCCGCGCAGCACCGGTGACCGCAGCGGCACCGCCCTGCCCTCGGTGCGGATGGTCGCCGACACGGTGGTCCCCGCGACCACGTCCGCCTCGGGTGCCGGGATGACGGCACCGCCGTACCGGTCGGGCCTCGGCAGCGCCAGCACCACGTCCGCGCACCTACACGCCGCCGTGAGGGTGAACGACAGCGTGCGCGGGGCGAGCAGCGACTCGGCCGTCCCGCGCATCCACCGCAGCGAGAACGCGAACGCCTGCTCCGGCACCGTCCGGCCGGTGCCGGAGTGCAGTGCGAGGTTGAACAGGTCGCGGCCGTCGAACCGGTCGTCCCGCACGGTCAGGCCACGCCGCACCAGCGTGTCGAGCGTCCGGTCGTCGCAGCCGAGCAGCTGCGTCGCCGCGGCCCGGTCTGTGTCGGGCACGTGGTGCTCCGGCGGGACGAGGAACACCCCGTCCAGCGACAGCGCGCTGGTCACGACGCCACCTTCACCGGGCAGTCCCGCCACATCGTGCGAACCACCGCGCCGGTGCGCAGCACGTACTCGTCGCGCAGCTCCCAGCCCAGCATCTCGTTGATCCGCACCTGCTCCTCGCCCGCGGACGTCTCGAGGTACCCGGGCAGGCCGAGCGCGTCCGCCCGTGCCTGGCCCGCGCGCAGCAGCGCGTACCCGACGCCGGGCGCGTCGTCCCGCCTGCCCAGCACCGCGTACCAGACGTGCGGCTCCTCGGGCTTCAGCCGTTCCAGGTCGTTCGAGACCCGCACGAGGCGTGTCACGGCGACCGGCCCGGCGAACACGCACGCGAACGACCGCAGCAGCCAGCCCCACCACGGGGTGGGCCGTTCACCGTGGGTGTAGGAGATCATCACCCCGTCGAGCCGCTCGCCGCGGACCGCGACGAGCGTGAAGCCCTTCTCCCACCGGCAGATCACCAGCTCGGCCAGGTACAGCAGCGTCAGCCCGGCCTGCTTGCGCCACCGCGCCACGTCACCCGCCGCCGCCCAGATCGTGCCGTCCCGGTAGGCGTGCGCCAGCAGCCGCGCCGCCCGCCACGTCTCACGTCCTCGCAGTTCCCGCGTCTCCAGCCGCATGGCGCACCTCTTCTCAGGCTGTGTTTCAGGCGGCGGCCTTGTAGACCGACTGCATCTTGTGCGAGAACCACTCGCCGACCGTCACCCGTTCCAGCTCGGACTCCGCGCTCGCCTCGGCCAGCGGCCGCATCGGCTCGATCGTGGCGTCGTGGTTGGGCAGGTAGAAGAACGGGATCGAGATCCGCGACCGCACCGCCGCGTCCGGCGGCGTGACCACACGGTGCACGGTCGACGCCCAGCGGCCCCCCGTCCAGAACGCCATCAGGTCACCGATGTTGACCACGAAGCTGCCGGGGATCGACGGCACGTCCAGCCACTCGTCGCCGCGCCGCACCTGCAGGCCGCCCAGCTCGTCCTCGATGTACAGGACGGTCAGGCTGCCCCAGTCGGTGTGCTTCTCCCGCCGCAGCGCCTCGGGGTCGGGCCCCGCGTAGTAGTAGTTCGCGAGGATCAGCGACACGTGGTTGTCGAACTTGTCGTCGAAGAACCGTTCCGGCAGGCCCAGTGCCAGCGCGAACAGCCGCATGACGTCCGCCGACAGGTCGGTCATCGCCGCGATGTAGTCGTACCAGGTCGCCCTGAAGTCCTCGTCCGGCCAGATGTTCGCGGCCTTCCACGTCGCGGGGTGCGGCCCGAGCGCGGCCCGCTCCTCGTCGGAGCGGTCCCCGGTCACGTGCGCGGCGAACGCCTCGTACGGGCCGCCGACCCGACGCAGCCCGGACACGCCGGACCCCTGGTTGAGGCTGCGGTCCTTCTCCTCCTCGGGGCTGGTGAAGAAGCCCTTCGTGGTCGCGTACATGCGGTTGACCAGCTCGGGCGCCAGCCCGTGGCCGACGATGGTGAAGAACCCCGACGTCTCGCACGCCCTGCCGATGGTGGCGGCGATGGCCGCCCTGCCCTCCTCGGTGTCCCGGGTGGACAGATCGATGACCGGCACGAACTCGTCGATCTCTCGTGTGCTCATCTCGCGCCCCGTCCGTGGTGTCTCAGGCAGCGGCCCGCGGTGCGGCCACCTGGTCCTCGGTCGCGCGGACCGGCAGGTCCTTCGCGATCTTGCGGATGTTCCTGGCGTTCGCCTCGAGCACGTCGATGGCCGGGATGCCCGCGTTCAGCGGCACCGCCGGGGCCTGCACGGCCTTGTCGATGTCGGTCAGCAGCGTCGGCAGGCAGCGGGGGAACAGCGAGCGCACGAAGCTCGCGCGCTGCCACTCGCGGCGCGTGCTGGAGATCGGGTTGCGCCACTTGACCTCGCCGACGCGGAACCGGTTGGCCCGCACGAGCCCACGACGGAACTCCTTGTACGGCACCAGGTCCAGCCCGAACCGCTCGGCGAGCAGCTCGTTCGTCACCGGCGTCACCGGGTAGCTGATCGGCCGCGGCGCGGGCGACAGCGCGTTGTTCAGCACGGCCCGCGCGAGCACGTCACCGGCCACCATCGGGTTGGTGCCGCCGAACTGGTAGGTCCTGCCCTGCTGCACCATGTGCCAGACCATGTTCCAGAACGAGTACTCCATGCCCGGGTCCTTGAACCGGGTCCCCGGCCCGCCGAGCGCGAACGGCGCCTGGTACACGTTGATCGGCACGCCCGCGCGGTTCATCGTCAGCGACAGGTGCTTCACGACGTACTTCATCTTGCTGTAGCCGCAGAAGAAGAAGCTGGGCCGGTAGAAGTCGCGCAGCTTCGTGTAGACCTCGCTGCCGACCGAGCCGATCACGTGCAGCGTCTTGTACCTGCGGGTGAGGCAGAACTCGGCGAGCGTGATCGTCGGCAGGACCTTCTCGCGGCGGTACCGCGCGTACGGGTACTCGTGGGTCGTGCCGCCCGCGGCGTCGATCACGACGTCCACCTGGGACAGCAACTCCTCGTACGTGGCCTCGTCCTGGCCGAACGACGGGTCGAGGTAGCTGCCCTCCAGCACCACCAGCTTGTCCGACTCGGGCAGGGCCATCTTGTACTTGCGTGCCTGCCGCGCGATGCGGGCCACGCCCGAGTTCGTCCCCTTCGGACGGACGAGTGCGTACACCTTCTCGACCCGCTCGTCGTCGAGCAGGTCGTGCAGGAAGTGAATGCCGACGAACCCGTTGCCGCCCAGCAGGAGCACGGTCTTGCGCTCGTCGTCGGCACGACGGGGCAGCGCACGGGAGACGATGGCCGGGTCGGCCGAGTAGCGGAGGGACAACAGTCGGGGCCGTCCGGTGAGTAACGCGAGCCGGTCGCTGTTGTGCCGCAGGGTGATTCGCATGAGGTACCGCCTGTTTCGTGAGGGTGGTCGGTGGGTGCCGCTATGCCACGCGGCGGTCGAGGTGCTGCCAGAACCGTTCCCGCAGCTCGCGCCGCAGGATCTTGCCGCTGGGGTTGCGTGGCAACGAGTCGGTCAGCTCGAAGCCGGACGGGATCTTGAAGTCGGCGATGCGGCCGCGGAGGAACGCGACGAGCTGGCGGGTGGTCACGGTCTCGCCCTGCTTCGGCACCACGAAGCAGTGCACGACCTCGCCCCAGTGCTCGTGCGGCACACCGACCGCGGCGGCCTCCAGCACGGCGGGGTGCGCGGACACGGCGTTCTCGATCTCCGCGGGGTAGACGTTCTCGCCCGCGACGATGATGGTGTCCTTGATGCGGTCGCGGATGAACAGGAACCCGTCGTCGTCGAGGCGGCCCGCGTCGCCGGTGTGCAGCCAGCCGTCGGCCAGCGTCGCGGCGGTCGCGTCCGGCAGGCCCCAGTACCCGAGCATCGCGGCCGGGGTGCGCAGCCACACCTCGCCGACCTGCCCGGCGGGCACCGGATCGCCGTCGGCGTCGACGATCCTGACGTCCACACCCGGGTAGGGCCGCCCGGCCGCCTGCATGCGCGGCCCGCCGGGCACGTGCTCGGACGGCGGCAGGCACACGGCCGTGTTCCCGCTCTCGGTCAGGCCGTAGATCTGGGCGAAGTCGCAGTCGAACGTCTCGATGCACCGTTCGAGCAGCGCTTCGGAGATGGGTGAGCCGCCGTAGACGATCTTGCGCAGCGACGCGAAGTCCGTGCGGCGCGGCCGGGGCGGGGCGAGCATCATCTGCATCTGCGCGGGCACCATGCACGCGGTGGTGACGCCGAGCTCCCGGATCCGCCGCACGGCCTGGTGCCCGGCGAACACCGGCACCGACACCATCGTGACACCCGCGCTGAACCCCTGGATCGACCACCACAGGCCGCCGATGTGGAAGCCGGGGATGCCGATGAGGCTCACGTCGCCGGCCCGCCAGTCGATCCAGTCCAGCCCGGCCGACACCAGCGCGTCCTTCACGGCGAAGAAGCTGCGGTGCGCCAGCACCACGCCCTTCGGGTTGCCGGTCGTGCCGCTCGTGTAGACCTGCGCGATCGGCGCCTCCTCACCGAACGCGGGGGCGAGATCGGTGTCGTCGGTGCCGCGCCAGTCCGCGAGCGCGGGGATCGGCACGATGCGCCGCAGCCGGGGCAGGTCGGCCTTGAGCTTCGCGGTGACGTCCAGAAAGTCGTCGTCGGCGAACAGGAGGGTGGCGCCGGAGTCGAGGAGGATGTGGTGGATCTCGGCGGGGGTGAGCCGCCAGTTGATCGGCACCAGCACCGCGCCCGCCTTCGCGGCGGCGACGAGGATGTCGTAGTACTGCTCGGACTCCTTGCCGAGGTACGCGATCCGGTCCCCGGCCTCCACACCGGACCGGTGCATGGCGTTGGCGGTCCTGGTGCTGGAGCGGTGCAGGCCGCCGTAGGTGACCATGCGGTCCTCGCAGATCACGGCGACGTGGCCGGGCCGCTCCCGCGCGCGGTAGGCGATCACGTCGTGCACCGTGCGCAGGTGCGGCACGTGCGTGCCGGTCACGCGGCCACCTCCCGCACGTAGTCCAGGATCGCCGCCTCGGACACCAGGTCCGGGATGACGTTCGGGTCGACCTCGACGCCGAACTCCTGCTCGAGCGCCAGCGCGAGCTGCACCTGGCACAGCGAGCTCCAGCCCGGCACCGTCTCGGGCGACAGCCGGGCAGGCAGCTCACCAGGCGACATCGACAACACCGACGCGATCACGTCGCGTACACGCCCCTCTAACATGTGCATTCCATTCACTGGCGCGAATTCGAACAACACCGTTGTCCGTGGAGTAAACATGGCCGAAACCACTGCCCGGTAACTGCGCCGGGCGCGGTTGCGCCGCGCTCGCACCGAGGTTGGAACGCCTTGTGACGCACCGAAAACCGACCGTATAACTCGGATATGGCGACGCTCGAGTCGACGCAGGTCATCGCACTTCCGCCCGGCTCACGGATGCCGGCGCCGCTCCAGACCGCGTTGTTCATGACGGTCCGGCCGCATCTGCTGCGCCGTTTCCGGCGTCGTCACGGGGACGTGTTCACGCTGCGGCTGCTCGGCGGGAAGACGGTGGTCACCGTGTGCCGTCCCGAGCACATCCGCGAGGTGTTCGCCGGCACGCCCGCGGTCTTCCACGCCGGTGAGGGCAACGAGATCCTCCGGCCGGTGATGGGCCCGCACTCGGTGATGATCACCGACGAGGACGAGCACCTGCGGGTCCGCAAGCTGCTGATGCCCGCGTTCAACGGCGCCGCGTTGCGCGGCTACGGCGCCATGATGACCGAACTGGCCGTCCGCAACGTCGACTCCTGGCCGCTCGGGCGTCCGTTCGGCGTGCACGAGGCCATGAACGACGTGACGCTGGAGATCATCCTGCGGGTGGTGTTCGGCATGTCCGACGGGCCTCGGCTCACGGCGTTGCGGCCGCGGATCCGGACGTTGACGAACATCGGGCCGATCACGGCGCTCGGGTGGAGCTACCCGGCGCTCGCGACCCTGCCGCCGTGGCGGAGCGGCGCCGGCAACCTGCGCGAGGTGGACCGGCTGCTGTACGCGGAGATCGCCGAGCGGCGGGCCGCTCCGGACGTGGCGTCCCGGGGTGACGTGCTGTCCCGGCTGCTGAGCGTGCCGGGCACGGACCTGACCGACGCGGAGCTGCGCGACCAGATGATCACGCTGCTGCTGGCCGGTCACGAGACGACGGCCACCGCCCTCGCCTGGTCGTTCCACGACCTGTCCCGCGACCCGGACGTGCTGCGCAGGGCCCAGGCCGCGGCGGACGCCGACGACGGGGACTACCTCGAGGCGGTCGCGAAGGAGGCGCTGCGGCGCCACCCGATCATCCAGAACGTGCCACGTGTCCTCACCGAACCGACGCACATCGCGGGCTACCGGCTCCCGGCGGGCACGATCGTCGCGGCCAACACCACACTCGCCCACGAGGACCCGGCCTTCCACGACGCACCGGGGGAGTTCCGGCCGGAACGCTTCCTGGGCAAGCCGTTGCCGTTGGGCACGTGGATCCCGTTCGGCGGCGGCGTCCGGCGCTGTCTCGGAGCCGGGTTCTCCCTGAAGGAGATGGCGGCCACGCTGCGCGCGGCCCTGAGCCGCTACGACATCCGCCCGGCCCGCGAGGCCCCGGAGTTCGCCAAGCCACGCAACATCACGCTGATCCCGAGCCGCGGCGCCCGCATCGTCGCCACCCCTCGCTGACGCGCCTCTCGTGGCCGAGCTTGATCATCGGTGGATTCGTGACGTTCGGTGTCCCGACAGCGTCTTTCAGGGCATGGGCCGGTGGTCGGGTTGCCAGCCTGCCGGTGGGTCCTCGCCGGTCCGGCCGTCCACGGCCTCCCGGATCAGGTCCGCGTGGCCGGTGTGCCGCCCGTACTCCTCGATCAGGTCGCACACCAGCCGCCGCAGGCTGGCGTGGTTGCCGTCGTCGTCGTGGGTGTGCACCTGCTGGTCCAGCCCACCGGCGGCCAGGGCGGTGGCGAGCTTCGCGCGGGACCGTTCGACCGCCTCGTCCCAGTACGCGTACAGCTGCTCCGGTGAGTCCTCGGCCGCCGACGTGAACGGCCAGTCCTGGTCCTGCCACTCCTCCCACGGTGCCCACGGGCCCGCGTGCGGCCCACCCGACATCTTCCAGGTGAACATGTAGTCCTCGACCACGGCCAGGTGCTTCAGCAACCCGCCGAGGGTGAGGCTGGAGGCGCCGACGCGCGCGGCGAGACCGGCCGCGTCCAGGCCATCGGCCTTCCAGCGGAACGTCGCGCGCAGGCGGTCCAGCGCGCCGAGCAGGTGCTCGGCCTCGGTGCCGGCGAGCGGCGGCTCCCACGGTGTGTCGTTCATGGCGGACACAGTAGGCCTTCGAGGTGCGACGACGCCGACCGAGGACGGGACGGACCGCCCGCGCCCGAGGGCGCGGGCGGCAGGGTCACGTGACCGTGCACGGGTTCCCGTTGAGGGTGAACGACGTCGGCTCGCCGGTGTTGCCGGTGTGCGTGGCCTGCAGGCCGATGCCCACCGACGCCGACGGGGCGATCGTCGAGTTGTAGCTCATCGGCCGCGCCGTGACCTGGCCGCTCGCCGGGCTGAACGTCGCGTTCCAGCCGGACGTGATGGTCTGCCCGCCAGGCAGCGTGAACGCCAGCGACCAGTTGTCGACCGGCGCGGTGCCGGTGTTCGTGACGGTGATCGCCGCGGTCAGGCCGGTGTTCCACGCGTTCACCGCGTAGTCCACGCGGCACGGCCCGGGCGGCGGTGGCGGTTCGGTGCTGCCACCGGTGATGCCGAAGAACGCGAGCGCCATCGCGGCCATCCCGTTCATCGGCAGGTTGTGCCCGGCGCCCTGCAGGCTGATCGCCTCGACCGGCGCCGTCGTGCCCGTGCCGCCGTACCGGGTGCGGGTCCAGCCTGCCTGCGGGCTGTCGGTGTACGCCGGGGTCTGGCTCACGCCGAGCACGTTGGTCCACTGTTTGACCTGTTCGCCGAAGTTCGGGTAGCGCAGTGTCGAGTCCTCGGTGCCGTGCCAGATCTGCATGCGTGGCCGCGTGCCGGCGTAGCCGGGGTGGGCGCCGCGGACCAGGTCGCCCCACTGCTGCGCGGTCCTGGTGATCCGGCCGTTGGCGCACTCGCTGTTCCACGTGTTCGGCGGTGTGGTGGCGAAGCACCCGAACGGCACACCCATGAACGCCGCGCCCGCACTGAACACGTCGGGGTAGTCGCCGAGCAGGACGTTCGTCATCATCGCCCCGGACGACGCGCCGGTCACGAAGACGCGCGCCGGGTCGCTGCCGTACCGCTGCTGGACGTGGGTCACCATCGACACGATGCCGACCGGGTCGCTGCCGCCGCCTCTGCGCAGCGCTTCCTGGCTCCACACGTCGAAGCACTGACCGCTGCGGGTCGCCGACGGGTAGATCACGATGAACTTGTGCTGGTCCGCGAGCCGCGCGAACTCGGTGCCACTGTGAAAAGCGGGACCGGAGCCGGTGCAGTAGTGGACCGCGACCACGACGGCGGGCCGGGTGCCGATGTCGTCGGGCACGTAGAGGTGCATCCGCAGGTTGCTCGGGTTGGTGCCGAAGTTCGTGACTTCGACCAGGCTCGCCGCCGACGCGTGCGCCGGTGCGCCCAGCAGCGCCACCGCCAGCAGCAGGGCGACTCCGAGCCTGCTCAGGATCCTTCTCACGGGAACTCCTCGGAGAACGAAAGGATTGTCTCAATTTCCGGAAATTTTCGGAGATTGTGTGCCCGTGTTCGGAAGGTACACCATTTTTGCCGCGTCGTGCTGTTGCGAAATTTTCGCTTCCGCGAGCGCGCGCCGAATTCCGTAGTTCGCGGTCGCCGTGGCGAGCGCGAATGCCCAGAGCGGCCACAGGAAGCCGGGCAGCGCGACGAGCGGCCACTCGGTGATCACGGACAGGTCGTCGTCGCCCAGTGCCATGAAGAGGTCCTTCGACGCGGTCGCCACCATCACCGCCACCAGCAGCCCCGGCACGACGGCCAGCCGGATCGGCACCCGCCTGCCTCGCAGCCACGGCAGCCAGCGCGGGAACACCTCACCCCACGGCCGGACGAGGCCGCACGTCAGCCACGCGCCGAGGCTCGCCGACACCGCGAGCCCGAGGCCCGCCCAGAGAATCGCGGAACCGAACGGGAACATGTCGAAGCCGGGGACGCACAGGAACATCAGCACGCGGGTGAGTGCGTACACGAGCGGTGCCTCGATGGCGATCCGCGTCCACCGCCGGGTCCTGGCCGTCGCGCGCTCGAGATCGTCGGCCACGGTCACCCGCCGGGCGAGGAGCGCGCCGAACGCGGCCACCGTAGCGAGCAGCAGCACCTGGACCAGCAGGCCGGCCGACAAAAGGAGCGACAGCTTCGCCTCGCCCAGCCCGAGGAGCGAGCCGACGAGCACCGCGGGCAGGTAGCCGACCGCCATCAGGGTCGACGCGTCCATGAGGCAGAGCAGGGCGACGATCGCGGTCGCCGCCGCCCACGCGGGGACACGCCGCGGCCACAGCGCGGCGGCCAGCGCGACGAGCGCGCAGCCGAGGAAGATCCCGTTCGCGGAGCCGTCCGGGTAGGCGGCCAGCGCGGAGCTGAACGGGCGTCCGGGGTGGTCGAGCGGGTTGCCCGCGCCGGTCGCGAGCCACGTGACGCCGAGCGCGGCGGTGGTGAGGGTCGCGGCGACCGCCGCGGTCCGTACGAGGTCCATAGCCGTGACTGTTCCGGCCGCGGCGGGCCGCGCACTTCCCTCCGGAGTAGCGGTCTGCTCCACCTCCGGAGTGATTCCTGGCAGTCGCCCCGCCACCTCGGAAATATCAGCGCGAAATGCATTCCGCCGGCATTTGTCGCCGTTCGTGAAGTTCCGCGGACATGTCTACTTGGTCACATCACATTCTCTTCCCAAGACTGGACAGGAGCTCCAAGCTCTGCTCACCGGGGCGCCCCCCGACGGAGAGGAATGCCCATGATGACGAAGCCTCCCACCGCCATCCCCTTCGAGTCGATCGACCCGGTGCTCACCCCGCAGGGACACCGGATCCGGCCGTTGGTCGACGGTCGTGAGAACGGCAACGCACCAGGTATCGAGGTGTGCGCCGGTGGTCTCGACGTACCGGGCGGGTTCATCGCGAACCCACACCGGCACGTGGAGACGGACGTGATCGTGCTCGTCTACGAATGCGGTGACGAGGGCGCGCTGACGTTGTTCGGCGAGAACCTGGAGTTCGAGGCACTGCAACACCGCGGTGACGTGCTCCCCATCCAGAGGGGCTGGCCGCACACGGTGGTGAACCTCAGCCTCACCACTCCCATCCGTGCCTACGAGTTCCGTTCGAACCGCACGGTCGTGGTCGACAACCCCCTGCTCCCGGACCTGCGTGCCATCGCGGAGGACCGGGGCCGGGAGTTCCTCACGGCCACCCACGGCCGCGACGTCATCGAACGCCACGGCGTCGGGCGGTGCGCGCCGGTGCCCGTGGGAGCCAGGTGACACGGTTCTCGACCCGGATGCCCTGAAAGGCGCCCCGCAGCGTCTTTCAGGGCTCCGACCGAGCCAGCCTCCTGTCGACCCACCGTTCGACCGGGGCCGCCACCACGGCGGCCGCGAGCACCAGGTGCACCGCCAGGAACACGATCGCGACCGGCACGCTCGGCGGCCCGCCCGTGAACACGATGATGTGCGACGCCCAGTCCAAGGTGGACGGAGCGCCTTCGGCGCCCCAGTCGTTCAGCACCCAGAACCCGAGGTCGTTCAACCCCGAGATCACGACCAGCACCGCGGCGACGCCGACCTTGACCACGGTCGCCGTGCGCGCGCCGCCGAGCCGGTACGCGAGCAGTCCGAACAGGACGATGTAGGTGACCACGAACAGCTGGAACTGGTACACCACCGCGAACTCGCCCTCGGCGCGGTACTCCAGGATCCGCAGGATCAGCGCGGTGTCCAGGTATCCCATGTAGGCGAGCACGCCGACGACCACCAGCGCGGGCCCGAACCGCCCGCGCGGGAACACCGCGACCGCGGCCACCGCGAACAGGAACGGGCTCAGCTTGAACAGCCACTCCGCCAGGTTGTCGAGCGTCTGGTCCGGCGGCAGCACCACCATGATCAGCCCGGCGAGCACGGCCGCCGGCACCGCGGCCGCGAGCCACAGCCAGCGGCGTGCCGAGTAGAGCGCGGCCGTCACTTCTCCACCCAGAACGGGCCGAGCGCGAGACCGTCGACGTCGGTCTTGCGGAAGCACGCGATCGCGTCCTCCGGCGTGCACACGATCGGCTCGTTGTTGTCGTTGAACGACGTGTTCAGCACCATCGGCACGCCGGTGAGCTTCTCGAAGTGCGAGATCATGTCCCAGTAGAGGGGGTTGTCGTCGCGGCTCACGGTCTGCACCCGTGCCGTGCCGTCCACGTGGGTGATCGCGGGCACCACGTCGCGCTTGTCCTCGAGCACGTCGAACACCAGCAGCATCACCGCCGACGGGTAGCCGCTCGCGAAGTACTCGCCCGCCTTCTCCGCCAGGCACGACGGGGCGAACGGCCGGAACGCCTCACGGTGCTTGACCTTCTCGTTCATCCGCGTCTTCGACTCGGGGTCGCGCGGGTCGGCGAGCAGCGTCCGGTTGCCGAGCGCACGCGGCCCGCACTCCATGCGGCCCTGGAACCACCCGACGATGAGCCCGTCGGCGACGCGGGTCGCGGTCCACGCCGCGATGTCGTCCACCCGCCGGTACTCCACGCCCGCGTCCCTGAGCGCCTGCTCCATCCGCTCCTCGGTGAATTCCGGGCCGGTGTAGATGAAGCCCTCGGTCGGCCGCGGCCTGCCGTACTTGCCGACCGTCACCGCGAGCGCGGCACCCAGCGACGAGCCGTCGTCGGCGGCCGCGGGCTGGGCGAAGAAGTCCTCGAACGGCGTCTCCATGAAGATCCGCCCGTTCATCACCGAGTTGAGCGCCACGCCACCGGCGACGCACAGCTTGGTGAGCCCGGTCTTCTCGTGCAGCCACCGCGCGAGGTGCAGGCCGACCTCCTCGAGCCGGACCTGCAGCGCGTACGCGATGTCCATGTAGTGCTGGGAGATCGGGTTGTCCGCGGTGACGCGGGTCCGCTCGCGCGGCGGGCCGAACAGGTCGATGAACGTGTTCGACATCAGGTGGCGGCCGGACGTGTGGTGGCGGAACCAGTCGAGGTTCAGCTCGTACCGGCCGTCGGGGAGCAGGTGCACGAGGTCCTTGAACCGCTCGACGTAGGTGTCCCTGCCGAACGGGGCGAGGCCCATCACCTTGCCCTCGTCCATGGTGGGGTAGAAGCCGAGGTAGTTGGTGACGCCCGCGTACATGGCGCCCAGCGAGTGCGGGAACTTGAACCGCCGCAGGCCGGTGATCTTCTCGCCCTTGCCGACGGCGAGGTACGTGCTGGTGCCGTCGCTGCCGATGCCGTCGAGCGTCAGGATCGCCGCCTCGTCCCACGGCGAGATGTAGAACGTGCTCGCGGCGTGCGCGCGGTGGTGGTCGATCAAGTGGACCTTGTACTTGGTCGGCCCGGTGAAGCCCAGCGCCTCCCGCACGTCGCGGCCCAGCGTGTAGCCGCGCTTGACGTGCCCGAGCACCGCGCCGCCGACGTGGAAGTTGTCGACGCCCTTGCCGCCGTGGCGGAACGTCTCGACCAGTCCGGACGCCTTCGCGCCCTGGTCACCCTCGTTGCGGAACACCTCGAGCGTGGCCGGGAAGTAGCGGGCGAACACCTTCGCCGCGTGCCACGGCTCGCGCCACCGCTGCCAGAAGTACGCCACGTGGTCCACGTCGGACAGCGTGATGCCGCCCTGCTCCAGGCAGAACCGGATGGCGTCGGTGGGGAAGCCGCCGTCGTGCTTGACCCTGCTGAACCGCTCCTGCTCGGCGAAGGCGACGATCTCGCCGTCGCGCACCAGCGCCGCGGCGGCGTCGTGGTGGCGGCTGATACCGAGTACGTACATGGTGGCTCCGCTGTTCTTCTCGTGTTACGGGTGGAGTTCGGGGTGCCTGCGCAGCAGCAGCCCGCGCAGGGCGCTCGCCTTGACGGCGGCGGCGATGACGAGCGCGGCGAGGCCGCCCGCCGCGCCGAGCCACGGCACGACGGCGAGCGCGATCAGCGCGGTGGCGGCCAGCCCGACCCCGGCCGCGACCGACGTGATCGTGAGCACGCTGCTGTTCGTGTTCTCCAGCAGGAAGTTCGCGTACATGACCAGCGAGGACACCGCGACCTCGACGGCGAGGATCGCGCCGAGCACCAGGTAGGACTCGGTGGTCAGCAGGTCCCGGCCGGACGGGAACGCGACGAGCACGGCCATGACCGCCGCGAACGCGAGCCCGCCGCGTTCGGCGGCGCGCAGCAGCCGGAACGTGCGGGCCCGTCCCGCCGCGCCGCCCGCGCCGCGCAGCCGTGCCGACGTGGCCGGCTGGTACAGCTTCAGCTGGTACAGCACCAGCGCGCCCGCCATGCTCGCCACCAGCACCGCGAGGTAGAGCGGGCCGCTGTCGGTGGTGCGGCCCGTGACCGCCAGCACCAGGTACACAGTGGACAGCGCGGCGACGTCGAGCAGCTCGGACAGGCCGAGCAGCCAGGTGCTGCGGCCGAGCGCGGGCAGCAGCTTTCTGCCGCTCCCGGTGCCGAGCACCCAGTCGCGGGGCAGCGCGTACAGGGAGTGGGCGATGACCGCGAGCAGACCGCCCAGCAGCAGCGTGAGGTGCGCGGTCGGCGACCAGCCCACGAACCACGTGACCAGCGTGCCCGCGACCACCACGCCGGTCATCGCGCCGAACGCGGCCGCGTCCCGCATGGGCCGGTCGCGCAGGCGGTGCAGGCCGGACATGGTCATCAGCAGCCCCGTCGCCGTCCACCAGACCGCGGTGCCGAGGTACAGCGTGACCGTCCCCTGTGGACCCATCAGCAGCGCGACCGTGAACGCCGCGAGGAGCGCCAGCACCGGCGCCGTCGCGAGCCACACCACCAGCCGCGCCACGTCCGCCGTGAGGAAACGCATGCGTGGCAGTGCTTTCAGCGCCGCCTTCTCCGCAGCGGTCGGCACGAACAGCAGCCACGCGCACAGCCCCAGCGCGTTCGCGAACACACCGAACGTCTCGGCGCCCCACACCACGGCGAGCGCCACCGCCATCACCTGGCTCGCCAGCCGGAACACCCCGCGGCCCGCCGCGAGGCGCACCATCACCGACAGGCGGGGCGGTGCCGTGGACGCGACGGTCATGGTGCGGCCAACTCCAGCCGCAGCGTCCGGTCCACGAACGCGGCGGCCGTGCGCAGCTGCCCCGCGGTCGCCGCGGACAGCAGGACGTAGCCGACCTTGTGCGCGGCCTGCGTGAACGGCTGCACGTGGTCGCCGGGCTGCGCGAACAGCCGCAGGTCGACGACCTCGGGCAACGCCGTGACCTCGGAGAGCCCGTGGATCGCCGCCAGGCGGCCGGGCCGGTCGGCCGCGACGACCCGCAGCATCACCGGTCGCGGTGTCCTCGGTGCCAGCTCGACCGGTTCGCCGACGGCGAGCGCGATCGTCGCCGAGAGCAGGTCGACGCCGCACATGGTCTCGATCAGCTCGGCGAGCCCGTTGCCGCCGGTCCTGGCGCCCATCTCGATGAAGTACAGCTGCCCGTCCGGCGCGAGCACCACGTCCAGGTTCAGCGGCCCGCTCACGTAGCCCAGCTCGGCGCACAGCTTGTCGAGCATGGTGACGAGCCTGCGGTCGGTCTCCGGCGGCAGGTCCGCGGGCAGCTGCTGGGCGGCGGTGATGAAGTAGGGCGGCGCGGTCAACGTCCGCGCGCTCACCGCGTGGAAGGCCACCCGGCCCGAGGACACGACCGCCTCGACGGTCAGGTGCTCGCCGGTCACGTGCTCCTCGACGACCACCCGCCCCGACGGCGAGTGCTCGATCGCGGCCCGGATCGCGGCCGTCAGCCCACCCGGTTCGCCGCACGGCACGACCCCGCGACTGCCCGTGCTGTCGACGGGTTTCACCAGCGTGGGGAACCGCAGCCGCAGCGCGGCCTCCCGCAGGTCGGCCCCGACGGACCCGGCGACCGCGCCGTAGGCGGGGAAGCCGAGCCGCTCGCACACCTCCCGGAACACGGACTTGTCCGCCGACGCGAGCACGGCCTGCTCGGAGATCGGGTCGGGCAGGCCCCAGTGCCGGGCGAGCCAGCGCTGCGACGGCAACGCGATGTCGCTCGCGGGTGCGAGGACACCGACGATGTCGCGCCGGTCCGCCAGCGCGGCCGCGACCTGTTCGGGCGCGCGGGTGCTGATGTGCAGGTACTCGTCGGCGAACGGGACGCCGGGGGCGCCGGACCGCATGTCCACGCAGATCGTGCGGTAGCCGAGCTTCGCGGCCCGCTGGTAGGTCGGTACCGCGCCGTCGGCCGCGCCGAGTACCACCAGTGACGTCACGTCCGGACCTCCTCGACTGCGCGTTCGGTCAGCAACCGGTCCGCCTCGTCGACCGGCATGGTCGACTCCCGCACGTAGAACAGCGCGGGTCTCGCCTGCCCGGCGCCGACGGCGACGAGGTAGCGGACCGCCACGGCGAGCACGGTGAGCACCGCGAACAGCGCGCCGAGCACGGCGGTCGCGAACACGTCCGTCCACAACAGACCCGCGGCGGCGCCGACCGCGCCTGCCCCGGCGACCACGGCGGCGAACAGCGCCAGCAGCGACGCGGCGCTCGCCATCCGGTTGGAGAACCCGACGAACAACCCCACCGCGTGACCGACGAGCCAGCGGAGGTTCAGCTTGGACCCGCCGCGTTCCCGTGCCCGGTGCGCGACCGGCACCGTGGCGTACCGGTTGGTCAGCCGGGGCACGGTCGCGAGGAAGTACGGCGTGCCGAGGCGCAGGTCCACGATCGCACGGGCCAGTTCGGTCCGGACGAGCCGGAACGTCGTGGCGCCCGGCGGGATCTCGATGCCGAGGACACGCCGCGCCACGAAGTGGTAGAACCGCGCGCCGACCCGTCTGACCAGCGGGTCGTGCCTGGTCTCCCGGACGCCGAACACCGCGTCCTGACCGCTTTCCGCGGCGGCGACCAGCTTGTGGGCCTCGGTGACCGGGAACTGCACGTCCGCGTCGATGTGCAGGATCCACGGCTTGCTCGCGTACCGGTAGCCGGCCGAGAACGCAGCCTCGAAGCCGAAGTTGCGGGTGAACGACAGGTACTGCACGCGCGAGTCGGTCCGCGCGAGCGCGCGGATCCTCGCCAGCGTGTCGTCGGAGCTGCCGTCGTCGACGAAGAGCACCTCGAGGTCGACGTCGCCGAGCTCGGTGACGATCTCGGAGTACGCGTGCTCGACGTTGTCGGCCTCGTTGAAACAGGGCACCACCGCGGTCATGCCCGCGCTGACCGGACCGGACATGCGTGCCGCCCTAGTTGGCCGTGTGGACGAGCTGCTCGCTTTCCGGGACCGACCAGTGGATGCCCTCGTGCTCGATGAACCAGTCCACCGTGCGCGCCATCCCCTCGCGGAGGGACACCAGCGTGGCCGGGTCGATACCCACCCCGCGCAGGGTTTCCGGGTCGGCCGTGACGATCGCGCCCACCTGCTCGCCCGGCCGCATCGGCAGGTCCTCGATGGGCACGGGGGAGTAGCCGCGTTCGACGCACAGCTCGATGATCAGCTCGGCCACCGACCGGATGCTCGTCGACTCGACCGGGCCGACCTCGACCGGCTCGTCGAGCACGTCGCCGCGGGCCGCGGTCTCCAGCGCGGACACGAGCGCGCGGGCGACGTCGCCGACCCAGACCATGTCGGAGATCTGCACGCCGCCGCCGTAGAGTTCCACCGGCTGGCCGGCGAGCGCGCGGCAGATGACAGCGGGCGTGATCTTGCGTACCTTACCGGAGCCGAAGGGCGCGGCGGCCAGCTGTCTGGGGCCGTACGCGTTCACCACGCGAACATTGTTGACGCGCGTTCCCCGATCGGCGTTGAACATCCGCACAAAACGTTCCACGGCCGACTTGGAGATCGAATAGCTGTTGTTCATCCAGTGATTGCCCACGGCGATGTTCACGCCGGGAAGATCGTATTGGGCGACCGCTTCGAGAAAGTTCAGGCCACCGCTCAGATTCGTTTCCGCGGCGGGCCGGGGATTGCGGATCGTCTCCTGGGTGCCGAGCACCGCCGCGAGGTGGATGATGCCGTCGCAGTGCGCGGCGAGCTCCACCATGGCTGTCGCGTCGCGGATGTCACCAAGCATCACCGCATGCTCCTGACCTGCGGCTTTCGCATGGTGGTCGAAGACGAGCGGCTCGTGCCCCCTGCTGACGAGCTCCTCGCACACGTAACGGCCGATGAAACCGTTACCCCCCGTGACGCCTACCTTCATCGATGGATCTCCGATCCCGTCCCGCTGTGGATGTGCCGAGGGTGATGGCACGCGGCACAGTTCCTAGCAGGCGAAACGGAGCAAAGGGACCAAGCGTTAGGTAATTCGTCCGTTCAGATCAGCGGGAGGTGTTCGGGGTTAGGGCGTTCGGCCGTAGAGTCGCCCGGCAGCGACATTCAGGTGGCACACTCCCGGGTCGTGAACGTCGATCCGTGGTGGCGCATCGCTTACCGGCAAAAGGTTGCGTCGGTGTTTCGGTCCGTGCCGCTCTACCGCGAGCGGTGGGCGCTGTCCGGCCGGACGGATCCCGTCGTGGTGCCCGGACGGCCCGGAATCCACAGTGGAGCGATCAAGAAGGAGGACGTGCTACGCCGCTTGGTCGACCTGGTTCCTCTGGCCGGAGGAACGGAGTCGGTCGATCCGCAGCGCGGTCTCGGTGCCGCGTTGTCGGTCCGCTTCCCGTTGCGTCGTGGCGCGTTCGTGACAGTTCTGGACAAAACGGACGTGTTGCCGCCGAGTGACCTGCCACGCGGAGTCACCGGCTGCGTGCTCGACCTGCCGTCCGGTCCGGCCGAGAGCGCCTGGCTGGCGCTGACCGCGGCGTTGCGCCGTGGCGTGCCGGTGATCGCCGTCGGCGTCGACAAGCGACTGGCGGAACTCGCCGCGGAACTACCGGAGGAACTCGCGGTGCGCCTCGACGCGGTGCCGGTACGGACAATGCGCGAACTCGACGCGGGCCCGTACGGACTGCTCCACGATCCTTTGCTGGGTTATCTCGGTTCGTTGCGTCAGTGTGGACGGTGGCATCTGGACTGGCGGCGGGTGTACGCGCGGGAGACGGACGCCGGTATCGCGATGACCGTGTTGTCGCAGCGGTCGCCTGCCCTGGTCGACATCCTGGTGGGCCCCGGCTCGCTCGATCGCTGCCCGCGCCACGGCACGCCGGTGGTGCTGCCGTGACGGTCACCGTCCACGACCCGCGGCACGACCCGGCGCCGTCCGGCTGGTCCGACTTCGTCGCGCGCCACCACCTCTACCCGCCGTGGGAATACGACCTGCTCGGCGTCGAGGCGTGGCTGTCCCGCAACCCGCCACTGCTCGCCGTCGCGCGGTCGGGTGACGAGATCGTCGGCGCGCTGGCGGCCATGGTGTGCGTACCGGGCAGGGGGAGCGAGTACGCGCCCACACGCATCCGCGGGGTGGCCCCGAAGATCGCGCAGGTCTACCAACCATGGCTCGGCGGAGAGGGTTTCTTCGTGCCCTCCGGTGACGCGGATGTGCTCCGTGCGCTGGAGAGGGGACTGCGGAAGCGGCTCGGTCCCGTGCTCGCCGGGCTGATCTACCGGAACGTCCCGGCGGCGCTCGCCCCGCTGATGTCCGGCCGGGGTCGCGTCACGCGGACGGTGACGCCCGCGGCGTCGATGCTCGAGAACCGGTTCGGGGACGAGGAGGCGTGGCTCGCGAGCCTGTCCCGCAACCGCCGCAAGAACGTCCGGCGCGTGGACCGGCTGGTGGCCGCGGACACGTCGCTGGTCGTCCGCTTCGGACCGGCGCGGTCCGATGTGGACGGCGCCGTGCTCGCCGGGCTGCTGCGCACGCACCGCGCGAAGTTCGGCAGGCAGCCGCTCGACCCGCGCACCCCGGTGGCGGGGGAGTACCTGGCGCGGATGGTGCGACGACCGGACGTCCACACGCTCACCTACGCCGATGTGGACGGTCAGGTGCAGGCGTTCAGCACCTACCTCGACCACCCGGTGACCCCGATCCTGCAGTTCTGGGCGAGCAGGGAGGACCGGGGGCACCTCTACTTCGACTGCCACGCCCGCGCCATCCGGCACGCGATCGCCACCGGCCGCGAGCAGTTGTTCGCCGGTCGGGCGAAGGCGGCGGAGAAGGAGTCGCTGGGTTTCGCCGCCCGCCCGATGTGCGTCGTGGGCGTCCCGGGGCCGTTGGTGGGTCGTTGAGCGGAGCTTGCGCAGCGAAGGAGAAGGCGTGACCTGGGAGTTGTTCGATCCGCGCTTCGACCCGGAACCCTCGTACTGGCGAGAGCTGCGGTCGCGGGCCGCGCTGCGTGCGGACTGGGCGTGGGACGTGATGGCGGCCCAGGCGTGGACGTCACGGACCCCGGTCTACGTCTCGGTGCTCCGCGACGGGGCGTCCCCCTCGGGGGTGGTGTTCGCGAACTGGGCGGGTCTGCCGGTGCGCCGCAACAGGTTCGTCGGCACCCGCCGAGCGCGCTTCGTCGGTGGCCTGCACGTCCGCAACCCGGGCACCGGCTCCGTCCCCGGCTGGTGGTCCGACGGCCTGCCCACCGCGGAGTTCCTCCGCGACTACGTCTCCGCCACGCGCCGCGAGCTGGGAATCGGCTGCGGCGGGGCGCTGCTGCGCCAGCTCGCGGCCGACGAGCTGACGGCCATCGGCCGCTGCGTGTCCCGTCCGACCGAAGACCTCGCGGTGCTGCGCACGTCCGCGTGGCCGTCGGTGACGGAGTGGCTGCGGGGGATGAAGCGCAAGCGCAGGCACAACATGCGCCAGATCGCCCGCGCGGTCGCCGAGTCCCCGAAGCTGGCCGCCGACGTGGTCCCCGGTGCGGATCTGGACCCGCGGGAGGTCGCCAGGGTGCTGCGTCACAACGAGAAGAAGTACGCGGGCAGGCTGGCCCCGCTCCCGCAGTCCACCGGCTACCTCGCCGCGCTGCTGCGCCAGCCGGACGTCGTCGTCGGTACGTACCGCGCGGCGGACACCGGCGAACTGGAGGCGTTCGTCTCGGTGCTCGACCACCCGCGCTGGCCGGTGACCCGGCACTGGTCGGCACGCCCGGCCACCGACCCGGACCGCCCGAACCTGTACCTGGACCACTACCGGCTCATGGTCGAGTTCGCCCAGCGGACCGGCAAGGAAGGCGTGATCGTCGGCCGGGGGAAGCCGGAGCTGAAGCGCTCGCTCTGCGCGGAGCTGGTGCCGCAGTTCGCCGCCGCGATTCGTTAGGGCGGGGTGACCTGCCATGATGCGGATGTGGATCAGCGAAGTCTGCGTACCGTGGCGGCCACCCGCTACGTGACGCCGTTCCGGGAGGGCGGGTCGCTCCCCGGGCTCGTCGAGGCGGACGACCTCGGCATGTACGTGCTCAAGTTCCGCGGCGCCGGTCAGGGGCTCAAGGCGCTGACCGCGGAGATCGTCGTCGGCGAGCTGGCGCGCAGGCTCGGGTTCCTGGTGCCCGAGCTGGTGCTGGTGGACCTCGACCCGGAGCTGTCCCGCGCGGAGCCGGACGAGGAGATCCAGGACCTGCTCCGTGCGAGCCCGGGCCAGAACCTGGGGGTCGACTACCTGCCCGGCTCCTTCGACTTCAACCCACGCGTCCGCGATCCGGGCAGCGACCTCGCGGCACGGCTGCTGTGGCTGGACACGCTGGTCCTCAATGTCGACCGCAGCTGGCGCAACCCCAACATGTTGTTGTGGCACCGCCAGATCTGGCTGATCGACCACGGCGCGTCGCTGATCTTCCACCACCGCTGGCTGCCCGGCTGGCAGCCGGCGTCGACGTACCGCTACGACGCCGCCGACCACGTGATGATGCCGGTGGCGGGCTCGATCGCCGAGGCCGACGCCGAGCTGCGCCCACAGGTCACGCGCGAGTTGGTGCGCGAGGTGCTGGCGCTGGTACCGGACGAGTGGCTGGACCCGGAGCTCGGCTCGCCGTCGGACGTCCGCGACGCCTATGCGGCATACTTCGCGGCGCGCCTCGCCGACGCACCCAACTGGGTCGCCGCACTGGAGGAGACCCGTGCCGCACGTGTTTGAGTACGTCCTCGTACGCGCCGTGCCCCGCCCGGACCGCGGCGAGTTCATGAACGTCGGCGCGATCGTGTACTGCGCGCCGCTCCGTTTCCTGCGCTGCGGGGTCGCGGTCGACCGCGATCGCCTGCGTGCCCTGGACCCGGCCCTCGACCTGGAGACCCTGGACGCCGCCCTCCTGTCCATGTGCCAGGCCTGCGAGGGCACCGGGCCGATGGCGGGCAGCAGCGTCGGTCAACGTTTCCGCTGGCTGGCCGCACCCCGCAGCACGATCCTGCAGACGTCGCCCGCCCACACCGGCCTGACGGAGGACCCGGCCGCGGAACTGGACCGGCTGCTGGCCACGCAGGTGCACGTGCACCGGAACGCCTGATCGATCGCGCGGGCCCCAAGTGGTCAGAATCGGAAGTCCTTCGAGACCCCGAAGGACTTCCGATTCTGACCACTAAGCTCGCGTGGGTGGCGAAGTACTTCGACGTGCATCCGGACAACCCGCAGCGGCGATCGGTGGGGCAGATCGTCGACCTCGTTCGGTCCGGTGGGCTGATCGCGTACCCGACCGACTCCTGCTACGCACTGGGCTGCCAGTTCGGCAACAAGGAAGGGCTGGAGCGGATCCGGGCGATCCGCCAGCTCGACGACCGGCACCACTTCACGCTCGTGTGCCACGACTTCGCGCAGCTGGGGCAGTTCGTCTACCTCAGCAACACGGTGTTCCGCGCGGTCAAGGCGTCCACGCCCGGGCCGTACACGTTCATCCTGCCCGCGACGAAGGAAGTGCCGCGACGGCTGATGCACGCCAAGAAGAAGACGGTCGGCGTGCGGATCCCGGACCACGTGGCCGCCCAGGCCATCCTCGCCGAGCTGGGGGAGCCGCTGCTCTCCAGCACGCTGCTGATGCCCGGCGAGGAGGAGCCCATGACCCAGGGCTGGGAGATCAAGGAGGCGCTCGACCACGTCGTCGACGCCGTGATCGACTCGGGCGACTGCGGCACCGAGCCGACCACGGTGATCGACTACTCCGACGACGAGGCCGAGGTCATCCGCGAAGGCGCGGGCGACCTGGCGCGGTTCGGCCTGGCGTGACGGGGGCTCAGTCAGGGATGACGCGGACGATCACCCGCTGCTCGCCCTCCTTGCGCCACGGGTAGCTGTCGGCGCCGAGGTACTTCTTCGCGAGCTTGTCGATGTGCTCGTCGGCGCCGTGCTCGACGATCTCGGCGGTGCCGCGCACGGATACGAGACGGTAGAAGTCGTTCTTGTCGACGACCGTCACGGCGACCTTCGGGTTCCGCAGCAGGTTGCGGTGCTTCACGCGCCCCTTGGCCGTGTTGAACAGGATCGCCTCGCCGTCGGTGTCGATCCAGACCGGCGTCAGCTGGGGCGAGCCGTCGGCCATCACGGTCGCGACGGTCGCGATCTGCGCCTCGCCCAACAGCTCAAGTTCTTGAGAGTTCAACTTCTTGGTCATACAGCGAGCAACCTGCCACGTTGTGCGGCTATTCCCGGCTCGGAGACGAAGCGGAGAAATAACCCGCTGGTATCCGCCGTTAGGCTCGGAGACGAGATGAGTACGCCCACCCGCACCCATGACCTGCGCGCGCGCCTGTCCGCCCTGATGCTCCGGGACGAGCGGCGCCTGCGCCGCCGCATCGACGGCCTCGGGAAGATCAAGCAACCCCACGTCAGGGACGCCCGGGTCGCGGAGATCGAGGAGGAGATCGACAAGGCCGCGCGACGCGTGGCGGCCCGCGCCGCGTCCGTGCCGAAGATCACCTACCCGAACGAGCTGCCCATCAGCCAGCGGCGGGACGAGATCCGCAAGGCCATCGAGGAAAACCAGGTCGTGATCGTGGCCGGCGAGACCGGCTCGGGCAAGACCACACAGCTGCCGAAGATCTGCCTCGAGCTGGGCCGCGGCGTCCGCGGCCTGATCGGCCACACCCAGCCGCGCCGCATCGCCGCGCGGACGGTCGCCGAACGGATCTCCGACGAACTCGACGTGCCGCTGGGCGACGCGGTCGGCTGGAAGGTCCGGTTCACCGACCAGGTCAGCGACAGGACCCACGTCAAGCTCATGACCGACGGCATCCTGCTCGCCGAGCTGCAGTCCGACCGGATGCTGCGCCAGTACGACACGCTGATCATCGACGAGGCGCACGAACGCAGCCTCAACATCGACTTCATCCTCGGCTACCTCAAGCGCCTCCTGCCGCGACGGCCCGACCTCAAGGTGATCATCACCTCGGCCACCATCGACCCGGAGCGGTTCGCCAGGCACTTCGACACCGGCGACGGGCCCGCCCCGATCGTCGAGGTCTCCGGCCGGACGTACCCGGTCGAGGTGCGTTATCGCCCGATCGTCGACCCCGACGACCCGGACGCCGATCCGGAGCGGGACCAGACGCAGGCGATCCTCGACGCGGTCGACGAGCTGTCCGCCGAGGGACCGGGCGACGTCCTCGTGTTCCTGTCCGGCGAGCGGGAGATCCGCGACACCACGGACGCGCTGGTCGCGCTGGACAAACCCGGGCTGGAGATCCTGCCGCTGTACGCCCGGCTGTCCGCGGGCGAGCAACGCAGGGTGTTCCAGCGACATCGCGGGCGCCGCGTCGTGCTGGCCACGAACGTCGCCGAAACGTCACTGACCGTGCCCGGCATCAAGTACGTCATCGACCCCGGCTTCGCGCGGATCTCCCGGTACAGCAACCGGTTGAAGGTCCAGCGGCTGCCGATCGAGAAGATCTCCCAGGCCTCCGCGAACCAGCGCAAGGGCCGCTGCGGCCGGACCTCGGACGGCATCTGCATCCGCCTCTACGCCGAGGACGACTTCGACGCGCGGCCCGAGTTCACCGACCCGGAGATCCTGCGGACCAACCTCGCGTCGGTCATCCTGCAGATGGCGGCCGCCGACCTCGGTGACATCGCGGAGTTCCCGTTCGTCGAGCCACCCGACCGCCGCCACATCACCGACGGCATGAACCTGCTGCACGAGCTCGGTGCGCTGGAGACGTCCACGAAGGACACCACGCCGCGCCTGACCCCGTTGGGGCGCAACCTGTCCCGCCTGCCGGTCGACCCGCGCCTGGCCCGCATGGTCATCGAGGCCGACAGGAACGGGTGCGTCACCGAGGTCACGGTCATCGCCGCCGCGCTGTCCATCCAGGACCCCCGCGAACGGCCGGCCGACAAACAGTCCCAGGCCGACCAGATGCACGCCCGGTTCCGGGACCCGGAGTCGGACTTCATGTCCTACCTCAAACTCTGGGACTACCTGACCGAGCAGAAACGCGACATGTCGGGCAACCGGTTCCGCAGGCTGTGCCGCGCCGAGTACCTGAACTACCTGCGCGTCCGTGAGTGGCAGGACGTCGCTGGGCAGCTCAAGCAGATGGCGAAGAGCCTGGACGTCACCCCCAACGACGCGCCCGCCCCCGCCAAACAGGTGCACATGTCGCTGTTGTCCGGGCTGCTGTCGCACATCGGCCTGAAGGACGTCAAGGAGTCCAAGCACGACTACCTGGGGGCTCGCAACGCGCGGTTCGGCATCTTCCCCGGCTCGGCCCTGTTCAAGAAGCAGCCGCGCTGGATCATGGCCGCGGAGCTGGTCGAGACGACCAGGCTGTGGGGTCGGATCGTCGCGAAGATCGAACCCGAGTGGATCGAGCCGCTCGCGGGGCACCTGGTGCGCCGCACCTACAGCGAACCGCGCTGGGAGAAGAAGCGCGGCGCGGTGATGGCGTCCGAGCGGGTCACGTTGTTCGGCGTGCCGATCGTGGTCGACCGCGCGGTGAACTTCGGCCGGATCGACCCGCCGGTGGCGCGCGAGCTGTTCATCCGGCACGCGCTGGTGCAGGGGGAGTGGGACAGCAGGCACCGGTTCCTCAAACAGAACGCCGCACTGCTGGACGAGGTCGAGGAGCTGGAGCACAAGGCGCGGCGCCGCGACATCGTGGTCGACGAGGAGACGTTGTTCGCGTTCTACGACGAGCGCGTCGGCCAGGACGTCGTCTCCGGCCGGCACTTCGACACCTGGTGGAAGAAGACCAGGGAGTCGAAGCCGGACCTGCTGACGTTCACCCGCGACCTGCTGGTGAACCCGGACGTCGGCGTCAGCCCGGAGGACTACCCCGACGCCGTTCGCTCGGGCGGTGTCAAGCTGCCCCTGACCTACCGGTTCGAGCCGGGCGAGGCGACCGACGGCGTGACGGTGCGGGTGCCACTGCCACTGCTGAACCGGGTGAGCGCCGACGGACTGCCGTGGCAGGTGCCCGGCATGCGCAACGAACTGGTGACCGCGCTGATCCGGTCACTGCCCAAACCGCTGCGCCGCAACTTCGTGCCGGTGCCGGACTACGTGGCCGCCGTGCTGGACCGGCTGGGCCCGGAACCCACCGTGGACGACGTCGGTGCCGTGCTGCGTGAGCTCACCGGCGTCGTCGTGCCACCGGACGCGTGGCAGCTCGACCAGGTGCCGCAGCACCTGAAGACGACGTTCCAGGTGGTCGAGGAGTCCGACGGCAAGCCCATCGTGCAGGGCAAGGACCTCGGCGCGCTGAAGCGGGAGCTGGCCGACCGCGTGCGTGAGTCGCTGGCGACCGGCGCGGAGGGCATCACCAGATCGGGCCTGACGTCGTGGGACTTCGGTGACGACGCAGGGGAACTGCCGAAGTCGGTGTCACTGCGTCGTGCCGGACAGCAGGTGACGGCGTACCCGGCGCTGGTCGACGAGGGCGCCTCGGTGGCCATACGCCTGTTCGACAACCAGCGTGAGCAGGCGGCCGCGATGTGGCGCGGCACCCGCAAGCTCGTGCTGCTGACCGTGCCGAACCCGGTGAAGCAGGTCGTGCGCCGGCTGGACAACGCGACGAAGCTGGCCCTGTCGGCGAACCCGCACGGCAGTGTGCCCGGGCTGCTGGAGGACTGCCTCAACTGCGCGGCCGACCACCTGGTCGAGCGGGCGGGCGGTCCGGCATGGACAGCGGACGCGTTCCGGTCGCTGTGCGACAAGGTGCGTGCCGACCTGCACGACGTGCTGTACGACGTGCTGGGCAGGACCCGCGGCGCGCTGGCGGTCAACGCGACGCTGGATGCCGCCCTGTCCAGGATGACGGGCAAGGTGTTCGCCGAGTCGGTGGCGGACATGCACGCGCAGCGCGACGCGCTCGTGTTCAACGGTTTCGTGACCGCGACCGGGTACCCCCACCTGTCCGATGTGGAGCGTTACCTGAACGGCATCCTGCGCCGCATCGACAAGCTCCCGGAACGCCCGGCCCGTGACGCCGACTGGGCGTACGCGGTGCAGGGCGTGTGGGAGGCCTACGAGGAGGCCAGGGAGCAACTCGGCCCCGACGACCCCACGCTGCGCGAGGTGCGCTGGATGATCGAGGAACTGCGGATCAGCTACTTCGCGCAGACCCTCAGGACCGCGTACCCGGTCTCGGAGAAACGCATCTACCGCGCCATCGACGACGCCCTCGGCTACTAGCTGAAGGGTGTCTCCGGACGTTCCTGCGGTTCGCCGTCGATGACGAGGTCAACCTTCTCGTTGTAGAAGCACGCCATCCCGGCGATCTTCTGGCTCTCCGGCACCGGCGTGCGGTAGATCCACACGACGTCGGAGTGCTCGCCGACGCTCCAGTACGACGCCGTCCCCTTGTACGGGCAGGACGTCGTGGTCGTCGACGGGCGCAGCAGGTCCATCCGGACGTCGGACAGGGGCAGGTAGTACCGCGGTGGCAGGGAGGTCTCGAACAGGATCCTCGGCTGCCGCGACGACGCGACCGTCTCCCCGTCGATCCGCACCTCCACGTGCCGTGAGCTGGCGAGGATGTCGACCCGCTTGTACGGGTCGCGCGGGTGCACGTAGATCGGCTCGTCCTCCTCCAGCCACTCGTCCATGGCGGAGAACTCGAGCCGCACCAGGTCGCCGTCGCGGCGGGCGGCGCCCGGGATCGTGACGTCACCGGCCACGACGTCACCGGACGGCGTGACGGTCGCGAGCACGTCCGCCGACGGCAGGTAGTACGTCGGGTAGTACGGGACCTCCCACACCAGTACAGGTGACTTGCTGTCCGCGACCAGCTGCCCACCCGCGTACACCCGGACCCGTTTCGGACTCACCTCTGTGCGCATGCCGCCTCCAACGTTCGCTCCGCATGCTCCGTTCCGCAGAAATTACTCTGGACCTGGAGCGCGCTCCACGTACCACGATGAGCAGACATGAACACACGACGACTGGGAGATCGCCAGGTCAGCGCGCTGGGCTTCGGGTGCTGGGCCATCGGTGGCCCGTTCTCCGACACGGCAGGCAAACCACTCGGCTGGGGTGAGGTCGACGACGACGAGTCGATTGCCGCCGTGCACACGGCGCTGGACCTCGGCGTCACGTTCTTCGACACCGCCGACGTCTACGGCGCGGGCCGCAGCGAGCGGGTGCTCGGACGGGCACTCGGGAAGCACCGCGACGAGGTGGTCGTCGCCAGCAAGTGGGGGAACGTGTTCGACGAGGACACGAAGGTGCTCACCGGCACCGACAACTCCGTCGAATACATGCGTACCGCCATCCGGGCCACCCTCACCCGTCTCGGCACCGACCACCTCGACCTCTACCAGCTCCACACGTCACCGTCCGTCGCCGACGCCGAGGCGCTCGCCGACGCGGCGGAGGAGCTGGTGAAGGACGGGCTCATCCGCGGGTTCGCGTGGAGCACCGACGACCTCGAACGGGCCGCGGCCTGGGCGGGCAGGCCCGGCTACGTCGCCGTCCAGCACGAGTGCAGCGTGTTGCACGACGCGCCGGAGCTCCTCGACCTGTGCGCGCGGCACGACCTCGCGAGCGTCAACCGCACCCCGCTCGCCATGGGCCTGCTCGGCAGAAGGGACAGCAGCAGGCCCGCGACCGCCGCGGACATCCGCTCGGCCGCACCCGAGTGGCTGCGGTTCTTCTCCGACGGAGTGCCGACCGCCGAGTGGGCGGCCACCGTGGACAGCGTGCGCGACATCCTCACCAGCGACGGCCGCACGTTGGCGCAGGGCGCGTTGGCCTGGCTGTGGGCACGCAGCGAGCGGACCATCCCGATCCCCGGGTTCCGCGACGTCACCCAGGCGGCGGACAACGCGGGCGCGCTCGCCCACGGCCCGCTGCGGCCGGACCAGATGACCGAGATCGACCGGCTACTGCACGGGTGAGTCGGGCGGCGGGACCTCGTACACCCGCGATCGCTCCACGTCGGCGACGCCCGGCACGGTCGACAGGGAGGCCAGCGCCTCCCCGTCGACCGTGCCGGTCACGACGCCGGCACTCTCGAGCACCTCGCTCACCCGCAGGCCCGCGGCCCGCAGGGCGTCCACCACCGTGGACATGTCGTCGACCTGGTCGTCGGCCACCGAGATGACCACCTGCTCGTCCGCCACCAGGCCTCCTCGATGTGCTAGGGCGCTTGGACCAATCCTGCCCCAACGTCGGTGCCCGGCAAAGGAAGTCGTCGCGACAGCTGCGACAGCCGCGCCCACAGCTCCAGCCCACGTGCGCCGGTGGCCTGCGCGATGAGCGCCGCGACACCGGCCGCGTGCGGGGTCGCCATGCTGGTGCCGGAGATCCGCTTGTACCGCAGCGGCACCGGCCAGCTGGAGTAGACGTCGACGCCGGGCCCGGTCAGGTCGACGGCGCCGATCGTGTCCACCGTCCCGCACGAGAACCACGCCATCTTCCGCGCCACGTCGATCGCGCTGACCGCCATGATCGACGGGCAGTTCGCCGGGTGCCCGACGGGGTTGATCCGGCCGACCCGCCGGTCGCTCTCGTTGCCCGCCGCGGCGATGATCAGCGTGCCCTTCTGCAGCGCCCGCGTCGCGACCCGCTCGTACGTGCGGGAGAACGCCTGGCCCTTCTCGGTCGGCGCGCCGAGCGACATCGACACGACCGCGCACCCGTTGGTGATGGCCCAGTCGATGCCGGACAGGATGCCGCCGTCAGCGCCGGAGCCCTCGTTGCTCAGCACCTTGCCCACGTAGATGTCCGATTTGTACGCCACCCCGTAGCCGGGACCGCTGTCGAGCTCGCGCGGCCCGCACGACGTGCCGATGCAGTGTGTGCCGTGCCCGTGGCCGTCCTGCACCTCCTCGCCCTGGACGAACGACGCCGACACCACGGTCCGGTCGGCGAAGTCCGGGTGCTTCAGGTCGAACCCGGTGTCCAGGACCGCCAGCTTGATGCCCTCGCCGGTGGCGGTGCTGTTCGGCGCGCCCGTGGCCTGCAGGCCCCAGGTGAACAGCGTCTCGTCGACCGTGGGTGCCTCCGCGTCCGTCGAAGGCGCGGTGGGTTCGATGGCCTGCACGTAGCGCTCCGGTTCGATCAACGCGATCGGGCCCGGTTCGTCCACCGCCCTCGCCAGCGCGGTGACCTGCTCCTCGTCGGCGTTGACCAGCGCCACGCCCAGTTCGCTCATCAGAAGACCGTCCGCCTCCCAGAGCGCGGACGGCTCGCCGTCGGCCGTGTCCGCGGTGCGGATGCCGGCCACCCGGTTGAGCTCGCTCGTCGCGTCGGTCCAGTCGTCCTCCAGCAGGACAAGGTACCGTCCCGTCGTCCCGTCTGCAGCCGTTGTCATGGCCGCCACCTTCTTCTCGTTCGCTCGGCTCGCGTACTAGGTACGTCGCACGCCGATGACGGGGTGTAACGGGCGTCACATGATCCGTCCGTCCGGTCCGGTTCCACGGGAGACGTTTATCGTCGAAAGCATGCAGAGCTGGCCATCCACCCAGGTGCCCCGCGTTCCCGGCACCCCCCGTCCGCTGCGGCTGTACGACACCGCGGCCGGCGAGATCCGCCCGACGGCGCCCGGTCCGACCGCGACCATGTACGTCTGCGGCATCACCCCGTACGACGCCACCCACCTCGGGCACGCGGCGACCTACCTGGCGTTCGACCTGGTGCACCGGCAGTGGCTCGACAACGGCCACGAGGTGCACTACGTGCAGAACGTCACCGACGTGGACGACCCGCTGCTGGAGCGCGCCGAGCGCGACAAGGACGACTGGGTCGTGCTGGCGATGCGCGAGACGGCGCTGTTCCGTGAGGACATGACGGCGCTGCGGGTGCTGCCGCCGAAGGACTACATCGGCGCGGTGGAGTCGATCCCGGAGATCGTGGAGACGGTCGGCAAGCTGCTCGCCGCGGGCGTCGCCTACCGGGTCGACGACGCGGAGTACCCCGACATCTACTACTCGCACCTGGCCTCCGGCCGGTTCGGCACGGTGTCGAACTACTCGCCCGAACAGATGGCCACCTACTTCGCCGAGCGGGGCGGCGACCCCGACCGGCCCGGCAAGCGGCACCCGCTCGACGCGCTGCTCTGGCGTGCCGCGCGGCCGGGCGAGCCGAGCTGGGAGAGCGAGCTGGGGCCCGGCAGGCCCGGTTGGCACGTCGAGTGCAGCGTCATCGCGCTGAACCGGCTCGGCATGGGCTTCGACGTGCAGGGCGGCGGGTCGGACCTGATCTTCCCGCACCACGAGTTCAGCGCCGCGCACGCGGAGGCGCTGACCGGCGAGCACCCGTTCGCCCGGCACTACTCGCACGCCGGGATGATCGGGCTGCACGGCGAGAAGATGTCCAAGTCGCGCGGAAACCTCGTGTTCGTGTCCCGCCTGCGTGCCGACCAGGTCGACCCGATGGCGATCCGGCTCGGACTGCTGTCCGGCCACTACCGCGCCGACCGGCCGTGGACCGACGAGGTGCTGTCGACCGCGCAGGACCGGCTGGCGCGCTGGCGTGCCGCGGTGTCGCTGGCCGCCGCGCCGCCCGCCGGGGACCTGGTGGACCGGCTGCGGACGCACCTGGCGAACGACCTGGACACCCCGGCCGCCCTGGCCGCGGTCGACGCGTGGGCCGACGAGGCGCTGTCGACCGGCGGGGCGGACGAGAACAGCGGCGCGCTGGTGCGCACCGCGGTGGACGCGCTGCTCGGCGTCCTGCTCTGACCGTGGTGGGGGGGGGGGGGGGGCCGGCGCGCGCCGGGGGGGCGTGCGTGTAGATCGAGGGAGCGAAGGTCGCCGACGCCGAAAATCCCCAACCGGGCCCCGCTCCGGCCGGGGCCGGCGCGCCCCCGGGCCGGCCCGGGGGGGGGGGGGGGGCCGCCGGGGGGGGGGGGGGCCCCCCCCCCCCGCCGGCCCCCCCACCACTCAGACCGCGACGACCGTCACCATCTCGTCGAGCCCGGCGAAGTCGTCGACGTTGCGGGTGTACAGGGGCAGCCCACGCGACGAAGCGATGGCGGCGATCATCAGGTCGAGCCGACGTGGTTTGGGGTCCCGCTTGGCTTCAAGTGTCAGGGCAACGAGTGAGCCGTAGCGGGTCGCGGCCTCGGCGTCGAACGGCAGCGGATCGAAATCGACTATCGCGACGCCCAGCTTTTCGGCACGAGCTGCCCGAACGGCCGCGTTCTTCGCCATCGCAACACCCTGGTGCAATTCGGCCATCGTGATCGCGGTGATGTCCGGGATCGACGGCAGCGTGGCGGCGTCGAGTTCACCGAGATCGATGTAGGTGCAGGTGTCGAGGACACCCCACTCGTGACGGTCAGCCACGAGGACGCTCCCAGGGATCATCAACGTCCACGCGATCCTCGGCGCCGAAGAACTCGTCGGCGTCCCGTCGCATCCGGGCGTAGTCCACCCTGGGCAGCTTCCGGTGGCGCTCTGTCAGCTCTTCAGCGCTCAATCGACGCCTACGGGAAACAGGACGCAGCTCGGCGACCGTCACCCCGTTCCGGGTGACGTGATAGGTCTCCCCGGCCTCTACCGCGTCCATGATCGCCGCGGAGTTGTTCCGGAACTCTCGTTGGCTGATGACCTTCATGACAGGAGTGTAGCCAGGTGTAGCACATGGGGCTACATCACCGTCGTACCGCGGCGTAGCCCCTGCTCAGCAGGGCCACCGGTGCGGTCGCAGCCAGCAGCACGGCCGGGACCAGGAAGCCGAGCACCGTGGAGTGGTGGTAGATCGGCGTGAACGCGAGCGGGGCCGCCGCCGCGCCGATGAACCGGAACGCCTGGACGACCGACACGGCGCCCGCCGGGTTGTGGTCGCTGGTCAATACGAGCGTATTGAGACCGACCTGGACGAACTGGGCGCAGAAGCCACCGAGCGCCCACAGCACCCCGACCGCGCCAACCCACGGCACCACGCCGATCAACGCCACCGGCACCGCGCCCGCGACGGCGCCGACCAGCGCGCCCCTGCGGCCGCCGACGCGTTCGACGATCCGGCCCACCAGCCCCGCCGTGAGCATGCCGACCACACCGAACGCGGTGAGCAGCAGCCCGCGCTGGCCCGAGGTCAGGCCGAAGCCGTCGTCGGTGCGGTACGCCACCAGGAACGTCAGACCGCCGAGGCACCCCCAGCCCACGAACGCCACCGCGGCCGCCCGCATCACCTCCGGGCGCCACGCCGACCGCAGGCGCACCCGCTCCGGCTCGGCACCCTCACGCACCTCGTGCGGCACGCCGATCAGCGCCAGCACCACCGCCGCCACGCCGACCCCGACGAACGCCAGCCGCCACGTCGCCTCCGCGGCGAGCCCGCCGACCAGCGGGCCGCTCGTCTGCCCGGCCGCCTGCAGCGACGCGAACAACCCGAGCGACCGGGACAGCCGGTCACGTGGCGTGGTGGCGGCGAGTGTCGCCAGCAGCAGGGGAGTGGTGAACGCGTTCGCGATGCCCTGGACGGCGCGGCCCGCGAGCAGCACCGGGAACGCGGTGGCCACCACACACAGCGCCGACCCCGCGAACGACACCACGTAGGCGCCCAGCACGCTGCGCCGCCTGCCCCAGCGGGCGCCGAGCGTGCCGGAGAACAGCATGAACGCGGCGAACGGCACCAGGTAGGCGGTGATGGTGGCCGAGGCGACCGACGTCGACACGTCGAAGTCGGCACCCAGTTCGGGCAGCATCGACGCGGTGACGCCGCCGCCGAACGGTCCCAGGAACCCGCCGGCGTGCAGCCCGGCACGGGCGATCCGGTCGCGATCGAGCAAGCCCACCAGGTCAGACGCCGGATTGGCCCCGGCCGGGGCCCGGCCTGCGTCGCCGCAGGTAGCGCTCGAACTCGGCGGCGATCGCGTCGCCGCTGGTCTCGTTCAGCGCGAGATCGGCGTCGCCGCGTTCCTCGAGGGCGCGGACGTAGTTGCGGACGTCCTCGTCCTCCTCGGCCATCTCGCTGACCGTGCGCTGCCACTCCTCGGCCTGGTCGGGCAGGTCGCCGAGCGGGACCTCCAGGTCGAGGACCTCCTCGACGCGGTGCAGGAGCGCGAGCGTGGCCTTCGGCGACGGCGGCTGCGACACGTAGTGCGGCACCGCGGCCCAGATCGAGATCGCGGGCACCCCGGCCTGCACGCACGCGTCCTGCAGCACGCCGACGATGCCGGTCGGGCCCTCGTACCGGGAACGTTCCAGACCGAAGCGGGCCGCCGACGCCGCGTCGTACGCGGTGCCGGTCACGGGCACCGGCCGGGTGTGGGGCGTGTCGGCGAGCAGCGCACCGAGCGTGATCACCGTGCTGATGCCCAGGCCGTCGATCTGCTCGAGCAGCTCCCCGCAGAACTTGCGCCACCGCATGTTCGGCTCGATGCCGTGCATGAGGACGACGTCTCTGCTCGCACCGGGAGGCCGGCACACCGACAGCCGCGTGGTCGGCCACTCGACCCGGCGCGTCACCCCGTCGACCATGCGGACGGTGGGGCGCGTGACCTGGAAGTCGTAGTAGTCGTCCGGGTCGACCTCGGAGAGCGCGGTGGCCTCCCAGGTCAGCTGCAGGTGTTCGATGGCCGCCGTCGCGGCGTCGCCCGCGTCGTTCCACCCTTCGAAGGCACAGATCATCACTGGCTCGACGAGCGGTTCGCCGGCTGGGACGTCGGGTGCGGTCGGCTGCTGGTCCGGATCGGTCACCGGGCAAGCCTACGGCCCGAGGGCCGCTCCCGGAGATCGTAGGCTGGTTGACATGCCAGCCGAGACCGAACCGAGGTCCGCCGACCGCCCGGCCGCCGTCCTGTGGGACCTGGACGGCACCATTCTCGATTCAGAGAAGCTCTGGGACATCCCGCTGTACGAGCTGACCGAGAAGCTCGGTGGCCGGCTGTCCACGGCGACCAGGCAGGCGATGGTCGGCACCAACGTCATGGTGACCCTGCGGCTGCTGTATGCCGAGGTCGGCATCCCCGACCCGGCGCCGGAGCAGGTCGCGGACAGCGCCGCCTGGATCGACCGCCGCATGGCCGAGGTGTTCCACGGCGACCTCCCGTGGCGCCCCGGCGCGGCCGAGGCGCTGGCGGCGGTGCGGGCGGCCGGGTTGCGGACCGCGCTCGTCACGTCCACCGAACGTGACCTCGTCGAGATCGCGCTGGACACGATCGGGCGAGACAACTTCGACGTCACCGTCTGTGGCGACGAGGTCGACGGCAAGAACAAACCGCTGCCCGAGCCGTACCTGAAGGCGTGCCGCCTGCTCGACGTCGACCCGGCGGACTGCGTCGCGGTCGAGGACTCACCGACCGGCGTGTCGTCGGCGGTGGCGGCCGGTACGACCGTGCTGGTCGTGCCGTGCGAGGTGGACGTCGACCCGGGGGAGCGGCGGGTGTTCCGCACGTCGCTCGAGGGCCTCACGGTGGCCGACCTCACGGCCCTGATGGGCTGACCCGAAAGTGGGTTGGGCGGTGATGGCAGGATCAACGTCGTGAAGACGTTCGACGAGCTGTTCGCCGAACTCCGCGACCGGGCGGTCAACCGCCCCGAGGGCTCCGGCACTGTCGCCGCGCTCGACGCGGGGGTCCATGCGCAGGGCAAGAAGGTGCTCGAAGAGGCCGGCGAGGTGTGGATCGCCGCCGAACACGAGTCCGACGACCGCCTTGCCGAAGAGGTGTCCCAGCTGCTGTACCGCGTGCAGGTGCTGATGCTGGGCCGCGGCCTCACCCTCGACGACGTCTACCGGCACCTCTGAGCAAGGCTTGCCGGAGCGACCACCACTGCTGAGGAGTTCGCCCATGTTGCGGGTTGCCGTGCCGAACAAGGGTGCGCTTGCCGCACCCGCCGCCGAGATGCTGGCCGAGGCGGGCTACCGGAAACGCCATGACCAGCGCGACCTGACCGTGCTCGACCCGGCGAACGACGTCGAGTTCTTCTTCCTCCGGCCCAAGGACATCCCGATCTACGTGGGCTCCGGCGAGCTGGACCTGGGCATCACCGGCCGCGACCAGGCGCTGGAGTCCGCGGCCCCGGTCGCCGAGCGGCTGCCGCTGGGCTTCGGCGGCTCGACGTTCCGCTACGCCGCGCCCGCGGGCACCGACTGGAAGATCGACGACCTTGCGGGCAAGCGCCTCGCCACGTCGTACCCGAACCTGGTCAGGCAGGACCTGGCGAACCGCGGCATCGACGCGACGGTCATCCGCCTCGACGGCGCGGTGGAGATCTCGGTGCAGCTGGGCGTCGCCGACGCGGTCGCCGACGTCGTCGACTCCGGTCGCACCCTCCGCCAGCACAACCTGGTCGTGTTCGGCGACCCGATCTGCAAGTCGGAGGCGGTCCTCGTGCACGGCACGAACGCGCCGGACTCGGCGGCGAAGGAGCAGCTCGCGGGGCGGTTGCAGGGTGTGGTCTTCGCGCAGCAGTACATGATGCTGGACTACGACTGCCCGAAGTCCCTGCTCGACGAGGCCATCACGGTCACGCCGGGGCTGGAGTCGCCGACCGTGGCGCCGCTCGCGTCGCCGGAATGGGTGGCCGTGCGCGCGATGGTGCCGCGCAAGGAAGCGAACGCGGTGATGGACAAGCTGGCCGCGTTGGGCGCGCGGGCCGTCCTGGCGTCGGACATCCGCTCCTGCCGCCTCTGACGGGTTCTCGGACCGTCGGGCCTACTGGGGCCGGATCAGCAGCGCCTGCGCACCACGCCCCACCGCCCCGCTCCGGTCGTGCAGCACGGACACCGCCGTCCCGAAGCCGTCCGGGCCGATGGCCGTCCCGGCGTCCAACGCGATCCACTCGCCGACCGGTTCGCGGTACAGGTGCACCGTCAACTCCGAGTTGATGAACAGCCACTTCCGCGGGTCGAGCAGGCTCGACACCCCGTTCCCGGAGTCGGCCACCGTCAGCACGCGCTGCAGACCCGACGGTTCCTCGTCGCCGACCAGCGGCACCCGCTGCCGCGCCCACACCGTCGCCGGGCCCGGTTCACCGAGGGAGCCCGCGAGGCTCCGCCACTCCATGACGTCCAGGTAGCCGGGGTGCCAGCCCTCCGGGCGGGTCATCACGCGGCCCTCCGAGGGCGGCGCGAGCGGCTCGTCGATCGTCGACGCGACCGCGCTCGTGTCCGACCGCACGATGCGCCAGGCCCTGGCCCGGACCGCCACCCGGCCGTCGGCGGACAGCTCCGCGCTCAGCAGCTCCACCGAGCGGCCGGGACGGTCGACGGCCGCGGTGACCGACAGCTCGGCCACCGGGACCGGGCCCAGGATCTCGACGGTCACGCGCGCGATCGTCATCGGCACGGCGGACGGCAGCCGCTCCATCGCGCGCACCAGCAACGCCGACGGCGGGCCGAGGTGCTGGGTGTGCGACGACCACGGGCCCGTGGTGTGCACAGTGGACTGGTAGCGGTCGTCGCCCAGTGGTTCGTAGAACATTCAGTCCGCCCTGTCCACAACGGACTCGTCGCCCGCGTCGGGTTCCGGCCAGCCCGGGTACTCGGGCGGTGTGCCGCCGAACTCCGGGCACAGCGCCTGGTGCGAGCACCAGTCGCACAGCCTGCTCTTGTTCGGTCGGAAGTCACCTGACCTGCCCGCGCGCAGGATCGCCTGCCACACCGCGTCCAGGGTCCGTTCGAAGCGCAGCAGCTCCGCCTCGTCCGGGGTGTAGCGCAGGGACTGCCGGTCCGCCAGGTACATCAGCCACAGCTGCTTGGGCACCACGCCACGCAGCCGCCACAGCACGAGCGCGTAGAACTTCATCTGGAACAGCGCCTTCGCCTCGCCGATCTCGCGCGGCGCCGTGCCGGTCTTGTAGTCGACGACGCGGATCTCACCGGTCGGGGCGACGTCGAGCCGGTCGATGTAGCCGCGCAGCAGCACCCCGGACGGCAGCTCCGTCTCCACGAGCAGCTCGCGTGCCTCCGGATCCAGGCGGCGCGGGTCCTCCAGCGTGAAGTACCCGTCGATCAACTGTGCCGCCGACTCCAGCCAGTGGTCCTGGCTGTCGTCGGTGGGGAACAGGTCGGCCAGCTCCTGCCGTTCGTCCCGCAGCCGCGCCCACACCGGGCCGAGCAGCGCGTGCGCCCGGTCGGGCACCCGCTCGGCCGCCGGCAACGCGAACAGCTCCTCCAGCACGGCGTGCACGACGATCCCGCGCACCTGCGCGACCGTCGGCGTCTCCGGCAGCCGGTCCACCGCACGGAACCGGTAGAGCAGGGGACACTGCTTGAAGTCACCGGCCCGCGACGGCGACAGCGCGGGCCGCCGCGGCAGCGGCACGTCCTCCTCGACGATCGCGGCAGGGGTTTCCGTCATGACCATGACCCTAGGCCGTACCACCGACAATTCCGGGCAGGGTCGGCTCCCGGTGTCCCTCACACGGCTTTCCCACACGTTTCCCCTTAGTCTGCTTCGCATGACCTACGGACCGGACTGGGCCGAACGTGACGGTGGCCTGCTGCTGTTCCGGTTCCGCGGGGTGCCCGTGCTCCTGTCCCCGTCGTGGTGGATCGGGTCGGTCGCGATCGTCGTGCTCTACGCGCCCCTGGTCGAACGCTTCCTGCCGAACGCGGACGCGGTCGTCTCCATCTCGCTCGCCGCGGCGTTCGCGGTGCTGCTCGGCGTCTCGGTGCTCGCGCACGAGCTGGGCCACTGCGTGGTCGCGCTGCAACTGGGCATCCCGGTGCGCAGGCTGCGGTTGTTCCTGCTCGGCGGGCTCGCCGAGATCAGCAGAACGCCGCGCAAACCGGCGCAGGAAGGCCTGATCGCCGCCGCCGGACCCGCCGTGTCCGCGGTACTGGCCGGGCTGTGCGGCGTCCTGTTGGTGTTCATGCCGTCCGAGGGCCCGATCTGGCTGCTCGTGCTCGAGTGCGCGGTCGCCAACGTGGCCGTCGCCGTCTTCAACATCCTCCCCGGCCTGCCGCTGGACGGTGGCCGCCTGCTGCGGGCCGGTGTCTGGGCGGTGTCGGGAGAGCGGGGGATCGGCACCCGCGCCGCGGTCGTCGGCGGCTGGCTGGTCGCCGGGCTGCTGATGCTGTGGGCGCTGTGGGGGCTCGCCAACGAGAGCCCAGACCGCTGGCTGCGGCTCGGCGTGTGCGCGCTCACCGCCTGGTTCGTCGTGTCCGGCGCGCGGGGTGAACTCGCCGCCGACCAGCGCAGGAACTGGCCGGACGGGCTCGCGCTCGCCGACCTGGTGCGCCCGATCCTGCAGCTGCCCGCCGAGAGCCCGGTGGCCGACGCGCTCAGCGCCGCCGCCGGGCGGGGAGTGGTGCTGGTGCGTGCGGACGGGGTCGCGGCCGGTCTGCTGGACCCGGTCGCCGCCGAACGCCTGGCCGAGCGGTCACCGATGGCACCGGCCGAGCAGGCCGCCGAACCGATCCGGCCCGAGTCGGTGCTCCTGGACTCCGAGTCCGGGGAGGACATCGCGGAACGGGTCGCGGAGACCGCGGCCTGGCAGTTCCTGGTGGTCAACGAGGAGGGCAGGCCCGCGGGCGTGCTCCACCGGGACGACCTACGGGCCAGTCTCACGCCGCGTCATCGTTATTAGGCGCCGTTCCTGTGGTGGTGTCCTGAAAGACGCCTTCGGGACGTTGAGTGTCCCGAAAGCGTCTTTCAGGCATGTGGCGATCGGTTAGTTGCTGCTCTTCGGGATCGGGTTCGGGATGGTGCCGTCGTTGGCCGAGGTCGGGGCGTCGCCGCTGGTCTCCTCGCCGCCGGAGCTGCCCGACTGGTTGGTGAGGCCGCAGACGACCCAGTTGCCGTCCTCCTTCTGGACCTCCAGCTGCAACGGGTCGCGCTCCTCGCCGCCGCGCTTCTGCGTCATCTCGAAGGTGGCGCCTTCGCCCTCCTCCTTGAAGTTGCTGACGGCGAACGTCACCGCGGGCGGCTTCTCGGACGCGTCGTCGTCCTTCTTCGCCTCCTGCAGCTCCTTGTCCAGCTCCGTGAAGTCGGTCGCGCACATCAGCGGCTTGACCTTGTCCAGCGAGACGTCGGCGGGCGCCTTGCTGACCGCGGCACCCAGTTCCTTGACGAACGCGTCGGCGGTCGCGCGCGGGCTGTCCTCGCCACCGCCGCCGCCGGTGCCGCCGTCGTCCCTGATCAGGAAGTACCACGCGGCGAAGCCGCCGCCGGCCACGAGCAGCGCCACGATCACGAGCGTGACGACCAGTCCGGTCTTCTTCTTCGGCGGCGGAGCGGCCGGGTAGCCGGGCTGCTGACCCCACTGCGGAGCGCCGTACTGCGGTTGCTGCCCGTACTGCGGCTGTTGCTGACCGTACGGGTTCTGCTGGCCGTAGGGGTCCTGTGGACCGTATGGGCCGGGCTGCTGCGGTGGGTAGGTCATGATCTCCCCTGATGATCACGGGTGGGCTGGCGGTGGTCAGGGTAATGCCGGTCCCCGACGAACCGACCGCGCGGGTCTGCGACTATCTCGCGGTCGGGTATCGGCACGGACGAGATGGAGCGGGATTCGGGTGACGGAGGTCAGGGCGAGCGGGCCGTTTCGAGTGGGCGACCGGGTACAGCTCACCGATCCGAAAGGACGGCACTACACGCTCGTGCTCGCGGAGGGCGAGCAGTACCACACCCACCGTGGCGCGGTGGCCCACGACGACCTCATCGGACAGCCGGAGGGCTCGGTCGTCACGTCCGTCGGTGGCACCGGCTACCTCGCGCTGCGGCCCCGCCTGGCCGACTACGTGCTGTCCATGCCGCGCGGTGCGCAGGTGATCTACCCGAAGGACGCCGGGCAGATCGTGATGTGGGGCGACATCTTCCCGGGCGCCCGGGTGCTCGAGGCCGGTGCCGGGTCCGGGGCGCTCACCTGCTCGCTGCTGCGCGCGGTGGGCCCGGAGGGGCAGGTGGTCTCGTACGAGGTGCGCGACGACCACGCCGTGCACGCGGTCCGCAACGTGACCTCGTTCTTCGGGGAGGAACCCAAGAACTGGGACCTGCGGGTCCGTGACCTCGCCACCCACGAGGGCGAGGTCGACCGCGTCATCCTGGACATGCTCTCGCCCGAGGAGGTGCTGCCGACGGTGGCCGCGAACCTCATCCCGGGCGGGGTGCTCGTGGTGTACGTGGCGACGACGACACAGCTGTCGCGGGTCACCGAGGCACTGCGCGAACAGCAGTGCTGGACCGAACCGGAGGCATGGGAGACGCTCATGCGGCCGTGGCACGTGGTCGGCCTCGCCGTGCGGCCGGAGCACCGCATGCAGGCGCACACGGCGTTCCTGCTGACCGCCCGCAGGCTCGCCGACGGAGTGGTGACGCCGAAACCGCAGCGCCGCGGCCGCCAGCCCTGACCGGCGCCGGTCAGGGCAGGCGGCACGTCACGGGACGCACCAGCGGCCGTCCTTCTTCGTCAGCGGCATGGGGACCGTGGTGGGCTCGTTCTGCCCGATGGTGATCTTGAGGTCGACGGTCGCCGTGTCGCCGGTGATCTTCGGCTCGCCGACCACCTCGGCCTTGGCGTCGGCGGGGAACGACTCCTCGGTGCCCGCGCTGCCGGGCTCGCAGGACAGTTCGTTCAGCGTGGTGACGTCGGCGCCGGAGATCGCCGTGGCGACCTGGTCGGCGACCGACCCGGCGTCCCGCACGTCGGCGGGTGCCCGAGGCGCGCTCGTCGCGCCGGTGGCGCCGGTCGCGGTCGCGGGCGGGGCCACGGAGGCGCCGGGTGACGTGGTCTCCGCGGTCGTCGGGGCCGCGGACCCGGTGATCGTCGGGACGTCCCGGGGCTGCGCCTGGTCCTGCGAGTCGTCACCGCTGACCAGCAGGTAGGCCACGATGCCGGCGACGACGAGCACGACCACCGCGACGACCGAGACGACCAGGACCCTGTTCCGGCCCGCTCCGGGCTCGGTCTCCTCGGCCGGCGCCTCGGCCGGCTCGCGGGTCGCGACGTCCTCGTCAGATCGTGACACACCAGGCTCCGTCCCTGAGCTCCAACGGCAGCGGGATCGCCTGGCCGGAGGCGCCCTGGACGGTGATGTCCACGGTGGCGAGCGTGTCGCTGACCATGGTCACCTCGCCGACCTCGGCCTTCGCCTCGCCCGCGAGCGCGTCGTACATGGTGCCGCCGCCGGTCTTGTCGCAGGTCAGCTCGGTCGCCGCGGCCTCGTCGGAGTTGTTGACGGCGTCGGTGTAGTCCTGCGCCGCGGTGGCGACCTCCTCCGGGTCACCCCCGCCACCGCCGCCACCGCCGGGGTCCTCCTCGGTGGTGGTCTCCTCCGTCGTCGGCTCGTCCTCGGAGGTCGGCTCGGACGACTGGCTGGTCTCCTGCGACGCGTTGTTCGACCCGCTGTCGTCCTTGTTGAGCAGCAGGAACGTGGTGATGCCGCCACCGACGAGCAGCACCGCGATCACGACGATCGCGATGATCATGCCGCGCTTGCTCCTGGGCGGTTCGCCGCCCGGATAACCGGGCTGGCCACCGTACTGCTGCTGGCCGTAGGGGCCGGCGCCGAACTGGCTGGTCTGCCCGTACTGCCCGTACTGACCGCCCTGCTGCGGCTGCTGCCCGTACTGCCCGTACTGGCCCGGCTGGCCGGACTGACCCGGCTGCTGGCCGTAGGGGTTCTGCTGGCCGTACGGACCGGGCTGGCCGGGCTGCTGCGGCGGGTACGTCATGACTGGGGCTCCGTTGGTCGGGGACGGGTGGTCAGGCGGTGCCTTCGCCGCAGAACCGCCACTGGCCGGTCTCTTGCACGATCTTGATGAGGATCTTGGGCTCCTGCGTCTGGCCGTCCCCGACGAGGGTCAGGTCGATCTTCGCGGTCGCGCTGTCCGGGTGCTGGTCGTCGATCTCGACCTCTCCGTCCGGCGACGCGGAGATGTCGTAGTCGGCGAGCTTGGTCTCCAGCTCGGAGGTGTCGGTGCCGAACTTGGTCTTGTAGGCCCGGCAGGCGTTGTCGACCACGTCGGCGAAGTCCTTGTTCTCGTACGCGGCCATGTAGTCGTCGCGCACGTCGTCTGGAGTGTTGCTCGCACCCGAGTCGTCGGAGTCGTCGTCCGGGTCACGATCCGATGACGTGTCGTCGGCCGTGGTCTCGTCGCTCCCCGTGTCCTTCGAGTCGTCGCGGTTGGTCTGTTCGGAGGACGCGTCGTTCTTCGGCTCGTCCCCGCCCCTGGTGAGGAAGTAGGTGGCGACCCCGCCGCCGCCCAGCACCAGCAACGCGATGATCACGATCGCGACGATCTTGCCGGTGTTGTTGTTCCCCGGTCCACCCTGCTGACCACCGGAGTAGCTGCCCAGACCCTGGTACGAAGACTGGTTGAACTGGCCAGGCTGCTGGGGTGGATATGTCATGTCGGGCCCCGAACTCCTCACGCGATGTCTGTAACGAAGACGGAGCAGGAGCGCGGTACGTTCCAGCGAGTTCCCGTCGACGGTGCCCATCGTAGGCAAGACGGACGACAGCGGCCGCCGCCGGGACACGCCCGGGCGACGGCCGCTTGATCAATTCGTTACGTGATCAACTGGCAGGCGAGAACCCGCTGATGCACCAGTCCCCGCCGTCCTTCTTCATGTTCAGGACGCCGTTGACGCTCTCGGGCATCGCGTCCGCGTACTCCTCGGGGACGTTGCCGAGCTTCATCGACACGTCGGCGGTCGCGGTGTCCCCTTCTTCCTTCACCTCGCCGACCGAGTACTCGACCGTGACGTCCTTGAACGCCGGGTCGACCGAACCGAGGTCGACCTTCTCCTTGACGTCTTCCTTGTCCCCTTCGCAGGTCAGCTCGGCGACGGCCTCGAAGTCCTTGTCGTTCATCGCGCTCGCGGCAGAGTCGGCGAGGTCTTGAGGACTGCTGGTGCCGCCACCCCCGGACAGCGCGATGATGAGGACCACGACGACGGCCACGACGACCACGCCACCACCGGCGAGGATCCACGGCATCGGGCTCTTCTTCTGCGGTGGGTAACCGTAGCCACCGCTCTGGCCGTAGGGCTGCTGTCCGAATTGCGGCTGTTGCCCGTACGGGTTCGGCTGTTGGGGCTGCGGGCCGCTCTGCGGATAGCCCCCCTGCTGCTGGTATCCGCCCTGCTGGGGGTAGCCCCCCTGCTGTGGATATCCGCCAGGCTGCTGACCTGGGCCGGGCTGCTGGCCCCACCCGGGCTGGCCGCCCCACTGCCCCGGCTGCTGCGGCGGTTGCGACATCGGTTGTCTCTCCCTTTTCCGTGGCGACCCCATCGCCAGGTCTCCGAGTTGCCGCCGACGGCTCCATCGTCGGTCGACTACCTGACGCACCGTAGCGGGTGGGTGGTTCCGACACGCGCTTAGATGGCCTAATCCACTTCCGACGGTCACGGTTTCCACGGCGTCACGCGACGGTTCCGAGATGTGGATGGTCTTACTTTGTCGGTCTACACCGGTACCGTGGGGGGAAGGAAGAGTTTCGGGAGGAGGTGCCGACATGCAGCACGATCGTCCCGGTGGTCGGCCAGAGGAGGCCGACGAGCACGGCGCTGGACCGGAGGCGGCTTCTGGGCACGAGCCGTCGGAAGCTGCCCAGATCCGGTTCCTCGAAGAGGAAGTAGCGCTGCTGCGCCGGAAACTGACGGACTCGCCTCGGCATGCCCGCCTGCTCGAGCAGCGGCTGGCCGAGGCGTCGGAGCGGGTCAGCCAGTTGACTGAGCGTAACGCCAAGCTGGTCGAGACCCTGCGGGAGGCGAGGAGCCAGCTCCTCGCGCTCCGGGAGGAGGTCGACCGGCTGGCGCAGCCGCCGAGCGGCTACGGCGTGTTCCTCGCCGGACACGAGGACGGCACGGTGGACGTGTTCACGGCGGGCCGCAAGATGCGGGTCGCGTGTTCTCCAGCCGTCGAGGTCGACGAGTTGCGCCGCGGTCAGTCGGTGCGGTTGAACGAGGCGCTGACCATCGTCGAGGCAGGCACCTTCGAGCGCATCGGAGAGGTGTCCACACTGCGGGAACTGCTCGCGGAGGCGGACGACTCGCCGCCGATGCGCGCACTGGTCGTCGGGCACGCCGACGAGGAGCGCGTGGTCTGGCTCGCCGACCCGCTGCGGGAGGCCACCCTCAAGCCGGGTGACTCGCTGCTGGTCGACTCCAAGTCGGGCTACGCCTACGAGCGGGTGCCGAAGGCCGAGGTCGAGGACCTGGTGCTGGAGGAGGTGCCGGACGTCCGCTACGAGGACATCGGTGGCCTGTTCCGGCAGATCGAGCAGATCCGCGACGCGGTGGAGCTGCCGTTCCTGCACGCGGAGCTGTTCCGCGAGTACGAGCTGCGGCCGCCGAAGGGCGTCCTGCTGTACGGCCCGCCCGGCTGCGGCAAGACGCTCATCGCGAAGGCGGTGGCGAACTCGCTGGCCAAGCAGGTGGCGGCGGCGCGGGGCGACGGCAAGGCACACGAGGCCAAGTCGTACTTCCTCAACATCAAGGGCCCCGAGCTGCTCAACAAGTTCGTCGGTGAGACGGAGCGGCACATCCGCCTGATCTTCCAGCGGGCACGGGAGAAGGCGTCGGAGGGCACACCGGTCATCGTGTTCTTCGACGAGATGGACTCGATCTTCCGCACGCGAGGCAGCGGTGTCTCGTCGGACGTCGAGACCACGATCGTGCCTCAGCTGCTGAGCGAGATCGACGGTGTCGAGGGGCTCGAGAACGTCATCGTGATCGGTGCGTCCAACCGCGAGGACATGATCGACCCGGCGATCCTGCGGCCGGGGCGTCTCGACGTCAAGATCAAGATCGAGCGGCCCGACGCGGAGGCGGCGCGGGACATCTTCTCGAAGTACCTGACGTCGAACCTGCCGATCCACGCCGAGGACCTCGCCGAGTTCGGCGGGGACGCCAAGGCGACGATCGACGCGATGATCCAGCACACCGTCGAGCGGATGTACGAGGAGACGGAGGACAACCGCTTCCTCGAGGTCACCTACGCCAACGGTGACAAGGAGGTCCTGTACTTCCGTGACTTCAACTCGGGCGCGATGATCCAGAACATCGTGGACCGGGCGAAGAAGGCGGCGATCAAGTCGGTGCTGGAGACCAAGCAGCCCGGCCTGCGCGTGCAGCACCTGCTGGACGCGATCGTCGACGAGTTCGCGGAGAACGAGGACCTGCCGAACACCACGAACCCGGACGACTGGGCTCGCATCTCCGGCAAGAAGGGGGAGCGGATCGTCTACATCCGCACCCTCGTCACCGGGAAGAACCAGGAGTCGGGCCGGGCGATCGACACGGCGACCAACACCGGGCAGTACCTGTAGTTGGGAGCGCTGCTCGGACTCGGATTGGCGGCACTCGGCCGGCCGGCGTACATCAACGTCGGCCGGTCCGAGTTGCCGCCTTCTCGTTCTGTCGACGCCATGCGGGACGCGTCGTGGGCGGTGCTGGACGCCGCCTACGCGGCGGGGCTCCGCTGGGTGGACGTGGCCCGCTCGTACGGGCGGGCGGAGGAGTTCCTCGCGGGCTGGCTCGACACGCGGGCGCCCGCCGACGTCACGGTGTCCAGCAAGTGGGGCTACACGTACGTGGGCGGCTGGCGGCTCGACGCGGCCATGCATGAGGAGAAATCCCATACGTTCGACCGGTTTCGCGCCCAGTGGGCGGAGAGCAGGGCCCTGCTCGGCGACCGGATGGCGCTGTACCAGGTGCATTCGCTGACCCCGGACAGCCCGCTGTTCGACGATCTGGCGACCCAGGACGCGCTGGCGTCGCTGCCGGTCCGGGTCGGGTTCTCCACCTCGGGTCCCGACCAGGCGTCGGTCGTGCGCAGGGCGCTCGCGCTCGAACGCCACGGGCGGCCCGTCTTCACGGCCGTGCAGTCGACGTGGAACCTCCTGGAGCCCTCGGCGGGCCCCGCGCTGGCGGAGGCGCACGCGGCGGGCGCGCACGTGCTCGTCAAGGAGGCGCTGGCCAACGGCAGGCTCGCGGTCGAGCCGCCGGAACCGGTGGCCGCGCTCGCGAAGTCCCTGGCGGTCGGGCCGGACGCGGTCGCGCTGGCCGCCGCGCTGGCACAGCCGTGGGCGGACACGGTGCTGTCCGGTGCCGCGGGCACCCACCAGCTGGCGAGCAACCTCGCCGCGGTGTCCCTGCCGCAGGTGGAGCTGCCCGATCTCGCCGAGACGCCGGCGGCGTACTGGAAACACCGTTCGACGCTGGCCTGGGCGTGATTGGATTCCCCGGTGCGCAGGGGGAAATCACTGGTCATGGGGTTGCTCGCGGTCACGGTGCTCGCGGGCCGGTGGCGACGAGCGGCCGCACCGAACGCGTGGCTGTCGACCCGGAGTGAGCGCGTCCCCGTAGGCTGGTGACATGCGCAGGATCATGGGTACCGAGGTGGAGTACGGCATCGCCGTGCCTGGGGACGCCACCGCCAACCCGGTACTGACCTCAACCCAGGTCGTACTCGCCTACGCGGCCGCCGCGGACATCCCCCGAGCGCGGCGTGCGCGTTGGGACTACGAGGTCGAGTCGCCGTTGCGGGACGCCAGGGGCTTCGACCTCGGCGCCCCCGGGATGCCGCCGTCGGACCCCGAGGTCGAGGACCTGGGGGCCGCGAACGTCATCCTCACCAACGGCGCCCGCCTCTACGTCGACCACGCGCACCCCGAGTACTCCGCGCCCGAGGTCACGAACGCGCGCGACGCCGTGATCTGGGACAAGGCGGGCGAACGGGTCATGGAGGAGGCGGCCATGCGCGCCGCCACCGTGCCCGGCCAGCCCAGGCTGCAGCTGTACAAGAACAACGTGGACGGCAAGGGCGCGAGCTACGGCACCCACGAGAACTACCTGATGGCCCGCAACACCCCGTTCACGGCGGTCATCGCGGGCCTCACGCCGTTCTTCGTCTCCCGGCAGGTCGTGGTCGGCTCCGGCCGGGTCGGCGTCGGCGCGTCGGGGGAGGAGGCCGGGTTCCAGCTGTCCCAGCGCGCCGACTACATCGAGGTCGAGGTCGGCCTGGAGACCACGCTCAAGCGCGGCATCATCAACACCCGCGACGAGCCGCACGCCGACGCGGACAAGTACCGCCGGCTGCACGTCATCATCGGCGACGCGAACCTGGCCGAGACGTCCACGTACTTGAAGGTCGGTACAACGGCGCTGGTGCTCGACTTGATCGAGGCCGGAGTCCGGTTCGACGCGCTGAAGCTCGCCGACCCGGTCCGCGCGGTGCACACGCTCAGTCACGACCCCTCGTTGAAGGCGACCGTCGAGCTGTCCAACGGGCGCAAGTTCACCGGCCTGGACCTCCAGTTCGCCTACCACGAGATGATCTCCGAGAACATCGAGCGCACCGAGCAGGACGAGGTCTCGATGCACGTCCTGCAGACGTGGGGCGACATCCTCGACGCGCTCGCCCGCGACCCGATGGAGTGCGCCGACCGGCTCGACTGGCCGGCCAAGCTGCGGCTGCTCGAGGGCTTCCGCGCCCGGGACGGTCTCGGCTGGAACTCGCCGCGCCTGCACCTCGTCGACCTGCAGTACTCCGACGTGCGGCTCGCGAAGGGCCTGTACAACCGGCTGGTCACCAGGGGGTCGATGAAGCGCCTGGTCACCGAGGAGGAGGTCCAGGCGGCCATCACCACGCCGCCGCAGGACACGAGGGCGTTCTTCCGCGGCCGCTGCCTCGAGCGCTACCCGAACGCGATCGCCGCGGCCTCGTGGGACTCGGTCATCTTCGACCTGGGCCGGGAGTCGCTCGTCCGCATCCCGACGCTGGAGCCGCTGCGGGGCACCAAGTCGCACGTCGGCGAGCTGCTGGAGGCGTCCGCGACGGCCGAGGAACTGGTCGACGCGCTCACCGGTACGACCAGAAAGTGACCGTTTCGCGCTCAGCGAATACTGATCATCCTCCGGATGGTCCGCGAAAATGTCAGTGCCGGTCGGTAATCTTGACGGCAACCAGTCCCGATACCGGGAGGCGAGATGGCCCAGGAACAGACGCACCGGCAAGGCGGCGGTGACGGCGACGAAGACGTCGACGGCGCGGCCCCTGCCGGCCAGGAACGCAGGGAGAAGCTCGGCGAGGACGTCGACACGATCCTCGACGAGATCGACGACGTGCTCGAGGAGAACGCCGAGGACTTCGTCCGCGCGTACGTGCAAAAGGGCGGCGAGTAGGCGAGGGTAGGTTCCTCGCTCCCCGTTCCTCCCGCCGACAGGACAGAAAGAGGCATGGACAACACCCATTCCCGCGCCGGAATGCCGGGCGCCGCGCTCCCTGCTGCCTACATGACCGCCGAGACGTCGTCGTTCATCGACTTCCTGCGTGTGCAGGCGCCGCACCTGCTGCCGGGTGCGCGCGGGCTCGGCATGGAGGAGCCGGTGCGCATGCGGCACGCGGCGGACCTCGACCAGCAGCCGCCGCACGGCACCACCATCGTCGCGATCACGTTCAACGGTGGTGTGCTCATCGCCGGTGACCGGCGCGCGACCTCGGGCAACCTCATCTCCCACCGCAACATGGAGAAGGTCCTCGTGACCGACGCCTACTCCGCGGTGGGTATCGCGGGTGTGGCGGGCCTCGCGCTGGAGATGGTCCGCATCTACCAGGTCGAGCTGTCGCACTACGAGAAGATCGAGGGCGTCCCGCTGTCCCTGGACGGCAAGACGAACAAGCTCGCCGCGCTGGTCCGCGGCAACCTCGACAGCGCGATGGCCGGGCTCGCCGCGCTGCCGCTGTTCGTCGGTTTCGACGTCGACGCGGCCGACCCGGCGACCGCCGGGCGGATCGTGTCGTTCGACGTGGTCGGCGGCCGGTACGAGGAGCAGGCGGGCTTCCACGGCGTCGGTTCCGGCTCGCTGTTCGCGCGGTCGGCGCTCAAGAAGCTGTGGGACCCGGCCAGCGACAAGGCCACCGCCATCCGCAACGCCGTGGAGGCGCTGTACGACGCCGCCGACGACGACTCGGCGACCGGCGGCCCGGACCTGGCCCGCAAGATCTACCCGAACATCGTGACCATCACGGCCGAGGAGGGCGCGGTCCACGTGCCCGAGGAGGAGGCGGCCGCGGTCGCCGAGGCCGTGGTGGCCGACCGGACCAGCCAGCCGCGCGGCTGACGAGCACAGCCGACCGAGACGAACAGAGACGAGGAGCCCCACCGTGACGATGCCGCTGTACGCCTCACCCGAGCAGTTGATGCGGGACCGCTCGGAGTATGCCCGCAAGGGCATCGCCCGGGGCCGCAGTGTGGTGGCGCTCAAGTACTCGGGCGGCGTGCTGTTCGTCGCCGAGAACCCCTCGGCGACGCTGCACAAGGTCTCGGAGATCTACGACCGGATCGGGTTCGCCGCGACCGGCCGCTACAGCGAGTACGACGGCCTGCGCCGCGGCGGCATCCGCCACGTCGACCTGTGGGGGCTCGCGAACGACCCGCGTGACGTGTCGGCCCGCCAGCTCGCCAACGTGTACGCCCAGACCCTGGCCTCGGTGTTCTCCGACCAGCTCAAGCCCTTCGAGGTGGAGTTGTGCGTCGCCGAGGTCGGGGCCACGGCGGCGACCGACCAGCTGTACCGCCTGACCTACGACGGCTCGATCGTGGACGAGCCGTCGTACCTGGTCATGGGCGGTCAGACGGAGCCGATCTCGAACAAGATGAAGGAGACCTACGAGGAGGGCATGTCGCTGGAGGCCGCGCTCGCGTTCGCGGTCGCCGCGCTCTCCGCCGGGGTCACCGGCAACAACGGCGACAACGGGATCGGCAAGCTCGAGGTCGCGGTGCTGGAGCGGTCGCGGCCCAAGCGGGCGTTCCGCCGCATCGAGGGCGCCGCGCTCACCGCGCTGCTGCCGTCCGATTCGTCCGAGTCGGCGGAGCCGTCCAACGAAACCACCGAGTCGGGCGAGACCGGAACCGACGAGGCCTGATGAGGAGGTTTTCGATGACTTGTTCATCTCACCTCGGAGCGGCCAGGAGATCTCCGGCCGGGAAGCGCCTAGGCTGAAGGGATGCAGCGGCGGATCTTCGGCATCGAAACCGAGTTCGGCGTGACCTGTACCTTCCACGGACAGCGCAGGCTGAGCCCGGACGAGGTCGCGCGGTACCTGTTTCGGCGAGTGGTGTCCTGGGGACGTTCCTCGAACGTGTTCCTGCGCAACGGCTCGCGTCTCTACCTCGATGTCGGCTCACACCCCGAGTACGCCACGGCGGAGTGCGACGACCTGGTGCAACTCGTCACGCACGACAAGGCGGGGGAGCGGATCCTCGAGGACCTGCTCGTCGACGCCGAGCGGCGGCTGGCCGACGAGGGCATCGGTGGGGACATCTTCCTGTTCAAGAACAACACCGACTCGGCGGGCAACTCGTACGGCTGCCACGAGAACTACCTGGTCACCAGGGCGGGCGAGTTCTCGCGGATCGCGGACGTGCTGCTGCCGTTCCTCGTCACGCGCCAGCTGATCTGCGGCGCGGGCAAGGTCCTGCAGACCCCGCGCGGCGCCGTGTACTGCCTGTCGCAGCGCGCGGAGCACATCTGGGAGGGCGTGTCGTCGGCGACCACGCGTTCCCGCCCGATCATCAACACCCGCGACGAGCCGCACGCCGACGCCGAGCGCTACCGCAGGCTCCACGTCATCGTCGGTGACTCGAACATGGCCGAGGCCACCACGCTGCTGAAGGTCGGCAGCGCGAACCTCGTGCTCGAGATGATCGAGGACGGCGTCCAGTTCCGGGACTTCAGCCTGGACAACCCGATCCGCGCCATCCGCGAGATCAGCCACGACCTGACGGGGCGTCGGCTGGTGCGCCTGGCCGGCGGCCGGGAGGCCTCGGCGCTGGACATCCAGCGCGAGTACTTCTCGCGTGCCAAGGAGCACGTGGAGAAGCGCGGTCCGGACCCGGTGGCCGACCGTGTCATCGAGCTGTGGGGCCGCACGCTCGACGCGGTCGAGGCGCAGGACCTGACGCGGATCGACCGCGAGATCGACTGGGCCATCAAGCACCGGCTGGTGGAGCGGTACCAGGCCAAGCACGGTCTCGAGCTGTCCTCGCCCCGCATCGCGCAGCTCGACCTCGCGTACCACGACATCCGGCGTGGCCGCGGGATCTTCGACCTGTTGCAGCGCAAGGACCTCGTCGCCAGGGTGACCGAGGACGGCGAGATCGAGGCCGCCAAGGACACCCCACCGCAGACCACGCGGGCGAAGCTGCGCGGCGACTTCATCGCCGCCGCACAGCAGGCCGGCCGCGACTTCACGGTGGACTGGGTGCACCTGAAGCTGAACGACCAGGCGCAGCGGACCGTGCTGTGCAAGGACCCGTTCCGCGCGGTGGACGAGCGGGTGGAGCGGCTGATCGCGTCGCTGTGACGCGCAACGGACGCTTCGGCGCCCGCCGAAGCGTCCGTTGCCTAGCATCGGAGGCATGTCCGTTGCTTCGGTAGCCGCTGTTCTCGCCGATGAGAGCCGTGCCGCCATGTGCATGGCCCTCATCGACGGCAGGGCGTGGACGGTCAGCGAACTGGCCCACGCCGCGCGTGTCGCGACCTCCACAGCCAGCGAGCACGTCCGGGTCCTGACCGACGCCGGTTTCGTGCGGACGTTGAAGCAGGGGCGGCACCGGTACGTCCGCCTGTCGGGCCCGCAGGTCGCCGAGGTCGTCGAACGGCTCGCGAACCTGGCCGGGCCGGAACGCCCGCGCGGTCTGCGCCAGAGCGTGCGGGCGCGTCGCCTGGCCGACGCCCGCACCTGTTACGACCACCTGGCCGGGCGGCTCGGGGTGGCGTTGCGCGACGGGCTGATCGGCGCGGGCCTCGTCGACGACCGGAACGGGCTCGTGGTCACCGACCGCGGGTGGCGCACCTTCGCCGCGCTCGGCATCGAGGTCGGGACACCGCGGCGGGCGCTGCTGCGGGACTGCCTCGACTGGACCGAGCGCCGTGAGCACCTCGCGGGCGCCCTTCCCGCGGCGATCCTGCGTCGTGGGCTCGCGGCCGGGTGGCTCAGCCGCGACCCGCACCGTGCGGTCACCGTGCACGACGGCGCCTGGCTCGCAGTACTCGGCGCCCAGGAACCAGAGTCCCTGGGCGCCGCACTCGCTCCCTAGACGAGGTCTTTCTCCCGCAGGCCGATCCGGTCGTGCAGCCTGCGCATGGCAGGCGGTGACCACCACGCCGCCCGGCCGAGCACCCGCATGCCGACGGGGACCAGCACACCGCGGATGAGGGTGGCGTCGATGAGGATCGCGAGGCCGCTGCCGATGCCGAACATCTGGACGAAGCTGACGCCGCTCGTACCGAACGCGAGGAGGCTCACCGCGAGCAGCACGGCCGCCATCGTCACCAGCCTGCCCGTGCGTGAGAGGCCGTGCTTCACCGACTCGCCCAGGTCAGCGCCCTGGTCGTGCATCTCCTTGATGCGGCTCAGCACGAACACCTCGTAGTCCATCGACAGGCCGAACACCACGCAGAACAGCAGCACGAGCATGCTCGTGTCGAGCGGCAGCGGGGTGAAGCCCAGCCACGAGGCCAGCCAGCCCTCCTGGAAGATCATCACCATCAGGCCGATCGTCGCCGACAGGCCCAGGACGTTGAACAGCAGCGCCCGCAGCGGCTGCAGCACGCTGCCGGAGAACAGGAACAGCAGCAGGAACGTGCTCACCGCGATCAGGCCCGCGGCCAGCGGCAGCTTGCTCGAGATCGCGTCCTTGCTGTCCACCAGCCGTGCCGCGGGCCCGCCGACCAGCACCTCCATGCCGTCCGCCGGTGTCTCCCGCACCGTCGTGACCAGCTCCTGGCCCTCCGTGGAGTGCGCGTCGTAGGCGGTCAGCACGGTCAGCCGCTGCTGCATGTCCTCCGCCGCGTACGCTGCCACCCCCGGGCCGACCGCGCGGCCGTCGGCGTAGGTGCCGACGCTGGCGGTCACCGACTCGACGCCGGGCAGGCGCGACAGGTCCTGGGCGTAGTCGCCGACGGCGGTCGTGCCCACCGGGTGCCGTGTCACCAGCTGGAGCGCCTTGGCGTCGTCGCCCGGGAAGTCGGCCCGCAGCACGTCACCGACCACGCGGGTCTCCGCCGCGTCGGTCAGCACCCGGTCGTCGGGCGTGCCGAACTCCACCTTCAGCAGCGGGACCGCCGCGACCACCAGCAGGAGCACCACCGGCGCGCCCAGCAGGAACGGCCGCCGCAGCGCCGCGCCCGCGATCTTCGCCCACAACGCCGACACCGAGGTCGGGGTTCGCTTCACCCACGGCAGCCGCGCCGAGTTCACGCGGTGGCCGAGCACGGCGAGCAGCGCGGGGAGCACGAAGATCGCGCTGAGCATCGCGATGAGCACGACGCCGATGCCCGCGTAGGCGAACGAACGCAGGAAGTACAGCGGGAAGAGGATGAGCGCACCGAGCGCCACCGCGACCGTCAGCGCGCTGAACACGATCGTCCGGCCCGCGGTCTCCACTGTGCGGGTGACCGACTCGATGGTGTCGTGGCCGCGATCGAGTTCCTCCCGGAACCGCGACACCATCAGCAGCGCGTAGTCGATGGCGAGGCCGAGACCGAGCGCAGTGGTCAGGTTGATGGCGAAGACCGACACGTCGGTGATCGAGCCGAGGACGGACAGCAGCGCGAACGTGCCGAACACGGCGATCGTGCCGATGGCGAGCGGCAGCAGCGCCGCGATCACGCTGCCGAACACGATGACCAGCAGCACCAGGATGATCGGCACCGCGATGGCCTCCGCGACCGCGAGGTCGCTCGCGACCTGGTTGCTGATGTCCACGCCGATCGCGTCCGGCCCGCCGATCTGGACTCTGAGTGGACCGTCGCCCTCGGCGTAGTCCGCCCGCAGCTCCTTGACGTGGCCCTCGTCGGTGAGCTGCGCGACGCCGATCGCGTACTGCCCGTCCACCGACCGCATCGGTGGCGCCTTGGTCGTGAAGTACGAGGTGAAGCCGGTGATGCCCGGGTCGGTGGCGAGCCGGTCGGTCAGGTCGGCCGCCGCGCGCGTGGCGGCCGGGTCGTCGACGGAGCCGCGCTCGGCCGAGAACAGGAACACGACGTCGTTCTCGCCGCCGAACTGGCTGTCGATCAGCGCCATGGCCTGGCTCGAGTCCGCGTTCGGGTCGTCGAAGCCCTCGGTCTGGAGCTTGCCGAACGCGGTGATCCCGAGCGCCGCCGCGCCGACCATGAGCAGGACGGTGATCGTGAGCACCGCCCGTGCGTGGGACGCGGTGAACCGTCCGATTCGTCCGAACATGGTGTTCCCTCTCAGCGTCGCTCAATGTGTACAGCCGTAAACTTGATGGGTGTAAACTTGCCATGGATGTTTACCGGTGTCAACATTGCTTCATGGACGACTCAGCGCCGGGCAAACGCGGCTACCACCACGGCGATCTGCGCAACGCGCTGGTCACGGCGGCCGCCGACCTTGCCGCGAGGGGTGGCCCCGCTTCGGTCACGATCAGGGCTGCGGCCAGGGAGGTCGGCGTGACACCGACGGCCGCGTACCGCCACTTCGCCAACCACGACGAGTTGCTGACGGCGGCGAAGGAACGCGCGATCGAGGAACTGACCACGGCCATGATCAAGGCGTTCGCGGACCGCCCGCCGACCGGCGGCGACCCCGTCCGGCACGCGCTGGCCAGGTTCGGCGCCTTCGGCCGCGGCTACCTGGCGTTCGCACGGCAGGAGCCGGGCCTGTTCCACACCGTGTTCGCGCCGGCCGGCCAGGCGCCGCCGCCGATCGAACGGACGGAGACGAGCCCGTACCAGCTGCTGGTCAGCGCGCTGGACGACCTGGTCGCGGTCGGCTACCTCAGCCCGGATCGCAGGCCGGTCACCGAGATCACCGCGTGGGCGATGGTGCACGGCCTCGCCACGTTGCTCGACGGGCCGCTGGCCGACCTGTCGGAGAACCTGCGCGACGAGGTGATCGTGCGGAGCATGCTCGTGCTCGGCCACGGCCTGAAGGGCAACGGCCTCGACAAGGAGCAGGAGTCGTTGCTGGCCGACGAGCTGGCGGAACTGCCGGACTAACGTGCGCCTTCTCGGGCGTGCAGGTCGCGGACGGTCGGGGAGGTCGCCACTGTCGCCGGGTCGGGGTAGGTGCCGAGGACTCGGTCGGCCGTGCCCGAGCTGGTCACGGTGAACCAGTAGTGCTCGTTCTTGTAGTGGTGCAGGCGGTGGTTTCGCCAGATGGCGCGGTAGACGCGGGACCGCGGCCGGTAGTCGCTGTGGATCAGGTAGTGCGTCCACTCGTACCCGAGCCCGAGCAGGCCGACGACGCTCAGGAACGTGAGGCCGAGCGCGGGCCGCGGGAACGCGAGCAGGCCGATCGCCACGGCCAGCGGTACCAGCCACAGGTGCACCTGCCACGGGATGAACACGAGCGGTATGTCGCGCGGGTCGGCGTGGTGGGCGCGGTGCTTGCGGGACAGCAGGGGGTCGACGGTGACGCGGCCGACGTGCCGCGGCCGCCAGTGCAGGACGCAGACGTGCACGGCCCACTCGAAGAACGGGAACACGGCGAGCATCACCAGCGGCGTCCACGCGTCGGACAGCCGCCAGTCGCCGACCAGCACGCGCGCGGTCACCGCGGCGGTGAGGAGCACCCCGATCAGCCAGGGGGACGGGTGGCGCCAGAACGCCCTCGCCGCGTCACCGAGACCGACCGACCGTCGTTTCGGGCCGGCGAACGCGGCCTCGTCGTCGGCGACGCGCTGTTTCGCGAGCCGTTCCACGTCGGTCATGGCAGCTCCTCGAGTTGTCGGATGGCGTCGAGCAGTGCGCTGGTGGCGGGTGCGAGCAGGGCCTGCGCGGCGTCGCGGGCCCCGTCGGCGTCGCCGAGGACGATGCGGTCGGTGAGCGCGCGGTACACGTCGACCTGGTCGACCTCGGCGGCCATGAGCGTGGCCAGCGCGCCGAGCGCGGGTTCGTAGGCGGCGCGGAGGCTGTTGAACATCAGCCGGAACGCGATCGAGTCGGCGCCGTCGACGACGTGGTCCCAGAACACGAGCGCCTGCCGCTGCCGTGCCACCGGGTCGGGGTCGCCGTCGAGCGCGGACACGGCGGCGCGCAGCGGCGCCTCGATCCGCGCGCCCGCTCGCGCGGCGGCGAGTTCGGCCACCTTGGGGCCGATCAGCAACCGCGCCTCGAGCACGCTGCGCGCGACGGCCGGGTCGAGTTCGCCGCGGGGGAGGAGCAGTCGGGGGAGCAGGTCGAGGCCCGCGTGCCTGCGGTAGTCCCGCACGGTCGTCGCGTCGCCCTGGCGCACCTCGACGAGCCCGGCCTGGGCGACGCGCTGCAGCGCCTCCCGGACCGCGGGCCGGGACACACCGAGCACCTCGGCGAGCTTCCGTTCGCTCGGCAGTGCCTCGCCCGGGGCGAACTCGCCGCTGACCACGTCGTCGAGGATCTGGTCGAAGACTTCGTCCGGGACCGACCGCCGGGACACAGGTTGCAGGGCCATGGTCAAGAAGTACCTGGTCACGGGACACAGGTCAAGTGGTCATACCAGCGTCGGGTCATCTTGACCGAGTCAATGGACCGTTCGTTCGAACACCCTGGCGCGCCAACGGGACTCGCCTCGGCCAGTCGGGCTAGAGTTCGAAACGTGTCCGTCGTCCGCGCTGAAAGACTCGTGAACCTGGTGCTGTGCCTGCTGTCCACGCGCCAGTACCTGCCCGCCGAGAGCATTCGCAAGATTGTGTCCGGCTACGGTGACGCGCCCAATGACGACGCGTTCTTCCGCATGTTCGAGCGCGACAAGACCGAGTTACGAGAGCTGGGGATCCCGCTCGAGGTCGGGCGCAACTGGTCGTTCGACAAGGTCGACGGCTACCGCATCGCGCGCCGCGACTACGAGCTCGGCGACATCGAGCTGGAGCCCGACGAGGCGGCCGCGGTCGCGCTGGCCGTCCGCCTGTGGGACTCCCCGGAGCTGACCGGCGCCGCGCACGGGGCGTTGCTGAAGCTGCGTGCGGCGGGCGTCGACGTCGACCAGGGCGCGCCCGCGGTCGTCGAGCCGAAGGTGCGCACGACCGAGCCCGCGTTCGGTCCGCTGCTCGCCGCGGTGCAGACCGGTCAGGCGGTCAGCTTCGACTACCGCAGACCGTCGCCGGCCGAGCTGCGCGGCCGCACACTCGAGCCGTGGGGCGTGGTGTCGTGGCGCGGCCGCTGGTACGTGGTGGGGCACGACCGCGACCGGGACGCACCCCGCTGCTTCCGGCTGTCCCGCATCGTCGGCGACGTCCGGCTGGTCGGGAAGGCGGGCACGGTGCGCCGCCCGGCGGACGTCGACCTGCTGAAGTTCGTGGCCAGCACCAGCAACGAGCCACCGGAGACATCGACCGTGCGGCTGTGGCTGGCCAAGCACCGCGCGGCGGGCCTGCGCAGGCGTGCGACCGTGGTGGGCGAGCGCGTGCTGGACGGTGAGCCGGGCGACCTCGTCGAGCTGGAGGTGCTCCACACCGACTCGGCGGCGAGCTGGATCGCGGGCTACGGCCAGGACGCCGTGGTGCTGGAACCGGACGTGCTGCGCAAGGCCGTGCACGAGCGGCTGCTCGCGGTGGCGGAGGCGACGTGAACACGACTTCATCGACCGACCGCCTGCCGAGGCTGCTCGCGCTGGTGCCGTACCTCATCGCCCGGCCGGGCATCGCGGTCGACGAGGCGGCCGCCGACTTCGGCGTCACCGCCAAGCAGCTGCGCAAGGACCTCGAGCTGCTGTGGATGTGCGGACTGCCGGGTTACGGCCCCGGTGACCTCATCGACCTGTCCTTCGAGGGCGACACGATCTCGGTCAACTTCGACGCGGGCATGAGCCGTCCGCTCCGGCTGACCGGCTCGGAGGCGACCGCCCTGCTGGTCGCGCTGCGCACCCTGCTGGACGCGCCGGGCGTGGCCGACGCGGACGCCGTCCGCAGGGCCGTCGCCAAGATCGAGGCGGCCGCGGGCCAGGCGCAGCCCGCGGGGGTGGCGGTGGGCCTGGGCGTCCGCGAAGGCGCGACGACCGCGAAGGCACGTGAGGTCGTCCAGAAGGCGCTGCGCGGCAACAAGGCGCTCCGGATGACGTACTACACGGCGTCCAAGGACGAGATCACCGAACGCACGGTCGACCCGATGCGCATGCTGATCGTCGAGGGCCGCGGGTACCTGGAGGCGTGGTGCCGCAGAGCGGAAGGCGTGCGCCTGTTCCGCATGGACCGCATCGACGACGTCGCCGAGCTGGACGAGCAGGCCGCCCCGCCGCCGTACGCGGAACACACCGACACGACGGCAGGTCTCTTCCACGCGCAACCGGACCAGCCGGTGGCCCAGTTCGTGCTGTCCCCGGACGGCCGCTGGGTCTCGGAGTACTACCCGGTGGAGGACGTGGCGGAGCTGGAGGGCGGCCATCTCCGCGTGTGGATGCGCTACGCCGACCTGTCGTGGATGGTCCGCCTCATGCTGGGGCTGGGCGGCGACGCCGTCGTCGAGGGGCCTGTCGAGCTGGTGTCCGCGCTGCGGAGCCGGGCGTTGGGGGCCTTGGCGCGTTACCGGTGACCTGCCGGTTTCCCGTTGTGGGTGGTGTCTCGCCGGACGGGCAAGTCTCGGGAGGGCAGGCAGGCCGTCTTTGTGGGCTGCGCCCGGCTCGTGCACGGGGCTGGGGCCGCTTCGCGGCGGTGCGGTGCCCTGAAAGACGCTTTCAGGGCACTCAACGTCCCCATAGCGGCGTTCGCGGCATCGGTGCACCGTCCGTCAGGGGGAGGGTGGCCTCACCAGCTGTTGTGTGATTTGTGTTAAGTGGGGATGTGGGCATCGTACTTCGACCACACGCCCACTACGGTAGAAATCGTGATGTCCTACCTGCCGACCTGGATCGTGGTCGTCGTGGGGTTGTTGTTGCTCGGTTGGGTGTTGGTGCGGGTGCGCCGCCACGTGCGGCGGTTCAACCGGGCCGCGGCCGTCACCGGGGGCCACTTCAGCCACGAGACCGGCACCTTGAGAGCACGGTCCGCCGGGTTGCGGGTGGCGATGAGAGAGACCCGGGCACGGGTGAAGCGCGCTCCGGCTGACGTACCATCGAACGGCCGGGGGAGACAGGAGGAAGACCGTGGGTAACCTGGGTGTGCCCGAGCTGCTGATCATCGCGGGTGTGATCATTCTGCTCTTCGGGGCGCGGAAGCTGCCCGAGATGGCCCGTTCGCTCGGCAAGTCAGCCAAGGCCTTCAAGGAAGAGACCAAGGGCATGCGCGGCGAGGACGACGAGAAGCCCGCCGCCGCCGAGCCGCAGCAGCCGGTCCAGCAGCAGCTGCCTCCCACGCAGCCGCAGCAGACGAACGGCGTGACGCCGCAGTCGGTCGAGCAGCAGAACAAGAACGCCAGCTGAGAGAACAGGTCCTAGACGGTGGCGCGCAAATCGCACCGCCGGGACGACGGCCGTCGCGAGGCGAAGAAGCTTCGTAGTCGACGACACAATCCCGACGGCACCATGACCCTTCGGGATCACCTGTACGAGCTGCGGCACCGGCTCGGGCTTGCCCTGCTGGCCCTGCTCGCGGGCTGCATCCTCGGCTTCCTCTGGTTCCAGTGGCGGGTGGGTCCGATCCCCTCTCTCGGTCACCTGCTGACCGGGCCCTACTGCGAACTGCCCGCGAGCGTCCGGTTCGAGCCCGTGCCGGGCAAGTGCCAGTTGCTGCAGACGCAGCCGTTCGAGGCGTTCCTCATCCAGTTCAAGGTGGGTCTCGCCGCGGGAGCGGTCCTGACCAGCCCGTTCTGGCTCTACCAGATCTGGGCGTTCATCACGCCCGGGCTCTACGACAACGAACGCAAGTTCACCCGCATCTTCGTGGTGCTCGCGTCGTTCCTGTTCGCGTGCGGCGCCGCGCTCGCCTACTTCGTGGTCCCCAAGGGCCTCTCGGTGCTGGTGAGCTTCGGTGGCGACACGTTCATCGCGGCACTCGCGGCCAACGACTACATCTCGTTCGTGCTGGTGATGCTGCTGATCTTCGGTGTCAGCTTCGAGCTGCCGCTGCTGATCACGATGCTGAACCGGATCGGTGTCCTGCCCTACCGCAACCTCAGGAAGTGGCGCCGCGGGATCATCTTCATGCTGTTCGTGTTCGCGGCGATCGCGACGCCCGGCACCGACCCGATCGGCATGCTCGCCCTCTCCGGCGCCATGACGATCCTGTTCGAGCTGGCCGTGCAGATCGCCCGCGTCCACGACCGCAAGAAGGACCGCCAGGCGGTCGAGGAGGGCTGGGGTGACCCCGAGGACTACGACCTCGACGAGCCCAAGAAGGCAGACCGCGTCGGCACGGACGACGTGACCTGACATGCGCGCCGCCATGGTCGTGCACCCAGCGTCCGGGCTCGGCCGGGCGGGGCGCATCGCGAACACCGTCGCCGAGAAGCTGCGGACCGTCGTCGACGACCTCGTGACCGTCGAGGCGAACACGGTCGCCGACTCGCACCGGCTCATGCACAAGGCCCGGGACGCCGGCCTCGACCTGCTGGTCGTGGTCGGCGGCGACGGCTCGGCCCACCAGGGCGTCCAGTTCTGCGCCGACACCGGGGTCACCCTGGCGGTGATCCCGGCAGGCACCGGCAACGACCTCGCCCGCACCCTCGCGGGCGGGCCCGAGGACCCGCTGAAGGCCGCCGACAAGCTGGTCAGGGCACTCGGGGACGGCGCGACGACCACCATCGACCTCGGCCGCGTGGAGGGCGGGCCCTGGTTCGCCGGGGTCCTGTGCGCCGGGTTCGACTCCGCGGTCAACGAACGCGCCAACCGGATGCGCTGGCCGTCCGGCCCGCGCCGCTACGACCTGGCGATCCTCGCCGAGCTGGCGAGACTACGGGCCGGCCGCCTCACCGTCGAGGCCGACGGTGAGCGCACCGAGCTGGACGCCACCCAGGTCGCGGTCGGCAACATCCCGTTCTACGGCGGCGGCATCCCCATCTGCCCGGCCGCCGATCCCGCCGACGGGCGGTTCGACGTCACGCTCGTGCGCAAGGGCAGCCGCTTCGACCTGGTGAGGATGCTGCCCGGCCTGCGGTCCGGCAACCACGTCCACCACCCGATGGTGAGCACCTCCCGCGCCACCACGGTGCGCCTCGGCGAGGCCAACGGGTGGGTCGCCTACGCCGACGGTGAACGCATCGGGCCGTTGCCGGTCGAGGTGACCTGTGTCCCGAACGCGTTGAAGGTGGTCGGCCCGGCCACGTGACCCACCACCCATGTGACAACCTTGGGAACGTGGCTGTCAGCCCTTCTCCAGCATCCGGGCCAGTGCCCGAGCGTTCGCCCGCGGAGTCCTACACGGCCGCCCGCAGGCGCTCGAGCTACCCGAAGCTGACCGAGTTCGCCTCGGTGCTGTCGTTCACGCTGGACCCCTTCCAGGAGCAGGCGTGCGCCGCGCTCGAGGACGGGCACGGGGTGCTCGTGTGCGCGCCGACCGGCGCGGGCAAGACCGTGGTCGGCGAGTTCGCCGTGCACCTCGCGCTCGCCGACGGCCAGAAGTGCTTCTACACGACACCCATCAAGGCGCTGTCGAACCAGAAGTACGCCGACCTGGTCGAACGCTATGGCACGAAGTCGGTCGGGCTGCTCACCGGCGACACCTCGGTCAACGGCAACGCGCCGATCGTCGTGATGACCACCGAGGTGCTCCGCAACATGCTCTACGCGGGCTCCTCGACGCTCGACGGGCTCGGCTACGTGGTCATGGACGAGGTGCACTACCTCGCCGACCGGTTCCGCGGCGCGGTGTGGGAGGAGGTCATCCTGCACCTGCCCGAGTCGGTGCGGCTGATCAGCCTCTCCGCGACGGTCAGCAACGCCGAGGAGTTCGGCGACTGGCTCGTCGAGGTCCGCGGCGACACCACGGTCGTCGTCGACGAGCACCGGCCCGTGCCGCTGTGGCAGCACATGATGGTCAACAACCGGATGCTCGACCTGTTCACGGGCGAGGGCCCCGACGGCGAGCCCCGCATCAACCCGGAGCTGCTGCGCCGCACCGAGAACGAGAGCCGCACCCAGGTCACCTGGGGTCCGCGTGGCGGCCGCAACGGGCGGCGTTCCGGCGCGCCCCGCGGCCCCCGCTTCCGGCCGCCGTCGCGCGTCGACGTGATCACCCGGCTCGACGCGGCCGGGTTGCTGCCCGCGATCGTGTTCGTGTTCAGCCGGGTCGGCTGCGACGCCGCCGTCGCCCAGTGCGCCCGGTCCGGCATCCGCATGAACACCGAGGCCGAGGTCGCCGAGATCCGCCGGGTCATCGACGCCCGCACCAAGGACCTCAACGACGCCGACCTCCGCGTGCTCGGCTTCTGGGAGTGGCGGGAGGCCCTCGAACGCGGCTTCGCGAGCCACCACGCCGGCCTGCTGCCCGCGTTCAAGGAGACCGTCGAGGAGCTGTTCGTCCGCGGTCTCGTGAAGGTGGTGTTCGCGACCGAGACCCTCGCGCTCGGCATCAACATGCCGGCCCGCACGGTCGTGCTGGAACGGCTCGTCAAGTACAACGGCGAGGCGCACGTCGACCTGACGCCGGGGGAGTACACGCAGCTCACCGGTCGTGCGGGCCGCCGGGGCATCGACGTGGAGGGGCACGCGGTCGTCGTGTGGCAGCCGGGTGTCGACCCGCGCCAGGTCGGCGGGCTCGCGTCCACCCGCACCTACCCGCTGCGCTCGTCGTTCCGGCCCGCCTTCAACATGGCGGTCAACCTCGTCGACCGGCTCGGCGCCACGGCGGCACGCGAGATGCTGGAGCAGTCGTTCGCGCAGTTCCAGGCCGACCGCGGTGTTGTCGGGCTCGCGCGGCGGATCGAGCGCAACCGTGAGGCGCTCGCGGGCTACGCCGAGTCCATGACCTGCCACCTCGGCGACTTCAGCGAGTACGCGCGGCTGCGCGCCAAGCTGAACGAGCGCGAGAAGGCGTTGTCCCGCAAGAACTCCGCGGCCCGGCGTGCCGAGGCGGCCCGGTCGCTGGAGGCCCTGCGCAAGGGCGACGTGATCGCGGTGCCGTCCGGTCGCCGCGCCGGGTTGGCGATCGTCGTCGACCCCGGGCTCGACCCGACCGGCGACGCCCGCCCGCTCGTCCTCACCGAGGACCGCTGGGCAGGCCGGCTGTCGGTGGCCGACTTCCCGACACCGGTCGAGTCGCTCGGCCGGATCAAGCTGCCCAAGCAGGTCGACCTGCGGTCGCCGCGGTCGCGCCGGGACCTCGCGTCCACGTTGCGCAACACCGGCATCGAGGCCCCCGGCCGAGGCAAGCGGCACAGCCGAGGCGCTGGTGACGACGCCGAGGTCGCGGCGTTGCGCAGGGCACTGCGCAACCACCCGTGCCACGGCTGCAGCGACCGCGAGGCGCACGCGCGGTGGGCGGACCGGCACCGCAAGCTCGCCGCGGAAACGCAGTCGCTGGAACAGAAAGTCGCCGCGCAGACCCACTCGCTGGCCCGCGCGTTCGACCGCATCCGCACGCTGCTGACCGAACGCGGCTACCTGGAGGGCGAGAACACCGTCACCGACGACGGCAGGCGGCTCGCACGGCTCTACAGCGAGTCGGACCTGCTGGCGGCGGAGTGCCTGCGGCACGGCGTGTGGGACCGGTTGCCCCCGCCCGAGCTGGCGGCGGTCGTGTCGGCGCTGGTGTACGAGGCCCGCCGGGACGGGCCGAGCGAGGCCCGCGTGCCGGTCGGTCTGGTGTCGGACGCGCTGGCCGAGACCGCGCGGTTGTGGGCGGGGCTGGAGGCGGACGAACGGCGGCACAAGCTGGAACGCACCCGCCAGCCCGACGCGGGCTTCGCGTGGACGGTGTTCCGGTGGGCGCGTGGCGAGTCGCTGGAGCGGGTGATGACCGCCGCGGAGTCGGCGGGCAGCGAGTTCTCCGCGGGTGACTTCGTGCGGTGGTGCCGCCAGGTCATCGATCTGCTGGAGCAGTTGCGGGACGTGATGGGCGCGGACGCGCCGGTCGGCGCCGCCGCGAAGGAGGCGGTGAAGGCGATGCGGCGTGGTGTGGTGGCGCTCGGGACCGCGTGAGTGCGCCCGGCACTGGTCCACGAGGGTTCGATTAGCGTGGCGGACCACACGCCCTACCCACGTCCCGCTATGGTTTGATCGCGCCCTGGCACGACCTCGATTTCGCGGAGGCGAACAATGACCAGCCCTTACGGGCCGCCCGGTGGGAACGACCCGCAGCAGCAGTGGGGACAGCAGCCCTACGGCGGTGCTCCCACCCCCGGCACCCCGTCCGGCGGGATGCCTGCGCAGGGTGGTTACCCCCAGCAGCCTGGTCAGCAGCAGCCCTATGGGGGTTACGGCCAGCAGCCCCAGCCGACGCAGCAGTACGGGCAGCCGCAGTACGGCCAGCAGCCCCAGTACGGGCAGCAGCCGTCGGGTGAGTACCCGAACCCCTACCAGCACCCATACCAGCAGCAGCCGGCCAAGAAGGGCGGCGGCGCCTGGATCTGGATCACGATGGTGGTCGTGGTGCTGGCGGCGGCCGCGTTCCTGGTGCTCGGGCTGGTGACGCCGGGCTTCCTGAACACGAAGGTGCTGGACCAGGCCGCGCTCGAGGGCGACGACGGCGTCAAGAAGATCCTCGTCGACGAGTACAAGGTCAAGGACGTCGAGTCGGTCAGCTGCCCCGCGGACCAGGAGGTCAAGCAGGGCAACAAGTTCGAGTGCACCGTGAAGATCGGTGGCGACGAGCCGAAGGACGTCAAGGTCACCATCACGATCACCAACGAGGAGAACGCCGAGTACCAGGTGTCCCTCCCCGAGGAAGCCAAGTAGGTCTCGCGAAGCCCCGGACCGGTGGCAGGTTGCTGCCACCGGTCCGGGGCTTCTCCGTACACTCAAGGGGACAAAACGGACGTCCCCCGACAGATGAGGAACTTCGTGCGCTTTCGCCCGGTACTCGCCCTGATCCCCGCGCTGGCCCTGGTCGCCTGCTCCGAAGTGCCCGACGTGCCTGACGTGCCCGACGTACCTGACGTGCCTGACGTGCCGTCGCTGGAGAACCTCAGCGAGAGCGCGCTCGAAGGCGCGGACGGCATCAAGAAGGTGCTCGCGGAGCAGTACCAGCTCACCGACGTCGGCAGCGTCGACTGCCCGCCCACGCCGTCGCTGAGCTTCGAGAAGGGCGCCACCTTCGAGTGCACCGTCGTGGTCGCGGGGGAGGAGCGCACCGTCGAGGTGAGCGTCCTCAACGAGGAAGGCGGCATCCAGGTCAGCGAGCCGAAGTAATCGGTCGCGTTCCGGGCCTTCGGTGTGCATCATCGGGCGGTGACCCAGACTCTCCTGCCCACCGGGCTGGCGTTCCGTGCCGTGGCACAGGACGCGCTGCGCGATGCCCACGACCTGTTCCTCGCCGCGCTGCACGCCAAGCCCGCGTCGGACGAGCAGTGGGACGTGATGCGGCACGCCTACGTCGCCGACCGGACGTTCGGCGCCTTCGACGGCGAGCGCCAGGTCGGTACGGCGGTGTCGTTCCCGGGGAGTCTCACCGTGCCCGGCGGCGCGGTCCTGCCGATGGCGGGCGTCACCTATGTCGGCGTGCGCAGCGACCACCGGCGCCGGGGCGCGCTCACCGGCATGATGCGCGCGCAGCTCGAGGACCTCGCGGCGCGTGGGGAGGTGTTCGCCGCGCTGCACGCGTCGGAACCGGTGATCTACGGCCGTTTCGGCTACGGCATCGCCACGGTCGCACGTGATCTCAAGGTGAACCCGAAGCGTGCGCGGCTGCGCCCGGAGGTGCCGGGTGGGGGCACCGTCCGCCTCCTCGACAAGGACGAGGTGGTCCCCGCGCTCAGTGCCGCCTACCCGGCGCTGCTGCCGACCCGCGCCGGTCTGATGGGCCGCTCGCCGCAGTGGTGGAGCCTCAGCTACGACCGCAGGCTCAGGACCGACCACTTCCTGGTCGCCGCGCACTTCTCGGACGCGGGGGACATCGACGGCTGGGTCGGCTACAAGCCGGCGGAGTCGTCGTCGGCCGACCCGCGGGCGGGCGCCACCCTGTACGTGCTCGACTTCCAGGCCGCCGACCAGACCGTCGCCAACGACCTGTGGCGCTACCTCGTCGGCGTGGACCTGGTCGACGAGGTCGTCGCCTACCTCCGGCCCGCCGACGACCCGATCGAGGCGATGCTCGTCGACGCGTACGCCGTGCGCGGGGAGACCGAGGGCGAGCTGTGGCTGCGGGTGGTCGACGTGCCCGCCGCGCTCGCCGCCCGCGCCTACGGCGCCGCGGAACCGGTGGTCGTCGAGGTCGCCGATCCGTTCCTGCCCGCCAACTCCGGCCGGTACCGGATCAGCACGCACGGGGCGGAACGGGTCACGGACGAGCCCGCGCTCACCATGAACGCCGAGGTGCTCGCGATGGTGTACCTCGGCGCGTGGCGGCCCAGCGTGCTCGCCGGGATCGGGCGGATCACCGTCGCCGACCCGGCCGCGCTGCCGGCCGCCGACCGGCTGTTCGCGGTGGACCAGCCCGCCTGGAACGGCTCACTCTTCTAGCAGACCGAGGTCGGTGAACATGGTGTGGCACCAGTCCAGGGCCGTGTCCAGGTTCGTCCACTGTGGATCCTCGGGCTTGAGGTACGGGAACACGTACGGGTCGGTGACCTCCTCGGGCAGGTCCTCCGGCAGGCAGTGCGACGGGAGCCCGTAGGCTTCGTCGCACATCCAGTCCGCCAGGTCGGGCTCCTGCGCGTCCCACACGGCGAACCACAACCGCCGCAGCATCAACGGGTGGGCGACCGCGAAGATCAGCCTGCCGAGGTCGAGCGGTTCGCCCGCCGACACCACCCGCGCCACCGCGTTGGCGCGGTGGTCGTCGATCAGACCGACGAAACCGGACCAGATCTCCACGCTGTGCCCGGCGGCGATGATCGCCGAGCACAGCGTGGCGAGCGCGATGCCGCGGTTGCGGATCAACGAGTGCGGCGTCCTGTTCGAGTAGCACGCGGGCACGAGGAACGCGACGATCCGCCCGCGCCGCGACGTCTGCCGCGGTACCGCGTCGACCATGCACTCGGGCACACCCGCGACGTAGGCGCCGATGTCGACCTCGCTGCCGGTCACGTCCCACGCCGGTTCCAGCGTGGTGACCGAGGCGCCGAGACCCGCCCGTTCCCGCAGCGCGCCGACCGTGACCTCGGTGTCGCGTAACGGCACCGACCACCCGTCCACCGCGAGCCGGAGCGCCTCCTCCCACGATCCGCCCGCCCACACGTCGTGCGCGTGCCTGCCCTCGCCGGGGATCGTCTCGGGCCGCTGTACCGCTTCGAGGAACTCGTGCCACGAGTACAGCGGCGGCAGCGCGATCTCGGTCACGACGTCAGCCCCAGGGCCGAGCGGTGCGCGTCGGACAGACCGCGGATCACCCGCCAGCTCACCACCTGGTCGTAGGTCGCGCCCGCGGCGAGCAGCCGGGCGCCGTCGTAGCTCACCCGTGGCGAGAACATCACCGGCAGCTGCTTGTCCGTCGCGACCTCCCGCAGCCTGCGCACCTCGGTGAGCAGTTGGCGTACGAGCCGCTTCTTCGCGGGCGCGAGCCCCAACGCGACGCGCTCCTCGAGCTGTTCGTCGACCGGCACCTCCATCGTCACGAACCGGTCCAGCGTGGCGGCGTCGAGTGCCTGGCGCCCGACGTACCGGCGGTCGCCACCGCTGCCGTACGTGTTGCCCGTCGCCACGAGGCGGAAGTCGGGGTGCGCGGACACCATGCCGTCGGCGAACGCGCAGACCCCGAGCGCGAGGGCCTGGTTGAGCTCGGCGAGCAGGCCAGGGTGACCGTTGTCCAGCTCGTCGAGCAGCATGACGCCACCGTGCTCGAAGGCACGGCGGAACGGCGTGTCGTGGTAGTTGCCGTGCGCGTCGTAGTAGCCGAACACCTTGCTCATCGGCGTGGTCGGGCCCAGCGAGATGGCCTGCAGCGGCAGGCCGAGCGCCTCGGCGGCATGCGTGGCGAGCATCGACTTGCCGGTGCCCGCCGGGCCGACGAGCAGCACGTGGCAGCGCGCGCCGAGGGCGAGCAGCAGTTCGGGCAGGACCTCGTGCGTGTACCCGGTGACCCGGTTGTGCTCCCCGTTGGGCAGGCGGACCTCGACGGGCCGCGGGACGTACTCGGCGGCCGCCTTCTCGGCGGCCTCGCGGGCGAGCTCGACCACCTCGGTCCTGGCCGCGTCGAGCGCCGCGTTCGCCTTCTCCGTCGCCGCCGCGACGAAGGCACGCACCTCCTGCCGGGCCTCGTCGACCGCGCGCTGTGCGGTCCCGGTCGCCGTCGTGGCGAGTTCGGCGACCTCCTGTCGTGCCGTGTTGACCGTCTTCTCGGACGCCGCGGCGAGGTCGGTCACCCGGCCGCGGGCCTGTGCGAGCGCCACCTCGGCCTTCTCGCCCGCGTCCCGCGCGAGTGCTTCGACCTCGGCGCGGGCCTGTGCGAGCGCGGCGTCGGCACGTGCCGTGGCGTCGTGGGCGAGCCGGACCACGTCGGCACGTGCCAGCTCGATGTCCTCCCGCACCACGTCGACCATCGCGCCCGCGGTGTCCGTCGCGGCGTCCGCGGCCGTGCTGCTCGCCACCTGCCTGATCTCGGGCAGCAGTGGTTCGAGCGCGGAGGCCGCCACGACCGGGTCGGCGAAGCGCGCGCCGACGGCCCGCCGCGTGGCGTGCTCCACCATCTGGCCCAGGTTGCGCTCGTGCAGCACCGCACGCGCGGCGTCGATTGAGATCTGGTGCAGCTCGAGCTTGGTCGCTTCCCGCACGAGTCCTCCGCGTCCGGTTCGGGTTGGCTCTCCAACAAGTACCGGAGGCGGGCCGGGAGGGGTCCCCCGATGTCACGTTCAGGCCGCGTAGCGGTCGGCGCGCTCCTGCCCGGACAGCGCGCCGATCGCACGCATGACCTCGTCGGTGACCGCGCGGCGGGCGGCGGCCGACGTCGGGTCGCCCGCGAAGGTCAGCGGACGCCCGAACCGGACGGTCACCCGGTGCGGGCGGGGCAGCCGCGTGCCGACCGGCTGCAGCCGCTCGGTGCCGTCGAGCGCCACCGGCACGACCGGCGCGCCCGTGGTGAGCGCGAGCCAGCCGACCCCCGTGCGTCCGCGGTACAGCCTGCCGTCGAGCGACCGCGTGCCTTCCGGGTAGATGCCGAACACGTTGCCGCGGGCGAGCACCTCGCGTGCGGTCTCGAGCGAGGCCTGCGCGGCGCGATGGCTGCCGCGGCGCACCGGCACCGACCCGGCCGCGGTGAAGAACCAGCGCACGAACCTGCCGCGCAGCCCCCGGCCGGTGAAGTACTCGGCCTTGGCGAGGAAGGTGACCCGCCGCGGCGCGGCGAGCCGGATGACGACGCTGTCGATGAAGGACAGGTGGTTGCTGGCGAGGATGACCGCGCCAGACGCGGGCAGGTGGTCCCGGCCCTCGGTCCGGATCAGGAACACGTGACGACCTGCCCCGCCCACGACAGACCGCCGCCGAACCCGAACAGCAGGGCCTTCGCGCCCGGCCGGATCTCGTTGCGTGCCAACAGTTTCGACAGCGCGATGGGGATGGAGGCGGCGGAGGTGTTGCCGGACTCGACGACGTCGGTCGCCACCACCACGTCCGGCACGTCCAGCCGAGCCGCGATGGCCTCGATGATCCGCAGGTTGGCCTGGTGGGTGACGATCGCGCCGAGATCGCGTGGTGCGATCCCCGCCCGCTCACACGTCTGCCGCGCGAGCGGCGCCAGGGTCGTGGTGGCCCAGCGGAACACGGTCTGCCCGTCCTGCGCGAACATGGGGTGCCAGTCGCCGAGGATGCGGACGGCGTTGCCCAGCGTGGGGTCGGACCCCCAGACGACCGGCCCCACGTGCTCTTCCGGGCTGGCCGAGAGCACCGCCGCTCCGGCGCCGTCGCCGAGCAGCACGCACGTCGACCGGTCGGTCCAGTCGGTGATGTCGCTCATCTTCTCGGCGCCGATCACGAGCGCGTGCCGGGCGGCGCCCGCGCGGATGGCGTGGTCGGCGGTGGCGAGGACCGTGCAGAACCCCGCGCAGGCGTTGTTGACGTCGAACGCGGCGGCGGCCGGGATCCCGAGCCGCCCGGCGACCTGCGCGGCGATGCTCGGAGAGCGGTCGATCGCCGTACAGGTGGCGACCTGCACCAGGCCGATGTCGGCGGGCGCGATCCCCGCCGTGGCCAGTGCCTTGTCCGCGGCGGCCGCCGCGAGGTCGGTGACGGTCTCGTCGCGTGCGATGTGGCGGGTCGCGATGCCGGTGCGCCTGCGGATCCACTCGTCGCTGGTGTCGACCGTGTGGGCGAGGTCGTCGTTGGTGAGGACGTGGCTGGGCTGGTGGTGGCCCATGGCGGCGATGCGCGATCCCGGCACTGGTGCTCCTTTAGCGTCCGAACGTTCGGTCGCCAAATGCTACAGTGCCTCCCATGAGTCCGCGACGGTCAGTTGCCGAGGCCCGCCAGACGAGGGCCGACATCCTGGCGGCCGGGGTGCGCCTGGCGTCCGCGGACGGACTGGAGGGCCTGACGATCGGCAGGCTGGCGACCGAGCTGCGGATGAGCAAGTCAGGCGTATTGGGACACTTCGGGTCCAAGGAGGAGCTCCAGCTGGCGGTGGTCGACGCGGCGGCGGAGATCTTCGCCCGCGAGGTCCCGGACCGGGTCCGAGACGTCAGGCCGGGTCTGCAGAAGCTGACCGCGATGTGCGCGGCGTGGGTGTCGTACCTCGAACGCCGGGTCTTCCCGGGCGGCTGCTTCTTCATGGCGGCCGCGACGGAGTTCGACGACCGGCCGGGGCGCGTCCACGACACGATCGTCGGCCTGACGTCGGTGTGGGACCGGGACCTGTACCGCCAGATCCGCACCGCGACGGCCGATGGCGACCTGCCCGCGGACACCGACGCCGACCAAATGGTGTTCGAGGTGTCGGGTGTGATGCTCGGGTTGAACACCGCGCTGCAACTGCGGCGGGACGCGAGCGCACCCGCCCGCGCGCGAAGGGCGCTGGGGAGACTGCTGGGCCAGCCGATCGCCGCGGTGACGCTGCTGATGGTGCTGGCCTCCGGCCCCCGGTTCCAGCCTCCCACGAGGCACCGACGGTTCCGGTTCCCCAGACGCCGGTTGTCCACGGCCTGACCGAGCCCGCCCGGTTGTCCACACGCTCGCCCGGCGGGTCCCACCGCTGTCGGTGCCCGCCGGTAGCGTGGCAACCGGGGGCCGGAGGCCGGACCCCACCGCCGAGGTAGCGTGACCGCGTGGTCAAGCGTGTGCTCGTCGCCCTCTTCACGGTCGCGCTCGTCGGCGCGTGCGGGCCCGACGACGGCTCCGATGGCCCCGACCTCTCCCGGTTCGCCGTCGTCAGCCCGGCAACGCCGCCAGCAGCCGGTCGATAGACGCGCCCAGGTCCCACTTCTCCTGCAGTTCGCGGACCCGGGCCAGATCCCGCGGTGACGACGGCACCCGATCGTCGCGGTCCTGCACGACCTCCGCGTCCAACGCCACCCGCACCACGACCGGCGCGGCCGCGACGTACTCCGCCGCGTCCGCCAACGCCGTCCGCACCCGCAGGGGCACGTCGCTCGGCGTGGCCGCCGCCGCGGTGAGCAGGCCCGCCAGCGAACCGTACTTGGTCATCAGGCGGGCGGCGGTCTTCTCGCCGATGCCCGCGACACCCGGCAGGCCGTCCGACGGATCTCCGCGCAGCAGAGCCATGTCCGCGTACGCGATGCCCGTGTTCTCCGCGGGCAGCGCGTACTTCTCCGCCAGCTCACGAGGCCCGAGGACCTCCGCCTTCGCCCAGCCCCGGCCGACGTACACGACGCTGGCCGGCGTCGGCTCGTGGCGGATCACCTGGAACAGGTCGCGGTCACCGGTCACGACCTCGACCGGGTCGGCGGACTCGCGGTGCACGAGCGTGCCGATCACGTCGTCTGCCTCGTAGCCGTCCGCCTCGGCCACCGCGAAACCGAACGCGTCCAGCACGTCCAGGATGATCGGGACCTGGGGCGTCAGCGTGTCCGGCACCTCCTCGACGTTGTTCACCGGGTCGGCGACGCGATGCGTCTTGTACGTCGGCAGCGCGTCGACCCGGAACGCCGGGCGCCAGTCCGCGTCCATGCACGCCACCAGCCGGGACGGGCGGCGGTCGGTGAGGATCCGCGCGATCGTGTCCGTGAACCCGCGCACGGCGTTCACCACCGTGCCGTCCGGCGCGGTCATCGAGTCGGGCAGCGCGTAGTAGGACCGGAAGTACAGGCTCGCCGAGTCCAGCAGTACGAGTGGGCCAGTCACGGGGTCAGCCTGCCATGCCCGCGCCGAGGGGCAGAATCACCCGCGTGCGTGTCGCGATGCTCGGCCCCCTCACCGTGCTGGCCGGAGACGGATCACCGGTGCCGGTCACCGGTGCCCGCCTGCGCACGCTCCTGATCCTCCTCGCACTCGACGCGGGCCGGGTCGTGTCCACCAGCAGGCTGGTCGACGGTGTCTGGGGCGACGAGCCACCCGCCGAGGCCGCGAACGCCTTGCAGGCACTCGTGTCCCGGCTGCGCCGCACCGGCCTCACCGTCGAGTCCCGGCCCACCGGCTACGTCCTCGCGCTCGACCCCGACGAGGTCGACGTCCACCGCTTCGAACGACTCGCGAGCCAGGGCGGGACCACCGACGCACTCGCACTGTGGCGCGGTCCGGCGCTCGCCGACGCCGCCACCGCCGCGTTCGCGCAAGCGCCGATCGCGCGCCTGACCGAACTGCGGCTCGCCGCGCTCGGCGACCGGATCGAGGCCGACCTCGCGGACGGCGGCGCCGACCTCGTGCCGGAGCTCGAGTCGCTCGTCGCCGAACACCCGCTGCGGGAACGGTTCGCCGGGCTGCTCATGCGCGCGCTCGCGAACGCGGGCCGCACCGCGGCCGCGCTCGCCGTGTTCGCCCGCGTCCGGGACACGCTCGCCGACCAGCTCGGCGCCGACCCGTCCGCCGAGCTGACCGCGCTGCACGGCGAACTCCTCCGCACGCCCGTCACGCACGACGACCGGAGGAGGACCAACCTCCGCGCCGGGCTCACCAGCTTCGTCGGCCGTGACGACGAACTCGCGACCGTGACCGCCATGGTCGGCGAGTCGCGGCTCGTCACGCTCACCGGGCCGGGCGGCTCCGGCAAGACCCGGCTCGCCACCGAGGTCGGCCACGGGCTGGTCGGCGGACAACCCGACGGCGTGTGGTTCGTCGAGCTGGCGCCCGTCGGCGATGGCGGGGACGTGCCGCAGACCGTGCTCACCGCCCTCGGCCTCCGCGGGTTGCCCGCGGTCGTCGGCGCGGCGAGCCGCGGCAGGCCAGAGCCGGCCGACAGCCCCATCGAACGGCTCGCCGCCGCACTGTCCACCCGGTCGTCGCTGCTGGTCCTGGACAACTGCGAGCACCTCGTCGCCGCCGTCGCCGCGGTCGTGGACCGGCTGCTCGGCGACTGCCCGCGACTGCACGTCCTCGCCACCAGCCGCGAACCGCTCGGCATCACCGGCGAGACGCTCTGGCCGGTCGCGCCGCTCGCGCTGCCGCCCGCCGACACCGACCCGGCCGACGCGCTCGGCTACCCGGCCGTGCGGCTGCTCGCCGAACGCGCTCGCGCGGTCCGGCCCGGGTTCACCGTCGACGCACCGCTGATGGTGCGGGTCTGCCGCGCGCTCGACGGCATGCCGCTCGCCATCGAGCTGGCCGCGGCACGGCTGCGCACGATGTCCCTCGACCAGCTGGCCACCCGCCTCGACGACCGCTTCCGCCTCCTCACCGGCGGCAGCAGGATGGCCCTGCCCCGGCACCAGACACTGCGCGCGGTCGTCGACTGGAGCTGGGACCTGCTGGACGACGACGAGCGCACGCTGCTGCGCAGGCTGTCGATCTTCTCCGGCGGAGCCACCCTCGAGGCCGCCGAGCAGGTGTGCGCCGGTCCCGACCTGCCCGCCGACCGCGTGCTCGACCTGCTCACCGCCCTCGTGGACAAGTCACTCGTATCGCTTGCCGGTGACCGGTACCGGCTCCTGGAGACGATCAAGGCGTACGGCCGGGAGCGGCTGGCCGAGGCGGGGGAGTCCGACCGGGTGCGGGACGCGTTCGTCGCGTGGTTCACCCGGCTCGCCGAGGTCGCGGAGCCGCACCTGCGCCGCGCCGAGCAGCTCGAGTGGATGCGCAGGCTCGAAGGTGACCACGACAACCTGCACGCCGCCGTGCGCGCCGCGATCGCGGCGGACTCGGCCGCCATGGCGGCACGCCTGGTCAACAGCGTCGGCTGGTACTGGTGGCTGTCCGGGAACAAGACCGAGGGCGCCGAGCTGTCCGCGGACGTGGTGGCCATGTCGGGCGAGGTGCCGCCCAGGGAGCGCGCGCTCTCGCTCGGCCTGGCCGCGCTGCTCGCGATCGACGGCTCGTTCGACCACGAGAGCGCGGCCGCGTGGTTCCGTCAGGCGGTCGAGCTGGCGGCCGAGAACACCGACGACCACCCGCTGCTGCGACTGATCGTGGTGCTCGACGAGATGATGATCTCCTATGGTGCGCCCAGTGTGGCGGTGAACCGGCACCTGGCCGACGTCATCGAGAACGGGGGCGACCCGTGGGCCGCCGGGTGCGCGCTGGCGATCCGCGCGCACACCTACCTCAACGCCGGGCTGCGGCACGAGGACTCCGAGGCGGACTTCCGTGCGGCGCTGGCCGCGTTCCGCTCGGTCGGTGAACGGTGGGGGATGTCGTTCACCCTGTGCTCGCTCGCCGACCTGGTCGCGTGGCGAGGAGACTTCGCGACCGCGATCTCCTACTACGAGGAGGCGAACGGGCTGTTCGCCGAACTGGTCACCAACGAGGACCTGGTCCGCTACCGGCTGAGCCTCGCGTCGCTGTACGTCAACCTCGGCGAGGACGACCGCGCGGCGGCGGCGCTCGTGGCGGCCGAACGCGACGCCGAGCGCGGCGGCCTGCCGGAGGGGTTCGCCGGGGTCGCGCACGCCCGCGCCGACTTCGCCCGTCTCGCGGGCGACCTCACCGAGGCCCGCGGACAGCTCGACCGCGTGCGGGAGCTTGCGCGGCAGGCCCGGTCGCGGGTCGGGGTGGCGCCGCAGTTCTACTCGCTCATCGAGACGTCGTTCGGCTACTACGCCACTGCCGTCGGCGACCTGGACACCGCCGCGGCCCACCACGCGCGGGCGCTGGAGCTGGCCATCGGCAGCAACGACGCGCCGGTCATCGCGACCGTGCTGGTCGGCGCCGCGGACCTGACCCTGCGCCGGGGCGAGCCGCGCCGGGCCGCGGTGCTGCTCGGCGCGAGCGAGGGAGTGCGCGGCACCAAGGACCTCTCCCAGCTGGACTACGTGCGGGTCGACGCCGCGGTCCGCGCGGCACTCGACGACGACGACTTCGTCGCGTGCTACGCCGAGGGCCGTGCGACGACCAGGGAGACCGTGCGCGACCTCGTCGGGCACCCGAACGGCGTGAACGGGTGACAGGTCAGCTGACCCGTCACCCGTTCACCCCGTCAGACCCGCTTGCGGAAGGCACGCACCGCGAGCGGCGCGAACACCACCAGGACGCCCGCCGCCCACAGCAGCGCCCCGCTCACCGGTCCGGCGACCGGGCCGCTGACCAGCAGGCCGCGCATCCCGTCGGCCAGGACCGTCACCGGGTTCACGTCCACCCAGCCCTGCAGCCAGCCGGGCATCGTGCCGGTGGGCACGAACGCGTTGGACACGAACGTCAGCGGGAACATCACGGCGAACCCGAAGACCATCACCCGGTCCGGCTCGCTCACGAGCACGCCGACCAGCACCGAGATCCACGAGAACGCGACCGCGAAGGCGAGCAGCAGGCCGAACGCGCCGAGCACGCCGAGGAACCCGTTGTCGCCGACCCGGAAACCCATGAGCGCGCCGAGTCCGAGCAGCAGCGCCATCGCCCACGCCTGCTTCACGGTGTCCGCCACGATCCGCCCGGTGAGCGGCGCCCACCGGGCGATCGGCAGCGAACGCAGCCGGTCGAACACGCCCTTCGTCAGGTCGTTGTTCAGGCCGAGCCCGGTGTTCATGGTGCCGAACAACGCGTTCTGCACGATGATCCCGGGCAGCGCGAAGGTCAGGTAGTCGCCGGTCGAGCCGGCGATCGCGCCGCCGAACACGTACGTGAACAGCAGCAGGAACATGATCGGCTGGATGCTGAAGTCGATCAGCTCCATGGGGTTGTGCTTGATCTGCACCAGCGTGCGCCACGACAGCGACACGCTCTGGCGGAGACCTTCCGCCGGCCGCACCCTCGGCGGCAGAGCGACGACGGCGGCGGTCATGCCGGGGTCCTTTCCAGGTCAGGTGTATCGGTGCTCTCCTCCGCGCGGTGCCCGGTGAGGCTCAGGAACACCTCGTCCAGGCTCGCGTCCCGCAGCGCCAGCTCGGCCACGGTCACCCGGGCGTCGTCGAGCCTGCGGACCACGGCGGGCAGCAGCGCCGGATCGGTGACGGTGGCCGTCACGGTCGTGTCCTCGACCGCCGGCACCACCCCGGTCAGCTCCCGCACGATCGCGGTCACGACCGGCAGGTGGGCGGGCTCCGACGGGCGCACCACGAGCGGCTGCGCGCCGGTGCGCGCCTTCAGCTCGGCGGGCGTGCCGGTGGCGATGACCCGGCCGTGGTCGATGACCGCGATCTCGTCCGCCAGCTGGTCGGCCTCGTCCAGGTACTGCGTGGTCAGCAGCACGGTGACGCCGTCGGCGACGAGGTCGCGCACCATCCGCCACAGACCGAGGCGGCTGCGCGGGTCCAGCCCGGTCGTCGGCTCGTCCAGGAACAGCACGCGCGGCCTGCCGATCAGGCTCGCCGCCAGGTCCAGCCGCCGCCGCATGCCACCGGAGTACGTCTTCACCGCGCGGCCCGCGGCGTCGCTGAGGTCGAACCGCGTGAGCAGGTCCCCGGCGTTCGCCTTCGCCTCGGCCCGCGACTGGCCCAGCAGCCTGCCGATGAGCAGGAGGTTCTCGAAACCGGTGAGCATCTCGTCGACCGAGGCGTACTGCCCGGTCAGCCCGACGAGCTGCCGCACGCGGTGCGCGTCGCGGACGACGTCGTGCCCGCACACGGCCGCGTGCCCGGAGTCTGGGGCGAGCAGGGTGGCGAGAACGCGCACGGCGGTCGTCTTGCCCGCGCCGTTCGGGCCCAGGATGCCGAGCACGCTGCCGGTGCGCGCCGCGAGGTCGACGCCCGCGAGCGCCGTCGTCTCACCGAACCGCCTGGCCAGCCCTTCGGCCAGCACCGCGTTGTCCATCGTGGTTCCCCCTCGGGATGAAATGGCCGGGACGTGGTCCGTCCCGCGGTCGTCGCCGACGATGCGCCGGTGCGCTGATATGCGGCTGAGACCGGCCTGACACGGCGCGCACACCGTGCTGAGGCCCGTTTCGCGGGTCGAGGGCTAGGCTTTCCGACATGTCGACCACCGTCTCCGCGATCAACCCCGCGGCACTGTCGAAGCGGCTCGACCGCGCGGCCGCCGCTGCCGCGAGCGCCGGGGTGGCCGCCCTGCTCATGGCGCCCGGTTCGGACCTGCGGTACCTCCTCGGCGCGAGTGGCAGCTCGTTCGAGCGCCTGACGTGCCTCGTCGTGCCGGCCGACGGCGCGCCGACACTGGTGGTGCCGAAGCTGGAGGCGCCCGGCTACGACCCCGTGCCGCTTCGCGACCTCGGGATCCAGGTCGCGACGTGGGTCGACGGGGAGGACCCGTACGGGCTGGTCGCGTCGCTGGTCGGCAACCCCGGGAAGGTGGCGGTCGGCGACGTGATGGTGGCGATGCACGTGCTCGGCCTGCGGTCCGCGCTGCCGGACGCCGAGCAGGTGCTGGCCGGGTCGATCGTGCGTGAGCTGCGGATGCGCAAGGACGCCGAGGAGATCGCCGAGCTGCGGGCGGCGGGTGCCGCGATCGACCGCGTGCACGCCCGCATGGCGGAGTTCCTGCGAGTCGGTCGTACCGAATCCGAGGTCGGCGCGGACATCGCGGCCGCCATCGTCGAGGAGGGCCACACGGTCGCCGAGTTCGTGATCGTCGGCTCCGGCCCGAACGGCGCGAGCCCGCACCACGGGGTGTCCGACCGGGTGATCGAGGCGGGCGACGTCGTGGTGATCGACATCGGCGGCCCGGTCCCGTCCGGCTACTGCTCGGACAGCACCCGCACGTACGTCATGGGCGAGCCACGCGATACCGACGTACTGAAGACCTACGCGGTGCTGCAGGAGGCGCAGCAGGCGGCGGTCGACGCGGTCCGCCCGGGCATCCCGGCGCAGGACGTCGACGCGGCCGCCCGCGACGTGATCGCCGCCGCCGGGTTCGGCGAGTACTTCATCCACCGCACCGGCCACGGCATCGGGCTCGACGTGCACGAGCACCCGTACATCGTGGGCGGCAACGACCTGCTCCTCGAACCGGGCATGGCGTTCTCGGTCGAGCCGGGCATCTACCAGGCGGGCCGGTGGGGCGCGCGGATCGAGGACATCGTGGTGGTCACCGAGGACGGCGTCGAGCCGCTCAACACCCGCCCGCACGACCTCGTGTCGCTGCCCGTCCGATGACCGCGTCCGAGCTGGAGCCGATCGACCAGGCGATCGCGCGCGAGCTGGCCGAGGACGGCCGGTGCAGCTTCACGGACCTGGCGGAGCGGGTCGGGCTGTCCGTCTCCGCCGTGCACCAGCGGGTGCGGCGGCTCGAGCAGCGCGGCGTGATCCGCGGCTACCACGCCCAGCTCGACGCCGAGGTGATCGGGCTGCCGCTCACCGCGTTCATCTCGCTGACCCCGATCGACCCGGCCGCCCCGGACGACTACCCGACGCGGCTGGAGCACATCCGCGAGATCGAGGCGTGCTACTCGGTGGCGGGCGACGAGTCGTACATCCTGCTGGTCCGGGTGGCCTCCCCGGCCGCGCTCGAGGACCTGCTGCGGCAGATCCGCGAGGCCGCGAAGGTCTCCACCCGGACCACGGTCGTGCTCTCGACCCCCTACGAGGGCCGTTCGCCCGCGCTGTAGGCAGTGACCCGCGCTAGCGGACCGCCACCAGGACATGGTCGTCGCCGAACTGCCACACCGGGCCCGCCTCGGCGAACCCGGCCTGCCGCAGCAGCTCCGCGTGCTGCCACACGGTGAGCCCGTTCTCGCCGCTGTGCGCGATGGCCGCGTTCGAGCGGGCGTCGATCAGCGGCGCCAGCTCGTCGTCGGCGCGCAGCGCCTGCCACCACGCGGACCACTCCTCGTTGTCCTGCGTGCCGACGCGGCGTGTGCGGGCACGGCGGACGGCGTCGGCGATGCCGTCCAGGGCGGGCTGGCCGAGCCCCATGTTGTCGGCGTTGACGAATACCCCGCCGGGCCGCAGGTTCCGCGCCAGGACGCGGTACAGCTGACCCAGATCGTCCGGCGACAGCCAGTGCAGCGCCGTGCTCGACACCGCCGCGTCCCACGGCCCGGGCAGGCCGGTCGCGTCGGTCCAGCCGGGGTCGGCGAGGTTCGCCTCGATCAGCCGCACGCGCGGGTTGGTGTTCGCGCGGCCGAGCCCCAGCAGCAGCGGGTCGGCGTCCACGCCGACCACCTGGACCTCCGGCAGCGCGTCGGCCAGCCGCTGGGACAGCGAGCCGGGGCCGCACCCGAGGTCCACCACCGTGGCGGGCCCGTCCCCGGCCGCCGCGGTGACCACGTCGATGACCACGCGGAACCGCTCCTCGCGGTCGGGCACGTAGCGTTCCTGCTGTGCGTCCCACCGCTCGAGCCACCGGGTCGCCACCGCGCTCTGCACCGTTTGCCGCATGATTCCTCCGTAACTGGCGTTAAGCTTGACGACAGTGACGCTAACCCGAACAGGAGTAACTGGTCAAGTGGAGTTCGACAGTCACACAAGCGACGTGGTCGGGTATGCGGTGAAGTTGATCAACGACGTCACGCCCGGCGAACGGCACGGCCGCCCGTTCCACGCACCGGAGGGCGACGCGCTGACGGCCGCGGTCCGCGACGCGGTCCCGGCTTCCCGTACACCTGACTCGCCAACGCCCGCGGACGCGGTGGAGCTGGCCGCATGGGCGGGGCGGCTGCGCTTCGTGGTGGAGCTCGTCGACAGCGGCGACGTGGACGCGGCGTGCGTCGAGCTGAACACGATCATGCGCGAGGTGAACGCGGTGCCCACGCTGTCGCGGCACGACGACGAGCCGTGGCACCTGCACTTCCACAGCGCCGACGCGTCGTGGCCGGTCAGCTGGGCGGCGCCCATGGCCACCGGGCTCGCGATCGTGCTGGGCAACCCGGCCATCGACCGGCTCGGGCTCTGCAACGCGCCCGCGTGCGACCGGGTGTACGTCGACGTCTCGCGGAACGGCACGCGGCGCTTCTGCTCCACCGCGTGCCAGAACCGCGTGAAGGCGGCGGCCTTCCGGGCGCGGAAGGCCGCCGAGAGCTGACTACTTGCCCAGGAAGTCCGCGAGGCCCTTCAGGTCATCCGTGTTGATGTGGTCCACGTCCGCCGCGACCAGCTCACGCCAGATCGCGTCGCGCTCCGCGCCGGGCGCGTCCGGGGTGGCCCAGAACCGGACCCGCTGACCCGCTCGGTGCGCGGTCCGCACGATGTCCCGCAGCTTCGCCTGCTCGGCGGCGGGCATCGCACCGACACCCCGCCACGAGAACAGGTTCGTCCAGTTGTCCGACACCAGCGGCGTCAGGCGCGCGTCCGAGCCGGGGCCCAGGTCCGACTGGTTGGCAATACGACCGTCATAGAACGCGACCCGGGTGGGCTGTGCCGCCATCGTCGCGCGCGGCCGGTTGCCGGACACCACCGCGGTGACCGCGCGGGTGCGGACGTGGCCGTACCGGTAGCTGGTCCACAGGAACGCGTAGCGCGGCTCCCGCAGCAGCGCGTCGAGCGCGGCGTAGGTCGACTCGCCCTCGGTCTTGATGTCGATCAGCAGCTGGAAGTCGCGGTAGCCGCGGAAGACACCGCCATGGTTGGCGATCACCCGCTCCCGCAACGGTTCCAGGTACAGCGCGGTCAGCGTGCGGGCCGGGTCGAGGTCCTCCGGGTCGTGCGCGACGAGCAGCTCGCCGCCGACCAGGTAGATGTCGGCCTCCACGCTCGTGAAGCCCTCGTCGAGCGCGTCGAACAGGGGACGTGCGTGCTCGTAGTCGTTGTGCGCGTGGGCCTGCGCCAGCGGGCGGACCCGGTCGTGCGTGGGTGTCGCGGTCGCGGGCACGGCGCCGGCGACGAGGCCGAGGACGGCCAGCAGGAGAATCAGGGGACGCCGCAAGGGACAACCTCCATGGTCTCGGGGTGCCGACACGGTAGGCCACAGCGGCGAATCCCGGGTGAACCGCCGATGAGCGGAGCTTGCGGAGCGAATCATCGAACACAGGGCGACCGCGAGCGGCACCCCGGAGCCTGCGAGGGGGAGTCATGAGCGTCCGGCATGATCTCCGACCATGGTCGATGCGGGACTCGCGGGACGGACCGTGCTGGTGACCGGGGGAGCGGGCGGTATCGGCGCGGCGATCAGCCGCGCGTTCGCGCGCGAGGGCGCCCGCGTCGTCGTCCACTACCTCGCCGAACAGCCCAGCGCGCCCGACGGGGTCAGCTGGGAGCACGCGGTGCCCGGTGGCGCGACCGCGCTGGCGGCGGAGCTGGGCGGCGTCGCGGTCAGCGCCGACCTCGCGGCACCGGACGCCGCCGCGACGTTGTTCGACGCGGCGGGACCGGTCGACGTCCTGGTCAACAACGCGGCGCACTGCGAGAGCCCGGACACCGTCGACGCGCTCACCGCGGGTGGCCTCGAACGCCACTACCGCGTCAACGCGATCGCGCCCGCGCTCCTCACCGCGGAGCTGGCGCGGCGGGCGGGCGACCCACCACCGTGCGTCGTCAACATCTCCACCGACGCGGCCCGCGCGTTCTCCGGCCAGCTCGGCTACGGCACGTCCAAGGCCGCGCTCGAGGCGTTCACCCGCGCCGCCGCGCTGGACCTCGGCCCGCGCGGCATCCGCGTCAACGCGGTGGCGCCGGGCCCGGTGCAGACCGGGTGGATGACCGACGAGCTGGTCGAACAGGTCCGGGCGATCGTCCCGCTCGGCCGTCCGGGTGACCCCGAGGACATCGCGGACGCCGTCGTCTTCCTCGCGTCGCGCCAGGCCAGGTGGATCACCGGTCAGGTGCTGCAGGTCGCGGGCGGGCACGCGCTGTGACCTTCGACGCCGTTCTCTGCGACCTCGACGGGGTGCTGCGCCAATGGCCCGATACGGCTGACTTGGAACGGGAGCACGGCGTGCGGCCCGGCACCCTCGCGGCGGCGGCGTTCGCCCCGCACCGGCTCCTGCCCGCGATCACCGGCCAGTGCACCGACGAGGCGTGGCGCGCCGCGATCGCCGACGACCTCCGCACGCACACCGCGACGGCGGCGGAACTCGTGGCCGCGTGGTCGCGCGGCACCGGCAGCGTCGACGAGGAGGTCGCGGCCGTGCTCGCCCTGGCGGGCGCCCCGGTCGTGCTGGTCACCAACGCGACCACCCGCCTGGAGTCCGATGTGGACGTATTGGGACTCGGGCGGCACGTGGACGGGATCGTGAACAGCGCCCGGATCGGTGTGGCCAAACCGGACCCGGGAATCTACCTGGCGGCCGCGAAGGAGGCGGGCGCCCCGCCGCAACGCTGCCTGTTCGTCGACGACGACGCCGCGAACGTCGCCGCGGCCGAGGCGCTGGGCATGACCGGACACCACTTCACCGGCGTGGTGGGCCTTCGCGCGGTGCTGACCCGTAACCCCCCGAGGACCGGTCCGAGTCAGTGATCGGCCGCGGTCTGCCCGAACATGTCGGCGGAGTCGGCGTCGGCGGTGGTGTACATGCCGATCGACCGGCGTTATTCGGGGCTGGCGGCCGCGTGCAGGTTCCCCTCCCGGCCCGGCAGGCACGCCGCCGCCCGGTCGACGGACGTGAGGAACTCGGACAGGCACTGCCCGAACTGCTCGTGCCCGTTCGCGTTGGGGTGGAAGGACTCCTGCAGTGCGTGGGTGGCGCGGTCGTCGTGTTGCAGGTCGTTCCACTCGACCGCGAGGCGCCGGAACCACTCGCTGTCCGGGTCGCGTTCCGACGTGCACGCCTCCCGGCCGATCCCGGCGCGTGACAGGTCGAGGAACCGCGCGTCCACGTTCCGCGCCGCCGTCCGCACCCCGGCGGTGAGGACCGGCACCGCCTCCTCCTCCACCCACCGCAGGTCCTCGGACAGGAACGGGCACCCGGACAGGTCCTGCAGACCGCGGGCGACGTCCGTGCCGACCGGCGCCGCGTACGACTGCACGACCAGCGAGTAGTCGCCGCGCTGGTAGCCGGCGTTGTGCATCACGGTTCTGATGTCCCGCAACGCGTTCGTCAGCTTCGGGATCATCTTGTCCACGCGCCGCTCCCACCGCGGCCCGACCGACTGGCTGCACGGCAGCTCGCGTCCGGCCCACGCCTGGACACACGAGTCGAGCACGTGGGAGAAGGCGGGGTCGTCGTTGGCGCCCGATGCCACGACGACCGCCGTCACCCGGTTGCGTGCCGCGATCCGCGCGAGCTGCTTGGCCTGGGAGATCTCCGTGTACTGCTCGACGTCACCGAGCCCGACCTGCGCGGACGGTGCGCCGGAACAGGCCAGGTTGTACGCCTTCTCCACGCCGGGCACGCGCACCTGGAAGATCGACGCGTTGGCGGAGCGGTGGCACCAGTTGCCCTTCTCCCCGTTGGTGCCGGTTTCGTAGTCGCCCGCGCCCTCGCCGGAGATCGTGCTGTCGCCCATCGCGACGATCACCCTGGGCGCGTCCTCCGGCGGACCAGGCAGGGGACGCGGCGCGGGGAACCGGTGGTCACCGGTCAGCCCGAACGTGACCACGACGAGAACGAGGAAGAGGACAAGCCATCCCGAGGGTCGCATCGCCACCCAGTCTAGGGAGGGAGGCCGCCCCCTGATCAACGACAGGGGGCGGCCAGGACATCTCGCTAGAGGGGCCTGCGCTCCAGGTCCGGGTTGCGGGAGTCCAGCACCGAGGTCGCGGCCGACCGCTGTTGTGCGGTCCGCGCCGACACCCCGGCCCACCGCAGCACGGTCGCCCGCGCAGCGGCCGCGTCCGCCGGGGCCAGACGGGCGATGTTCGCGCCGTGGTTCGCCCCGGGAGCGGTGTAGGTGTAGGAATCCTTGTCACTGGGGTGGAACGGTTCCGCGCCCCACGGGTCGTTTGACCCGTAAACGAACAACATCTGGCTCGCCGTCTTGGTGACCCAGTGGTCGACGTCGATCATCGGCCACGCGTCGTGCCGCGAGTGCAGCTCGGCGGGCAGGCTGGAGTTCGCCTGGTACAGCGCCGGGTAGTGCAGCCCGTCCCGCAGGTACCGGAACTTCGGCTGCGGCCAGCCGAGCTGCGTCGCCGCCTGGTAGAAGTAGGGCGCGTAGCCCAGGATCTGCTCGTCCGAGTAGAACGCGAAGCCCGCGATCCGGTCGATGAACGCGAAGATCTCGTCGCTGCTCGCGTCCCGGCCGGGCACCTGGCAGTTCGCCTCGCTGTTGTACTGCCAGAACGCCCACTCGGTGTCGAGCACCGCCATCTCGAACGCCTTGTCCGTCGACCCGAAGACCGCGTCGAAGTGCAGGTCCTGCTCGGCGGCGAGCGCGTCGTACCGGTTCACCATGTCGGTGCGCCGCGAGAGCGCCTCGTCCTGCAGGGTCTTCAGGGCGGTCCGGCACGCCGGGGTGCTGCCGACCGAGTCGAGGAACTCGTCGTACGCGCTGTCCTCGCGGTTGTTCGTGTCGTTGGGCGCGACGTACGCGACCACGCCGTCGACGTCCCCCGGGTAGAAGCGGCGGTGGTAGACCGAGGTCATGCCGCCCTTGCTGGCGCCGGTGGACAGCCACTTCGCCGAGTAGATCGTCTTCAGCGCCTGCGTGATGCGGTGGTGGTCGGTCGCCGCCTGCCGGATGGTCAGCTTGCTCCAGTCGGCCGGGTTGGGCCGCGACGGGGAGAAGAACCGCTGCTCGACGGAGATCTGGTTGCCGTCGACGAGCTGCGCGGGTTCGCTGCGGAACGCGAACTCCGGCATGTTGTAGCCGGTCGTGTGGAGGATCATCGGGCGGCTCACGTCGCGGTGCAGCAGCTGGAGCCGCTGGTCGAACGTGGGGCCGCCCGGCTTCGTGTGGTCGACCGGCTGCCGGTAGGTGAGGAAGAAGAACCGGTAGCCAGCGGCGGGCGGCGGCTGTTCGGAGACGGTCATGCCGGGGATGGCGGCGAGCTGGTCGGCGAGGTCGGCGGTGGCCGCCTGGGCCGGCGCGACCGTGCCGACGCCGATCGCGGTCGTGGCGAGCAGCGTCGTCGCCAACGCCGCGAACGTCCTTCTTCGGTTCACGCGGGGACTCCTCGGGGGATGCGCAGGGTCAACCTCGCGGGGATTGTTCCCGAGCACCGGCGCCGCGCGCAGCCGCCAAAAGGACCGTAGTTCCCGCGCGGTCAGTCCACGGCCAACGCCCGTGCCAACGCGGCCCGGCCCGCCGGTTCCCACGTCGGTTTGCCGCCGGGGAGACCGAGCCTGCCGTTGCGCCCGATGCTGATCAGGTGCAGGGCGCGCAGGACGGCCCAGCCCCGCGCCCGTGCGATGGTGGCCTCGTCCACGTCCGTGCAGGTCTCGAAGAACCGGCGCGCCGTCCCGGCGGGCAGCAGGATCCAGGCCGCGGACAGGTCGGTGGCGGGATCACCTGCGCACATGTCGCCGAAGTCGATCACCCCGGCGAGGGCACCGCCCCGCGTGACCACGTTCGCGGGGTGCAGATCGCCGTGCAGCCAGGTCGGCGGTCCGTGCCACGCGGGCGCCGCGACGGCCTTCTCCCAGGTCTCTCGCGCGGCATCGGCGCTCGCGTCGTCGGCCACGACGTGCAACGCGCTGCTGAAACCGTCGCGCAACCCGGCCAGCGGGATGCCGCGTGTGGGGCTCGTCGGCGCGTCCGCCGGTGCCCGCCGGTGCAGTGCCGTGAGGAAACCCGCGAGGGTGTCGGCGGCGTCGGCGCGGGTGATCGGTGCGCGGTCGGCGGGCTCGCCCTCGACCCAGCGTGTGATCGTCCAGGTGTGCTCGAACAGGGCCGACGGTTCGCCGACGCGCACCGGGGTGGGCGTCGGCAACGGCAGGCGTTCGGCCAGGGCGGGTAGCCACTTCTGCTCGGTGCGCAGCAGGGCCGGGGCCCGCTCGGTGCGCGGCATGCGGACGGCCAGCTCCGTCCCGAGGCGCCACTGCTGGTTGTCCCAACCACCCGCGACGTCCCTGAGCTCGAGGTCCGCGAGGTCCGGGTGCTGTTCGATCAGCAGCGCCCGTACCAGCTCCTGCTCGAACCCGAACTCGACCGCCACGCGGTGATCATCTCAAAGCCGCGGTGGCACACGACGCCGCGTCACGGTCAACCAGCGACGCCGAGGCGGTCCAGCGCCCGCACGAGCGGCGCCAGTTCCGGCACCTGCCCGGCGTCGTCGAGCGCCGCCGACACCGTCGCGTCGTGGGTCGGCCGGGCCGCGGCCAGCAGGTCGTGCCCGGCGGGCGTCACCTCGGTGTAGATGCCGCGGCGGTCGGTCGGGCACAGGTACCGCTGCAGCAGGCCGCGGTCCTCGAGCCTCGTGACGAGCCGGGTCGTCGCGGACTGACTCAATACGACCGCATTGGAAAGCTGGGTCATGCGCATGTGCCAGCCGTCCTGCCTGGCCAGCACGTCCAGCACGCCGTACTCGCTCACCGACAGGTCGTGCCCGCGGCGCAGCGCGCGCTCGAGCGCGTCCTCGATGCGGGCGTGCAGGGCCGCGAGCGTGCGCCAACCCTGCGCGCGCGCTTCGGCGGCGTCATCATCGAGTGACAAACGACTCACGCTCCTCGTCCTGCAATAACCCGCGTGTGCAACTATTGTCGACGCTGGTAGTTGCAAGTGTACTGGAGGAACATGAACATCGACCTCACCGGGAAGCGGGCCCTGGTCACGGGCTCCACCTCGGGCATCGGACAGGCCACCGCGGCGACCCTCGCGCGTGCCGGCGCGGCGGTGGTGGTCAACGGCCGGGGCAAGGACCGCGTCGACGCGACGGTCGAGGCACTGCGCGCGGAGACCGGATCGGACCGGATCACCGGCGTCGCCGCGGACGTCGGCACGGCCGAGGGTGCGAACGCCCTGATCGCCGAGGTGCCCGACGTCGACGTCCTGGTCAACAACGCCGGCATCTTCTCCGCGACCCCGGTCTTCGAGATCCCGGACGCGGAGTGGCAGCGGTTCTTCGAGGTCAACGTCCTGTCCGGGGTCCGCCTCGCGCGGCACTACGCGCCCAGGATGGCCGGGCGCGGCTGGGGCCGGGTGGTTTTCGTGAGCTCCGAGTCGGCCGTGTTCATCCCGACCGAGATGGTGCACTACGGCATGACGAAGACCGCGCAGATCTCCGTCTCGCGCGGTATGGCGCAGGAACTGAAGGGCACCGGCGTCACCGTGAACACGGTCATGCCCGGCCCGACGCTCACGCCAGGCGTCGAGGAGTTCGTCCGCGACCGCATCGGCGCCGACGTGCCGTTCGAGGAGGCCGAGCGCCGGTTCATGGCGCGGGAGCGGCCGACGTCGCTGCTCGGGCGCCTCATCCGGCCGCAGGAGATCGCCAACATGATCACCTACGTGGCCTCCGACCTGGCGTCGTCGACCACCGGCGCCGCACTGCGGGCCGATGGCGGCGTCGCGCCCACGATCATCCCTTGACGAGGAGAGACATGACAGTCCCGAACATCACGCTGAACAACGGCGTCGAGATGCCCCAGCTGGGCTTCGGCGTGTTCCAGGTCCCGAACGACGAGACCGAGGCGGCCGTGACCGCAGCGCTCGGGGCCGGGTACCGCAGCATCGACACCGCGACGATCTACGGCAACGAGGAGGGCGTCGCCGCTGCCCTCGCCAAGTCCGGCGTCGCGCGCGACGAACTGTTCGTCACCACCAAGCTGTGGAACAGCGACCAGGGCTACGACTCGGCGCTGCGCGCGTTCGACGCGTCCCTGTCCCGGCTCGGCCTGGAGTACCTGGACCTGTACCTGATCCACTGGCCGACGCCGAAGCGCGACAGGTACGTCGACACGTGGCGCGCGTTCGAGAAGCTGCTGGCCGACGGCCGCGTGCGCGCCATCGGCGTCTCGAACTTCCAGCCGGAACACCTGCGGCGACTGGTCGACGAGACCGGCACCGTACCCGCGGTGAACCAGGTCGAGCTGCACCCGTACCTCACCAACGAGGCGGTCCATGCCGCCGACGCCGAGCACGGCATCGTGACCGAGGCGTGGAGCCCGCTCGCCAAGGGCGGCGACCTCCTCGCCGACGACGTGGTCACGTCGCTCGCGAAGAAATACGACCGTACCGCCGCGCAGGTCGTGCTCCGCTGGCACCTGCAGCTCGGGAACGTCGTGATCCCGAAGTCGGTCACCCCGTCCCGGATCGCGGAGAACCTCGACGTCTTCGGCTTCGAACTGGCCGACGACGACGTCGCGGCGCTGTCCGGTCTGGAGCGCGGCCTGCGCACCGGCCCGGACCCCGACCAGTTCAACTGACCACGGACGATGCGCCCGGCGTCGCCCCTGCGCACGCCGGGCGCATCACCGTTCAGGCCTCCGAGCCGGCCGAGCTGTTCTGAACTGATCCGTAGTCGCGCCACCACTTCTGCCCCGACTCCGGCAGCGTGGCGATCGGGTCGTAGTACGGGTAGCGGCGCGACAGGGCGTCGGCGTCCTGCCGTTCGATGCCCGTGCGGTAGTTCTTGGTCCAGTACGAGACGCCACGCTCGCGGTCGTACTCCGCCAGCTGGTGCACCCAGCGCTTCCCGACGTAGGGCACGTCGCAGATGATGCGCGGCGTCGCGTAGCCGGGAAGGTACCCCATGATCGCGTGCTGCAGTGCCTGCGCCTCCCACACGGCGACGCGCCAGTGCTCGGCGTTCGGGATCATGTCGCACATGTAGAAGTAGTAGGGCAGGATGTTCGCCTCGCCCTGCAGCGCGAAGCACAGGTCGAGCAGGTCGTCCGGGGTCGCGTTGACGCCCCGCATCAGCACGCCCTGGTTGCGGACGTCGCGCACACCCACGTCGAGCGCCGTGCGGGCGGCCTCCGCGACGAGCGGGGTCACCGACTGCACGTGGTTGACGTGCGTGTGTATCGCCAGGTTGACGCCGCGCCGGTGCGCGGTGCGCCCGACCCGCTCCAGACCCTCGACGACCTTCGGCTGCAGCCAGTGCTGCGGCATCCCGGCCAGCGCCTTGGTGGCGAGTCGGATGTCCCGCACCGTCTCGATGTCCAGCAGCCGCATGAGGAACGACTCGAGCTGGTGCCACGGCACGTTCGCCACGTCGCCACCCGAGACCACCACGTCGCGCACGCCCGGGGTCTTCTTCAGGTAGTCGATCATCTGGTCCTGGCGGTCGACCGGCTTGAGGGCCAGCTTGTGCTTGTCCACCGACGGGGTCGAGTTGCCGACCAGGTCCATCCGCGTGCAGTGCCCGCAGTACTGCGGGCACGTCGACAGCAGCTCGGCCAGCACCTTGGTCGGATAGCGGTGGGTCAACCCCTCGACGACCCACATCTCCGCCTCGTGCAGCGAGTCGCGTGACGAGTGCGGGTGGTTCGGCCACACCGGGTCACGGTCGCCGGCCACCGGCATCATGTACCGGCGGATCGGATCCGCGAGGAACTCCTTGGTGATGTCGCCGGCGGTCGCTGTCGGCGCCATCGTGTTCAGCATCTGCGGGGGCAGCAGCATCGACATCGTGGCGAGCCGCTCCTGGTCCCCTGCCAGGTCCTCGTAGAAGGCCTCGGACAGTAGATCGCCCATCACGGCGCGTAGCTGCTTGATGTTCTTCACGCAGTGCACGCGCTGCCACTGCGCGTCGCGCCACTGCGCCTCGGTGACGTGTTTCCAGCCCGGGAACCGGCGCCAGTCAGGCTCGACCAGCTCTCGTCGGACGTACTCGTACGGTTGCCGCCCGGTCTCCTCCACTGCGTCGGAGACCGTCGTGGCGGCGGTGACCGCGTCATGCACTGCCGTCATCCGTCCTCCTGGTCGCTAGGTTGACGTAAAGATATGCTGCCAGAACGTAGTACAGACGCAAATCCTACGGAAGGAGGTCGTGCGTGTCGTCTCCGTACGGACTGCACCGCGTGGTCGAGCCCGCCGGTGTCCTGCCGCAGCAAGCGTGGCGACTGTCGACCGAGCCTGGCTCGTGGCCGGATGAAGTTCTGGTGGATGTCGAGCGCCTGAACCTGGACGCGGCCTCCTACCGTCAGTTACGGGAGGAGCACGGATCGCCGGAGGCGGTGCGCGGCGCGGTGGCGGGGATCATCGAGCAGCGCGGGAAGATGCACAACCCGGTGACCGGTTCCGGCGGGATGCTGCTCGGCACGGTCCGCGAGGTCGGTCCGGAGTCGCCGCTCGGCCTGAAGGTCGGCGACCGGATCGCGACGCTCGTGTCGCTGACGCTCACGCCGCTGCGGATCACCGACGGGCTCGCCGACTGGTCGGGGGACAGCGAGCAGGTGCCGTGCCGGGGCACAGCGGTCCTGTTCGGGCGGTCGATCGCCGCGGTGCTGCCGCCGGACCTGCCGGACGAGCTGTCGCTGTCCGTGCTGGACGTGTGCGGCGCACCCGCGCTGACCGACCGCGTGGTGCGTGAAGCCGGTTCCGGGTCATCTGTACTGGTTCTCGGTGGTGGCGGGAAGTCCGGCAGCCTGTCGCTGGCGGCGGCCCGCGGGGCAGGCGCGGGCAGGCTCGTCGCGCTCGTGCCGACCGAAGGCGAGGCCGACGCGGTACGTGCGGCCGGGCTCGCCGACGAGATCGTGGTCGCCGACGCACGGAACCCGGTGGCCGTGGCCGAGGCGGTCGGCGAACGGGTCGACACGACGATCGTGTGCGTCGACGTGCCGGGCTGCGAGCACGGCGCCGTGCTGGCGACCGCGGACGGCGGCACGATCGTGTTCTTCTCGATGGCCACGTCGTTCTCGGCGGCCGCGCTCGGCGCCGAGGGGCTCGCGGCGGACGTCCGCATGCTGATCGGCAACGGCTACGTGCCGGGGCACGCGCGGTTCGCCCTCGACCTGTTCCGCGAAACGCCAGGCGTGCGCGAGCTGTTCGAGGCACGGGAACGGCACACTGCTTCGACATGACGACCCTGTACTCGAACGGGCGCCTCGACGGCGGTGCCACCGCGCTGGCCGTCGACGCAGGTCAGGTGACCTGGCTCGGCACGGACTACCCGGGACAGGCCGCCGACACGGTTGACCTGGCGGGCGCCTCCGTCACGCCCGCGTTCGTGGACGCCCACGTCCACGCCACGTCGGCGGGCCTGCTTCGCACCGGCCTGGTCCTGACCGGCACCGAGTCGCTGTCCGACCTGCTCGACGCGGTCCGGGACCGTGCCGATACCGGTGTGTTGCTGTGGGGACACGGCTGGGACGAGACCCGCTGGCCGGAGAACCGCCCACCCACCCGTGCCGAGCTGGACGCGGTGGCGGGTGGTGCGGCCGTGTACCTGTCGCGGATCGACGTGCACTCGGCGCTGGCGTCGTCCGCACTCGTCGACCTCGCACCCGGTGCGCGGGGTGCGGCGGGCTGGTCGGTCGACGGCCCGCTCGCCCAGGACGCCCACCACCACGTGCGCCGCGCGGCCCTCGGGTCGATCACCCCGGCGCAGCGAGAGGACGCGCAGCTGGCGTTCCTGCGGCACGCCGCGTCGATGGGCATCGCGTGCGTGCACGAGTGCGCGGGCCCCGACATCTCGGGTGCCGACGACCTGGCCGATCTCCTTGCCAGGTCAGGTGACCTGCCACAGGTCATCGGCTACTGGGGTGCGCTCGGCGAGCCAGTACCCGGTGTCCTGGGACAGGCCGGGGACCTGTTCGTCGACGGCGCGTTCGGGTCCCGCACGGCGGCACTCCACGCCCCGTACACCGACGCCCCGGACACGACCGGCGCCCGCTACCTGAGCGCACGGCAGATCGCCGACCACGTGGTCGCCTGCACGGAAGCCGGTCGCCAGGCCGGTTTCCACGTGATCGGCGACGCCGCGGTGACCGAGGTGGTGGCCGGGTTCCGGCTCGCGGAGAAAGTGGTGGGGGAGGAGGTGCTCGCCGCGGCCGGGCACCGGCTCGAGCACCTGGAGATGGTCACCGACGAGCAGGTCGACGAGCTGGCCAGGCTGGGGGTGATCGCGTCGGTGCAGCCGCTGTTCGACGCGTACTGGGGCGGCCAGGACGGCATGTACGCGCAACGGCTCGGCGACCGCGCGGCGGCGTTGAACCCGTTCGCGACGCTCGCCGCCCGCGGCGTGACACTCGCGTTCGGCTCCGACGCGCCGGTCACCGCGGTCGACCCGTGGGCCACCGTCCGCGCGGCCGTCGAGCACAAGACCCGGGGCTCGGCCCTGACCTGGGAGCAGGCGTTCGCCGCCCACACCGAGGGCGGCTGGCGCGCGGCGCGCACGACCGGCGGCCGCCTGGCAGTCGGTGCCCCGGCCACGTTCGCGGTGTGGGACGGCGCACCGCGCACGTCACCGCGATGCCTGCGTACTGTCCTCAATGGAACGACCATCTACGGAGCGCGCTGATGCCTCTGCTGGACCTGGACCCCGACGTCGTCGCGACCGCGCGGCGGCTGGCCGCGCGCGCCGCGGAACCAGTCGTGCGTATCGCCAAAGCACACACGACGGTCGCCGTCGAGCGGGCGACCCTGCGCCTCGCGGGCATCACCGGCGCGGACTCCACCCACAGAGCGGGCGACGTGCCGTGGGTGAACCGCGTCGTCGACACCGTCCGCGAACACTGCGGCCTCGAGCACGGCGTCGTCCTGCCCGCCTTCCACGCGCTCCGCGAGCACGACCTGGGCTCGCTCACCGAGCTGGCGGAGGCCACCGCGGCCGGGCAGATCAAGTACACGATCCCCGAAGGCCGCGACGCCGAACGCGCCGCGAAGGCAGGCCGGGTCGCGATCGCCAAGGGAATCCGTACGGTTGACCGGAATCGCGCCCAGCGTGACCGGCTCGTCGCCAGGTACGGCAACCCGCCGCAGCGGCCGTGGATCTACCTCATCGTCGCGACCGGCGACATCGACGAGGACGTCGTGCAGGCCGCCAACGCCGCCCGCGCGGGCGCGGACATCATCGCCGTCATCCGCTCGACCGGGCAGTCACTCCTGGACTACGTGCCGGAAGGCGCCACACACCACGGCTTCGCGGGCACCTACGCCACGCAGGAGAACTTCCGGATCATGCGTGCCGCCATGGACGACGTGTCCAGGGAGGTCGGCCGCTACATCCGCGTCACGAACTACGCCTCAGGCCTGTGCATGCCGGAGATCGCCGTGCTCGGCGGCCTGCAGCGCCTCGACATGATGCTCAACGACTCGATGTACGGCATCCTGTTCCGCGACATCAACCCGATCCGCACGTTCGTCGACCAGCGCTTCTCCCGCCAGGTCCACGCCCGCGCCGGGATCATCATCAACACCGGCGAGGACAACTACCTCACCACCGCCGACGCGGTCGACGCCGCGCACACGGTCACCGTGTCGCAGCTGCTCAACGAGCACTTCGCGCACGAGGCGGGCCTGCCGGACGAGCTGCTCGGCCTCGGCCACGCCTTCGAGATCAACCCGGCGGTGCCGGACTCGTTCCGCCTGGAGCTGGCCCACGCGTTGCTGGCCCGCGAGCTGTTCCCGGACGCGCCGCTGAAGTGGATGCCGCCCACCAAGCACATGACCGGCGACGTGTTCAACGGCTACCTCCTGGACGGGTTCTTCAACCTCGCGGGCGTGCTGACCGGACAGTCGATCCTGCTGGTGGGCATGATGACCGAGGCCGTGGTGACGCCGTTCCTGTCCGACCGCGACCTCGCGCTGCGGAACGTCCGGTACGTGCTCAACGCGGCCGCGGGCCTGAGCGAGGACTTCCACCCCGCACCCGGCGGCTTCATCGTCAAGCGCGCGCACCAGGTGCTCGGAGAGGCGGTCGACCTGCTGGGGCGGATCGTCGACGACGGGCTGCTCAACGCGATCGCCGACGGCACGTTCGGGCTGATGAAACGCCCGCCGGACAAGGGGAAGGGCACCGACGGGGTGGTCGAGAAGGCCGACGGCTACCGCAACCCCGCGTCGGACCTGCTGGAGTCGGGGGAGACCAAATGAGTTCGATACGACCGTATGGTGACACCACCGGCGACGGCATGGTGCAGACGTCGTTCACCCTGCCGATGCCACCCGGCCCGAAGGCTGAGGGCGCGGCCATGCAGCTCGCGAAGAAGATGGGCATCGACCCGGCGATGGTCGTGCACTCGCACGGCATCGGGGACGCGTTCACCTTCTTCGTGGTCTACGGCTCCGTGTGCCACCTGGTCGACCTCGACGCGATCACCGTCGTCGAGCGCGAGTACCCGCTGCTGTCGCCGTCGGAGGTCAACGGCGAGGTGCGGAAGTTGTTGCGGCGCAAGCTGGTCGTGGTCGGCGGCTGCATCGGCACCGACGCGCACACGGTCGGCATCGACGCGATCCTCAACATCAAGGGCTTCGCGGGGGAGAAGGGGCTCGAGTACTACCGCGAGCTGAAGGTGGTCAACCTCGGTGCCCAGGTCACCGTCCCGGAGCTGGTGAAACGTGCTCGCGCGGAGAAGGCCGACGCGGTGCTGGTGTCCCAGGTCGTCACCCAGCGCGACGCGCACATCCTCAACACACAGGAGATGTCGGCGGCGTTCCGCGAGGCGATGGGCGACCGGCGCCCGGTGCTGATCGCGGGTGGCCCCCGCTTCGACCCCATGATGTCCGGACAACTCGGGGTGGACCGGGTCTTCGGCCGCGGCACCACGCCCGGCGAGGTGGCGAGCTACCTCGTGCACGCGATGAAGGAGAACAGGAAGGTGGCTGCGTGAGCCTCGAAGTGGGTTTCTCGGTGACACACCGGCGTTATGTCCCGTACGCGCACGCGCACTACGGCGGCAACCTGGTGGACGGCGCCTACGGGCTGGCCATGTTCGGCGACGTGGCGACCGACCTCGCCATTCACACCGACGGCGACGAGAGCCTGCTCGCCGGGTACACAGGCGTCGAGTTCCTCGCACCCATCCAGGCCGGTGACGTGGTCGAGGTGACCGCGACGGTCACCCGTGTCGGCAACCGCTCCCGCGACCTCGAGTTCGAGGCCCGGGTTCTCTGCCGGGCGGCACCAGACCGCGGTCCGTCCGCCGCCGACGTCCTCGACCCGCCCGTGGTGGCGACGAAGGCGACCGCGACGATCGTGGTGCCACCAAAAAACGAAGGCGGTTCGCCGGTCGCCTGACTTACCGTTCGGCCATGGAGACCATACGGCTGACCGGCGACGACTGGCGGCTGCTGCGTGACGTCCGCCTGGCCGCGCTCGCCGACGCCCCCTACGCGTACGGGTCCTCGCTCGCGATCGAGGAGGCGTTCGGCGAGGCGGACTGGCGTCGCCGCCTCCACGGTGGCGCGTTGTGGACGATCGTGCGCCACCAGGACGAGACCGTGGGCCTCGTCGGCGCCTTCGTCCCGGACGACACACCCATGCTCGTCGCGATGTGGGTGCGGCCGGGCGCGCGGGGCCTCGGGGTCAGCGACTCGTTGATCACGGACGTGTTGCGGTGGGCGACCGAAAACCGCTGGTCCCGGGTCGTGCTGCGGGTCGCGGACGGCAACGACGCGGCCCGGAAGTTGTTCCTCCGCCACGGATTCGAGCCGACGGGGCGGCGAGAACCGCTCGAGAGCGACCCCGGGGTCAGCACGGAACTGCTCTCCCGTGTTGTATAACGTCCACATCACGGAACCGGGTCTTGCTCCGAATGGAGCACGCTGCTAGTAACACTAGCTCTGGGCGTTCGCCCCGCGGACGGAGGAGCATGGCGACCGATCTCGTCGAGGTGACGGAAGTCCTCGACCACCCGCTCGACAAAGTCTGGACCTTGTTGACGGACCTCGAGAGGTATCCCAGGTTCGTCGCCGAGGTGGCATGGTGCGAACACCTCGACGAGGCCGGCACGGGCCGGTACGAGGTGCGGTTCAGCGTCGACCAGGGACCGGTCGTGCGGAACCGGGTGGAGATCCTCGTCAACCGGCCCCACGAGCACCTGGTCATCGTCAGCGACCGATGGCCGGGCGGCCACGTGTCGCTCAAGTTCGCGCCGCTGTCGCCGTCGAGCACCGAGGTGCAGCTGAACGTCTCGATGCCCAACGTCGACACCTGGATCACCGCGGGCTGGCTGCGCAAACGCGTCCGCCGCGCGTTCATGTTCATCCACCACCACCTGGCCGGCATCCCGATCACGACGTCCCGCAAGGGCATCGACCAGGCCGCGAAGAGCCAGTCGCAGCTGACCGCCGCGCGCATACTGACCAAGGCGGGGGTGTTGACGCCGGGACGGCCGGACCGGTTGCTGCGGCAGCTGAACGTGCTGGCCAAGTGGGGTGCGACCGTCGCGGGCGGCTACCGCGCGGCGTGCGTGCGGTTCCCGGACGAGCACGCGATCGCCGACGAGCTCGGCACGCTCACGTTCACCGAGGTCGACCAGCGCACCACGCGCCTGGCGAACGCGTTGAGCACGCACGGCGTCCGGCAGGGACGGCGGGTCGCGGTGATGGCCCGCAACCACGCGGGCATGGTCGAGTCGATCGTCGCGTGCGGGAAGCTCGGCGCGAGCGTGCTGCTGCTGAACACGGGCCTGTCGGCGAACCAGGTGCGGGACACGGTGATGACGCACCGGCCCGCGGCCGTCCTCGTCGACGAGGAGTTCATCTCGCTGATGCACTACCTGCCCGCGTCGCTGCCGCGGATCCTCACGTGGGGCAGCGGCCATCCCGGCGACCTCACGATCGACGGGCTCATCGAGGACGCGTCGCCGGAACGGATCAAGGCGCCGTCGTCGCCCGGCAAGATCATCGTGTTGACGTCCGGCACCACCAGCAACCCGAAGGGCGCGCGGCGGCGCAACCCGCACGGCATCCGCACCGCGGCCGCCGTGCTGTCCCGGATCCCGTTCCACGCGGGTGAACGGATGATGGTCGCCGCGCCGCTGTTCCACACGTGGGGCCTCGCGGCGATGCAGCTCGGCATGCCGCTGCACGCGAAGCTGGTGCTGCACCGCAGGTTCGACCCCGAGGCGACGCTGGCCGCCATCGAGGAGCACCGCTGCACCACCCTGATCGCGGTGCCGATCATGCTGCAGCGCATCCTCGACCTGCCGAAGCAGGTGATCCGCAACTACGACACGTCGTCGCTGCGGATCGTGGCGTCGAGCGGGTCGGCCATGCCCGCGTCGCTGGTCACGGGGTTCACGGCCGAGTTCGGGGACATCCTCTACAACCTGTACGGGTCCACCGAGGTGTCGTGGGCGAGCATCGCCGACCCGCAGGACCTGAAGGCGGCGCCGACGACCGCGGGCCGCTGCCCCGTCGGCACCCGCGTCGGCATCCTCGACGACGCGGGCGCCCCGGTGCCGCCCGGCGTCGTCGGCCAGATCTGCGTCGGCAACGACATGCTGTTCGAGGGCTACACCGGCGGCGGCAGCAACACGGTCTACGACGACATGATGGTCACCGGCGACCGCGGTTACCTCGACGCGGACGGCAGGCTGTTCGTGTCCGGCCGCGACGACGACATGATCGTCTCCGGCGGCGAGAACGTCTTCCCCCGGCCGGTCGAGGAGCTGCTGATGACGTTGCCGCAGGTCATGGACGCGGCCGTGATCGGGGTGCCGGACCGGGAGTTCGGCCAGCGGTTCGCCGCCTACGTGGTGCCGATGCCGGGCGCGGCGATCAGCCCGACGGCGGTGCGCGAGTACGTGCACGCGCACCTGCCGAGGTTCGCGGTGCCGCGGGACGTGATCTTCGTGAACGCGCTGCCGAGGAACGCGACGGGGAAGGTGGTCCGGCGGCAGCTGCTCATGGAGAGCTGACGTCGGGCTTGTCGATCACGCAGAACCGGTTGCCCTCGGTGTCGGCGAGGACGGTGAAGTCGGCGTCCGGCGGGTAGTCCGCCCAGTCCACGCGGGTCGCGCCGAGGCCGAGCAGCCGCTCGATCTCGTCGTCGGGGGTGTCGCTGTAGAGGTCGAGGTGCACGCGCGGCCTCTCCTGGACGGGTGTGTCGCTGAGCATCAGCGAGATGTTCTGCCCGACGCCGCCCGGCGGCGTCAGCACGGCCCAGGTCTCCTCGATCTCGTCGCGTGGCACGTAGCCGAGCGCGTGTGCCCAGAACTCGGCGGCGCGCCGCACGTCCGACGCACCGAGGACAGTCGATCCGATACGCAACATGCGGCGATTCTCGTAGTACTCCAGTATTACCCGCAGGTTGGCGCTCCAGTGTGACGCCTTCCGCGGCTTCCCTCCATACCGTTGCTCCCATGAACCACCTCGCCTACTCGCTCTTTCCCAGCCCGCGCCTCGCCGACCGGCTGGGTCTGCCGCGCCGTTCGCCGGTCGCCGCGTTCCTCGCGTTCCCGCTCGCGGTGCTCGTGGTGTACCTGGTGTGGAGCGGCTGGCTCTACCCGCTGCGCCCCGACACGATCGGCGCGCTGGGTCACCCGTTCACGGCCGACCCGCTCTTATCGGGCGCGTGGGGCGGGCCGACGCTCGTCGGCGCCTGGGTCGTGCACGCGATGGCCGCGTTGGGGTTGCAGGTCGTCTGCATGGCCGTGATCCGCCGCCTACCGGGCCGGACTCCCGCCGGCGCGGTCTAATGGCTGCCGTGACGGGCAGAGTCGGCCGGGTCGGCCTCGCAGTGACGATCGTGCTGCTGTTCGGCCTCGGTGTGCTCGACCTCGTCCAGCACTACCGCGTCGAACCGGTCGCCGCGTTCGCCCTCAGCGCCGCTCGGGTGGCCCCGCTGCTGTTCTTCCGGAGGCGTCCGGTCGAGGCGTGGGTGATCGAGTTGTCGGCCGTGCTCGTCACCGCGATCGTGACCGTGCCGGTGTCGCCCGCCGAGCCGTGGCCGTGGGCGGTCAGCAGCATCGCGACGCTCACGGCGGTGGCCGGTCTGGTCGCCACGCTGGGCGGCAAGCACCTGTCGATCGTCATGGTGACGGTCACAGCCGCGCTGGGTGTGTTGCTGTCGATCTGGCCGGGCCGCGGGGACTGGTTCTCGTTCGTCGCGACCACGGTCGCGGTGGCGATCGGCGCCGGCGTGGGGGACGTCGTGTGGGCACGCAGGCAGATGGCGAACGCGCTGGCGGAGGAGAAGCAGGTCAGTGCGGCGGAGCGGGAACTGCGGTCGGTGGTCGAGGAACGGGCCCGGATCGCCCGCGAGATGCACGACGTGGTGGCGCACCACATGTCGGTGATCGTCGTGCAGTCGGAGACGGCCCGGTACCGGCTGGACGGGTTGCCGGAGCGGGCGGTCGCCGAGTTCACCGAGATCGCGCGCCTGGCCCGCGGCTCCCTGTCCGAATTGCGCGGCCTGCTGTCGGCGCTGCGCGACGACGGCGCCGACCCGGCCCGCACGCCGCAGCCGACGCTGGCGGAGCTGCCCGCGTTGGTGGCGCGGGTCGAGGCGGCGGGCATCCCGGTGACCATGACGATCGCGCCCGGTGCCGAGAACCTGCCGCAGGTCCTGCAGCTGGCGGTGTTCCGGATCGTCCAGGAGGGGCTGTCGAACGTGGTCCGGCACGCCCCGGGCGCGCGGACGTGGGTCGACATCGCCCGCAGGAAGGAGACATTGACAGTGGAGGTGACCAACGACGAAGCCGGGGGCGGCGGCCCGCTCACGGACAAGGAAGGCGGCCATGGTCTGGCGGGGGTGCGGGAACGGGTGACGCTGCTGGGCGGCCGGTTCGAGGTGGACCAGCCAGACGGCGGCTGGCGGCTACGGGCGGTGCTGCCGCTGTGAACGGAACATCGATCCGGGTGGTGGTGGTCGACGACCAGGACATGGTGCGTGCCGGGTTCGTGGCACTGCTCGACGCGCAGCCCGACATCGCGGTCGTCGGTCAAGCGGCCGACGGGCAGGCCGCAGTGGAGGTGTGCGTGGCGACGACACCGGACGTGGTGCTGATGGATGTCCGCATGCCGGTGCTCGACGGCGTCGAGGCCACGAAACACCTCGCGGACACGCCGTCGCGGGTGCTCATGCTGACCACCTTCGACATCGACGACCATGTCTACGCGGCGCTCCGCGCGGGTGCGTCCGGGTTCCTGCTCAAGGACGCGACGCCCGACGAGCTGGTGGCGGCGGTGCGGGTGGTGGCGGCCGGGGAGTCGCTGCTCGCGCCCACGGTGACGAGCAGGCTGATCGCACACTTCGCGCGACAGCCCGTGCTCGTCAGCACGCCACCGTCACTGGCTGAGCTGACCCGGCGCGAGCGGGAGGTCCTCGTGTGGGTGGCACGCGGCCTGTCGAACGCGGAGATCGCGGACCGCCTGGTGTTGGCCGAGCAGACGGTGAAGACCCACGTCAGCCGGATCTTCCTCAAGCTCTGCATCCGGGACCGGGCCCAGGCCGTGATGGTCGCCTACGAAACCGGCCTGGTGTCGCCCGGTGTCTTCTGAGTGGCTGCCAGCACGCGGGAGAGGGCGGCGTGCAGCTCCTCCAGCTCAGCCAGCTCCATGCCGAGCTCCTCGACCACCTTGTACGGGATCTTCTCCGCCTCCGCGCGCAGGGCGTTGCCCTTGTCGGTGAGGTCCACCGCCAGTGCTCGCTCGTCGCGGGCGCTGCGGGCACGGCTGATGTACCCGAGCGCCTCCAGGCGTTTGAGCATGGGGGACAGGGTCGCGGGCTCGTGGCGGAGTGTCTCGCCGATGTCCCGGACGGTGCGGGGTGAGCGGTCCCACAGTGCCAGGAGCACCAGGTACTGCGGGTGCGTCAGCCCGTGGGGCTCCAGCAGCGGCCGGTAGATCGCGATGACGCTCCGCGACGCCAGCGACAGTGCGAAGCAGACCTGCCGGTCCAGCGCCAGCGGGTCAGGGCCGAGATCGATCGGTGGCATGGCTCATAGATCCCTAATAGTTAGCGTACTAAGTGTTAGTGTACTGAATATGCAACGACCCAACCCCTTCCAGTGGCTCTGGTACGCGGTGGGTGGCCGGCTGCCGGAGCGCCTCGCCCCGTGGGTGCTGCACGACGTGACCGCCAGGACCTGGGTGTGGCGCCATGCGGCGCGCGGCATCGTGGTGCTGGCGCCGATCGCGGCCGCGTGCCTGGCGCTGCCCGGTCCGCTGGGTCTCCGCCTGGCGATGGTGCTGCTGGTGGCCATTGTCGGCGTCTACTTCTCACTGTCGTACGTGGACGAGAGCTGTGAACTGCGGGCAGTGAAGCACGGCTACGAACACGGCATCGCCCGTGTCACCCGGGACGCCCGCAACGAGAAGGCCGAAGAGGAAGCGCGGGCCCGCTACGCGGCCCAGTTCCGCGCCGAACCGACCGAGCGCACCAGCCGATGACACCGTGCGTGTCACTCGGCGAAACGGGCTCGGGTCGGCTGGAACATGAAGTGAACATACGACGCCGTACCCTTGCCGAGTGGCCGCACCCGTAGTGTCGCCGGACGAGCCGGCGGTGTCCGACAAAACGGACGAACGCTCGCCTGCCTGGCGAAACGTGCTCCTGCGCGTCGTGATCGCGACGGGCGCGGGCATCATGATCTACTTCAGCGGCCCGCCGCGCACGCTCTGGTGGCTCGCGCCGCTGGGGTTCGCCGTCCTCGGCGCGGTGCTCTACGGGCGCCGGGCTCGCGCCGGTTTCGGTTACACGCTGTGCGCGGGTCTCGGGTTCACCGTCCCGCTGCTGGCGTGGACCGGCGAGTTCGTCGGCGTCGTCGCCTGGCTTCCGCTCAGCCTCGCGGAGGCCCTCCTGATGGGCCTCGCCGGGGCCGGGATCGCCGCGGTGAGCGTCCTGCCGGCCTGGCCGGTCTGGGCCGCTCTGATCTGGGTCGCGGGGGAGTGGCTGCGCTCGATCTTCCCGTTCGGCGGGTTCCCGTGGGCGCGGATCGCGTTCACGCAGCCCGACGGCGTCTACCTCCCGCTGGCCTCTGTCGCGGGCACCCCGCTGATCGGTCTCGCGGTCGCCATGACCGGGTTCGGCGTGACCATGCTGGTGCGCAACCTGCTGGTCGACCGGCAGCCGCGGCGGATCGTCGCGCCCGCGCTGGCGGTCCTGCTGCCGATCGTGGCGGCCTTCGGCGCGCTGCCGCTGGTCGGCACGGACGCCAACGACGGCGAGGCGACGGTCGCGGTCATCCAGGGCAACGTGCCGAGGGCCGGGCTCGACTTCAACTCCCAGCGCCGCGCCGTGCTCGACAACCACGCGGAGCGCACCGAGCAGCTCGCACAGGAGGTCCGCGAGGGCAAGGTCAAGCAGCCTGACCTGGTGATCTGGCCGGAGAACTCCTCCGACATCGACCCGTACCGCAACCCGGACGCGTGGGCGCGCATCGACGCCGCCGCACGCGCGATCGGCGCGCCGATCGCGGTCGGGTCCGTGCTGCTCGGCGACGACGGGCTGCCCCGCAACACGATCCTGCTGTGGGACCCCGAGCAGGGGCCGATCGAGCAGTACACGAAGCGAAAGCTGCAGCCGTTCGGCGAGACCATGCCGTGGCGGCCGTTCTTCCGGCTCTTCACCTCGGCCGTGGATCGCGCGGGCCAGTTCGTGCCTGGTGACAAGGCGGTCTCGTTCCCCATGGGGAACGCCACGGTCGGGTTCGCCACCTGCTACGAGGTCGCGTTCGACGGCGTGGTGCGCGAGTCGGTCGAAGGGACGAACCTGCTCGCCGTGCCGACGAACAACGCCACGTTCGGCTACACCGAGATGACCTACCAGCAGCTCGCCATGGACCGCGTGCGTGCCGTCGAGCACGGCCGTGCCGTGGCCGTCGCGGCGACGAGCGGGGTCAGCGCGTTCGTCCGCCCGGACGGCTCGATCAGCCAGTCGACCGGCATGTTCGTGCCCGGCGCGCTGGTCGAGACGGTGCCGCTGCGGACGACGACTACGCTGTCTGACCAACTGGGCCCTGCCCCGGAGTGGGTGATGGTGCTCGCGGGACTCGGCGCGCTCGGCGTCGCGATCGTGGTCCGGCGGCGCGGCAGGGCAAGCAACTGAACGAGTGAGTGACCGGCGCGTCAGGTGCGCCGGCGAGGAGGGTGACGTATGGCGGAGCAGCTCGAGCCGGTGCTCGTGGTGATCCCGACGTACAACGAGCGGGACAACATCGAGCGGATCGTGACCCGGCTGCGTGCCGCACTGCCGAACGCGCACGCCCTGATCGTGGACGACGGCAGCCCGGACGGCACCGGCGACATCGCCGACCGCCTGTCCGCCGAGTCCGACGGGCACGTGCACGTCATGCACCGCACCGAGAAGAACGGGCTCGGCGCCGCGTACGTGGCCGGCTTCCAGTGGGGGCTGGACCGCGACTACGCCGTGCTCGTCGAGATGGACGCCGACGGCTCGCACGCGCCGGAGGACCTGCCGCGCATGCTCGACGCGCTGGCGGACGCCGACCTCGCGATCGGCTCCCGGTACGTGCCGGGCGGCAAGGTCGTGAACTGGCCGAAGCACCGCTACATGCTGTCGTGGGGCGCCAACACCTACGCCCGCATCGCGCTCGGCGCGCGGGTGAAGGACATGACGGCCGGCTTCCGCGCGTACCGCCGCGAGGCGCTGCAGAAGATCCGCATCGACAACGTCGCGTCGCGCGGCTACTGCTTTCAGATCGACCTCGGCTGGCGCACGATCGAGGCGGGCTTCACGGTCGTGGAGGTGCCGATCACGTTCACCGAGCGCGAGCACGGTGTGTCGAAGATGAGCAGCGACGTGATCCGCGAGGCGCTGATCCGCGTCACGAAGTGGGGGCTGCGCCGCCGCGGCACCCAGCTGAAGGCGTTGTTCTCGAAGTGACGCACGCGGTCTCGCCCGAGGACTGGCGCTGGGGGGACGAGTTGGACGCGGTGGTGGCCGCGCCCAACTCGCACCGGGTGGTGTTCGAGAACGAGAAGGTGCGGGTGCTCGAGGTCTCCGTGCCGCCGGGCACGCGCGAGCCGGAACACACGCATCGCTGGCCGAGCGTGATGGTCACCGACACGCGGGCCCGCATCCGCTACTGGATCGGCGACACCCTGAGCTTCGAGTCCCCCGACCCGCTCCCGCCGCCCGGCGACCTGTCGGGCTCGTGGAGCGGGCCGGAGGGCCCGCACTCGGTGGAGAACATCGACACGTTCGCCTCGCACGCGCTGCGCATCGAGTTCAAGGACCAGTAGCCGGCGGTACCCGGCTCAGGCTCCTGTGGTGAAACATGCCGAATGCCACATCGGGCTCGCCCGATGTGGCATTCGGTGTAGGGAGCCGCGGGAGGCTCAGGCGGAACGGCTGCGGCGGACCTTCAGCTCCTGCAGCCGCTCGGTCAGCAGGTCCTCCAGCTCCGGGATGGTCCGGCGCTCGAGGAGCATGTCCCAGTGGGTGCGCGGCGGCTTGACCTTCTTGGCCTCCGGCTCGGTGCCGTCGATCAGCTTCGACGCGGTGCCGTGCAGGCGGCACTCCCACATCGAGGGGACCTCGGCGTCGTCGGAGAACGGAACCTCGAACTCGTGGTCCTTGGGGCAGGCGTACCGGATCGTCCGCCGGGGCGCGAGGTCGTGGTTGCGGTCAGTCTCGTAGCTGACCGCGCCAAGTCGGCTTCCACGGAGTACACGGTCGGCCATGGCGACGTCCTTTCGTTCGGCTCACAGCTGGAGCCAGGGTGGTGCTCACCAAGAGCAACGTCGGAGTAGGTCGAAACGTTCCCGCCCGCCACACTTTGTTGCTCAGGGTGACCTGCGGCAACCCCTGCTTCTATAGCTTCCACCGTAGAGATGCCCCGTAAACGTGTTCGTGACGCGACACTCGTCGGATTGCCGAATGATGTCGCCCACTTGGGGGTACGAGTTGCCCAGGATGGCCGGTCAGGCGAGGCTGAGCTGTCCCCGTCCGGCCACGGCGGGCCCGAGGTCGCCGACGCGGAAGTGTCTCCGGCACAGGACCTGATAACGCACGGTAGTCGGCGGGGTGAAATCCGGTAATTCACGGTCCGTATCCGCGACAAGCACCGTGTCGCCGGCGCGGATCACTGTGCCGTCCGCCACACGCGCGTTGAACCGGGCGGGCAGCCCGCACCAGCAGAGCACGTCGACCTGTACGGGTTCCAGCTCGTCGGCGAGTTCGAACAGCCGCCGCGAGCCGGGGAACATGCGGCTGCGGAAGTCGGTGGCGATGCCGAAGCAGTACACGTCGACCTGCACGTCGTCGGCCAGCTCGGCGAGCTGGTCCACCTGCGCGGGGGTGAGGAACTGTGCCTCGTCGACGATCAGGTAGTCGACCCGGTGACCGTCGGCCCAGCGGGCGCGGACCAGTTCCCGCAGGTCGACCTCGCCGTGCACCTCGTAGGCCTGGCGGGTGATGCCGATGCGGCTGGAGATCTGCGGCTTGCCGGAGCGGTCGTGGTGGACGAGGAGGAGCCCCTTGCGACCCTGCCGGGCGTGATTGTGGTCGACCTGCAACGCGAGCGTGGACTTCCCGCAGTCCATCGGTCCGTAGTAGAACCGGAGGTGTCCCACCACCGGCACCGCCCGCCGTGACCCGGCTGCGGGCACCGAGGACAGTGCGTCGGTCGGGTCGTTGAGGTGCGTCGGCATGGGCTCCACGGCAGGAGACCCTATCCCGGCCACGCTGAGTGGCATGGGATCTTCGGGTCACGGGTATCCACGGCGGTGTCAGCCGCTCCGTTCGAGAGGTGTCGCATGACCGCCCTCCCTTTCCACCGCCTGGTCGACCGCGCCCGTGACGAGGCCGCCGACGGCATCGCGTGGCTCACCGGCCGGACCGCGGGCCTCCTGGACGACACCGCGGCGGTCATCGCCGACGTGTCGGACACGGCGGCGCTGACCGCGGCCAGGGTGAGCGGCCACGCGGGCGAGGCCGCGGGCCGGTACGCGTCGCAGGCGTGCGGCTGGCTCGCCGACCGGGTGAGCGTTCTCGGCGAACGCGTCGTGAGCCGCGTCGAGGACTGAGCGCTCGACGGACGGGACGTCGTCGGGACCGTCGCAGGCCGATGTCGGCAGCAGGTCCGCCGAAGCAGGCGTACCTGTCGACGAACTGGTGGGTCGCGGTTCGTCAGCTCGCGCCGACGACCAGGGTGACGCCCAGTGTGACCATGGTCGCGGCGACGAGGCCGTCCAGCAGCCGCCACGACGAAGGTCGCGCGAAGAAGCCGGTCAGCAGCCGGGCACCGAAGCCCAGTGCCGCGAACCAGCACAGGCTCGCGATCGCGGCGCCCACGCCGAACGCCCAGCGCAGGTCGCCCCGGTGCGCGGCCACCGAACCCAGCAACAACACGGTGTCCAGGTAGACGTGCGGGTTCAGCCACGTCAGCGCGAGGCACGTGAGCACGACGCGGCGGGCGGAACCCGTCGGCGCGCCCGTGACGTCCATGGCCGACGGCCGGAACGCCCTGCGTGCGGCGAGGAACCCGTAGCAGAGCAGGAACGCGCCGCCGACCAGGCCGACGACGGTCAGCGCCTGCGGGAACGCCGCCACGACCGCGCCGACGCCGCCGACCCCGAGCGCGATCAGCACCGCGTCCGACAACGCGCAGATCGCGACGACCGCGAGCACCCCGTCGCGGCGGATGCCCCGCCGCAGCACGAACGCGTTCTGCGCGCCGATGGCGACGATCAGGGACAGTCCGGTGCCGAACCCGGCGACCGCCGCGAGCAGGGCGTCTCTCATGGAGCCGAGGCTAAGGGCGCAGCCGTCGACAGTACAGCTAAGGATTCTTACGTAACATTAGTGTTTGTGATGACCGATCTGCCGCTCGACCAGGTCCGCACGCTGCTGGCCGTGGCCGACGAGGGCACGTTCGACGCGGCGGCCGCGGTGCTGCACGTGACGCCGTCGGCGGTGAGCCAGCGCGTGAAGGCGCTCGAACAGCGCACCGGCAGTGTGCTGGTGACCCGCACGAAACCGGTGCGGCTCACCGAGCCGGGCCAGGTCGTGGTGCGGTTCGCCCGCCGGCTGGCGGCGCTGGAGCGGGACGCTCGCGCCGAGCTGGGCATGAGGGGCGCGAACGAGCCGGTGCGGTTGCCGATCGCGGTGAACGCGGACTCGCTCGCCACCTGGTTCCTGCCCGCGCTGGCCCGCGTGGCCACCGACCCGCCGGTCTGCTTCGAGCTGCACCGCGAGGACCAGGACCACACGACGACGTTGCTGCGGGACGGGACGGTGATGGCCGCGGTCACGTCGTCGGCGACGCCCGTGCAGGGCTGTTCGGTGCGACCGCTGGGCGGCCTGCGGTACCTGCCGTGCGCGAACCCGGCCTTCGCGCGCCGGTGGTTCACCGGCACGTTCGCCGACGACGTCGCGGCGGCGCCCGTGGTGGTGTACGACCGCCGCGACGACCTGCAGGACGCGTTCGTGCGGGCGGTGAGCGGCCGCGACGCGAGCGTGTCGCGGCACTACGTCCCGGCCTCCGAGTCGTTCGCCGACGCCGTCACCGCCGGGTTCGGGTGGGGGATGGTGCCGACGGAGCAGGCCGGGCCGCGGTTGCGTGCGGGGGAGCTGGAGCTGCTGGCCGACCGGCCGATGGACGTGCCGCTGTACTGGCAGCAGTGGAAGCTCGACTCACCCGCCCTGTCCGCGGTGGCCGAGGCCGTCGCCGCGGGGGCCGCCACCTCGTTGCGGAGGACCGCTTCGTGAAGTTCGCAGACCATACGTTTGACCTGCCACTCGACCACGACCGGCCGGACGGCGAGCGGATCACCGTGTACGCGCGGGAGGTCACCGCCGACCCGGCGCTGCCGTGGCTGCTGTTCCTCGGCGGTGGCCCGGGTTTCCCGGCGCCCCGCCCGCTCGGCGACGAGGGCTGGCTGCTGCGCGCGCTGCGTGACTACCGGGTGCTGCTGCTCGACCAGCGCGGCACCGGCCGGTCGACGCCCGTGACCCGGCGGGTGGCGCAGGCGCGGGGAGCGGAGTACCTGACGCACTTCCGGGCGGACTCGATCGTGCGCGACGCCGAGCTGGTCCGGCAGCGCGTGACGGGCGGCGAGCCGTGGACCGTGCTGGGACAGAGCTTCGGCGGCTTCTGCACGGTGACGTACCTGTCGTTCGCGCCGGAAGGGTTGCGTGCCGCGCTGGTGACCGGTGGCCTGCCGGGCGTGGCGACCGACGCGGCCGGGGCGTACCGGGCGCTGTACCCGGTGGTGGCGGAGAAGAACCGCGCCCACTACGCCGCCCACCCGTCGGACGTGGCGGCGGCTCGCCAGGTGGCGACGCACCTGCGCGCGCGTGACGTCTGCCTGCCGACCGGGCGCCGGTTGACGGTCGAGGCGTTCCAGTCACTGGGCAACCTGCTCGGCGGACGCGACGGCAGCGCACGCCTGCACTACCTGCTGGAGTCACCGTTCGACGGCGCCGGGCTGTCGGACGCGTTCCTGCTCGCGGTGACGGCGGAACTGTCGTGGGCGTCGGCGGCGAACCCGCTCTACCTGCTGCTCCACGAGGCGACGTACGCGCAGGGGCCGGGCGCGACGGCGTGGGCGGCGCAGCGGGTGCGCGCGGAGTTCCCGGACTTCGACGGGGACGACCCGCTGTTGTTCACCGGCGAGATGATCTACCCGTGGATGCTGTCCGACGATCCGCTGCTGGCGCCGTTGCGGCCGGTCGCCGACGAGCTGGCGGACCGTCCACAGTGGTCCCCGCTGTACGACGTGGACCGGTTGCGTGCCAACGAGGTGCCGGTCGTCGCGGCCGTGTACGACACGGACATGTACGTGAACCGCGACCTGTCCCTGCGGACGGCGACGGTGATCGGCGGCCTCCGCGTGTGGCACACCGCCGACCACCAGCACGACGGTCTCCGCGTCAGTGACGGCGCGGTCCTGTCCCGGCTGCTGGAGATGCTGTGAGTCGGCGGCGACCCGCCCGGCGAGCGAGCGGAAACCGGGACGAGCGGGCACGATGAAACCACCATGGTTGCCGGGAAACACGTGAAACAGGCGACGATCGCGCTGATCGGTGCGGTCGTGCTCGTCATCGGTGTCGCGTTGCTGGTCCTGCCGGGGCCGGGGCTGTTGCTGGTCCTGGCGGGCCTGGTGATCCTCGCGTCGGAGTTTCCCGCGCTCGAACGGCATGTCGACCCGGTTCGCGACCGCGCCATGAAGGCGGCGGAGGACAGCGTGTCGTCGCCGCTGCGGATCGCCGGGTCGGTGCTCGTCGGGTTGGGGCTGATCGCGGCGGGGGTCGTGTGGGGGTTGCGGCTGTTCCCGTGGTTGCCGTTCCCGGGGTGGAGCACGGGGTCGAGCCTGATCCTGTCCGGGATCGTGCTGTTCGCGCTGCTGGGCTGGTCCTACCGGAAGGTCAGCGCACGGCGTCGGTGATGTGCGTGCCGAGCACGTCCGGCGCGTGGACGTGCGCGAGGTGCCCCTGGCCGGTCATCCGCGTGACCGACGCCCGCGGGAAGGCCGCCACGAACCTGGCGAACGGCTCGCCGTAGGGATCACCGCCTTCGGAGCGCTCGCCGACGATCAGCGTCACGGACGTCTCCAGGTCGCGGTAGCGGTCGTACGCCGGGTTGTGCGCGTTGATGGCCGCCAGTTCCTCGGCGAGCGGCGCGGCGAGCCGGACGAGCGTGGGCCACGCCGGGCCGCGGCGCAGTTCGTCGACGTACTCGGTGGAGAAGCCGGACACGTCGCGGTTCACGATCTCCACGGCACGGCCGGGGTCGCCGCTCGCGGCGGCCGCCCGCAGCGGGGCGACGTACTCGGCCACGAACGGGGCGGCGACCGGCTCGTACAGCGTGAGCGAGCGCAGGTCGCGCCGCTCCACCGCCGTCTCCGCGGCGATCAGGCCGCCGTAGCTCCAGCCGAAGAGGTGGGCCTCCCCGCCGAGGTCGTCGAGGAACCCGTGCAGGTCGTCGACCTCGGTGCGCACCGTGTAGCCCTCGCCGACCGGTCCGCTCGGTGTGCGGCCGCGGCGGTTGACCACGACCACCGGGTTCGGCGCCTCGATGCGTTCGACGACCGGCAGCCAGGACTCCGCGTCGGCCATCACTCCCGGCACCAGCACCAACGGCGTACCCGCGCCGTCACGCACGAGCGCGGTGAGGATGGTGCCCGCACGTTCGATCCGCAGGGAACGCATGCCACCATCCTGTCACGCACCTGATCATGGAGCGGCCCCCGGCACGGACGTGCCGGGGGCCGCTCTGTGTCACTCAGCCGGTCAGGAACCGCCGCCCGGCTGGACGACGCCGTTGACCGTCAGGGTGTACGGCGCGTACTGGTTGACGAGCTCGGTGGGCTCGTCGTACGCGACCACCGCGACGACCTTCTCGAACGGGGTCAGGAACATCAGCTGCATCCAGCCGAGCTTGACCTGGTTCTTGCCGTCGACCTCGACCTGCAGCGCGACCTGGTTCTTCTCGTTGTACGCGATCAGCCGCAGGTTCCAGTTGTGCACCGGGAACGGGCGGATCTCGGTCGGCGAGTCGAACGGCTCCACCGACGAACCATCGCTGACGGTGGTGCCGCCCACGGTGATGTCGTCGATCTTCACGCCACCTTCGTTGACGCCGCCGTCACTGATGTACTGGAACCCGACCAGGATGGTCTGGCCCGCGTACGCGGACAGGTCGAACGTGTGCGGCTCGAAGCCGTCGGTCGTGCCGTTCAGCGACGGGCCCTGCGGACCCGGCACCGTCTTGTCACCACTGATCGGCGTGTAGGACTCGCCGCCGTCGGTGGAGACGACCACGTAGCCGTAGTCGTAACCCAGCTCGGCGCCGTACTTCGCGTCGAAGCGCAGCGTCGGGTCGGCCTGCGGCACCGTCACCGACGTCACCGCGGTGGCGTTGATGTTGTTGCCGTTGCCCGACCACAGCACCGGGTCACCGGCGCTGTCCGGGTCGTCGGACACGACCGTCCACTCCAGCGGGAGCGGCGGCAGCGTCTCGGCACCGTCGAACGACAGGGACTTGAGGTCCTTGCCCCTCAGCGTGGTGCCGTCGGCCTTCTGGAGCGGCACGAAGTCCGCACCGTTCGGGGCCGCACCAGGGGTGGCGTAGGACGCCGGGTTGTCCAGGTTCACCGTCGAGCGCAGGCTCGGCGTGGTCACCCGTGACTTCGGCACCCCGAGCATGACACCGCGCCGCGAGTCGCCGACGATCTTGTCCAGCAACGTCATCGACTGGTAGTCGTGCAGCACCCGGTACATGTCCGACTGCCCCTCGGCCTCGAGCGCCGCGTCGAGGCTGGCCAGCCCCTGGCGCTCGCCGTCCTGGTGCAGCAGCGTCATGATCTCGGTGCCGTACCGGTCGGAGAGGAACTGCATGATCGAGTACGCGTTGCCGTAGTCGGCGAGGACCGCACTCGGGTTGCTGCCCTCACCCCACAGGTTCAGCGAGTTCTCCGCACCACCGCAGTCCCTCGGGTTGGTGTTGTACGGCGTCTGGACGATGCCGAAACCCTGGTAGCAGTAGATGTGGCTGTCGCCGCCCCTCTCGAACACGGTCAGCCGCGGGTCGACGTACCCGGTCAGGGTCTGCGCCCAGTCCGAGAGACCCTCGTTGATCCAGTTTCCTTCGAACGGGTCGGTGTAGTACATGAGCAGGTGCTGCCACTCGTGCGCGAACGTGCCCTCGTACAGCTGAGGACGCGCCGGGCGGCTGGTGCACAGGTCGTCCGTCGGCTCGTCGGCCGGGTTGGCACCGGTGCGGTGCGCCCAGTCGAACGCGTCGATGGTCATCACGTTCCGGTCGACCAGCTCGTTGAACTGGCCCGAGAAGAAGCCGGCGATGTACGTCGGCGCCTCGGGGAACGTGTAGTAGTTGTCGTCGCGCACGTTGTCGATCAGCGCGACCGTGTTGTCGCCCTCACCAGAGAAGTCGAAACCCTCCAGCACGGGGCTCATGTTCGAACCGTCACGGTCCGGCGGCGTCGAGAAAGCCGCCGTCTCCTTCGGGTACATGTTGCTGTCGAACTCGTTGACGAAGTACGCGACCTGCTCGTCGGTGACCGTGGTCGAGTTCGGGATCTGGGTACGGCAGTCGCCCTCGGGGAACGACGTGTCGTTGGCGACCCAGACCTCGATCTTGTCGCCGACCCCGCGGAGTGTGTAGTCCTTGAGGTACAGCTGTCCCTGGGCGTCGTCCAGGGCGAGCCACGGACGGACCGTGCCGACCGGCGGTGTCACCGCTGTCGCCGCTGCTCTCTTGCTGCTCGGCTGGTAGCTGCTCGGCACGTTCACGGGCTTGCCGTTGAGCGTGAAGTCCTTGCGGGTCAGCTCACGGGTGTCGTCCACCGGTGCCTTCGCGGCGGGTGCACCGGCCGCCGCCGTAACGGGCAGTACCTGGAGAAGTGGAACCACGAGCAGAGCGGCCGCGACCGAGACTAATCGGCGTCGTCGCATGGAAACCCTTTCGCTATGCGCGTCCGCCACGTGGGGTGCCCACGAAGACGGGCACGGTTGTACATGCCCCCGTACCTCGCCTTTTCGGTTGGGGCATTCCCGGCGTTTCATTCACACCACGGTGTGTTTTTCCCGGTTAACGGGCTGGGTGTGATCAAGTGGCTACGTCTCGTGGCGACTTCTCCGCGTAATTGGCGCACACGTGGACAGCGCCCGGAGCCGGTGCTCCGAGCGCTGTCGAGAATTGCTGCGAACGCAGGAATCAGGTTCGTGCGTGTGCCTCGGCGGTCACCGGTCCGGCCGGGTTCTCGGGTGTCGATTCCGAATTCACGATGACCACGTCACAGTGGACGGTCCGCCACAGTTCGCGGCTGGCGCTCGCGTCCATCAACGCGGGCAGCCCGCCGTGGGTCGGTGCGCCGATGACGACCGCGCGGGCGTGGATCTCGTCGGCGTGCTCACCGATCAGCCTGCCGACCGCGCCGTGGTCGCCCGCGTTCAGCAGGACGTGCCCGACCGCGGGCACACCGGCGGCCGCCAACCGGGACAGGTGCGCGCGGACGAGCGCCGCCGCGGTCTCGAGCGCCTCACCGCCTGCCGCGGACTCGCTCGTGTTCGCCTGCTCCTGCGCGTGCAGCACGTGGACCGCCCGGCCCCGGATCGCGGCGAGCCTGGCGGCCGCGGCGGTGACCCGCTCGGCGACGGGGGAGTCGTCGACCGCCGCGACGATCACGCCGTTGCCCGTGCCGCCGAGCGCGGTGCCCAGTTCCCTCAGCCCCGGTGCCACGGCCGGTGCCACGCTCATGGCCTGCACCCGCTCGGCCTCGGCCAGTTCGCCGCGCGCGGTGCGCAGGATGAGGATGCCGACGATCAGCGCGCCCGCGCCGATGTAGAACGGCACGTGCACGTTCGTCGCCTCGACGAGCTTGCCGGCGGCGAACGGGGCGAGGCCGCCGCCGATGAACCGCACGAACCCGTAGGCGGCGGACGCGACCGGCCGTTCGACCGGCGCGATCGTCATGACCGCCTGCGTGGTCACCGTGTTGTTCACGCCGATGAACACACCGGCGACGATCACCGCGGTGACCAGCACGGGCGTGTTGTTCGTCCAGATCGCGATCACGAGCACGACGAGCGCGAACAGGAACAGGTTCGCGTAGAGCGTGCGGGCGATGCCGAAGCGGGCCTGCAGCTTCGGTGCCCCGAACACCGAGAAGACCGCGACGAGCGCGCCCCAGCCGGTGAACACCAGGCCCAGCTCGATCGCGCCGAGACCCATGGGGAACGGTGCGTATCCCAGCACCGTGAAGAACGCCCAGTTGTAGCAGAGCGCGGTGAGCGACATGGTCGCGAGACCGCGGTGGCGCAACGCCTTCAGCGGTTCCAGGACACCTGTCCTGCGTTCGGGTTTCGGCAGCGGCTCGACGAGCACGAGCGTCGCGAGCGCGGCGATGGTCATGAGCACGGCGACGCCGAAGAACGGGCCGCGCCAGCTGATGTTGCCGAGTACGCCGCCCAGCAGCGGGCCGACGGCGATGCCGAGGCCGAGTGCGGTCTCGTACAGGATGATCGCGCCGACGAACCCGCCGCTCGCGGACGCGACGATCACCGCGAGGGACGTCGCGATGAACAGGGCGTTGCCGACGCCCCAGCCCGCGCGGAAGCCGACGATGCCGCCGATCGAGTCCGACGCGCCCGCGAGGGCGGCGAACACGACGATCAGCGCGAGGCCGGTGAGCAGGGTCTTCTTGGCGCCGATGCGGCTGGACACCCAGCCGGTGATCAGCATCGCCACCGCGGTGATCACCAGGTAGCTGGTGAACAGCAGCGTCACCTGGCTCGGCGTGGCGTTCAGGTCCTCGGAGATCGCGGGCAGGATCGGGTCGACGAGGCCGATGCCCATGAAGGACACGACACAGGCGAACGCGACCGCGAAGACTGCCTTGGGCTGCCGGAAAGGACTGGCCGTCTGGCCGGTCATACCGCTGTCCTTTCGTGTGGTTCGGCGGCCAGCCGCGCCAGCGTCCTGATGGCGGGAAGGGCGGCGAACAGCGCTGTCCGCTCGTCGGCGCCCAGCCGGTCGAAGAGGGTGCCGAGGCGTTCGGTCCGCACGTCGCGGCGGCGGGCCAGTTCGGCGCGACCGTTCTCGGTGATGTGCACGCGGACCACGCGGCCGTCGCCGGGGTCGGGCACCCGTTCGGCGAGCCCGGCCTCCTGCAGGCGGGTGACCAGCTGCGTCATCGCGGGCTGGGTCACGCCCTGCTGCGTGGCGAGTTCCGTCAGCCGGGCCGCGCCATCGCGGTCGAGGCTCGCGAGCGTCGCTGCCGAGGTCAGGGACAGCCCGCCCGCCGGGTTGAGGCGCCGGAAGAGCCGGACCACCTCTTCGAGGGCGATGGCCAGCTCGGCGGCGTCAGCATGCATAAGCTCTTTATATCACTTGCTTATGTATCTTGGTCCAGCCCGGTGAGGAAGGCGCGGACGGCCTGGTCGAACAGGGCGTCCTGGCCCGGCGCGTCCAGGTGCCGGGTGGCCGCGAGGGTGGGGTAGCGGTCGGCGTTGGCCTGGATCAGCTCGTGCGCCGACGTCTGCGGCAGGTCCCCGTGCCACGTCGACTCGGTGAGCGCGGCGCCGATGGTGAGGTTGGCGAGGCCGTGGGTGGCGGCCGCGAGCGCCTGGCCCGTCCGGCCGCTCCGCGCGAGCGTGGACTGCAGGAACTCGGTGCGCGCCAGCACGTTCGGGCCCAGCATCGGGCGGCCGATCAGCGCGGGTGACCACGGGTGGCGCAGCATCGTGGCGCGCCACCGCAGCACGAGCGTCCGCGCGTCGGCGGCCCAGTCGCCCGTCCGGTCGGGGATCCGGACCTCACCGAAGATCGCGTCGACGGCCAGGTCCAGCACCTCGTCCTTCGTCTTCACGTGCCAGTACAGCGTCGGTGGTGCCACGTCGAGGCGCTCGGCCAGCCTGCGCATCGTGAGGTGTGCCGTGCCGTGTTCGTCGAGCAACTCGATCGCCGCGGCCGTGATGCGGTCGCGGGTCAGCGTGTCGCGGCGGGGTTTCTCCGCGCGCAGCCACACCTCGCCCGCGATCCCGCCCGACCGGCCGCCCCGTCCACCCGCCCGCAAACCCTTCGCGTCCACGGACCGCACTCTAGTACGTTGGTCGGGTACTCGACCAACGTTCGAGGAGGCTTCGTTGGCGCACGTGGACGTCTCCGGCCTCACCTACGGCCTCGGCGACGGCAGGCCCCTGTTCGACGACGTGTCCTTCCGCGTCGGCGACGGCGTCACCGCCGGGCTCGTCGGACCCAACGGCGCGGGCAAGACCACGCTGCTGCGGCTGGTCGCGGGCGAGCTGGTCCCGGCGGCGGGCACGATCGCGACGTCCGGCGGCATCGGCGTGATGCGGCAGTTCACCGGCCCCGGCCGCGTGCGTGACCTGCTCCTCGGCGTCGCACCGGCCCGCGTCCAGGCCACCACCGCGGCACTGGCGGAGGCGGAGGCCGTGCTCGCCGACGACGAGGCCTCCCAGCTGCGGTACGCGAACGCGCTCGCCGAGCACGTCGACGCGGGCGGGTACGACATCGAGGTCGTCTGGGACACGTGCACGACGGCCGCGCTCGGGCTGCCGTTCGACGCGGCGGCGGACCGGCCGCTCGACACGCTGTCCGGCGGAGAACAGAAACGTCTGGTGCTGGAGGCGTTGCTGCGCGGGCCGGACGACCTGCTCCTGCTCGACGAGCCCGACAACTACCTCGACGTGCCCGCGAAGCAGTGGCTGGAGGAACGCCTGCGGGCCAGTGCCAAGACGGTCCTGCTCGTCTCGCACGACCGGCAGCTGCTCGCGAACGCCACCGACCGCGTCCTCGCGGTCGAGAACCGGGACGTGTGGGTGCACGGCGACGGCTACGCCACGTTCCCCGCCGCACGCGACCGCCGGGTCGCCGACCTGGACGAGAAGCGGAAGCGCTGGGAGGACGAGCACCGGCGGCTGCGGGGCATGGTCCACACGCTGCGGCAGACCGCCGCGAAGAACGACGCCGTGTCCTCCGCGTACAAGGCCGCCCGCACCCGGCTCGACCGCTTCGAGGAGGCGGGCCCGCCGAAGCGGCCGCCGCGCGAGCAGAACATCCGCATGCGGCTGTCGGGCGGCCGGACCGGCAAGCGCGCGCTGACGTGCGCGGGCGTCGCGCTGTCCGGGCTGACCGAGGCGTTCGACCTGGCGGTCTGGTTCGGCGAGCGGGTCGGGGTGCTCGGCGGCAACGGGTCGGGCAAGTCGCGGTTCCTGCACCTGCTGGCGGGGCAGGACGTCGCGCACACCGGCACGGTCGAGCTGGGCGCACGGGTCGTGCCCGGCCTGTTCGCGCAGACCCACGTCCGGCCCGACCTGCACGGCCGTCGCGTCGCGGACATCGTCATGGCCGACGCGGCGCTGCACCGCAACGACGCGATGGCCGCCCTCGCCCGCTACGAGATCGCCGCCGCCGGGCAGCAGACGTACGGGACGCTGTCCGGCGGGCAGCAGGCACGTCTGCAGATCCTGTTGCTGGAGCTGGCCGGCGCGACGCTCCTGCTGCTCGACGAGCCGACCGACAACCTCGACCTCGCGAGCGCGGCGGCACTGCAGACCGGGCTCGCCGCGTTCACCGGCACGGTCGTCGCGATCACCCACGATCGCTGGTTCGCGGGCGAGCTGGACCGCTTCCTGTACTTCGGCCGCGACGGCCGCGTGACCGAGGTCGACCACCCGGTGTGGACGTGAGACGCAAATCGGTTGCTCACCCCCAGTAATGTTCACCGCATGACGACACGCTTCTTCCGACTGGCCGGCAGCCGCTAGCCGGATCGAGGAGACCCCGCGGCTGGCGATGTGGGGCGGCTGTCCGCCGCTCCAGGTCGCTCTTCGGGAGTGTCGTCATGCCCGCACACCGCCGCCCGGCGGTGGGTACCAGCCTGTTCGCCCGCACGGTCCACGGCCTGGAGCAGGTCGCCGAGGCGGAACTGCGCGAACAGGGCTGCACGGTCCACGCCGTGACCCCACGCCAGCTCGTACTGACCGCACCGGCCGTCCTGCGTCCACCGAGGACGGTCGACGACCTGTTCGACCTCGTGCTCGCCGTGCCGGACCCCGGTGCCACCAAAGCGGATCTCGACGCGCTGGCGCGAGCACTGGCCTCGGCGCCACTGGGGGTGCCGCCGGCACCGGTGCTCAGCGTCTCCGCGTCGACGGCCGGCCGTCGCACCTACAGCCACCTCGACGTGGCCGACGCCGTCGGCGCGGTGCTCGCGTCCCGGCTGGGCGCGGTCTACGCGTCCCGCCGGGACGGCGCGAAACCACCGCCCGGCGCGGCGGACTGGCGCGTCACCATCGACGCCTCGGGTGTCCACATCGGACTCCGCGGCGTCCGGCCGCCGCTGCACCGCCGCCCGTGGAAGGTCGCGTCCGTGCCCGGCACCCTGCACCCGCCGGTGGCCGCCGCGATGGTCCGGCTGGCCGGGATCCGCGCCGGTGACGTGGTGGTCGACCCGTGCTGCGGCGCGGGCACCCTGCTCGCCGAGGCCCCGCCGGGCACGTTCCGCGCGGGCAGCGACCGGGCCGGGGTGGCCGCGGCCAGGACCAACGCGCCCGACGTCCCGTCGTTCACCGCCGACGCCCGCGCGCTGCCGTACCCGACGGGGTCGGTAGACCACGTGCTGACCAACCCGCCGTGGGACCGGCAGGTGACCTCCCACGGCACGTTCGCGGAGTTCGTGGGTGAGTGGCGCCGGGTGCTGCGGCCCGGTGGCCGGTTGACCTACCTCGGTCCGTGGGACCCGCCGCCCGGCTGGCGTCTGGTCAGCCGCCACCCGATCAGCCTGTTCGGCACGCGCCCGGTGATCACCGTGTGCGCGCGGTGACTGGGAAGTACGGGAATTACCACACGCTTTCGGCTGTGGTGCGGTACCGGCCGGTGGCGCACGCTGTGTGACGTTGTCCTTCTCCCCCCTGCTGGAGGCAGCATGCGTACCTTCCTCGTCTCGTTGACCGCGGGCGCGCTCGTCGCGTTCGCCGTCCCGGCGGCCGCCGCGTCGTCCGGGCCGCCCGCCGTGCTCGCCGCGCCGGACATCCCGGTCGCGAACGTGCAGGCGCACCTGAACCAGTTCCAGTCGATCGCGACCAGCAACGGCGGAAACCGGGCGCACGGCAGACCCGGGTACCGCGCGTCGATCGACTACGTGCAGGCGAAACTGAACGCGGTCGGCTACACGACGTCGTTGCAGTCGTTCACATCCGGTGGTCTGACCGGCTGGAACCTGATCGCCGAGTGGCCGCGCGGCGACGCCAACAACGTGATCATGGCCGGCGGGCACCTCGACAGCGTCACCGCCGGGCCCGGCATCAACGACAACGGCTCGGGTTCCGCGGCGCTGCTGGAGGTCGCGCTGACCGTCGCCAGCCAGGACCTCAACCCCGGCAAGCGGATCCGGTTCGGCTGGTGGGGTGCGGAGGAGCGCGGCCTCGTCGGCTCGACCTACTACGTCAACAACCTGCCGTCGGCGGAACGGTCGCGCATCAAGGCGTACGTCAACTTCGACATGATCGGCTCGCCGAACGCGGGCTACTTCGTGTACTCGGCGAGCGGCCAGCCGTCGGGATCCCTTGCGCTGCAACAGACCCTGCAGGCGCCGTTCGCCACCATGGGTGTGCCGACCGAGCTGACGTCGGTCGGCGGCCGGTCCGACCACGCCGCGTTCGCGAACGCGGGCATCCCGATCGGCGGGTTGTTCACCGGCGCCGAGGTGACGAAGACGTCGGCGCAGGCGCAGAAGTGGGGCGGTACGGCCGGACGGGCGTTCGACCGTTGCTACCACGCGTCCTGCGACACGACCAGCAACATCAACGTGACCGCGCTCGACCGCAACGCCGACGCGATCGCCTACGCCGTCTGGACGTTGTCCGCGGGCACGCCGCCGCCGACCGGTCCGCGCTTCGAGAACACCACGGACGTCGCCATCCCCGATCTGTCCACTGTGGAAAGCCCGATCGCGGTGAGCGGGGTCGCCGGCAACGCCCCGGCAGGCCTGCAGGTGGCCGTCGACATCAGGCACACCTACATCGGTGACCTCGTCGTGGACGTGCTCGCACCGGACGGCAGCGTCTACAACGTGCACAACCGGTCCGGCGGCGGCACGGACAACCTCGTGACCACGTACACGATCAACGCGTCCAGCGAGGTCGCGAACGGCACGTGGCGTCTGCGCGTCCGCGACGCCGCGTCGTGGGACGTGGGCACGATCGACGCGTGGAGCCTGCAGTTCTAGCCTGTCCGAATGATCGTCAACTTCACTGACGCCGAACGCGAACAGTTCCACGACGCGGTCGACAAGGCGCTGTTCGCGTTCGGCGCGGACGGCCAGGACCTGTCCTACGGGTTCATGCTGGCCGTCGGCAATCCCGTGATCGAGATGGAGGAGTTCCCGATCGACCCGCTGGTGTCGGCCTGCCGCGCCGTCCCGGCGGGCGAGTGGCACGACGTCTGCCGCGACATCGTGTACCGCTGGGCGCACGGCGACGACCAGCGGGACTGGCTCACCGCCCAGCCGTTCGGCGACGTCGCGGGCGCGTTGCGGCCGTGGCTGTCCGACCGGCGGGAGCGGCCGTTCACGTTCGATCCCGACCACCCGGACCAGCCGTGGTCGGTGGAGTTGCTGCCCGACTGCTGGCTCAGCCTGTTCGTCCAGGTGCCGAGCCTGGGCGAGGACCTGCCGGAGGTGCCCGAGTTCGTGCCGAACAAGGCGGTGGCGGCATGGGGCGTCTCGTCCGACGACCTGGTCGACGCCGTGCGTGCCCGGTTGCGTTCGCTGCCGTCGCCGACGTGGGAGTCGGGCGTCTTCGCCGACCGCGAGGGCACCTCCCAGGCCGAGCTGTGGTACCTGGAGCAGGCGGTGGCGACCGACCCGATCCCCGCCGCCTGGCAGTTCGTCCTCGACGAGGTCGCGCCGCGTCCGCTCATGCCGGGCACGGTGATCACCGCACCGGCCAGGCAGGCGATCCTGCTGTCCTACCCGGACCCGGACCTGACCTTCGACCAGCGCCGTGCCGTCGTCGACCACGTCGGTGACCGGATGTGGGGCGAGTACCGGGAGAGCCGGGTCCAGGCCGGGAGCCTCCAGGTCGGCGACGACGGGCTCTGGCACATCATCGAGGACTGAGAAGTTCTCATCGACTGTGGTTAAGTACGCACATGGTCGACTACCGGTCGTGGCACGGGGAACTGCACGCGGACTTCGCAAACCCCGATCCGGAGTTCTCACCGGCGCCGATCTGGTGGTGGAGCGGAGCGCGGGTCACGCTGTCCGGTCTGCGCGACCAGCTCGACACGCTCGTCGAGCAGGGCGTGCACAACGTCGTCGTGATCAACCTCGCGCCGTCCGGGCCCAGCTACGGGGCGCTCGCCGACGAGCCCGCGCTGCTGTCCGGCGACTGGTGGGACCTGTGGGCGGGGCTGTGCGCGCACGCCCGTGACCGGGGCGCCCGGCTCTGGTTCTACGACCAGATCGGGTTCTCCGGCGCCAACCTCCAGGGCCGGATCGTCGCGGCCCGGCCCGAGTTCGCCGGGGCCTCGCTCGAGTCCCTGACGGGGCGTGGTGAGCTGCGCGTTCCCGACGGTGGCGAGGCCATCGCGGCGTGGGCCGTCGACGAGCGGCGGCCGCTGTCCGTCCACAGCGGACGGGTCAGCCATGACGGCGAGATCCTGCTCGCCTACCAGCTGCGGCGCGGGTTCGACTACACCTCGCGGCAGGCGTGCGCCGTCCTGTTCGACCAGGTCCACGGCGAGTTCGAGCGCCGTCTCCCCGACTACCTCGGCGACGTGGTCGTGGGGTCCTTCCAGGACGAGCTGCCGTCGTTGCCGACCTGGTCGCCGCGGTTCGCCGAGGAGTTCGCCAAACACTGCGGGTACCGGATCGAGACGCTGATCGGCGCGCTCTGGCACGACTGGGGTCCCGAGTCCGCGCGCGTCCGCGTCGACTACCAGCGGGTCCGCGCCGCGCTCGCCGAGGAGGCGTTCTTCGCGCCCCTGCACGAGTGGCACGAGCGGCACGGCATGACCATCGGCGTCGACCAGCAGAGCCCGTCCCGGGCGGGCGAGCCGCTCGGGACCGTCCGCCAGTACGCCGACTACCCGCGCACGCACCGCTGGTACAGCGCACCCGGCAGCGACCACTGGGGCGACGCCAAGCTGCACAGCTCGCTGGCCCACCACTACGGCAGGCCCCGCACGTGGATCGAGGCGTTCCACTCCACCGGCTGGGGCGGCACCCTCGAAGAGACCTTCGACTGGCTGCTGCCGTGGCTGCTGTCCGGTGCCACCCTCTACAACCCGCACGCCGTCTACTACTCGACCGGGCAGGACTGGTGGGAGTGGGCACCGCCGAGCACCTGCTGGCGCCAGCCGTACTGGCCGCACTACCGCCATTTCGCCGACACCGTCAGCCGCCTGTGCAAGCTGTTCACGCGCGGCGAGCACGTCTGCGACGTCGGTGTGCTGTTCCCCGCCACGACCGTCGCCGCGGGCACACTCGTCGACGGCACCCGCGCCGACGCCGCGCTGGCACATCGCACGTATCTCGACGTCGTCGGCCGCATGCTGTGGTTCGACACCGCGCCCGGCGCGTTGCGGTCGGCCGGGCTCGACTTCGACGTGCTCGACGACCACACCGTCGCGACCGCGTCGGTGCGGGACGGTGCGCTGCACACGCAAGGCGAGCGGTACCGGGTGGTGGTCGTGCCCGCGTGCACGGTCCTGGAGGCGGCGACCGCGCGCAGGCTGGTCGAGCTGGCGGCGAACGGCGGGCAGGTGGTGCTGCTGGGTGCGCTGCCGGAGCACGCGGACACCCCCGACGGCGACGACGCCGTGGCCCGGCTGCGGGAGCTGGGCGTGACCGAGCTGCCCGAGGTGGACCAGTCGGTGCGAGCGGACACGCCCGTGCTGCGGCGGCGCGTGGGCGACCGCGAGGTGCTGCTGGTGACCGCGGGCGAGGCGACGGTCAACCCGATCCTGCCGGGCACCGCGTGGTCGGACGAGGTCGAGGACCTGGACATGCCGCGGTACAACCAGCTGCTGCGCGAACGCGGCTACGAGTTCGACCCGTCCCGCCGGGCGGCGACGACCACGGTGTGGGTGGCGGGCGCTGTCACGGAGGTCGAGCAGTGGGACCCCCTGACGGGCGCCGCAGCGCCGGCACCGTGCCGGGCCGTCGACGGCGGCACGGAGGTGACGGTCACGTTCGACTCGGCGCCCGCGGCGGTGCTGGTGTGGTCGGGCGGGACGGGTTCGCCGGTCGCGGTCGAGCCGCCGCCGGTGCTGACGCCGGTGCCACTGACCGGACCCTGGCGGTCCACAGTGGACGCTTCGGTGGTGGCGCAGTGGCGGCCGTGGCACCGCATCGACGGCGAATGGCGGCAGGTGCTGGTGACGCACGGCGAGTTCGCGCAGGTCAGCGTGGACGGCGGGGAGTGGCGGCCGGTCGAGTACTCGTTGTCGCGCGGGATCGAGAAGGACCCGTTCCACGTGCACGCGCTCGGGCCGAAGGGGCGGGTGCCGGAGGAGTTCTGGCACGTCGAGGCGGCGTCGACGGTCCGCCTGCGGACGACGCTGCCCGCGCCGCCGGGCACGCGGACGCTCGCGGTCGCCGCGAACGGGCCGGTCGAGGTGTGGTGGAACGGGTCGCGACTGCCGGACGATCCGGGCGGCTACCTGCGGCTCCACGACGTGGCATGTGCTGACCGCAACCGGCTGGAGGTCGTGGTCCGGTCAGAAGAGGACGGTCCACTGCGCGGGTACTGGGCGCTGACCGACGACCCGGCGGCGTTCGTGCGTCCCGAGTGGCTGACGCCCGCCGACGGCAGCGTGCCGGGGACGACCGTGCGCGCGTCGGCGACGGTGTCGGCGGCGGCCGGCCCCGTGGTGGTGCAGCTGGGCACGGAGGGCGCGGCGACGTTCCTGGTCAACGGGGCGGAGGTGGCGGTGCAGGGTGCGTTCGACCCGTACGCGACGCGGCCGAACCCTCGCGTGCTGCCGCACGAGATCGTGTTGGCGGCGGGGGACAACCGGCTCGAGGTCGTGTTCCCGGACCGGGGCGCGCCGGTCTCGCTGGTCTTCGACGGCCCGGCGGCGGAGTGGTCGTTCACCCGCGACGGTGTGCCGGTGGCGACCGCGCTGCGGCGGCGGCAGTCGTACGACCCGCGGTGGCCGCTGTCGCGTGCGCGCCCGCACCCGCTGCCGAGGGCGACGTGGCTGGACGGCGCGCCGACGAACGGTGTGCTGGACGTCGTGCCGGACTCGGGGCACGAGCGGCGGGTGGAGTGGTTCCGCCTGGTCGTGCCACCGGGCACGCGGCGGGTGCGGCTGCCGGTCGCGGGGGAGACGCAGGCGTGGGTCGACGGGGCGCCGTTGGTGGGTGAGGAGCTGCCGCCCGGCCGGGAACTGCTGATCAAGGTGATGCCGACGGACGGCCGCACGGGCGGGGCACTGTGGGACGGCCCGGCCGAGTTCGAGATGGAACCGAGCGAGAGTCCCATTCGCTCAGCCCTGGGGGCCCCCGGTTTCAACGCTATCAGCGGGGACCGACGGGAAGCGGCGTTCGGGGCGGTGGGCTCGAGCGAGAGTCCCATTCGCACGGGCAAGGGGGCCCCCGATTTCCACGCTACCAGCGAGGACCGACAGGAAAAGGCCGTCGGCGCCGAGGGTGTGGATGGTTCCGTCATCGAGGTCGGGCCGTGGGAGGATGCCGGGCTCGGGTCGTTCTCCGGGGCCGTCAGCTACCACCGCGACCTCGAACTGAGCGACCCCGGGACCGTCGTCCTCGACCTCGGCGCCGTGCGCGGGACGGCCGAGGTGCACGTCAACGGTCGGCCGGCGGGCGTGCGGATCTGGTCGCCGTACCGGTTCGACCTCACCGGACTCGTCCGCGACGGGACCAACACGATCACCGTCACCGTGCGGAACACCCTCGGGCCCCGGCTGGACGACACCTCGCCGACGCTTGGCGTCTACGCGGGTCAGCGGGTGTCCGGCATGCTCGGGCCCGTCACCCTGTGGACTTGACCGGACCGCACCGGCTGAGACAGGCTTTGTGATGTTGGCGCGGAAAATGTTAAGAGGGTCATGAGCAAGGACACGAGCAGTCGCAAGGGCCCGGACTCGCGGCGGAAGGCACTCGCCGACCACGTGCTGTCCGCCGGGTCGGTGAGTGCGGCGGACCTGGCCGACCTGTTCGGCGTCAGCCTCATGACCATCCACCGCGACCTCGACGAACTCGAACGGCAGGGCATCGTCCGCAAGTACCGCGGCGGGGTCACCGCCCAGCCGTCCGGGGTGTTCGAGAGCAACGTCGCCTACCGGATGAAGTCCATGCAGCGGGCCAAGGACGCGATCGCCGCGCACGTGGTGTCGATGGTCGAGCCCGGCATGGCCGTCATGCTCGACGACTCGACCACCGCGCTCGCGCTGGCCCGCCGGCTCGTCGGCATCACCCCGCTGACCGTGGTCACGAACTTCCTCGAGGCGATCAACCTGCTCGCCCGCGAGCGCGACATCCGCCTCATGGCCCTCGGCGGCGACCACGACCCGCTCCATGACTCGTTCCTCGGCATGTCCTGCGTCGACGCGATCGAGTCGCTGCGGGTCGACCTGTGCTTCGTCTCGACCTCGGCGGTGTCCGGCGGGTTCGCCTACCACCAGGAACAGCACATCGTCTCGGTCAAGCGCGCCATGCTCGACGCCGCGGCGCGCAGCGTCCTGCTCGTCGACCACACCAAGCTCGGCCGCGTCGCCCTCCACCGGGTCGCGCCGCTCTCGGCGTTCGACCGGGTCGTCGTCGACGACGGCGCGAGCGCCGAAGCCCTGCGTGAGCTGGACGAGCACAAGGTCGTCCACGAGGTCGCCACCACTTCTTGACACGTTTCAATTCGGCTCTCTAGGCTCCACATCACACTTTCTGGTGTTAATTTCACATCTCATCGGTGACATGTGATCGGAGCGGGATGACCGACCAGCTCAACGCGACGGTGGCCCCCTACGGGCTCCGCTGCGACCACCTGGTCGAGCCGCTCGGCATCGCCGGCGACCGGCCACTGCTCTCCTGGCGCCTGCGTTCCGGCCGCCGTGACGACACCCCGGTGTCCTGCCGCGTCGTGGTGACCGCGGACGGCACCACGGTCTGGGACTCCGGCGAGGCTGCCGACCCGGCCGCCGTCGCCATCCGGTGCGCACCGCTCGAGCCGCGCACCCGCTACCACTGGCAGGTCACCGTCACCGCCGAGGACGGCGCGACCAACACCGCCACGTCGTGGTTCGAGACCGGCAACGACACCTGGACCGCGGCCTGGATCACCCACGACCCGTCCGAAGTGGACGTGGTGGACGCGCCGGACGAGGGCGAGCTCGCGCTGGCCGACCACGGCCTGCGCCCGGCGATCGACCTGCGCCGCGGGCTGACCGTCCGCGCCGCACCGGTTCGCGCCCGTCTGTACGTCACGGCCCGGGGCCTGTACGAGGCGCACCTCAACGGCACCAGGATCGGCGACCACGAACTGGCTCCCGGCTGGACCGAGTACCGCGACCGGATCGACTACCAGACCCACGACGTCACGGACCTGATCACCAGCGGCGCCAACACCCTCGACGTCACGATCGCCGACGGCTGGTGGAGCGGCTACGTCGGCTTCGACCCGCGCCGCTCGGGCGCCCACTACGGCACGTTCCCGCAGCTGCTCGCCGAACTGCACCTCGAACACGCCGACGGCACCCACGAGGTGATCACGACCGACGGCACGTGGCAGTCCCGCCGCGGCCGCGTCCGCTACGCCGACCTGCTGATGGGGGAGTGCCACGACCGCGCCACCACCCCCGGCGACTGGCACCCGGCCACCGTCGTCGACACCGACCACACCCGCCTCACCGCCGGGGTCGCGCCCCCGATCCGTGCGACGGAGGAACTCCCCGCCAGGACGATCACGCGGCAGGGCGACCGCCACCTCGTCGACTTCGGCCAGAACGTCGCGGGCCGCGTCCGCCTCACCGCACGGAACCTGACACCCGGCGACCGCGTGGTCATCCGCCACGGCGAGGCGCTGAACACCGACGGCACGCTGCACACCGCGAACCTCCGCACGGCGCGGGCCACGGACGTCCTCGTCGCCGGTGCGCGGACCGAGACCTTCGAACCCCGCTTCACCTACCACGGCTTCCGCTACGCCGAGGTCACCGGCCTGACGGAACTGTCCGAAGAGGACATCACGGCCGTCGTGCTGCACAGCGACACCCCACGCACCGGCGAGTTCTCCTGTGGCGACGGGGAACTCGACCGGCTCCACGAGAACATCCGCTGGGGCCAGCGCGGCAACTTCGTGTCCGTGCCCACCGACTGCCCGCAACGCGACGAACGCCTCGGCTGGCTCGCCGACGCGCAGGTCTTCCTGCCGACCGCCGCGCTCAACGCCGACGTCGCCGCGTTCTTCGCGGGCTGGCTCCGCGAGGTGCGCGGCGCGCAGTCGGCGGAAGGCGGCTTCACCAACGTGGCACCGCGCCTCGCCGGGGTCGCCGACGAGGGCGCACCCGGCTGGGCGGACGCGGGCGTCCTGATCCCGTGGCACCTCTACGAGGTCTACGGCGACGAACGGTTCCTCGAAGACAACCTCGACGCCATGCGCGCGTGGGTGGCGTTCGTCCATCGCCACAACCCGGACCTGGTGTGGCGCAACAAGGTGGGCCCGCACTTCGCCGACTGGCTCGCACCCGTCCCGACCCCACGCGAGGTCGTCGCCACCGCCTACTTCGCCCGCAGCGCCGAACTGACCGCCCGCGCCGCCGAGGTCCTCGGCCGACCGCACGACCGCACGCTCGCCGAGCACGTCCGCAAGACGTTCGTCGAGCGGTTCTGGCGTGACGGCCGCCTGCACGGCGACACCCAGACCGCCTACCTCCTGGCGCTCGCGTTCGACCTGCTGCCCGACGACCTCGTCCCGCGAGCGGTCGACAGGCTCGTCGAACTGACCGAGACCGGCATCGCCACCGGCTTCCTCGGTGTTTCCCTGATCGCGCCGGTGCTCGACCGCTTCGGTCACCCGGAACGCGCACACGCCCTGCTGCGCGACGAGAACCCGCCGTCGTGGCGGTACCCGCTGCGACACGGCGCCACCACGGTCTGGGAACGCTGGGACGGCTACACCGACGAACGCGGGTTCCAGGTCGCCGCCATGAACTCGTTCAACCACTACGCGCTCGGCTCGGTCGGCGAATGGCTCTACCGCGGCGTCGCCGGCCTCGACCAGGCACCCGGTTCGGTCGGCTACCGCGACCTGCTGATCCGCCCACGTCCCGGCCGGCTGACTCGCGCGAGCGCCCGGTACGAGTCGGTGCGCGGCACCGTCGCCACCGACTGGGCCATCGTGGACGACAGGTTCACGCTCGCCGTCACCGTGCCGCCCGGCGCGACCGCCACCGTGCACGTGCCGACCGCCGACCCGTCGAGCGTGCGAGAACGAGCCCTGCCGGTGCGGGAGGCCACCGGTGTCCGGGTGCTCCACACCGAGCCAGGCGCGCTCGTCTGCCTGCTCACCTCGGGGGACTTCCATTTCACCTCGGCAGCGCCGCCACCTCAGGAGTGATCATGACCATCGACAAGCTGTCCCGGCGCGGTTTCCTCGCGCTCACCGGCGGAGTCGCCGCGACCGCGGCACTGGCCGCGTGCGGCGGTTCGGGCAGCGGCGACACGCTGCGGCTCATCGGCGTCGCGGACCAGCAGAAGCCGCTCGACCAGCTCACCAAGGCGTACAAGAAGATCGGGTTCAGCACGTCCTACGCGCCGACAGACCAGGTGCAGACGTCGGTGCGCACCCAGCTCGGTGCGGGCAACGCACCGGACGTGCACGTCGTGTACCCCGGCAACGGCAGCGCGATGAGCATGGCGCAGATCGCGGACGCGAACCTGCTCGCCGACCTGTCCGACCAGGAGTGGACGAAGAAGATCCCCGAGAACTTCAAGCCCGCGTTCCAGATGGACGGCAAGACCTACATCTACTCGGCGGGTGCGAGCGTCATCGGCGCGATCTACAACACGAAGGTGTTCGCCGAGGTCGGGGTGGCGCCGCCGACGACGTGGCCGGAGCTGCTCGACGTGTGCGCGAAGCTCAAGGCCGCGGGCAAGATCCCGATCGCGCTCGGCGCCCAGACCCCGTGGATCACCCAGCTGATCACCTACGCACTCGTGCCGTCCACTGTGTACGCGAAGGACCCGGAGTTCGACCGGAAGATGGCGGACGGCTCCGCCAGCTTCGCCGACTCGGGCTGGGCGGACGCGTTCGAGATGTACCTGGACCTGCAGAAGCGCGGCTACTTCAACGACAACCCGAACGGCACCACGTTCGAGCAGCAGACGGCGATGGTGGCGACCGGCGAGGCCGCCATGGCGATCCAGGTGAGCGCGGTGCTGCCGGACTTCCGCGACGCCGCGTCGAGCCCGGACGACCTGTCGATGTTCCCCGTGCCCGGTGCGGACACCGCCGACGGCGTGTGGATCCCGGCCGGTGTCGTCGTCGGCCTCGGGGTGAACGCGCGCGGCAAGAAGCTCGACGACGCCAAGGCGTTCATCGAGTTCCTCGGTGAGCAGAAGAACATCAACGCGTGGGCCGAGGCCGTCGCGTGCGTGCCGCTGGTGCGCGACAGCTCCTCGAAGATCGACCCCGTGTTGGACCCGTTCCTGCCGTTCCTCGACGAGAACAGGGCGGTGCCGTTCATGGACCAGGCGTGGCCCAACGCCGAGGTGCAGCCCGCGCACTTCGCGGTCGTGCAGGAACTGCTCGGCGGCGAGACCACCATTCCGGAGGCGCTCGCCACGCTCGACCAGACCTACCGGAAGAGCTAGCACGTGCGGCGCAAGTTCCTCCTGCCGCCGTGGTGGTTCGCGGTTCCCGCGCTGCTCGTGTACGCACTCGTCGTGCTGTACCCGAGCGGTGCGGGCATCATGTACGCGTTCACCGACTGGACCGGCATCGGCGACTTCTCGTTCGTCGGCTTCGACAACTTCACCCAGCTGTGGAACGACGAGGCCGCACGCGGGTCGCTGCTGAACACCCTGCTGCTGACCGTCGCGATCGTGGTGGTGCAGAACGGGATCGGGCTCGCCCTCGCGCTCGGCGTGCACGCACGCATCAGGTCGCGGGCACTGCTGCGGGTGATCTTCTTCGCACCCGCCGTGGTGAGTCCGGTGATGGTCGCGTTCCTGTGGAAGTACGTCTACAACCCCGATCCGGAGTCCGGCCTCAACGGGATCCTCGGCGCGATCGGGCTCGGCGGCTGGCGGCAGGACTGGCTCGGCGACCCCGACCTCGCGCTGTGGTCGGTGGCGTTCATGGTCGTGTGGCAGTTCGCGGGCTACTCGATGGTGATCTTCCTCGCCGGGCTCGAGTCGGTGCCGGACAACCTGCACGAGGCCGCGATGATCGACGGCGCCGGGCGGTGGCAACGGTTCCGCCACGTGACGTGGCCGCTGCTCGCACCCGCCGTGACGGTCAACGTGATGTTGTCCACCATCGGCGGACTCAAGCTGTTCGACCAGGTCTACGCGGCGACCAACGGTGGCCCGGGACACGCGAGCGAAACGCTGTCCACTGTGCTCTACAAGCAGGCGTTCGTGTTCGGCAACTACGGCTACTCGACCGCGATCGCGTTGGTGCTCGCCCTCTTCGTGGCGGCCGTCTCGCTGATCCAGATCCACTTCCTCCGCGGCCGGGAGGTCACATCATGAGTTTCCGATATGGACTCCGGACGTTCGCGCTCGAGTTGTTGATGATCGCGGTCGCGGTGGCTTTCCTGTTCCCTGTGTACGCGCTGGTCACGCTGTCCCTCAAGGATCAGCGACAGGTCGCGGAGTCGCCGTTGGGGCTCCCGTCCTCCCCGACGTTCGACAACTTCGCCGGTGCCTGGGAGCGGGCGTCGTTCGGTGACGCGTTGCTGAACAGCACGGTGATCACCGTCGTCAGCGTGGTGGTGCTGATCGGGATCGGGTCGTTCGCCGCGTACTTCATCGCGCGCTGCCAGACCCGGCTCGGCTACGGCCTGTACGTGCTGTTCCTGCTCGGCATCGTGCTGCCGTTCCAGCTCGGCATGATCCCGCTGTTCTCGATGGTGGACGACGCCGGCCTGCTCGGCACCTACCAGGGGATGATCGTCTTCTACACCGGCATCCAGTTGCCGTTCACGATCTTCCTGTACACCGGGTTCATCCGCGCGCTGCCGAACGACTACGCCGACGCCGCGCTCATCGACGGCGCGAGCCACTTCCGCGCGTTCCGGCAGGTGGTGTTCCCGCTGCTGCGGCCGGTCACCGGCACCGTGCTGATCCTGAACGCGGTGTTCGTGTGGAACGACTTCCTCACCCCGCTGCTGTACCTGGGCGGGTCCGAGAAGGAGACCATCCCGGTGCGGGTCTTCTCGTTCGTCGGCCAGTACGTCTCCGACTACGGCCTCGTGTTCGCCGGTCTCGTGTTGGCGGCGCTGCCGATCCTGGCCATCTTCCTGGTGCTCCAGAAGTACGTGATCAAGGGTTTCTCCAGCGGCTTGAAGGGGTGAGGCGAATGGCGATCGGGCGGCGTGAGCTTTTGTTGTCCGGTGGTGTGGTGGGACTCGCGGCCGCCACCGCGGGCTTCTCCGCGAGCAGTGGGCACGCCAGCCCCCGGGGCGACCTGTTCGAACTCGGGGTCGCGTCCGGCGACCCGTGGCCGGACAGCGTGGTGCTGTGGACCCGGCTCGCCCCGGACCCGTTGGCGTTGGACGGCCGCGGCGGCATGCCGGACCGCAGGGTCGGCGTGGACTGGCAGGTCGCCACCGACGACCGGTTCCGCCATGTGGTCCGAAAAGGACGGACGACGGCCGTGCCGGAGCTGGCGCACTCGGTGCACGTCGAGGTCGACGGCCTCGCACCGGACCGCGAGTACTTCTACCGGTTCCGCGCGGGCGGCGTGCTCAGCCCGGTCGGCCGGACCAGGACGGCGCCGGCGCCGTGGGCCCGGGTGGGCGCGATGAGCTTCGCCGTCGCGTCGTGCCAGGCGTGGTTCGAGGGCTACTACACCGCCTACCGGCACATGGCCGACGAGGACGTCGCCGTCGTGTTCCACCTCGGCGACTACATCTACGAGAACAAGATCGGCGCGACCGGCGGGGTGCGGAACACACCGGTGCCCGCCGAGATCGGCGCGAAACCGTTCGACCTGACCCAGTACCGGCTGCGGCACGCACTGCACCGCTACGACCCCGACATCATCGCCGCGCACCAGGCCCACCCGTTCGCCCTGGTGTGGGACGACCACGAGATCGACGACAACTGGGTCGGCGACATCTCCAAGGCCGACGGTGAACCGGACAACGACCCGGCGGTGTTCCGGCAGCGCAAGGCCGCCGCGTTCCAGGCCTACTACGAGCACCTCCCGCTGCGCCTGCCCTCCACCCGGCTGCACCGGAAGCTCTCCTACGGCCGGCTCGTCGACTTCCACGTGCTCGACACCCGCCAGTACCGGGCCGACCAGGCGTGCGGCGACCGCACCAGCGACTGCGCCGACCGGTTCCTGCCGGACCGCCAGGTGCTCGGCCCGGCGCAGGAACAGTGGCTGTACGACGGGCTGCGCTCCTCGGACGCGCTGTGGAACGTGATCCCGCAGCAGATTCCGGTGACGCAGGTCGACACCGTGCCGGGGGACGGCCGAGCGTTCGTCATGGACTTCTGGGACGGTTACAAGCCCGCCCGCGACCGGTTGTTCGCCGAGCTGGCCCGGGTGCGCAACCCGGTCGTGCTGACCGGCGACATGCACCGGCACATGGCCGCGGACCTCAAGCTCGACTTCGACGACCCGTCCTCCCGCACCATCGGCGTCGAGTTCGTCGGCACGTCCATCTCGACCAAGATGGACGGTGAGGACCTCGACCAGGGCGGCCGGAACCTGCTCGACGCCAACGAGCACATCAGGTTCACCAGCTACCAGCGCGGCTACCTGCGCTGCACCGTCGACGACCAGACCTGCCGCGCCGACTTCCGCGTCCTGCCGTACGTGACCCGGCCCGGCGCACCCGTGTCGACCCGCACGAGCTACGTGACGGAGAACGGCAACCCCGGACTGCAACTCGCCTGACTGAATTCACGGTCCCACCACAGGAGGTTCGTCTTGAACACACCCATGTCCCGACGACGGGCGCTGGGGCTTGGCGGCGCGGGTGCGGCGGCGGTGCTGCTGGGCACCGGCGCGTGGAACGCGGCAGGCGCGTTCGCGGCACCCAGGGCCGGTGGCCTGTTCACGCTCGGCGTCGCGTCCGGCGACCCCGCACCGGACGGCGTCGTGCTGTGGACCCGCCTCGCGTCCGACCCGTTCGCCGTGGACGGCAAGGGCGGCATGCCGGACCGTCCGGTGCGCGTCGAGTACGAGGTGGCGGTCGACGAGGGGTTCCGCGGCGTCGTGCGGCGTGGCAGCGCGGTCGCCACCCCGCAACTGGGTCACTCGGTGCACCCGGAGATCCACGGCCTGGCGCCGGACCGCGAGTACTTCTACCGGTTCCGCGCCGGTGACGAGTTGTCCCCGGTCGGCCGCACCAGGACCATGCCCGCGCCGCACTCCAACCCGCGTGAGCTGAACTTCGCGTTCGCGTCGTGCCAGGCGTGGCAGGACGGGTACTTCACCGCGTACGACCACATCGCGGCCGAGGACCTCGACTTCGTGGTCCACCTCGGCGACTACCTCTACGAGTACGGCGTGCGCAGCAACCGGCGCGGTGTCGTCACCGATCCGCGTTTCCACACCGAGACGTTCGACCTGGCGCGCTACCGGCTGCAGTACTCGCTGTACAAGACCGAGGCACCGTTGCGGAACGCGCACGCGATGCACCCGTTCATCACCACGTTCGACGACCACGAGGTCGAGAACAACTGGGCGGGCGACCTCTCACAGGCCGACACCGAGCCCGACCAGGACCCGGCCGTGTTCCGCAAGCGCCGTGCGGACGCGTTCCAGGCCATGTACGAGAACCTGCCGCTGCGCCGTGCCCAGATGCCGACCGGGCCGGACATCCGCATGCACCGCAGGCTGTACTACGGCAAGCTCGCCGACCTGACGATGATCGACACCCGCACCTACCGCGACGACCAGCCGTGCGGCGACGGTGGCGGCGTGGACTGTGCCGACCGGTTCGACGACGACCGGACACTCCTCGGCGCGGCGCAGCGGGACTGGCTGGTCGACGGCTTCTCCCGGTCGAACGCGCGCTGGCAGATCCTCGGCAACCAGGCCCCGATGGGCCAGACCGACCGCGACCCGGGCCCGGCCGTCGACGTGTGGTACGACCCGTGGGACGGCTACGTGGCGGACCGCAACCGCGTGCTGGCGGCGGCGCAGGACCGCGGTGTGCGGAACCTGGTGGTGATCACGGGTGACCGGCACCAGAACTACGCGTGGGACCTCAAGCGCGACTTCGCCGACCCGAACTCGCCCACGGTCGCCACGGAGTTCGTCGGCACGTCGATCACCAGTGGCGGCGACGGCGCCGACATGAACGACGACGGCGTGAAGTTCATGGCCGCCAACCCGCACATGAAGTTCTTCAACGCCCAGCGCGGGTACGTGCGGGTGAACGTGAACCGGGAACGGTGGCAGAGCGACTTCCGGGTGCTGCCGTACGTGCAGCAGCCGGGCGCCCCGGTGTCGACACGCGCGAGCTTCGTGGTCGAGGACCGCGTGCCGGGCGTTCAGGAGGCCTGAGCCTCGTAGACGGCGGCGGCCACGGCCAGGTCCTCCCAGGCCATGCCGACGCTCTTGAACACGCGTGGACGGTCGTCCGGCACGGTGATCTCGTGCCGGACGACCGACGCGAGGGGGATCAGGTCCGTCGTCCCGGCGAGGATCACGTCACCGGCCTCGCGCAGTGCGGTCGGGACCGACTCGACGACGACCGTCCTCATCAACTCCGCCGGTAGCTCACGGGCGTCGGGTTCGTGCGAGCCCACCGCCACCACCGTCGCGCCGGGACGGACCAGGCGGGCGGGGAACAGGGGAGTGCGGGCGGTCGTCGCACAGCAGACGATGTCGGCCTCGGCGACCGGGGCCGGGTCGTCTCCCCTGCCGAGGAAGGTCACGCCGGTCACCTCCCGGACCGCTCGTGTGGCCGTCACGTGGCCGTGGGCCTGCGGACCTCTGCCGAAGACCACGAGCCGGGCGGGGGTCGTCGGCGCCAGGAGGTCCACCGCGAGCGCGGAGACCGCCGGGGTGCGGAGCGTGGTCAGCGCCGGGCCGTCCAGCAGCGCGAGCGGGGTCAGGGTCGCGGCGTCCATGAGCACGTACACGCCCTTGATCCGCGGCGTGCCCTCGTGCGCCACCGTCGCCAGCTTCACGCCCGTGTACCGGGCACCCGACGACGGCATCAGCAGCAGCTGGCCTGCGGGCACCGGCACGACCGTCCGCGCGGGGTCGGCGTCCACGTCGAGACCGGCCAGCAACGCGTCACGCAGGGCCTGGACGGCTCCGGCGTAGGTCAGGGCCATGACCTGGTGGTGATCGAGGAACGGCAGCACGCCCCGACCGTAGTCGCCGAGCGAGTCATGCAATTTTTCGACTGATCAGCGCAAGTATCTAGCAATGCGATGTGATCTGGGTTACGGTCCGGCCGTGACATGGAGACGGTTGCTGGTGGTGGGCGCGGTGGTCGCCCTGGGTGTGGGAGACGTGGCGGCAACGGCCGAGACACGGGCCGAGACACGGGCGGTGGCACGGGCGGTGGCACCGGTCGTCACACGGGCCGCGCTCGCGCCGCACCTGGTCGCGGGCCGGGGCGCGGACGTCGCGTTCCTCGAACAGGAGGCCGAGAACGCGGCCACGAACGGCACGGTCATCGGGCCCGACCGGACCGCCTACACGCTGCCCGCCGAGGCGTCCGGCCGCACCGCGGTCCGGCTCGCACCGGGGCAGCACGTCGAGTTCACGCTCCCCGCGGACGCGAACGCGGTCACCGTCCGGTACAGCATCCCCGACGCGCCGAACGGCGGCGGCACGACCGCGCCGCTGCGCGTCGCGGTCGACGGCGAGCACCGCGCCACGATGACGCTGACGTCGCGGTACGCGTGGCTCTACAACCAGTACCCGTTCACCAACGACCCCAACGCCGACCTCCTGCATCCCGACTGGTGGATCACCGAGTGCGCCTGCGTGCCGTCGCAGACGAACCCGCCGCCGGTGATCACGAAACCGTTCCGCCCCACGCACTTCTACGACGAGCAGCGCCTGCGCCTCGGCCGCACCTACCGCGCGGGCGACACGATCCGGCTCACCGCCACGGACCGGGCCGCGTGGACGGTCATCGACCTGCTCGGCTCCGAACTGGTCGGGCGGCCGCACGTCGAGAAGAGGGCGCTCGACGTTCGGCTGTTCGGCGCGGACCCCACCGGCCGCCGTGACGCCGCGCCCGCGCTCGAACGCGCCATCGCGCTGGCCCGGTTCCTGAACGTCCCCGTGTACCTGCCGCCGGGGGAGTTCCAGGTGAACCGGCACATCATCGTCGACGACGTCACGATCGTCGGTGCGGGCAACTGGCACACGGTCGTCAGGGGCCGTGCGGTCGCGCTCGACCCGCCCGCACCGGACGGCTCCGTCCACACCGGCGTCGGGTTCTACGGCCGCGACGCGGCCGACGGCGGCTCGTCGAACGTGCACCTGCGCGGGTTCGCCATCGAAGGCGACGTCCGCGAACGCATCGACACCGACCAGGTCAACGGCATCGGCGGCGCGATGAGCGACTCCACGATCCGCGACCTGTACCTCCACCACACCAAGGTCGGCCTGTGGTTCGACGGGCCCATGTCGGGCACCGTCGTCGAGGACAACATCATCACCGACCAGATCGCGGACGCGCTGAACTTCCACGTCGGCGTCACGGACTCGGTGGTGCGGAACAACTTCGTGCGCAACACGGGCGACGACGGTCTCGCCATGTGGGCGGAGCACCAGCAGAACGCCAGGAACGTGTTCGACCACAACACCGTGCAGACGCCCGTACTGGCCAACGGCATCGCCCTGTACGGCGGGACCGACAACACGGTGTCGCGCAACCTGGTCGCCGACCCGGTCCGCGAGGGCAGCGGCATCCACGTCGGGTCGCGGTTCGGCGCACGGCCGTTCACCGGACACGCGTGGATCACCGACAACACCACGGTCCGCGCGGGCACGTACGAGCTGAACTGGAACATCGGCCTCGGCGCGATCTGGTTCTACGCGCTGGACCGCGACATCGACGCCGCGATACGGGTGACCGGCAACCACTTCCTCGACAGCACCTACAACGCGATCATGTTCGTGAGCGACTGGCCGGTGAAGGACCTGTACTCGATCCGCGGCGTGCGGTTCACCGACACGAGGATCGACGGCACGGGCACGTCCGTGCTGAGCGCTCGCGTGATGGGCGGCGTGACGTTCGAGAACACCGACGCGCGCAACGTGGGCGCCATCGGTGTGAACAACTGCGGCTCGTTCAACTTCCCGGCGACGGGCTCGGAGTTCACGGTGACCGACGCGGGCGGCAACGACGGTGGCTGGCTGCTGCCCTGGATGCTCCCGAACACCGTCACCTGCGACGATCGCCCGCCGGTCGTGCCACCGCCGCCGCCGTCGGAGTGGTGAGGTATTAGTAGCGGGTGTTCGAGACCTACCTGCTGCCGGTCACCACGGCGCTGACGGTCTTCCCGCTGCTCGCACTGATCGTGATGCTCCCGGTCGCGGTGGTGTCCTATCGCCGCCGCGGCCGGGCGGGTGGGTGGACGACGCTCGTCTTCTACTGCTTCCTCTTCTACCTGCTCGCGGCCCTGATGCAGACGATCGTGCCGCTGCCCGCGAACCCGGGGGAGTACTGCGCGGGCCAGTCGTACGCGTCAACGCCCCAGCTGCGGCCGTTCTACTTCGTCGACGTGCTCCAGACGCGGGCGCGGGTGTCGGGGACGTGGCTGAACCCGGCGCTGGGGAGCACCGCGCTGAACGTGGTGCTGCTGGCGCCGCTCAGCTTCTTCGCGCGGTACCTGTCCGGCACCCGGTTCCTGGCGGCGACCGGTCTCGGCTTCGGGGCGTCGCTGTTCTTCGAGCTGACCCAGCTGACCGGGCTGTGGTTCATCTACCCGTGCGCGTACCGGCTGTTCAGCGTCGACGACCTGGTCCTGAACACGGCGGGCGCCGCGCTGGGCTGGGTCGTCGCGGGCCCGCTGATCCGGGTGCTGCCGAACCTCGACCCGGTCCGCGACCGACGCCGCTACGCGACGCGCGTGACCGCCAGCCGTCGCGTACTGGCGCTGTTGACCGACGCGGTGGCGTTCGGGGTGCTCGTGGTCCTGGTGCTGGGCTCGGCGAAGCTGTTCGGCATCGACGTGTCACGCGGTCTGGTCGTGGCCGTGCTGGCCCTGGGCTACTTCTGGGCGGTGCCGGTGCTGGCCGACGGCACGCCGGGGAAGCGGGCCATGCTGTTGCGGGTGGCACGCGCCGACGGCCGCCGGGCGGGGCCGCTGTCGTGGCTGGTGCGCAACGGGGTGCTGTTGTCGCCGCTCTGGCTGGTGTGGCTGGCGCTGACGGTGGACCGGTGGGACGTTCTCGGCTCACCGCGACAACTCCTGATCCCGGCCGGTCTGCTGGTGTCGCTGTTCGTGGTCGGCGTGTGGACCCCGCTGGCGGTCTTCTTCGGTGACGAACCCGCGCCGTACGAACGCCTGTCCCGGACGCGGAACGTGGCGGTCGTGGCCGGGAACCCTTCCGTGGCAAGCACTTCCACCTCATAGCCCGGCTCGCCGATCGCGTTTGCCACAAACAGCTATTAGCTATATAGATGTCCGATATTATCGCCGGTAGGGCCCGTGCCGGGGAACGACCGGCCGCCCCCGGGCGCTCAGTCCATGGCCTGTGTGTCGCGTGGCGGCAGGAACGGCTCCTCGTCCTCGGGCAGGCCCTCGGCGACCTCCTTGCCGCGCGTCAGCTCCGCGTCGAACTCGGCGCCGAACAGGATCGCCAGGTTCGAGATCCACAGCCACACCAGGAACACCACGACACCGGCCAGTGACCCGTAGACCTTGTTGTACGAGGCGAAGTTCGCGACGTAGACCGCGAACCCGGCCGACGCCGCCGCCCACACGAGAACCGCGATCGCGCTGCCCGGCGTGACCCACCGGAACCCGGGCTGCCGCACGTTCGGCGCCGCCCAGTACAGGATGGCGATGGCGAGGCTGATCAGCACCGCCAGCACAGGCCACTTCGCGATGTTCCACACCACGATGCCCGTGGACCCGAGGCCCACCGCACGGCCGACGCGGTCGGCGATGCCGCCGCTCAGGATCACGCCGAGGGCGGTGGCGGTCAGCAGCACCATCATCGTGATCGTCAGTGCGATCCGCAGCGGGACGGTCTTCCAGATCGGCCTGCCCTCCTCGACCTCGTAGATCGCGTTGGACGCGCGGATGAACCCGCCCAGGTAGCCGGACGCGGCCCACAGCGCGCTCGCCAGGCTGATGATCGCGAGGGGGCCGGCGACCGACGTCGAACCCGCGAGTTGCCTGACCACGTCGACGAGCGTGTCCTGCGCCTGGCTCGGCGCGAACTGCCGCAGGTTCTCCACGAGCTTGTCGGGGTCGCCGACCAGGCCGATGAGGCTGGCGAGCACCAGCACCGCGGGGAACAGCGACAGCACGGAGTAGTAGGTGAGCGCGGCGGCCCAGTCGGGGAGGTTGTCGTCCACGAACTCGGCGAACGTCCGCTTCAGCGCACCCCACCACGCGTGTTTCGGCAGGTCTGTGGGCGTCTCGGTGCGCATGGCGTCCTCCTCGTGCCGCATCGTGTCGACAACGCGGTTACCCGTCATGGCGGTCGATGCACCTGACTGAACCAACCGCTCGTGCCGAAGAACCCCCCGAACGGGGACTTGATCTGCGGCGATGCGGATGGTTGCGTGCATCCGGCCGTTCCACGGCCCCGCCAGACCGGCGGGGACCAGGTGGAACGCGCAGATGGAGGTACCAAGTGCGAAGAACTTCCTTCCGAGCATTAGTCGCGGCGGCGGTGGCGGTGTCCGCTGCCGGTGTCACCGCCGCGACCGCGTCCCCGGCCGTCGCGCAGGACGGGCCCGCGGCGCACTTCGTCGTGCTCGGGCCGCAGCACGGCTCGCTGGGCAATACCGAGGCGTCGATCCGTGCCGCGGGCGGCGAGGTGCTGCAGAGCTGGCCCCAGATCGGGGTCGTGATCGCGACGTCGACCAGCGCGGACTTCGCGTCCGAGGTGCGGGGCAAGCCGGGCGTCGCCGGGGCCGGTGCCTCCAGAAACCTGGCGGAGCTGGACCAGGCGGCGGCGCGTTCGGCCGGTGCGTCCGAGCAGCAGGGCATGCTCGCCGAGATCGACGCGGTGGCCACCGCCGCCGCGACGGCGCCCGCCGCCGGCGCGGTCGCGGCTGAGCCGCTCGAGGCCAACCAGTGGGGCGTGCGGGCGATCAGGTCGGACCAGGCCAACGCGATCTCCGGCGGCAGCCGCTCGGTGCTCGTCGGCGTGCTCGACTCCGGCATCGACCCGGCCCACCCCGACCTGGCGCCGAACCTGGACGCGTCGAAGTCGGTCGGCTGTACGGACGAGGGCGTACCCGACACGTCCCCGGCCGCGTGGGCGCCGACCACCAGCTCACACGGCACGCACGTCGCGGGCACCATCGCCGCGGCGCGCAACGGGATCGGTGTCGCCGGTGTCGCGCCGAACGTGCGGCTGGCGTCGGTGAAGGTCGTCGACGACAACGGGTTCATCTACCCCGAGTACGCCATCTGCGGGTTCGTGTGGGCGGCCGAGAACGGCATCGACGTCACGAACAACTCCTACTTCATCGACCCGTGGTTCCTGTGGTGCAAGAACGACACGGACCAGGCGGCGGTGATCGAGGCAGTGCGGCGGGCCGTCGACTACTCGGCACGCAATGACGTGGTCAACGTGGCTGCGCTCGGCAACAGCAACTGGGACCTCTCGCACGAGATCACGGACACCGGCAGCCCGAACAACGGGACGCCGGTGGAGCGGACCGTCGGCAACGAGTGCCTCGACCTGCCCGCCGAGCTGCCGGGATTCGTCGGTGTCTCGGCGATCGGCCCGGAGATCCGCAAGTCCTTCTACTCGAACTACGGCGTCATCGAGACCGATGTGGCCGCTCCCGGCGGTGACTCGCGTCAGGTCGCCGACACTCCGTCCCGCAACGGCCGGATCCTGTCGACGATCCCCGGCGGTGGCTACGGCTACTCGCAGGGCACCTCGATGGCCTCGCCGCACGCGGCCGGTGTGGTGGCGCTGATCCGCAGCACCCACCAGGACTGGTCGGCACCCAAGGTGCAGGCGGCGCTCGGCCTGGACGCCGACCGGCTCCCGTGCCCGGAGGGCGTGTACGACCCGGACGGCTCCGGTGCGTTCCTGGCCACGTGCCAGGGCGGGCCGAGCGGCACGGGCTTCTACGGCCTCGGCGTCGTCGACGCCCTGGACGCGGTGACCCGCTGACCGGCTGAACCGCCCTGAAAGACGCTTTCGGGACAAGGAGTGTCCCGGGAGCGTCTTTCAGGGCGTTGGGGCGGACCTTTGGGCAGGGCGTTGATTACGGTGCCCGGCTCGGTCACTGTCGGCGGCATGCGTGCCGAGCGGCGGGTCGTGGTCGTGGTCCTGGGTGGACAGGTCGTGCTGTTCGGTCTGGTCGCCGCCCTCGCGCCCGTGTTCGTCGTCGTCTCCTGCGTCATCGCGCTCCTCGCGCTCATCGCCCTGCTGGTGTTCCTGCTGCGCTGGCAGCGTGCCGACGCCCGCCGGGAGGCGCTCATCGTCTCCGGCGCCCGCACCACCGCGCGGCTCGTCTCCTCCCGTGCGACCGCCACCCGCATCCGCAACCGCACGGTCCAGGCCCACACCTTCGAGGCGCACGCGGCGGGCCGGGTGCTCCGCGCCGAGGCACGCGCCTTCACCCACCTGCCCGTCGGCACCGTGGCGACGATCGCCTACGACACGCGGGGCAACGCGACCGTCGTCGACGACCTCGACCGGCCGTGAGTCGTGACTCCATCACTGGATCAGGTTGACTTCCGTTCACGCGCACCGGTGACGCGTTCCGGGAAGCGCCAGCTCAACCGCCACTGATGCGTATCCGGACATCTTTCCTGTAGCGGACAACACACCCGGTTCTCGGGTTTCCTTGCTCGCATCAGGCCAATCGGGCCTCGACCGAATCCCTCGCCGCGTATCGCTGCCAGATCACGGAGTCGCGAATGATCGAGCCCTCGTCAGGTCAGGACCTGCCCCCGCCACGGAGACGGTGGCCGTCCTGCGCCGGAAACAACCTCAAGCACGACCTCCCTGCCTCTCTCGTCGTTTTCCTCGTCGCGGTCCCGCTCTCACTGGGCATCGCGTTCGCGTCCGGGGCGCCGATCGTCGCCGGCCTGACCGCCGCCGTCGTGGGCGGCGTCGTCGCCGGGTTCCTCGGCGGCGCACCACTGCAGGTCAGTGGCCCGGCCGCGGGCCTGACGGTCATCGTCGCCGAGACCATCGAACGGTTCGGCTGGACCACCACCTGCGCGATCACCGTGCTCGCCGGCGCCGTACAGCTGCTGCTCGGTGCGAGCCGTGTCGCCAGGGCCGCGCTCGCGATCTCACCGGCGATCGTGCACGGCATGCTCGCGGGCATCGGCGTCACGATCGTGCTGGCGCAGGTGCACGTCATCCTCGGCGGCGACACCCAGACCTCGCCCGTGGCCAACCTCGTCGAGCTCCCGGCGCAACTCGCCGGCTTCGACCGGGCCGCCGCCGCGGTCGGCGTCGTCACGCTGGCGGTCCTCCTGCTGTGGGGCCGGCTGCCCGCCAGGGTGCGCGTGCTCCCCGGCCCGCTCGCCGCCGTGCTGTGCGCGACCGTGCTGACCGTCGTCACCGGCCTGACGCTCGACCGCGTGGACGTGCCGGGCAACCTGCTGCACCTCGAGCTGGTGCCGACCTTCCCCGACGGCGACTGGACCGGTTTCGTCCTCGCCGTCATCACGATCGCGCTCGTCGCGAGCGTGGAGAGCCTCCTGTCCGCGGTCGCCGTCGACAAGCTCCACGCCGGCCCACGTGCCAACCTCGACCGCGAGCTGATGGGCCAGGGCGCCGCGAACCTCGCGTCCGGCGCGCTCGGCGGGCTGCCGGTCACCGGCGTGATCGTCCGCAGCTCCACCAACGTCGCGTCCGGCGCGCGCACCCGCGCGGCCGCGGTGCTGCACGCCGTGTGGATCCTCCTGTTCGTGGTGTTCCTCTCCGGGTTGCTGCGCGAGATCCCGCTCGCCGCGCTCGCCGGGTTGCTCGTCTACATCGGCGCGAAGCTCGTCGACCTCGGCCGGATCCGGGAGGTCCGGCAGCACGGCGACCTGCTCGTGTACCTCGCCACCCTGCTCGGCGTGGTCGCCATCGACCTGATGTACGGCGTGCTGATCGGCCTGGGCGTCGCGGTGCTGCTGACGCTGCGCCGCCTGCTGTGGTCGGGGATCCGCGCGGAACGCGACGGCGACGGGTGGCGCATCGTCGTCGAGGGCGCGCTGTCCGCGTTGTCGATCCCGCGCCTGTCGTCGGTGCTCGGCACGATCCCGGCGGGGGGCATGGTGACGCTCGAACTGGTCGTCGACTACCTCGACCACGCCGCGTTCGAGACCTTGTCCAGCTGGCAGCAGGCACACGAGCGCGGCGGCGGCACGGTGGTCGTCGAGGAGCTGGGACATCCCTGGTTCGCGCACGGCAAGGCGGGCAACCCGACGGTCCACAAGTCCGCGGCGCGCCGGGCGGTGCCGAGGTGGTTCGCGCCGTGGTCGGAATGGCAGCGCGCCACGGCGGGCCCCGTCGTGCCCCCGCAGCGGTCCGCGCCACCGTCGGTGCTGCGCGGCACGGCCGAGTACGAACGGAACGTGGCACGCCTGATGCGGCCCACATTGCGACGGCTCGCGGACGCCCACGCCCCGTCGACCATGTTCCTCGCCTGCGGCGACGCGCGGATCGTGCCGAACGTGATCACCTCGAGCGGGCCGGGCGACCTGTTCACCGTGCGCAACCTCGGCAACCTCGTGGGCACGGACGGCTCCGTCGCCGCGGCCGCGGAGTTCGCGGTCGGCACGCTCGGCGTACGGGAGGTCGTCGTGTGCGGGCACTCGTCGTGCGGTGCGATGAAGGCGCTGGTGAGCGGCCTGCCCGCGGGCACGCCCGCGCTGGAGTCGTGGCTGCGGCACGCGACACCGAGCCTCGACCGGTTCGGCACCCGGCCGCACCCGACGATCGAGGGACACGTCCCGGCCGCGGAGTGGGACCGGCTCGCGCTGCACAACGTGCTCGCGCAGCTGGACCGCCTGCGCACACAGCCGACGGTGGCCACCGCGCTGGCGGCGGGCAGGCTCCGGCTGATCGGCATGTACTTCGACGTGGCCGCGGCCCGGGTCTACCTCCACGACCCGGCAACGGGCGACTTCGGCCCTGCGTCCGTCCACACTGGACACTCGGTCGACTAGGCCGGACGACGTGGTGGCGCCGTTCCCGCGGATCAGCGGGCGGAGCGGGTCGGAGATCACCGGGCCCGCCCTCACCCTGGCGGGTGACCGGCTCCACTCCTCGTCACAGCGCGGCACGTCCGGTTCGGCCGCCGGCCGCATCACCTACGAGGTCACAGGACGATTTCGGAGGGTGAGGTCGATGTGAGCCCCTGTTACTGCGCGTGTACCGTCCCCGCCGGGTGGGTGAGGGCAGAGCGCGGGAAGGGGCCACGATGCGCGTTCTCGTCAGCGGAGTCACGTCGGACCTCGGTCGTGTGTTCGCGCGCGCGGCGGCGGGTGCCGGGCACGAGCTGATCGGGGTGGGCGACCAGGCCCACCCCGACCTGCCGCCCGAGGTGGCGTTCACCGCCGGTGACGCGGCGACCGCCGAGTCGCTGGTGGCGGGCACGGACGTGGTCGTGCACCTGTCGCCGGTGGAACGCGAGGTGCCCGGCTCCGGCGGCATCCCCGCCCTGCGCAGGCTGGCGACCGCCGCGGCACGGCACGGCATCCTGTTCGTGGCGCCGATCGCGCACGGCCCGGACGCCGCCGACGCCGACAAGGTCGTGCGGGACAGCGGCCCCCGGCACGTGGTGATCCGCACGGCCCCGCTCGGCGGCAGGCTGCTCGACTGGCAGGCCTGCCGCACCGCCGCGACCCTCCTGACCGCGCCGAAGGACACGCCGTGGCGGCTGCTGCACCACGACGACCTGGTGCGCTTCCTGCTGCACGCGATCACCGGCGAGCGGGTCGGCGTCGTCGCGCTCGCCGCGCAGGACGTCGTGTTCGCGGGCGCCGCGCGTGAGGTGCTGCGCGGGGTGTCGGCGCGCGGCATCCCGGCCCACCCCGCGATGTCCACATCAGACCGCAAGGGCAGCGCGCGGGACTGGGGTTTCGAGTGCGGCTGGTCGTCCGCGGACGTGCTCGCGGACCTGGCCCGTGGCGCCCGCGGCCGCAAGCTGACCAAGAACGGCGCCGTCGCGTCGGCCGTCCGGTTGCCGATCCCGGTGCACGTCCCGCCACGTCGCCGCCAGCCGGAGGACGGCACCGCGCTCACGTCCGTGTCGCTGCCGAGCATGGCGGTCGAGATGGACGACCGCATCGACCCGCGCTACCCGGTGTTCGCCGCACAGCAGACCGCCGAGCTGTTCCCCGGCCCGCTCACGCCGCTGTCGATCGACGTGCACACCGCCGGTCTGCGCGCGGCGGGCCGCACCCTCGCGGAGGTCCTCGGCCTGCCCGCCGCGGTCGCCGACGAGTGGGCGAGCCGCGGTCACGCCGTGTTCGGCCACCACCTGTACGCCGGGGTGTCCGCACTCGCCGCCGCCCCGCCGCCCGGCTGGCACGAGGACACGGTCACCGACCAGCTGATCGGCCCGCGTGCCGACGCCGACCTGTTCCCCGACGAGCGGCCCGCGAAGCGGGGGATCGTCACGCGGCTGGGGGCGTGGGTCCGGTTCGCGGGCATGGCCCGGCGCTACCGGACGTCCGTGCGCGACTTCGCCGCCGCCGCGGTGGCCGAGCGGGTCGAGGACGTGACCACGTTGTCCGACGGCGCGCTCGTCGTGCGGGCCCAGCTGCTGCGGGACCGGCTCGGCGAGGGCTGGACGCTCACGCGGCTCGGCCAGTTCGTCGCGTACTTCCTCGGCGCCCCGCTGCGCAAGCGCGCCAAGGCCGACATCGCGGCACTCGGGCGGGGCGTGGACATCGAGCACGAACCCGTCTACCCGGCCGTCACGGAACTGGCCGAGCTGCTGCGCGCCGACGACGACCTGCGCGGCCTCGCGGAGTGGGGCGACATCGACGCGGTGCGGCAGAAGTCGCCGGAGTTCGGGGCCGCGTTCGACGCGGTGCTGGCACGCATCGGGCACCGGGGACCGTGCGAGACCGAGCTGTCCGGCGTCCCGTTCGGGCAGCGTCCCGAGCTGGTGTTCACGGCGGCGCTGAGCGCGTCCCGCCGGCCGGAGCCGGAACCGCCCGCCGCACCGGAACCGCCTGTGGAGAAGGAAACCGAGGACACCGCCGACGACACCGCCGAGCCTGTCACGTCCGAGGAGGACACTCCGGAGCCCGCGCGGGAAACACCGGTGAAGGCGAAGCGGACGGTGCTGGAGAGGCTGGCGATCGCGGGGCGCAGGCAGCGTGACGTGGCCGTCGACGCCACGGTCCGGTACACCGACGAGCTGCGTGCGGTCGTGCGTGAGTGGGGCGGCAGGCAGGTGCGCGCCGGCCGTCTCGTGGACGTCGACGACGCGTTCTACCTGACGCTCGACGAGCTGCTCAGCCCGCCCGCGGACGCGCTGCGGCGGATCGAGCGCCGCCGCGCCGACGGCGAACGGCTGCGGAAGGTGCGGATGCCGGCGGTGGTCACCGGGTCGTGGCGCCCGGAGGCCGCGGTCGACCCGGTGCCGGAAGGCAAGCAGCTGTACGGGATCGGCGTGTCCCCTGGCGTGGCGGAGGGCCTGGTCCGGGTGCTCGCGGACGACAAGGCGGACGTGGAACCGGGCGAGATCGCGGTCGTGCGGGTGGCGGACGCGGGCCGCGTCGCCCTGTTCGGTCCGGCGGCCGCGATCGTCACCGACTTCGGTGGCCCGTTGTCGCGGGCGGCGGTCGTGGCTCGGGAGCTGGGCATTCCGTGCGTGACCGGTGCCAGGGACGCCGCCGCGCGGCTCGCCCCCGGCACGCTGGTCCGCGTCGACGGCACCACCGGCGACGTGCTGGTTCTCGCCCCGGCACCCATGACCGCGCACTAGGCCGGGACGGCGAAACGCCCCACGGCCACGAACACCGTCGCGGCGAGGTAGGCCAGGTCGGCGCTCAGGTACCGGAACTCCTGCCGCCGGATGCGGGTGATCGACGCGCCGACCATGATCATGGCCAGCCCGATGGCTGCGACCGGCACCAGCCCCGGCGCGATGTCGAGCACGGCCGGCAGGATCAGGCCGATGGCGCCGAGGACCTCGAGCGTGCCGATGGCCTTGACAGCACCGCCGCTGAAGTCCTCCACCCAGTGCGCGCTGGGTCCGGTGGCGGCGATCCGGTTCTTCGGGATGATCACTTTGCCGCCGCCGCCGACCAGGTACGCGGTGGCGAGCAGGCCGGCGACGATCCACAGTGCGATGTTCATGCACACGAGTCACCGGCGGCACGCCTGGCGTGACAGTGACGTGCGCCGCTCAGGCGGGACGGCGGCCGAACGCGCCGGGCCCCGCGTGGAACAGGCCGATCAGCAGCACACCCGTGCTGACCGACGCGAACGCGGCGACCGGGTGCGTCGGCAAGTCGGCCCACCGCAGCGCGAGCGCGGCGAGCACGAAGCCCAGCCAGCCGGCGACCAGGTTCGGGATCGGCCCGTTGCCGAGGGCGCAGGGGTAGTCCCGTCTGGTGATGCCGCGGACGAAGTGGGGGAGTGCGTTGCCCGCCAGCAGTCCGCCGAACAGACCGAGCAGGATCGTGTGCCACATCAGGGTTTCTCCTGGAGCTGGGGGAGCAGGACGGTGTCGACGAGCTTGGCGAGGAAGTGGTCGTCGAGCGGGTCACCGGTGACGAGCTGCCGCGACAGCAGGGCGGCCGAGGTCAGCTCGGCGAGCCACTCGTGGTCGGCGCTCTCGGGCAGCAGCGCGGCGAACGCCTCGCGCTTGTGCTCGAAGACGGCCCGCCGCACGGTGTCCGCGAGTTCGGGGTCGTGCCGCATGGCGCTCAGCAGCCCGAGGACGAGCGCGGCGTCCTGAGCGACGAGGCTCTCCCGCAGCGCGCGGAGGTGGGCGAGGAGGTCGGTGCGCAGGTCGCCGGTCGGTTCGGTGGTCGCGAGCGCGGTGCCCGCGTACCGGCTGACGGCCGCCGTCACCAGCGGCGCCTTGTGCGACCAGCGGCGGTAGACGGTCGCCTTGCTGGCGTTCGCCCTGGCCGCCACCGCTTCCACCGTCAGCCGGTCGTAGCCGATCTCGCTCAGGACCGCCATGGTGGCGAGGAGGATCGCCTCTTCGCGAACGTCGCTCCGTGGTCGGGGTGCCATAAACGAAACGCTACCGTTTCGAAATACGCTCGGCAAGCGTCTCCGGGTCAGATCGACCCGGAGACTCTGCGGGTACCGGGTGGTTTGGGGAGCGCGGTGACCGCCGCGGCCGTCTCCGCGAGACGAGTCCTGAGTTCCTGATCACCCGGCCGGATCGCCGCGACGACGAGCTTGGCCGCCCGAATCGCATCGGATTCCGGTGCGGGTGGCGGGGCGGTGGTGCCGTCGGCGACGGTCTGGTGGACCGTTCGGTAGGAGTAGACGAGCAGCAACACGACGGCCGCGAGGCACGGCAGCCACACGACGTTCTGCCAGCCGTCGAGGTCGAGCGCGCGTGCCGACTCGGTCACGACCACCAACTCGCCCACCGCACCGGACAACGTCAGGGTCGCCGCCGCGAACAACCCCGAAACACGAAACACCTTGTTCCGCTTGGTGGCCAGCAAAAGGACAGGTGCGGCGGCGACGAACGCGACCGCGATCGCCGCGCCGACCGTGGCCAGTGCGATCGACTGGTCGGCATCCGCACCGAGGAGCGCCTTCACGACATCCGACGAGCCCACCACTCCGGTCAGCAAGCCTCCGATGACGGTCACGTTGCCTGCCCAGCTGTCCTTGAAGGACCACGCCGCGTCGAGATAGGGCAGTTCGTCCTCCTCGTGGGCTCTCATCTGACGTCGCCAGAGCATGATCGCCAGCGAGGCGAACAACACGAACACCGCGGGGAACACCAAAAGCACGGACCAGGAAGACGCGGACGCCGGTGATGGCGCCTTGGCGAGGACGTCCACCTGGGTCGCAGGTGCGATCACCAGGAGCCGCAGGCCCGCGTCCGGGACGGGACACGTCTCGGGGATCGTGATCGTGACCGTCGTCGGCTGGGCGCGGGGGAGCGTGTCCGGTTGGGCGACGAGTCCACAGCCCGCGTCCGGCCTACGCGGCCTGATGACGATGTCCAGGTCCTCGTCGGTCAGATTGGTGACGAGGAGCGACACAGTGCCGTCGGCGCTGACCTCCGGTGACGTGTCGTCGATCGTGAACGAGGCAGGGTCGGCCATGGCCCGCGGCATGCAGAGCAACGTCGCCGCGATGACCACGACCACGAGAAACGCACTCCTCATCGAGCAACCCCCGTTCGAACACGGAACGTATTGGGGGATTCGCGGGTAGGCTCGGCACCGTTACGGCGAACGGAGTAGGCGACATGAGTGGCGACCAGGAACCGATCGACGCGGAGATCGTCGAGGAGAGCAAGGCGCTCGACACGCCGCCCCCGGTGGTGCCACCCAGCGACTACACCGAGGGAGGCGTCCCGACCTTCGACTACGTGCGCGACCGGATCGAGAACCGGGTGAACACGGAAATCGGGGCCGCCGAACTGGCCGACGCCACGCCCGAGGGCAAAGCCGTCGAGGACCAGTTCGAGGCGCGCAGGAAGGCCGGGCTCGACAAGCTGGAGGAGATCCGCCGCTCGATGCGCGACCGCTGACTCACGCGGTGAACGGCGCGAGGTCGAACCGGCCCCACGCGATGAACGCCGCCAGCCCGAGGTACACCACGTTCAGCAGCACCAGCTTGTACTGACCGAGGCGGCCGTGGGTGACCATCGCGCCGACCATCAGCAGGATCCAGCAGACGGCGGTCACCGGCACCATGACCGGTGCCACGTCGACCACGGCAGGCACGGTCAGGCCTACCGCGGCCAGCAGTTCCAGGACCCCGAGCGTCCTGACGAAGCCGGTGCTGACGCCCGCGGTCCACTCCCCGCCGTGCGACGCGGCCAGTTTCTCCTTGGGCAGGAACGACTTCGTCATGCCGCCGAGTAGTGCGACCGCGGCGAGCAGGCCGGTGGTGATCCACAGCGCGAGGTTCATGAGGTTCTCCTTCGTTCTCGACCTCATGACTCGGCCGCGCCAGACGTGGTAACCGAACGTGAAGCAGATCACGGCTCCGTCGGCAGGCTCACCCGGAACGTGGTGCCGTGCCCCCGGTTTCGTCTCCAGCGCCACCTCGCCGCCGTGTGCGGTGACCAGCGACCACACGATCGCCAGGCCGAGGCCCGCGCCGCCGCCCTGGTCGCGGGTGCGGGACGTGTCGGCGCGGTAGAACCGGTCGAACACCTTCGCCGCCGCCTCCGGCGGCAGCCGCGGGGTCGGGGCACCCCGCAGCGACAGTCCCCGCTCGTCGAGCTGGGCCAGCAGCAGCAGGTCGTCCACCAGACCTGTCAGCCGCAACGACTCCCGTTCGATGCGGTCCATCGTCGCGTCGATCTCCGCGCCGCCCATCCGGTAGAGCTGCGCGAAGCCGCTGATGCCGGCCAGCGGCGTGCGCGGCTCGTGGCTCGCGTCCGCGACGAACCTGCGCAGCCGTTCCTCCGACCGTGCCCGCGCCGCGACGGCCGCCTCGATCTGTGCCAGCATCCCGTTCGGCGACGCGGTCAGCCTGCCGACCTCGGTGGTGTCGGCCGTCGTCGGCGGGACCCGGCGGGACAGGTCGCCGCCCGCGATCGCGGCCGCGGTCTCCTCGATCCGCCGCAGGGGGCGCAGGCCCGCCCGCACCCAGAACCAGCCGACCACCGCCAGCAGCCCGGCGCCGACCAGCAGGCACAGGAGCCGCACCCGGTTCATCGTCGCGTCCACCTGGGACAGCGCGCGACCGACGAGCCCCAGCACCTCGTCGACCCGCTTCCTGCCGATGCCCGCGGTCTGCGCGAGCGCGAGCAGGTGGTTCGCCGCGGTGCGACCGGGATGGACGGCACGGGCGTCGAGCAGCGCACCGACCACGTGCAGCGGGCGCACCAGGTCCGCGTACCGCCTCCCGCGGACCGGTCACACCGCCCGCGGTCGGGGCGTCCAGCCCGAGGACGAGCTGCATGGTCGTGGACTTGCCCGCGCCGTTCGGCCCCAGGAACCCGGTCACCCGGCCGGGCGCGACGGTGAACGTGAGGTCGTCGACGGCAGGTGACGGGTTCCTGGGAACCGGCGCGCGTTCCTCGGCGAACGGCCGCGGGTTCCCAGGAAACTCCCAGGAACTACTCGGGGTCGGCGTACCGGTCCATCTCCAGCAGCGCGTCGGTGGCCAGTTCGACCAGTGCGCGCAACGCCGACCGCGACACGGTGAACTCGAACGCGTCCGACGGCAGCCACCCGCACGTGATCTGTGCCTGGTCGGGTCCGTCGACGCTGACCGCGAGCGGGCAGCCCTCCCTGATGATCACGTACGAACTCACGACAAGACTCGCGCCCAGCATGGTTTTCTCCTGTTTGTCACGCGGCGAGGTCCGCTCGATCGGGTGAACCGTGCGGCAGCGATCGCCTCGACTTGATCACGCCAAGCCTCGCGTCCGCTGCGTTCGCCCAGTTCAGACCCGGTGGGGAGGGGGAGCGGACCTGGTGTTCGAGCCGCGGGGTCCGCGGTTAGATTCCGCATCGGCGGTTGACCAAGTCCGCTTATAATTAAGCTCGCTTGAATCAAGTATAGCAAGCTCAAATATGTAGCCTGATGGGGTGAACCAGCGTGCACGAGACAGCCCTCCCGCCCGCGCTCCGGTCCGGGAGCCCGGCGCTGTTCAAGCGGACGATCGCGCTGTCGCTGAAGAAGTGGCGCCTGGAGGCGAAGCTCCCGCAGAAGGACGCGGCCAAGCGACTCGACCGGACGGTCCAGCACATCAGCAACCTGGAGTCCGGACAGCTGCCCACGGCCGCCGACCTGGAGCTGCTGCTCGGTCTCTACGGCAAGGCCGACCGGATTCCCTTCATGCGCGAGCTGCTTTCCGCCGCTCGCAAGGCAAGGAACTGGTGGACCGCGTTGTCGGGCGTGACCCCGAAGTGGTTCGACCTCTACCTCGGACTGGAGTCAGGAGCGGCCGAGCTGTACAGCTTCGACACGGTCGTGGTGCCCGGGTTGCTGCAGACCCGCGAGTACGCGACTGCTGTGCTGCGCGGAAATCCCGACCTGAGTGACGAGCAGCTCGAGCAGGGCGTGGAGCTTCGCCTTGGGCGGCAGCAGATCCTCGATCGGGCCGAGGATCCGGTCCACCTCTGGACTGTGCTCGACGAGTCGGTTCTCTACCGGCAGCGCGGTGATGCCAAGGCAATGCGCGACCAGTTGAAGCATCTGCTGGAGATGTCGAAGCGTCCGAGGACCGACATCCAGGTGCTCCCATTCGAGGCGGGCGCCACTCCCGCGCAGGACGGCGGCACGTTCACGGTGATGACGTTCCCGCCGGAGATGGAGAACGATCCCGGTCTCGTCTATCTGGAGTTGCTCACTGGCGGGCAGTACTTCGAGAAGGCGGACGAGATCGCCGAGTATCGGCGGGCGCTCACGCGATTGCACGCTTTGGCGGCTGACCAGAAAGCCTCGCGTGGGATCATCGAGAGAGCGATGAGGGAGGTGAAGTGATGCGGGAGCCAGTGTTCCGCAAGTCCAGCTTCAGTGGTGGTCAGAACGGATCTTGCGTGGAGATCGCGCACGGCGCGGTGGCGTTCAGCATCCGTGACTCCAAGAACGTCCCCGGTCCCGTGCTGACGCTCGACGAGTCCCAGGGGGTGGCGTTTCTCGCTGCGGTGAAGCGGTTTCGCTGACAGGTGTGTGCCCCGCATCCGGTTAGGGTGCGGGGCATGACCATGGCGATCGAACTGGCCCGCTTCACCGTCAAGCCCGGCACGGAGGACACCCTGCTCGCCGAGCGCCCCGCGATGATCACCGCATTGCGGCAGCGGTTCCCCGGTTGTGTCGCCGCGTTCCTCACCCGCGAGGAGGACGGCTCCTGGCTCGACATCCTCGTCTGGCGCACCCGCGCCGAAGCGGACGAAGCCGCGGCGCGGATCGACACCGTCCCGGAGGCCGTGTCCTGGTTCCGGCACATCGCCGAGTCCGGCGGGCTGCGCCACGTCGAGGTCCGCGACTCCTGGATCGCCGACACCCTGGTCGGCGACCCGCGCTGACGGTGATCAGCGCACCCGAGCCCACTCGTTCAACAGACGGCGTGCCGACCCGCCGACCGGCCCCACCGCGTCGGCCAGCGTGGCCGCGTCGGGCAGGTGAGCGCCGTCGATCGCGGCCACTGCCTCGCCCGCGTCGTCGATCGTCGACGAGCAGACCGCCAGCAGGTAGTCCGGCACCGTGAGGGCGGGATCGGTGACCCCGACGAGCGGCGTCCCGACCGCCGCGACCAGCGGGAACACCGTGCCGGGGATGCCGATGGCCGCCTCCGCGCGCGCCGACGCGGTCACCGAGGGGACGTCGGCGATCTCGTAGTCGTCCCACAGCGTGCGGTCCTCACGCGGGTGCAGGCCGACGAGGATCCGCTTACCGGCGGCGGCGAGCTTCTCCGCCGCCGCCAGCAGGAGTTCGGTGCCCGGTGCCGCGCCGCCCGTGCCGTCCGGGTGGGTGACGCTGGTCAGCACCAGCACGAGGTCCGGTTCCGGTGCCCGCGTGGGCAGGTTGTCCGTCTGCGGTGAGCCGACGATCGTGGGGCGGCGTCCCGTGCCGAGGTAGGCGCGGAAGGCCCGGCCCTCGGCGGGCGACGACGACGTGATGATCCGCGGCCGGATCTCCTTGGCACGCGGCGCTTCCACCGGTCGCTGGTAGGCGAGCGAACTGGCGGCCACGGGCAGCCTGCGGAACCGGTCGACGCAGTCGGCGGGCCAGTCCCCGGCGCCGGTGACGACGAGCAGGTCCGCGCGGGGCGCGTCGGCTGGCGTCGCGACCGGCACGGGGTCGCCCGGCGCCACCCCCGCGTAGTCGGGCACGAGCTGCGTGAGCTGCCAGCCGCGCCGCGCGACCTCGGCGAGCAGCGGTCTGACGTGGTAGGTGCCCCACGGCTCGTTGGTCGCGACCAGCACGCGGCGGCGTGCGGCGGGCGCGGCGATGGCCGTGCCGGTCCCGACCGCGACGGCCGCCGCGCCGGCCAGGGCACCACTGAGGAATGTCCGGCGGTTGATCATGCGCGGAACCTAGCCGCCGGTCGCGGCCCCCGGGTGAACCGGCGGGAAACGTTCAGCGCAGCGAGACGGTCAGCAGGACGACGGCGTCCGTCAGGGCCGCGAGGCCGTGGCGCTGGTGGGGGATGGCCGTCAGGTGACCCGCGTCCAGGACCCACTCGCGGTCGCGGGTGTGGAGACGGACCCGGCCCTCGACGACCTGCAGTGTCGCCGCGGGCGGGGCGTCGTGGTCGGCCATCGACGCGCCTTCGCACAGAGCGATGAGGGTCGCGCGCATGGCGGTGCCCGTGACGAGGGTGCGCGCGGTGCGGCGGGAGTCGTGGCCTCGGGCCTCGGTGAGCAGCTCCTTGGCCGCTGTGTCGAGTTCGGTGATCTCCGGATGGCCGGTCATCGCGCGCTCCCAACCTCGTCGTAGGTGTTCGCCACCACCAGTGCAGCAGGTTCACCGGCGCCTCGCTCGTTCTGCGAGTCCCCGGCGTACCAGTGGACCCTACCTTCGTAGGGTTGTGGGGAATTTCTCCCGCTCAGTACGTTCGGTTGGTCGGGGTATTCGACCTCGGAATCAATTTCCATCGCATTGTGTTTCTTGACCCCTGCTATGAAAAGGAATACGCGATGTCGAGGTTTGTGGTGAAACTGTTGACGGTGGCGGCCGCCGTCGTCGGGTTCGTGCTGTTCGGGATGCCGGTCGCGCAGGCGGCGGACGGGCAGGCCGCGGACGTCGGGACGCAGGCCTGGTCGTACCACATCGAGTCGTCATGTGCCGGGTGGGAAGGACCGATCCGGCAGGGCGCCAACTACTGGGGCGACGTGACGGAGGGCGGCGGCACACCCGTGCGGTGCCAGAACTCCGCGATCACCGACTGTGGCTTCCTCGCCGACGGAATCGAGACCACGGACGTCCACGGAAATCTGATCGTCGTCGGCTGCAACTACGGCGCCGGTCAGCTGATCAAATTGTTCCCGGGCGCGGTGAACGATCCCGCTCTCCTCGCCGCGCACGAATTCGGGCACAACTGGTACGGGCATTCCTACGACGGGTGCGCCTCCTGGGCGAGCCCGACGGACGTGATGGCCACGACCATGTGCTGACGCGGACCGCGGACGGGTGGCCCCGGGGTCACCCGTCCGTCACGACCCCGTCGGCCACGTGCAGGTGTCGCGTGGTGTGGACCGCCGCCAGCATCCGCCGGTCGTGCGTGACCAGCAGCAACGTGCCCGGGTAGTTCGCCAGCGCCGACTCCAGCTGCTCGATCGCGGGCAGGTCCAGGTGGTTCGTCGGCTCGTCGAGGACCAGCAGGTTCACGCCGCGGGCCTGCAGCAACGCCAGTGCGGCACGCGTCCGCTCACCCGGCGACAGGCTGTCCGCCGGGCGCAGCACGTGCGCCGCGGTCAGCCCGAACTTCGCCAGCAGTGTGCGCAGGTCCTGGGGCGTCGCGGACGGCAGCTGCGCCTCGAACGCGGCGAGCAGCGTCCGGTCGTCGGTGAACAGCGCGCGGGCCTGGTCCACCTCGCCGATCCGCACGCCCGACCCGAGCGTGGCCGTGCCCTCGTCGAGCGGCAGCCTGCCGAGCAGTGCGGCGAGCAACGTCGACTTGCCCGCTCCGTTCGCGCCCGTGATCGCGACCTTGTCCGCCCAGTCGATCTGCAGGTGCACCGGCCCCAGCGTGAACGACCCGCGCCGCACCACGGCGCCGCGCAGCGACGCGACGACCGTGCCCGAGCGGGGTGCCGCGGCGATCTCCATCCGCAGCTCCCACTCCTTGCGCGGCTCCTCGACCACCTCGAGCCGCTCGATCAGCCGGTCGGTCTGCCGTGCCTTCGCCGCCTGCTTCTCGGTCGACTCGATCTTCTTGTTCCTGCCGATCTTGTCGTTGTCGGAGGACTTGCGGCGCGCGTTGCGCACACCCTTGTCCATCCACGCGCGCTGCGTGCGGGCCCGCTGCTCCAGCGACGCCCTGGTGTCGGCGTACTCGTCGTACCGCTCCCGCGCGTGCCGCCGCGCCACCTCGCGTTCGGCGAGGTAGGCGTCGTAGCCACCGCCGTAGACGTTGACCTGGTGCTGGTGCAGGTCCAGTTCGAGCACCGAGGTCACGGTCCGCGCCAGGAACTCGCGGTCGTGGCTGACCAGCACGGTCGCCGAGCGCAGCCCGGTCACGAACGTCTCCAGGCGCGCGAGCCCGTCGAGGTCCAGGTCGTTGGTCGGCTCGTCGAGCAGGAACACGTCGTAGCGCGACAGCAGCAGCGACGCCATGCTCGCCCGCGCCGCCTGCCCGCCGGACAGCGACGTCATGGCCGCGTCCAGGCGCACGGTCAGGCCGAGGTCGGCGACCACGTCGTCCATCCGCTCGTCGAGGTCCGCGCCGCCGAGCGAGAGCCAGCGCTCCAGGGCGACCGCGTAGTCCTCGTCCGCGCCCGGCTTCCCGTCGGCGAGTGCCGCGGTCGCGACGTCGAGATCGGCCTGCGCGGCGGTGACCCCGGTACGGCGGCCGAGGAACCCGCGAACGTCCTCGTCCGGCCTGCGGTCCGGCTCCTGCGGCAGGTACCCGACGGTCGCGGTCGGCGGCGACAGCCGGACCGTGCCCTCGTCGGGCGCCCGGACCCCGCCGAGCATCCGCAGCAGCGTCGACTTCCCCGCCCCGTTGACGCCGACCAGCCCGACGACGTCCCCGGGCGCGACCACGAGATCGAGATCGGTGAACAGGACGCGGTCCCCGTGCCCCGCCGTCAGCCCCTTGGCGACCAGTGTTGCGCTCATCGGAGACGAGCCTAGATATGAGGAAACCCCGCGGTACTGCCAGGGCTGAACATGAGGAAACCCCGGGATGCTGCCAGGTCGGGGGGTAGCCCGCCTCCCCGCGTTTCAAAGTGTTGGTCCCGACCCGGCGGCGGTGCGGAGAGCAGGTGGTTGGTGGCTGGCTGCCGTCACGTTCCCCTGGGGTTCCCTTGGTCGACACCGGGCCTGAGCACAGGGAAACCCCGGGATGCTGCCAGGTCGGGGGTCCGCCAGCACCTCGGGGTTCAATGGGGTGATCGTCGTTGCCCTCCGATGCGTTACCCGATCTTCTAGCCGATTTCCGCGTTCACGCGTTCCGGGGCCAGCAGGTACTCCAGCATCAGGTGCGCCGCCCCCGTCACGCCCGCCAGCCGGCCCGTGCGGGTCGTGACGACCTGCAGGTCCTCGGTCGCCATCGGCAGGCAGCGTTCGTAGAGCGTGGACCGGAGGCTCGCCACGAACGGTTCCGCGCGGCTGAACTGGCCGCCGACCACCAGCACGTCCGGGTTGAAGAAGTTCACGATCGTCGCCAGGACCTCGCCCGTGGCCTGGCCCGCCTCACGCAGCATGCGCGTGGTCACCGGGTGGGCGTCGCGGGCCAGCTCGACGACCTCGGCCGGGTCCGACACCGTGACGCCCGCCGCGGTCAGGTCGCGGACCAGTGCCGCGCCGCTCGCCACCGCGTCCAGGCAGCCGTTGCGGCCGCACGAGCACTCGACGTCCTCCCGGCCGTGCACCGCCAGGTGGCTGATGTCGCCCGCCGCGCCCACCGCGCCGTGGTGCAGCCTGCCGGACGCGATGACGCCGCAGCCGATGCCGGTGCCCGCCTTCACGTAGACCAGGTGCGCCACCGGGTCGGCGCTGTGCTCGCCGACCGCCATGAGGTTCGCGTCGTTGTCGACCACCACCGGCAGGTCCGTGTGCGCGGCGAGCACCTCGCGCACGTCCACGCCGTTCCAGCCCGGCATCCGCGACGGTGACACGACCCGTCCGGTGCGGGCGTCGACCGGGCCCGGCACCCCGACGGTGATGCCGCGCAACGGGATCGTCCGCTCGGCGAGGCGCTGCACCTCCGCAAGCATCTGCGGCAGCACCACCGACGGGCCGTCGCCGATCCGGACCGGCTGCTCGTGCTCGGCGAGCAGCGCGCCGCACATGTCGAAGACCGCCAGCGACGCGTGGTGGCTGCCCAGGTCGATCGCCGCCACCGCACCCGAGTCCGCCCGCAGCGCGAGCCGCCGCGGCCGACGGCCGCCGTGGGACTTCCCGTCACCGGCTTCCCGCAGGTAGCCGTGGTCGATCAGCGCCTGCACCCGGCCGGCCGCCGTGGACGCCGACACACCGAGCAGCCTCGCCACGTCGGACCGCGACGCCGCGGCGCCGGACCGGATCAACTGCAGCACGCCGCCGGGGGAGTCGGGCGCGGCCTGGGGACCAGTCATGGGCTACTTCATACCAGCTTGTTACGAACTCAGCTTGACTTGTTTCGATTTTTGGACCTACGGTTCCGACATCCGGCGTAAGTCGAAGGGAACTTTCCATGAAGCGTCGCCTGTTCGTAGCCATGACCGGCGCACTCGCGGTCGCGCTCGCTGGATGCGGCAGCGGTGGTGACTCGGCCGTGCCGCCCGCGGGTGGCGGCGCCACGAGCGCGGACCTGTTCGCGGACGCGCCCAAGGCCCCGGCCGACGCGATCGTGCCCGGCTCCACCATGGAGAAGATCAAGCAGCGCGGGAAGCTGGTCGTCGCCGAGGCGCTCGACGCACCGCTGTTGTCCCAGCAGAACCCGTCGAACCCCGACGAGGTCGCCGGCTTCGACGCCGACCTCGCGAAGCTGCTCGCCGTCTACATCCTCGGCAAGCCCGAGGTGGAGATCGTGCCGCCGGCCACCGAGACCCGTGAGGCGCTGCTCGCCAACGGCACCGTCGACGTCGTGTTCAACACCTACACGATCACCGAGGAGCGGGCCCAGCAGGTCGCGTTCGCCGGGCCGTACTTCGAGTCCGGTCTCGCGGTGGCCGTGAAGAGCGACAACACCGACATCAAGGGCGTCGACGACCTCGCGGGCAAGACCGTGATCGTCGGCGCCAACACCCCGGCCGTCACCGCGGTGCCGGAGAAGGTGCCGACCGCGAACGTCGTCCCGTTCGGCACCGACCCGCAGGCCGTGACCGCCCTGCTGCAGGGCCGCGGCGACGCCTACGTGCAGGACCTGACGCTGCTCGCCAGCAACGCCAAGGCCAACCCGAAGCTCAAGGTCGTCGGCAACCCGTTCACCACCGAGCCCTACGGCATCGGCCTCCGCCACGGCGACGACGACTTCAAGAAGTTCGTCAACGACTGGCTGAAGAAGATCCAGGACGGCGGCCAGTGGGCGGCGGTCTGGGAGAACTCGCTCGGCACGGTCGTCGACGCCGAGGCGCCGGAGCCGCCCGCCATCGGCTCGGTGCCCGGGTCCTGATGGACGCACTGCTCGACAACCTCGCCCCACTGCTGCAGGGCCTCGTCACCACGCTGTGGATGGCGGCCCTGTCAGCGGTGGGCGCGCTGGTGCTCGGCGTGATCGTGACGGCGATGCGCGTCAGCCCGCTCCCGGTGCTGCGCGGCGTCGCCTTCGCGTACGTGCAGCTGTTCCTGAACGTGCCGCTGCTCGCCCTGCTGGTGCTGTTCGTGTTCGCGCTGCCCGACGCCGGGCTGTTGATGCCGCTGCCGATGACCGCGGTCGTCGTGCTGATCATCTACGAGGCGGCGTACGTCGCGGAGGCCGTGCGGTCGGGCGTGAACACGGTCGCGCTCGGGCAGGCTGAGGCGGCGCGGGCGCTCGGGCTCACGTTCCGGCAGACGCTCGGGTCGGTGATCCTGCCGCAGGCGCTGCGGGCGGTCGTGCAGCCGGTCGGCAACGTGATGATCGCGCTGGTGATGAACACGTCCCTGTTCGCCGCGGTCGGGATCGTGGAGCTGACGGCGGCCGCGAACAAGACGAACCTGATCCACGCGCAGCCGATCCCGATCTTCGTCGGCGCCGGGCTCACGTACATGGCGCTGGCGCTGCTGATCGGCCTCGGGACCGGATGGCTGGAGCGACGGGTGGCGATCGTGCGATGAGTACGGTTCTGTACGACGCACCGGGGCCGAGGACCCGGCGGCGGATCTTCATCTGGTCGGTCGTCAGCGCGCTCGTGCTGGCAGGGCTGGTCGGGCTCGGGCTGTGGCAGTTCGCGGAACACGGCCAGCTCGACGCGGCCAAGTGGACGCCGTTCACGCAGTGGCCGATCTGGGAGTACCTGTTCGTCGGTCTGCTCGGCACGCTGGAGGCCGCCGCGTACGTGGCCGTGCTGAGTGCCGTGGCAGGCGTTTTCCTCGCTCTGGGAAGGCTTTCCCGCGTACGGCCGGTCCGCTGGCTCGCGACCGGGTACATCGAGATCGCCCGCACGCTGCCCGTGCTGCTGATGATCTACGTGACCTTGTTCGCGCTGCCGTCCGCCGGGGTCAACCTGCCGACGCTGTGGAAGCTCGTGCTGCCGCTGACCGTCGCGAACTCGGCCGCGTTCGCGGAGATCTTCCGGGCGGGCATCCTGAGCCTCCCGAAAGGACAGTCGGAGGCCGCGGTCTCGCTGGGACTGTCCGGGGTGCAGACGATGCGGCACGTGGTGCTGCCGCAGGCGGTCCGGCACGTGACGCCGTCGCTCGTGAGCCAGCTGGTGAGCCTGCTGAAGGACACGTCGCTGGGGTACGTCGTCGCGTTCACGGAACTGCTGTACCGGGCGCAGGTCCTGTCCGCCTACAACCACCTGCTGGTGCAGACGTTCCTCGTGGTCACGTTCATCTACCTGGTGTGCAACGGGACACTGTCGTTCGCCGCGCACCGGCTGCAACGCTGGGAGAAGCATGGCTGAGCTGGCGGTCGTCGAGCGGTCCGGTTTCGTCGAGAGCAGACATCACGGCACACTCGTCGGCCTGGCGGCCGACGGATCGGTCGCGGTGTCGCTCGGTGCGGTGTCGGCGCCGATCCTGCCGAGGTCGTCGACGAAACCGTGGCAGGCGGCGGGGTGCCGCGCGGCCGGGCTGGAACTGTCCACGGCCGGGACCGCGCTGTCCGCGGGCAGCCACACCGGCGAGGACCGGCACGTCGCGCTGGTGCGGGAGATCCTCGCCGACGCCGGGCTGTCCGAAGAGGACCTGCGGTGCCCGGCGGACTGGCCGGAGGACGAGGCGACCCGGCACCGCATGATCCGCGACGGCGAGGGCCCGAGCCGGGTGCGGATGAACTGCTCCGGCAAGCACGCGGCGATGCTGGCGGCCGCGGTCGTCAACGAGTGGTCCACCCACGACTACCTGTCCCCGGACCACCCCGTGCAGAAGACGATCCGCGACCGGCTCGAGTCGGTGGCCGGTACCGTGGCGCACGTGGCCGTCGACGGCTGCGGCGCACCGCTGTTCTCGACCACGGTCCCCGGCCTGGCCCGCGCGGCCCGCGCCATGGCGACCGCGTCGCTGCGCACCCCGGAGGGCGCGGTGGCCGCCGCGATGCGCGCCGAGCCGGACTTCGTCGGCGGCACCGGCCACGAGAACAGCGAGTTCATGCGGCTGGTGCCGGGCTCCATCTGCAAGGGCGGCGCCGAGGGCGTGCTGATGGCCGCCGCCGCGACCGGGCAGGCCGTCGCCATGAAGGTGATCGACGGCAGCCCACGCGCCACCACGCTGCTGGCCCTGAGCGTGCTGGGCGCGCTGGGCGTGAACGTCTCGGGCGCTGCCAAGCTCGGCGAGCTGCCGGTGCTGGGCGGCAGCGTCCCGGTCGGCGAGATCCGTGTTAGCGACGAGGTGCGCGCGGCACTGCCCTGAACCGCGTTACCGTGCCGGGGTGGATCTCTTCTCACGCTCCTGGACGGCGCTGCTCACCGCGGTCGCCGACGTGCCGGACGAGGACTTCGAACGGCCGTCGGGCTGCGCGGGCTGGTCCGTGCGGGACCTCGCCTGCCACCTGGTCATCGACGCGCAGGACGTCCTCATCACCCTGGTCACACCGGCCGACACCGAACCGACCGCGGACGCGGTCACCTACTGGGAGGTCGGCCACACCCCGCCCACCGGCGACGACCCGCTCTCCGCGCTCATCCCTCGTCTCGCCGCCGCGTACGGCGAGCCGCGCTGGCTGAAGTTCCACCTCGACGACGTCGGTTCCGCCGCGGGCCGCGCCGCCGTGCTCGCCGACCCGGACACGCGGGTGAGCACGCAGGACAAGGTGCTGACCGCGGGCGACTACCTGTCCGCGTACGTGATCGAGTGGACCCTGCACCACCTCGACCTCATCGCACACCTGCCGGACGCCGCCGACCCGCCCGCCGACACCCTCGCCGCCGCCCGTGACCTGCTGGAGAAGATCGCCGGGACCGCGTTCCCCGCGTCGTTCTCCGACACGGACGCGCTGCTGGTCGGCACCGGCCGCCGCGCGCCGACCGACGCGGAGAAGGTCGCGCTGCCCGCCGTCACGCTCCCGCTCGTGCTGGGCTAACGCCGGTTCGTGCGTGCGGTCGGCGTCGCCGTCGTCGGGTCCTCCGGCCACGGGTGCTTCGGGTAGCGGCCACGCAGCTCGGCGCGCACCTGCCGGTAACCCTCCTGCCAGAACGTCGCCAGGTCCCGGGTGACGGCGACCGGGCGGCCGGCGGGGGAGAGCAGGTGCAGCAGCACCGGCACCCGGCCGTCCGCCACCGCCGGGGTGTCGAGCCAGCCGAACGTCTCCTGCAGTTTCACCGGCAGCACGGGGTCGTCCGCCGAGTAGTCGACGCGGATCCGCGCGCCGGACGGGACCTGGATGCGGTCCGGTGCCAGCTCGTCGAGCCTGCCCGCGGCGGGCCAGGGCAACAGCCGTTGCAGCGCGCCGTGCGTGTCGACCTTCGCGAGGTCGGCGCGACGGCGCGCGGTCGCCAGCTCCGGGCCGAGCCACACCGGCGCCGCCGCCAGCAACGCGTCGTCGTCCACGGCGGGCCACGGGTCGCCGAGCGCGCGGTGCAGCAGCGCCAGCCGTTGCCGCAGCCGGGTCGCGGAATCGTGCCACCGCACCAGGTCCAGGCCCTCGGTGCGCAACCCGTCGACGAGCGCCGCCCGCACCCGGTCCGGGTCGGGGTCGGGCAGTGGCCGCTCTCGCAGCACGATCGCGCCGAGGCGGCGCACGTGCCGGGCCACCACGTCCCCGCCCGACCACGCGATCTCGTCCACGTCGGACAGCAGCGCGGGTGCAGCTCGCTCGGCCAGCGCCTGGTCGGCGCGGGCGGCGAGCCGGATCTTTCCCTGCGTACGGCCGGGCTGGCGGTCCGCGCTCGCGACGGCCAGCCACTCCGCGTCCGGGCCGCCGTCCAGTTCCGCCGCGGTGCCGCCCGCCATGAGGTACACGTGCGAGCCGGGCGCGCGGCGGCGCGCGAGCCGTTCCGGGTGCGCGAGCGCGACCACCAGCGCCGGGTCGGGTGTCCCGTGTGGACCGTCCGGCACGAGCGCGGCCAGCCTGCGGACCTCGCGCGCCCACCGCTGGTCGCCGTCGCGGCGCAGCCGCCGCAGTCCGTCCTCGACGGACGTGCCGGTGGCGAGCGTGTCGTCGTCGAGGAGCGCGACGACCTCGGCGGCGGCTGTCGCGCCCACCACGTCGGCGCCGTCCAGCAGCGCCCGCGCGAGGCGGGGGTGCAGGCCGACGTCGGCGATCCGCCCGCCACGCGCCGTGACCCGGCCGTCCGCGTCGAGCGCGCCCAGCGCGGTGAGCACCGCCCGGCCCGCCGCGAGCGCGCCCGGGGGCGGCGGGTCCCACCAGTCGAGCGCCGACCCGTCCGGCGTGCCCCAGCAGGCCAGCTCCAGGGCCAGGCGGGTCAGGTCGGCGGTACGGATCTCCGGCTCCGGCTGCGTGGGCAGCGTGGCGTGCTCGTGCTCGGCCCAGCAGCGGTACACCCGACCGGGTGCCTCCCGGCCCGCGCGACCCGCCCGCTGCTCGGCCACCGACAGCGACACCCGGGTGGTGACCAGCCCGGCGAGCCCTCGGCGGTGGTCCATCCTCGGCACCCGTGCCAGCCCGGAGTCCACGACCGCCCGCACGCCCGGCACCGTCAGGCTGGACTCGGCGACCGCCGTGGCCAGCACGACCCGGCGGTCCGCGCCCGGCGTCAGCGCGACGTCCTGCTTCGCGGCGGGCAGCCGGCCGTGCAGCGGCACCGTGCGCACCCCGGACAGCAGGCCCATGACCCGGTTGATCTCACCCGCGCCCGGCAGGAACACGAGCACGTCGCCGTCCTGCTCGGACAGTGCGGTGTGGACGGTCCGCGCCACGCGCTGCTCGATCCGCTCACCCCGGGCCGCCGGTGTGTAGGTGACCGTGACCGGATGCGTGCGGACGTGCGCCTCGACCACCGGCGTGCCCTCGCCGAGCAACGCGGCGACCCGCTCACCCGCGACGGTCGCCGACGTGGCGAGCAGCCGCAGGTCGGGCCGCAACCCGGCGCGGGCGTCCAGCAGCAGCGTGAGCAGCAGGTCGGCGTCGAGGTGGCGCTCGTGGATCTCGTCGAGCAGGACGGTCCCGACCTCCTCCAGGCCCGGGTCGTGCTGGAGCCGCCGGACCAGCAGGCCGGTGGTGACCACCTCGATCTTCGTGTCCTTCGACGTCCTCCGGTCGCCGCGCACCGCGTAGCCGACCGTCCTGCCGACGGGCTCGCCGATCAGCCGCGCCATCCGCGTGGCGGCGGCACGGGCGGCGAGCCTGCGTGGCTCGGCGACGACCACCTTGCCGGGGCCGTCCGCCAGCGCCAGCGGCACGACCGTGGTCTTGCCGGTACCGGGTGGCGCGACGAGCACCGCGGCCCCGTGCCCGTCGAGCGCGGCGGTGACGTCGCCGAGCACCGCGCGGACCGGCAGGTCGGGGAGGGGAAACACGCCATGAACCGTACAGTCGGCCATGGGCGTGTGGTTGGTGACCGGTGCCGCGCGTATGGTCACGCGAGTGGTTTCCAAGGTGGACGTCGCGGCGGCGGCGGAGCGGTTCGCGGGTGTGATCCCGCCGAGCCCGCTGCAGCGCAACGAACGGCTCTCCCAGCGGTACGACCTGGACGTGTGGCTCAAACGGGAGGACCTGAACGCGGTCCGGTCCTACAAGGGGCGCGGGGCGTTCAACTTCGTCAGCGTGCTCGAATCCGCGGCCACGGCCCGCGGCGTGGTGTGCGCGAGCGCGGGCAACCACGCGCAGGGCGTCGCGTTCGCGTGCGCGTCACTGGGCGTGAAGGCCACCGTGTACCTGCCCCGGACCACGCCTCGGCAGAAGCGCGACCGCGTCGCCACCCTCGGCGGCAGGCACGTGAAGGTCGTGGTCGAGGGCGAGACGTACGACGAGGCGTCGGCCGCGGCGTCGTCCTACGCGAACGCCACGGGGATGACGCTGATCCCTGCGTTCGACGACCCGCGCACCATCGCGGGCCAGGGCACGGTCGTGGCCGAGGTGGTGGCCCAGCTGGGTCGCATGCCCGACACGCTGGTCGTCCCGGTCGGCGGCGGTGGGCTGCTGGCGGGCACCCTCGCGTGGCTGGGCGCCGGTGACCGCGTCATCGGCGCGGAACCGGCGGGCGCGGCGAGCATGGCGTACGCGCTGGCGTCCGGTGGCCCTGTGCCACTGCCGGACCTTGACCCGTTCGTCGACGGCGCCGCGGTCCGCCAGGTCGGCACGCACACGTACGCCGTCGCCGCGGCGCACGAGCCGAGGCTGGTCGCGGTGCCGGAGGGCCAGATCTGCGTGGAGATGCTGGATCTGTACCAGTCGGACGGGATCATCAGCGAGCCGGCGGGTGCGTTGGCGTCGGCTGCTCTCGCGTCGGTGGAGTTGCCCGCGGGGTCGTGCGTGGTGTGCGTCGTGTCGGGCGGTAACAACGACGTGAGCCGGTACGCGGAGATCGTTGAGCGGGCGTTGGTGTTCGAGGGGCGCAAGCACTACTTCCTGGTGGAGTTTCCGCAGGAGCCTGGTGCTTTGCGGCGGTTTCTCGACGATGTGCTGGGGGCGGATGACGACATCACGTTGTTCGAGTACGTCAAGCGGAACAATCGCGAGACTGGGCCTGCTCTTGTGGGGATCGAGCTGGGGGCGCCGGAGAATCTCGCCGCCATGCTGAAGCGGATGGAGGCGGCGCCGCATCGGATCGAGCGGGTGCCGCCGGACAGTCCGTTGTTCACGTTCCTGGTGTGAGGTTGGGGTGCCCTCCGGGCGGGCTTCGCCAGGTCGACGGGAGGGCAGGCCGTCTTTGTGGGCTTTCGCCCGGCTTTGCTTGGGGCTGGGGGCCCGCTTCGCGGGCCGGGCGCGCATCGCCCGGGCCCGTGCTGTGACAGGCGCGTTGCTGGCGTTGAGTGCTGTGAAGCCGCCTTTCGCGGCGTGGGGTCAGCCTCGGGTCAGTCCCTTGTGGAGGGCCGTTGCGAATTCCGCTGGGCGTTCGATGTGGGGGCTGTGGCCTGTGTCGGGGAAGACGATCTCCTCGTAGGTGCCGCCCGCTTTCGCGTAGCGGTCCAGCACCGCGCGGGTCTGGGCGATCATCGGTTGTGGGGGATGGGTTTCCGCACCCGGCCAGCCGGGGATCGCGCCCAGCTGGCCGAGGTGGGCCAGGTCGAACATCGACGTGTCCGACACGATCTGGTCGTCCGCGCCGCGGAGCCACAGGATCGGGGGTTTCGGCGACACGGCGTGCAGGTCGTCGATGCGGAAGTGGTTGGGGGCCATGGAGTTCAGCACCCCGCGTGGGCCCGGTGCCGCGCCCGGCCACACCTCCGACGGGACTGTGTCGCCCGGGTAGTTGTCCTCGCCCGTGCGGGTCGTGAGCATCGACTCGACGAACTCGTCCTCGTCCTCGATCGTGCGCGGGGGTTTCACGTAGAAGGTCCGCATGACCGTTCTGGGGGACATCGGTTCCGCGCCTCGGTCGCCGTCGGCCAGGCGTTGTACGAAGTCCGGGTTCGCGCCGCCCGCGCCCGCACCCGCGCCGTCCGGGGAGATCAGGGTGCCCTCGACGTCCGTGGTGCCGCCGAAGCCGTACGGGGACACCGGGTTCACCAGTGTGAGGGTGCGGACCAGTTCGGGGTGGTCGCGCAGCAGTTGCAGCACCACGCCGCCGCCCATGCTCCAGCCCACGTAGTGCGCGGGGCCCAGGTTCAGCGACAGCACGTCGTCCACGTGGTCGCGCAGGCCTCGGGTCGCGTCGACCGGCAGGGGGTCCGAGCCGCCGAAGCCGCGCAGGTCCACCGCGAGGGGGCGGTAGCCGCTGGGCAGGTCCAGCATCTGCCGCTGCCAGAACAGGCTCGACGACACGTTGCCGTGCACGAACACGACCGGGTCACCCTGGTCGCGGCCCTCGACCGACAGGACCTGTGCCGTGAGGCGCGGCGTGGTGACCCGTGCCGCCGTGATTCCGTCCAACATCTTCGCGTTCTCCTCAGGCAAGCCAGCTCGCGACCTGCGACATCGACGACGTCGCCCAGCCGAGCTGGAGGTGGTTCACGGTCGAGACCAGCGCGGTGCCGCCCACAGTGGACACACCCGTCGTGGACAGAGCGCTCGCGACGAACACGATGCCGTCGCTCGGGCCCCGGGTCTCGTTCCACACGCCGACGATGTTCGCCGCGCCGCCCGCCAGCAGGTACACCGACACCGACGACGGTGTGCCCGCGTTCTGGATCGTCGAGATCAGGGAGCCCGCGTTGATCGCGGCCTGGATGCCGGGGCCCTCGGTGTAGAAGCCCTGGCCGCCGTAGTAGGTCGTGTACCAATCCTGTGCGGACGTGTTCACGCCGAACGTGCCGTCCCACCGCGCCAGCATCTGCCGCTGGCCGGGATAGGCGTCCCAGCCGCCGGTCGGGGTGATCGACAGCTCCGGGTGGTAGGTGTACTGGCCGTAGCACGTCATCCTGGTGTGCGGGGACGGCGCGTTGATGGCGCCGCCGCACTCCGGCCAGATCGAGAAGTCGTGTGCCCAGCCGTGCGCGAACGGGTAGTCGTAGCCGCCGTTCGGGCCGCCCAGCGTGATCAGCTTGCGCACGTCGCCCGCGTAGTTCCGGCCCCACGACGGCTTCACCGACGACACGTACATGCGCGACGACATCATGCCCTTGCTCCACCCGATGACGTCCACCTTGGACACCCCGAGCCGGGACTTGATGACCGCGATCGCGTCGCCGACCTGCTGCGCCTGCTGCCGGTTGTCGCCCTGCTTGTGCGCGAACCCGATGGCGAACACCTTGTAGCCGCGCGAGTCCAGGTACTGCATGAGACCCGTCGACGGGCAGGACGCCGAGCCGCAGCCGAAACCGCCGGACTCGTTCGGGTTCGCCCACGCGCGGTCGGGGTTGTCGTTCGCGCCGTGCACCAGCAGCACCGGCGTGGCCTTCGTGCCCGTCTGCCAGCGTGGCGCGGAGTACAGCAGGAACCGCGACGACGACGGCCGCGCCACGTTCCCGAAGAACGTCCTGCGCTGGCCGTCCTGGTCACCCCGGCCGTCCGGCGGGTACTGCTCGTTGACGAAGCCGGCCGTGGTGTCGCGGTACCGGTCGACCTTGGCCCACCCGTTCGCGACGGACGTGTAGGTCGCCTCCAGCGTCAGGTACGCCGGGTCGGCGGCGGCCGGGGTGACCGGAACCAGGAACGCGAGCGCCAGTAGCGCCACCGCGAGGACGCGTCTCACCATGTCTCCTCAGAACAGTGCGGCGGCCACGGCACGCGCGCCGTCCTCGCCGAGCAGGATCGTGTAGTGGTTGGTGCCGGGCACGGTCGTCACGGCCAGGCCGATCGTGGCCGGGTCGGGGTAGAGCGCCTCCGGCTGGTTGAACATGCCGCGCTCGGCACGCAGGAAGACGGTGTCCGACGCCAGCGCCTCGTACGCTTCGCGCGGGTCGTCGCCCTTGTGCAGGTCGATGAAGTCGGTGCGGACCGCGTCGCCGTTGACCTTGCTGCGCAGCCGTGGCGCCGCGCCGGTGAGGTCGTAGTCCACGTAGGACTCGATGGCGGGGTTCCACTCCGCGAACGACGGGTGCTCCCGCCAGAAGTCGCGGTACTCGGCGACCGAGCCGAACCGCATCTCCAGGCGTGCCACCGCCGGGCCGAGCGCGGTCTCGATGTCCACGCCCTCGGGCAGCGTCAGGGGAGCGCCGCCGTCGACCAGCACGAGCCGGGCCACGCGTGACGGGTAGCGGTGTGCGAGTACCGACGCGACGAAGCCGCCCATCGAGTGCCCGACCACGATCGCCTGCTCGATCCCGAGCCCGTCCAGCACGGCGACGCAGTCAGCGGCGTGCGTGGCCATCCCGTAGGGCCCGGGCAGCGACCCGCTGCCGCCGCGGCCACGCAGGTCGGGTGCGATGACCGGGCCCGCCACGAGCGGCGCGACCATGCCCCACGCCAGGTGGCTGGCCGTGATGCCGTGGATCGCGAGCACGGGCAGCGAGTCCCCGGGCCACCGGCCGACCGCCAGCTCACCTCCGGGCACGGATATCCGGGACACCGCGGGCGTCGCGGGCGTCGCTGTCATGGCACGTACCCTCTCGGCCGCGCACCCGCCGGTCAACGTGGTGGGTCGCCATCCCGTGGTGAACGTACATGTGGCCGCCCCACACGGCCGACCGGCCGAGTATGGATGCGCCAGACGTGGAAGGCCGTCCCGTTGGCGTCGTAGCGTCACCACCCATGACACCTGGGGATCTGACCGGACGACGGGCGCTGGTGACCGGCGCGGCCAGCGGCATCGGGCGGGCGTGCGCGGCACGGCTGGTGGCGGCGGGTGCGAAGGTGGTGGCCGTCGACCGGGACACGGACGCACTGGCCGCGCTCGACCTGGACGTGGAACCGGTGGTCGCCGACCTCGCCGACCTCGACGCGATCGACCGGCTCGACCTGACCGTGGACATCCTGGTCAACAACGCCGGGCTGCAGCACGTCGCGCCGATCGAGGAGTTCCCGCCGGAGCGGTTCTCCTACCTGCTGCGTGTGATGCTGGAGGCGCCGTTCCGGCTGGTACGTGGTGCCTTGCCACACATGTACGAGCGGGGCTGGGGCCGGGTGATCACGATCTCGAGCGTGCACGGGCTCGTCGCGTCGCCCTACAAGTCCGCGTACGTCGCGGCCAAACACGGCGTCGAGGGCCTGTCGAAGGTGATCGCGATGGAGGGCGCCGCGCACGGCGTCACCTCGAACTGCGTGAACCCCGCCTACGTGAGGACCCCGCTGGTCACCGGGCAGATCGCCGCGCAGGCGAAGAGCCTCGGCATCCCGGAGGACCGGGTGGTCGAGGAGGTCATGCTCGAGCCCGCCGCGGTGCGCAGGTTGATCGAACCCGAAGAGGTCGCCGAACTGGTGGCCTACCTGTGCTCGGACGCCGCGTCGGCTATCACCGGAGCGTCGATGAAGATCGACGGTGGATGGACCGCGCACTGAGCATTGTGTAGGAAGTCGACACATCCTGCGCTCACCTTGTGGACCTCCCGGCCATGTTGCTCCGAGCGGCGCAGTCTCTAGGGTCTTCCGGGTGACAGACGCCACACCGTTGTTGCGTACTGAGGGACTCGTTCGCGAGTTCAGCGGCTTCACCGCCGTGAACGGCGTCGACCTGGAGGTCGCCGCGGGAACCGTGCACGCGCTCGTCGGGCCGAACGGCGCGGGCAAGACCACCCTGTTCAACCTGCTCACCGGGTTCCTCAAGCCGACCGGTGGGCGGATCGAGCTGGACGGCCACGACGTGACCGGGTTGCGGCCGGAGCAGATCGCGCAGCGCGGGGTCGCCAGGTCGTTCCAGATCACGAGCCTGTTCGAGGAGTTGACGCTCGTCGAGCACGTCGAGCTGGCACTGCAGGGCCGCGACGGCCGCGGCTACCGCTTCTGGCGTTCCGACAAGGCGTTGCGCCGCTACCGCGCGGAGACCGACGACCTCCTCGAACAGGTCGGGCTCACCGCGCACGCGCACAAACCGGCGGGCAGCCTCGCCTACGGCCAGAAGCGGGCGCTCGAACTGGCGCTGGCGCTCGCGCTGTCGCCTCGGCTGCTGCTGCTCGACGAGCCGACCGCCGGCATGGGCGTGGAGGACGTGGCCCGCACGGTCGAGCTGATCCGGCGCGTGCGTGCGGACCGCACGATCGTGTTGGTGGAGCACAACATGAAGGTCGTCGGCGACCTCACCGACCGCGTCACGGTGCTGCAGTTCGGCAAGGTCCTCGCCGAAGGACCGTACGAGGAAGTCCGCAACGACCCCCGTGTGATCACCGCCTACCTGGGGGAGAACGTTGCTTAGCATCCACGGACTCACCGCAGGCTACGGCGAAGCCCAGGTCCTGCAAGGGGTTTCCCTCGACGTGGGGGAGGGCGAGGTCGTCACCCTCGTCGGTCGCAACGGGGCGGGCAAGACGACGCTCCTGCGCTGCCTCATGGGACTGCACAAACCCACCTCCGGTCACATCGAACTGGACGGCCGCGACATCACCAGGGTGCCCGCGCACAAGCGGTGCGCCCTCGGCCTCGGCTACGTGCCCGACGACCGCGGCATCTACTCGAGCCTCACCGTCGAGGAGAACCTGACGCTGCCGCCGAAGGTCGGGCCGGACGCCTGGTCGCTGGCGCAGGTCTACGACACGTTCCCCGTCCTCGCCGAACGCAGGAAGCAGGCGGGCACGCACCTGTCCGGCGGTGAGCAGCAGATGCTGTCCGTCGCACGGGTACTGCGCATGGGCGCCCGGCTCCTGCTCGCGGACGAGCCGACGGAAGGACTGGCACCGCTGCTGGTGCAACAGATCGGCGAGATCATCCGCACGGTCAAGGCACACGGTGTGACCGTGCTGCTGATCGAGCAGAACATCCACTTCGCGGCCACTGTGGCCGACCGTCATCACCTCATCGCGCAGGGCCGCGTCGTCGAGTCGCTCGACAACGCGGAGGTAGCGCGACGCGAGCACGAGCTGCTCGAGTACCTCGGCATCTGAACAAAGGAGAAGTGTCAATGGCGACCAGGCTCAAGGCGGCGGCGACGGTGGTCGCGGTCGGTGCGATGGTCGCCGCCTGCGGCGGCGGCCCGCAGAGCGGCGGCGGCAAGATCAGCGGGGACGCGATCAAGCTCGGCGTCATCACCGACCTGTCCGGCGTCTACTCCGAACTGGCCGGGGAGAACGCCGCCGAGGCGGTGCGGATGGCGGTGGACGACTTCAAGGCGCGGCACTCCGACGACGCCGTGACCCAGAACATCGAGGTCAGCCAGGCCGACCACCAGAACAAGCCGGAGATCGCGAACACCGCGGCCCGCGAGATGTACGACCGGGACGGCGTCGACGCGATCTTCGACGTGCCCACGTCGTCGGCCGCGCTCGCGATCGCCACGGTCGCGGGGCAGCAGAAGAAGATGTACTTCAACATCGGTGCCGCCACCACCGAGCTGACCGGCGCGCAGTGCAACGCCTACACGTACCACTACGCGTACGACACCTACATGCTGGCGCACGGCACCGGCACGACGGTGACCGAGCAGGGCGCGAAGAACTGGTACATCATCTACCCGGACTACGCGTTCGGGCAGGACATGAACAAGAGCTTCACCGAGGCCATCGAGGGCGCTGGCGGCAAGGTCGGCGTCGCGGACCCGACCCCGTTCCCCAACGACAACTTCTCGACGTTCATGACGAAGGCGCCCGGCCTCAATCCGAAGCCGGACGTGCTCGGCGTCATGCAGGCAGGCGGTGACCTCGTCAACGTCGTCAAGCAGTACAACGAGTTCGGCCTCAAGGACAAGGGCGTCGGCCTCGCGGTGGGCCTGATGTTCGACACCGACATCGCGTCGATCGGCGTGGAGTCGCTCGCCGGCACGCTGTACACGACGGCGTGGTTCTGGAACATGGACGCCAAGAGCCGCGAGTGGGCGGACAAGTTCAAGGAGCGCACCGGCAAGCGGCCGACGTTCGACCACGCCGCGAACTACTCGGCCGCCACGCAGTACCTGGAGGCCGTGCAGCGCGCGGGCACCGACGACGCGGACGCCGTGCGCGAGGAGCTGGACGGGACCGAGTTCGAGGACTTCTTCGCCCGCAACGGCAAGTTCCGCGCCGAGGACCACCGCGTCGTGCACGACTCCTACCTCGTGAAGGTGAAGGAGCCGGACCAGGTGAAGGAGGACTTCGACTTCACCGAGATGGTCAAGACGATCCCCGCGGACGAGGCGTTCCGCGAGCCGACCGGCTGCGACATGGGCTGACCACATGGGCACTGAACTCGTCCAGCAGCTGTTCAACGGCCTCGTCAGCGGCAGCTTCTACGCGTTGCTCGCGCTCGGCCTGTCGGTGATCTTCGGCATGCTCGGCGTGGTCAACTTCGCGCACGGCGCGTTCTACATGCTCGGCGCGATCGGCGCGTTCGTGCTGCTGGACACCGTCGGGCTGTCGTGGTGGCTCGCGCTGCTCGTGGTGCCGGTCGTGCTCGGGCTCGTCGGCATGGTCCTCGAACGGCTGCTGGTCGCCAGGCTGGTGCGGCTCGACCCGCTGTACAACTTCCTGCTGACGTTCGGCATCGCGCTGATCCTGCAGGACGTGGTGCGGCTGCGGTACGGCGTGCAGTCGCAGCCGTACTCGCGGCCGGAGCTGCTGGACGGGTCCGTGAACCTCGGGTTGTTCGACTACCCGAAGTACCAGGTGTTCGTGCTCGTGTTCTCGATCGTGGTGTCGGTGCTGGTGTGGCTGGTGCTGACGAAGACGCGGGTCGGCGTGATCGTGCGGGCGTCGACCGAGCGGCCGGAGCTGACCAGGGCACTGGGCATCGACGTGCGCAGGTGGGTCACCCCGGTCTTCGGGTTCGGCATCGCGCTGGCCGGGCTCGCCGGGGTGCTCGCCGCGCCGATGCGGGCGGTGAACTCCGGCATGGGCGCCGACCTCATCATCGTGATCTTCGCGGTGGTGGTCATCGGCGGGCTGGGCTCGGTGTTCGGGTCGGTCGCCGCCGGCTACCTGGTCGGCATGCTGTCGGCGGTCGGCAACCTGTACATCCCGGCGTTCTCCCAGAGCCTCGTGTTCGTGCTGATGGCGTTGGTGCTGCTGCTGCGACCGGCGGGGTTGTTCGGTCGCGAGGAAGGCGTGCGCGCATGATCATCTCCAGGTTGGCGGCGGGGCGTTCGCCGGTGGTGCGCCTGGCCCTCCTCGTGGTCGGGCTGGTGCTGGCGTTCGGGCTGCCGTGGATGATCTACCCGCCGGTGGCGCTGGACATCGCCGCGTGGGCCCTGTTCGCGGTGGCGCTGGACCTGCTGCTGGGCTACACGGGGTTGTTGTCGTTCGGCCACGCGGCGTTCTGGGGCTCGTCGGCGTACGCGACGGGCATCATCGCGATCGAGACCGGGCTGCCGTTCTACGTCGCGGTGCTCGGCGGTGCGGTCGTGGCCGCGTTGATCGCGGTGCCGATCGCGCTGCTCTCCGTACGCCGCACGGGAATCTACTTCGCGATGGTGACGCTGGCGTTCGCGCAGCTGATCTACTTCGTCGCGAACCAGTGGCGCTCGGTCACCGGCGGGGAGAACGGTCTGCAGGGCATTCCCCGCGAGGCGTTCGGGTGGGACCTGGCCGATTCCTTCTACTTCTACTACGCGGCACTGCCGTTGCTGCTCGTCGGCCTGTTCGTGGCCTGGCGGGTGGTGTACTCACCGTTCGGCCGGGTGATGGTGGCGATCAGGGAGAACCCGGCGCGTGCCCGTGCTCTTGGTTACCCGGTGAACCGGTACAAGGTGCAGGTGTTCGTGATCTCCGCGTTCCTGGCGGGGATCGCGGGTGGTGTGTACGCGATCGGGCACGGGTTCGCGTCGCTGCAGGAGGTGTACTGGACGACGTCCGGCAAGGTCGTCGTGATGAACATCCTCGGCGGCATGGGCACGCTGTGGGGTCCCGTGCTCGGCGCGGGCATCATCGTGGTGCTGGAGGACTACCTGGCGACCGCGGGCATCGACGCGATCGGCGTGGTCACGGGCGCCATCTTCGTGATCACCGTGCTGGTGTTCCGGCGAGGCATCTGGGGCACGGCGCGGCACCTCCTCCGGTCCCGCAGGCGTCAGCCACCGGACCCGGACCCCAGCCCGACGCCCGAGAAGCCGAAGACCACCACGAGCCCGGGCCGGTGACTGTGGCTCCGTTCTACGTCACCGGCTGACGGCGCACGATCACCCTCTGCAGCGCGATGAACGCCAGCAGGAGCACACCGATCACGATCTTGGTCCACCACGACGACAACGTGCCCTCGAACGAGATCAGCGTCTGCACGGTCCCGAGCACGAGCACCCCGAACACCGACCCCACGACATACCCGACCCCACCCGCTAGCAACGTCCCGCCCACGACCACGGCGGCGATCGCGTCCAGTTCCAGGCCCACCGCGTGCAGGCTGTAGCCCGACAGCATGTAGAAGCTGAACAACAGCCCACCCAGCGCCGAGCAGAACCCGCTGATCACGTACACGCCGACCTTGACCCGCCCCGTGCGCAACCCCATGAGCGTCGCCGAGGACTCGCTGCCGCCCACCGCGTACACGGTCCTGCCGAAGCGGGTCAGGTGCAGCACGTACGCGGCCGCCGCCACCACGACCAGCGCGATCACCACGCTGTAGGTGATCGACACCTCGCCCATGGGGATGGACGCCGTCGCGATGTCGTAGAACCGCGCTTCCTTGATGGAGATCGACTCGACGCTGATCACGAAGCACAGGCCGCGGGCCAGGAACATGCCCGCGAGTGTCGCGATGAACGGCTGCACACCGAACCGGTGGATCATCACGCCCATGCCGAGACCCAGCAGGGCGCCGGTGGCCAGCACGACGATGACCACCAGCCACGCGGGCCACCCGGCGCGCAGCGTGGCGGCCGCGATCATCGTCGACAAGGCCACGACGGAACCCACCGACAGGTCGATGCCGCCGGTCAGGATCACGAACGTCATCCCGACGGCCACCACGATCAGGTGCGCGTTGTCGATGAACAGGTTCGCGACCACCTGCCCCGACGCGAACCCCTCGTAGCGGATCGAGCCCGCGCCGAAGGTCAGCACGAACACCACGAACGTCGCGATCACCGGCAGGAACCGGGACGGCACCCGCGTGGTGACCGGCACGCGTTGCCGGGCAGGCGGAGCGAGCGGGGGCGCGGTCATGCGGCACCTGCCTTCTGGGGGACCGGGACGCGGATCACGAGCTTCGGCGCCTGGAGCAGGCACACCACGATCACGACCGCCGCCTTGAACACGAGCGTCGTCTCCGGTGGCACGCCGATCGTGTACACGGTCGTGGTGAGCGTCTGGATCACGAGCGCGCCGACCAGCGTGCCGGTCAGCGAGTACCGGCCGCCCGCCAGCGACGTGCCGCCGATGACCACGGCGAGGATCGCGTCCATCTCGATCCACAGCCCGGCGTTGTTGGCGTCGGCCGCGTTCACGTTCGACGCGATCATCAGCCCCGCGACGCACGAGCACAGCGCCGAGAAGACGTAGACGGTCCAGATGATCGTGCGGGACCGCACTCCGGCGAGCCTGCTGGCCTCCGGGTTCACGCCGACCGCCTCGATCAGCATGCCGAGCGCGGTCCGCCTGGTCATCAGCGCCACCCCGGCGAGCGCGGCGAGGCTGATGAGGATCGCGACCGGCAGCACCAGGAAACCGGCGCCGACCTGGCGGAACACGTCGTTGTTGACGGTGACGATCTGGCCTTCGGTCATGAGCATCGCCATGCCGCGGCCCGCGGTCATCAGCACGAGCGTCGCGATGATCGGCTGGATGCCGATGACCGAGACCAGGAAACCGTTCCACAGCCCCAGCACCGCGCACAGCCCGAGCGCGAGCGCCATCCCGCCGACCGCGTCACCGGTCGACGCGATGTGCGTGCACGTCACCGCGCCCGCGATCGCCGCGACCGCGCCGACGGACAGGTCGATGCCCCGCGTCGCGATCACCAGCGTCATGCCGAGCGCGATCAGCAGGGTCGGCGCGCCGTTGCGGAGGATGTCGACGAGGCTGCCGTACAGGTGCCCGTCCTGGAACCGCAACGCGAAGAACGACGGCGTGAACACGAGGTTCAGCAGCAACAGCGCCGCCAGCGCGATCAGCGGCCACAGCAGACTCTTCCTCACGCGGGCACCACCTTCTCGGCCTCGGCCGCGATGAGCGTGAGCACGTCGTCCACGGTGACCTCGGCGCCGGTCAGCTCACCGATCTTCTGCCGGTCCCGCAGCACGACCACCCGGTCGGACACCCGGACCACCTCCTCCAGTTCGGCGGAGATGAACACCACCGCCATGCCCTCGGCCGCGAGGTCGGCGACCACCTTCTGGATCTGGGCCTTCGCACCGACATCGATGCCGCGCGTCGGCTCGTCGAGGATCAGCAGCTTCGGCCGCGTCACCAGCCACCGCGCCAGCAGCACCTTCTGCTGGTTGCCGCCCGACAGCGTGCCGACGATCGCGTCCGCGTTGGCGGGGCGGATGTCCAGCGCCTCGACGTACTTGTCGACCAGCTCGTCGGCCACGCGGCGGGACACCTGCCGCGCCCACCCGCGGGCCGCCTGCATGGCCAGGATCAGGTTGTCGCGCACGGTCAGGTCCGCGACCAGGCCCTCCGCCTTGCGGTCCTCGGACGTGAACGCGATGCCCTGGGCGATCGCCGACCGGGGGCCACGCAACTTCAACGGTTTCCCGTCGAAGTACACCTGACCCGAGTCGGCCCGGTCCGCGCCGAACAGCAGCCGTGCCAGCTCGGTGCGGCCCGACCCGAGCAGCCCGGCCACACCGACGACCTCGCCGTGGTGCAGCTCCAGGTCGAACGGCGCGATCGACCCGGTGCGGCCGAGGTGCTCGGCACGCAACAGGGGAGTGGCGGACGGGACCCGGCGCTCGCTGCGCCGCTCCACCTCGTCGAGCACGGTCAGGTCGCGGCCGATCATGGCGCGCACCAGCTCGAGCCTGCCGACCTCGGCCGTCGCGTACTCGCCGACGACCGTCCCGTTGCGCAGCACCGTCATCCGGTCCGCGATCTCGTAGACCTGGTCGAGGAAGTGCGACACGAACAGGATCGCCACGCCCTCGTCCCGCAGCACCCGCACGATCCGGAACAGCTCCGCGACCTCACCCGCGTCCAGGCTGGACGTCGGCTCGTCGAGGATCAGCACCCGCGCGTCCACGGCGACCGCGCGCGCGATCGCCACGAGCTGCTGCACCGCGATCGGGTGCGACCCGAGCGCCGAGCCCGGGTCGATGTGCAAACCGATGCGGGACAACAACTCCCTGGCCTTCGCCCGCATGGCACGGCCGTCGATCGCACCGAACCGGCGCGGCTCCCGGCCCAGCAGGATGTTCTCCGCGACCGAGAGGTTCACGCACAGGTTCACCTCCTGGTACACGGTGCTGATCCCGGCGTCCTGTGCCTGCGCGGGCCCGTGGAAGGACACCGGGACGCCGGCGAGACGGATCTCGCCGGCGTCGATGGCGTGCACCCCCGTGAGCGCCTTGATGAGGGTCGACTTCCCGGCCCCGTTCTCGCCGAGGAGCGCGTGCACCTCGCCGGGCAGGAGCCGGAAGTCGACCTCGTCCAGGGCTTTCACCCCGGGAAAGGTGACGGTGATGCCGTGCAGTTCAACCAGTGCTGACATGGCCTCAGTACTTGCGGTCCGGCAGCGCGGCCTTGGCCTGCTCCTGCGTGAACGTCGTCTCCTCGGTGACCACGCGCTGCGGCACCTCCTCGCCCGCGACGACCTTCTCCGCCAGGTCCATCAGCTGCGGTCCGAGCAGCGGGTTGCACTCGACGATGAAGTTGATCTCGCCGTTCGCGAGCGCGGTCATGCCGTCCTTCACCGCGTCCACGGTGATGATCTTGATGTCGGTGCCGGGCTTCTTGCCCGCCGCCTTGATCGCCTCGATGGCGCCGAGGCCCATGTCGTCGTTGTGTGCGTAGACGACGTCGATGTCGGGCTGCGACTTGAGGAACGCCTCCATCACCTGCTTGCCGCCGGATCGGGTGAAGTCACCGGTCTGCGAGGCGACCACCTTGATGTCCGGGCGCGCCTTGATCTCGGCCTCGAAGCCCTCCTTGCGGTCGATCGCGGGCGCCGCACCGGTGGTGCCCTGCAACTCGACCACGTTCACCGGCCCGGTGGTGTTCTCCACCAGCCACTTGCCCGCCTTCTTGCCCTCCTCGATGAAGTCCGACCCGAGGAAGGTCTTGTAGAGCGAGGTGTCCTCCGAGTCGATGGCGCGGTCGGTGAGGATCACCGGGATCTTCGCCCGCTTCGCCTCCAGCAGGACGGTGTCCCACCCGGTCTCCACCACCGGGCTGAAGGCGATCACGTCCACCTTCTGCTGGATGTAGGACCGGATCGCCTTGATCTGGTTCTCCTGCTTCTGCTGCGCGTCGGAGAACTTCAGCTCGATCCCGGCCGACTTGGCCGACTCCTGGATCGACTTCGTGTTCGCCGTCCGCCACCCGCTCTCCGCGCCGACCTGGGCGAACCCCATGGTGATCGTGCCGTCGTTGCCGCCGCCCGCACCGCTGCCGCCGCTGCCGCACGCGGCCATCGCCGCCAGCAGGACCGCGGTCAGCGCGGTCGTGATCGTCTTGCGCACTGCACTTCCTCCGTTGGACCGTGCGTGACCCGTGTCACTGGGCCACTAGAGTGAACGCTCACAGTCCGGACGTCAAGATGCTGTCCACAAGAAGTTGTCTTTGTTGACGATGGCGTGGAAACCGTCTTATGTTAACGCTCACTTTGTAGGGAGCCGCTCATGCGCAGAACCCGGCCGCTGCTGGCGGCCCTACTCGTCACGTCCACGATCGTCGCCCTGCCCGGCGCGGGACAGGCGGCCGAGATCGACTACCGCGTCACCGTCGACACCGCCGCGACGGGACCGGAGATCTCCGACCACATGTACGGCGTGTTCTTCGAGGACATCAACCGCGCGGCCGACGGCGGGCTGTACGCGGAGCTGGTGCAGAACCGGTCGTTCGAGTACGACCGTGCCGACAACAACGCCTACACACCGCTCACCGGGTGGGCGCCGCGGAGTGGAAACCCGCAGGTCGTCGAGGACGCGGGCCGCCTGAACGAACGCAACCGCCGCTACCTGACGCTGCCCCTGCCGGGTGGGATCATCAACTCCGGCTACAACTCCGGGATCCACGTGGAGAAGGGGAAGCGGTACGACTTCTCCGTCTGGGCACGCACCGACCAGACGTCGACACCGCTGACCGTGTCGCTCACCGACCCGGCCGGGGCCGCGCTCGCCGATCCGTTGCGGCTCACCATCCGCGGCGTGACCTGGACCAGGTACACCGGCACGTTCACCGCGCGGACCGCGAGCATCACCGGCCGCCTGCTGGTGTCCGGTGGGGGAGCGGGCACCCTCGCACTGGACATGGTGTCGCTGTTCCCGCGTGACACCTACAAGAACCGCCCGAACGGCATGCGCCGCGACCTCGCCGAGAAGATCGCCGCGCTGAACCCGGGCTTCGTGCGGTTCCCGGGCGGCTGCCTCGTCAACACCGGCAGCCACTACGGCTACGAGGCGCCGAACTTCGAGCGCCGCCGCTCCTACCAGTGGAAGGACACGATCGGGCCGGTCGAGACCCGCGCCACGAACGCGAACTTCTGGGGCTACAACCAGTCCTACGGCCTCGGCTACTACGAGTACTTCCAGTTCTCGGAGGACATCGGCGCGATGCCGTTGCCGGTCGTACCCGCGCTGGTCACCGGCTGCGGCCAGAACCAGGCGACCGACGATCCCGCGCTGCTGGCCCGGCACATCCAGGACACGCTCGACCTGATCGAGTTCGCGAACGGGCCCGCCGACTCCGAGTGGGGCCGAGTGCGCGCGAGGATGGGACACCCGGAGCCGTTCGGGCTCACCCACCTCGCGGTCGGCAACGAGGAGAACCTGCCGGACGCCTTCTTCGCCCGGTTCACGCGGTTCCGGGACGCGATCGCGGCGCGGTACCCCGACATCACGGTGATCAGCAACTCCGGTCCGGACGACACCGGCGCCACCTTCAACCGCCTGTGGCAGCTCAACAGGGACGCCGACGTGGCCATGGTGGACGAGCACTACTACAACAGCCCGACCTGGTTCCTGCAGAACAACAACCGGTACGACTCCTACGACCGGCAGGGCCCGAAGGTGTTCCTGGGGGAGTACGCGTCGCAGGACAACCGGTTCTACAACGCCCTGTCCGAGGCCGCCTACATGACCGGGCTGGAACGCAACGCCGACGTCGTGCGGCTCGCGTCCTACGCACCGCTGCTCGCCAACGAGGACTACGTGCAGTGGCGGCCGGACATGATCTGGTTCGACAACCGCTCGTCGTGGGGCTCGGCGAGCTACGAGACGCAGCGGCTGTTCATGAACAACGTCGGTGACCACGTCGTGCCCAGCACGGCGACCGGGACACCGTCGCAGGAGGACCTGCCGATCACCGGTGCGGTCGGACTGTCCACGTGGGGCACGTCCGCGTCCTACGACGACGTCCGCGTGACCTCGCCCGACGGCACGCAGTTGTTCGCCGACGACTTCTCCTCAGGCGACGGCGACTGGACCAACATCGCCGGGCGCGGCACGTGGGCCGTGACGAAAGGCGCGTACGTGCAGTCGGACGCCGCGGCCGAGAACACCATGGTCATGGCGGGTGATCCCGCGTGGCAGAACTACGACCTGAACGTCAGGGCCACCAAGCTGTCCGGCCGCGAAGGGTTCCTGGTCGCGTTCGGCGTCAAGGACTCCGGCAACTTCTACTGGTGGAACCTGGGTGGCTGGAACAACACCCAGTCGGCGGTCGAGAAGGCCGAGGGCGGCGGCAAGTCCACGCTCATCTCCGACGGCACGACCGTCGAGACCGGACGGACCTACGACCTGCGTGTCTCGGTCCGCGGCCGCACCGTGTCGCTGTTCCTCGACGGGCGGAAGTGGGGCGAGTTCACCGACAGCCAGAAGGTCGAGCCGTTCCGGCAGGTCGTCACCCGCGACGCGGCGACCGGTGAGCTGATCGTCAAGGTCGTCAACGCGCAGGCGAACGCGGCCCGCACGACGGTCGACCTGAGGGGCGCGGACGTCGAGCGCGGCGCACTGGTGACCACGTTGCGGGGCGACCCGGACGACGTGAACACCCAGCACACGACGCCGATCGCGCCGCGGGAGTCGCGGATGGACGTCGCGAGCACCTTCACGCACACGTTCCCGCCGTACTCGGTGACGTTCGTCCGCATCAAGGTCAGGAGCAGCTGATGGGCATCGACCGGAGAACCCTGTTCAAGGCCGGTGGCGTGGTGGCCGCGGCGGGTGCCCTGCCCACCGCCGTGCCCGGCGCGGCGGCCGCCGCGCCCTCGGCACCCGGCCTGACCACCCGCAACCCGCTCGTCGAGCAACGCGCCGATCCCTTCGTCACCAGGCCCGTCGACGGCATGTACTACCTGACGGGGTCCGTGCCGGAGTACGACCGGGTGGTCGTGCGGGGTGCGCCGACGCTCGACGGGCTGGCGACCGCCCGTGAGCGCACGATCTGGCGGCGGCCGGCGTCCGGGCCGATGGGTGGCTACATCTGGGCACCGGAGCTGCACCGCATCGGCGACCGCTGGTACGTGTACTTCGCGGCGGGCGACTCGGACGACCCGTTCCGCATCCGCACGTACGTGCTCGAGTCGCCCAACGCCGACCCGCGCGCGTCCGGGTGGTTGCCGCCGAAGCGGATGGTGACGGGCTGGGAGTCGTTCACGCTCGACGCCACCACGTTCGAGCACCGGGGGAAGCGGTACTTCCTGTGGGCGCAGAGCGAGCCGGGCATCGCGACCAACAGCAACCTGTACATCGCGGAGATGGCGTCGCCGACGTCGCTCGCGACGGCACCGGTGCGGATCGCGGTGCCCACGCTGAGCTGGGAGGTCCAGGGGTTCCGCGTCAACGAGGGGCCCGCCGTGCTGATCCGCCACGGGCGCGTGTTCGTCACGTTCTCGGCGTCCGCGACCGACGCCCGGTACTGCATGGGCCTGCTGACCGCGGACGAGAACGCGAACCTGCTCGACGCGCGGTCGTGGACCAAGTCGCCCAACCCGGTCTTCGCCACCAACGCGGAGACCGGGCGGTTCGGGCCCGGCCACAACTCGTTCACGGTCCAGGGCGACACCGACGTGCTCGTCTACCACGCCCGGGACTACCGCGACATCACCGGCGACCCGCTGTTCGACCCGAACCGGCACACACGGGTGCAGAAGCTGTACTGGAACGAAGACGGGACGCCCGCGTTCGGGGTCCCCGTCGGCGCGGGCGAGCGGGCCGTCCAGCTGTCTCCGTACGACGCGCGGGAGCTGGTCGTGCGGCACGCCGAGTTCCGGTTGCGGGTCGAGGGCAACGTGCGGGAGGTGGCCGACTCGTGGTTCCGGTTCACCTCCGGGCACCTCGGTGCGAGCACGGTGTCGGTGCGGTCCGTGAACTATCCGGACCGTTATGTCACGGCCGGTGACGGTGTGCTGCGGATCGAGCCGTACGCCGACACGGACGACTACGGGCGGGCGACGAGCTTCGTGAAGGTCCCTGGTCTGGCGGACCCGTCGGGCGTGTCGCTGCGGTTGCTCGACGACCCGGGCGCGTACGTGGCGCACGACAACGGGCGCCTCGTGGTGGCCCGGCCGGGCGGAGGACGCGCCGAACGGGCGCGTGCGACGTTCGTCGGGCGGTGACGGTGGGACACTGTGACCGGGACCTGTGACGATGTGAGGGTGAGGTAGCGAGTGGACAACCCGGCGAAGGTGTCGCGCGATCCCGCGATGACGGACGTGGCCCGCCTCGCCGGGGTCTCGCACCAGACCGTGTCGCGGGTGCTGAACGGGCATCCGAACGTGCGGGAGCAGACGCGGCTGCGGGTGCGTGCCGCGATCGCGCAGCTGGGCTACCGGCCGAACAAGGCGGCGCGGGCGCTGGTCACGGGCCGGTCGCAGTTGATCGGGATCATCGCGCAGAACTCGTCGCTGTACGGGCCCGCGTCGCTGCTGGGGGCGTTCGAGCTGGCGGCGGCCGAGGCGGGGTTCTCGGTGAGCCTGCGGCGGGTGAAGGTGCTTGACCGTTCGTCGATCGCCGCCGCCGTCGAGCACCACCGGGACTCGCGGGTGGCGGGGATCGTGGCCATCGCGCCCACCGCCTCGGCCAACGAGGCACTCGCCGACGTGCCTGCCGGGGTGCCCTTGGTGACCGTCGACGGGGATCCGGCTCGGGCCACGCCGTTGGTGACCGTCGACCAGGAGGCCGGGGCTTTCCTCGCTACCCGGCATCTGCTCGACGCCGGGCACTCGACGGTGTGGCACGTGTCGGGGCCGCCGGACTGGTTCGACAGTGCCGGGCGGGTGCGGGGGTGGACGCGGGCCCTGGAGTCGGCCGGGGCGGAGGTGCCGCCGTTGGTGGCCGCCGACTGGAGTGCCGCTGCCGGGTATCGGGCTGGGCAGATGCTGGCGCGGATGCCTGAGGTGACCGCCGTGTTCGCGGCCAACGATCACCTGGCGTTGGGGTTGTTGCGGGCCATGCACGAGCGGGGACGGGTCGTGCCTCGGGACGTGTCGGTGGTGGGGTTCGATGACGTGCCTGAGGCTGCTTACTTCATTCCGCCGTTGACGACTGTTCGGCCGGATTTCGATGCTGTGGCTCGGGAGACGTTGAATCTGTTGCTCGCGCAGGTTGACGAGGGGGAGGTCAGCGAGTCTCACCGGACTGTCGCGCCTGCGTTGGTGTCCCGGGACAGCGTGGCGGCGCCTGGGTGACGTTCTTGCCCTCTGGGGGGCCTCGCCGGACGGTGGCCTGCGCCCGGCTTGCGCGCCCTAGACCGCGCGAAGCGGGGTTGAGTGTCCCGAAAGCGGCTATCAGGGCGTTGGTCCCGGTCGCCGGGTGTCCAAGCTGGTTGTGCGCGTTCACCTGATTGTGCGTGTTATCTGCTGTGAGTCCCTTGACGCAGTGAATGTTAGCGATAACAATCCTCCGCATGGCTGGCGATCGCGAGGACGCGCTTGTGGTGGGTGTTGACTTCGGCACCTTGTCTGGGAGGGCGGTCGTCGTGCGGGTTCGCGACGGGGCCGAGTTGGGGACCGCCGTGCACGAGTTTCGGCATGGGGTGCTCGACCGGGCGTTGCCGGACGGGACCGCTCTACCGCCCGACTGGGCACTTCAGGTGCCCCGCGACTACGTCGACGTGCTGCGGACCGCCGTGCCCGCCGCTGTCAAGGACGCCGGGGTCGACCCCGCTGCCGTGATCGGGATCGGGACCGACTTCACCGCCTGCACCATGATCCCGACCACCGAGGATGGGACGCCGCTCTGCGAGCTGCCCGAGTTCGCGGGTAATCCGCACGCCTACGTCAAGCTGTGGAAGCACCACGCCGCCCAGCCGCAGGCCGACCGCATCAACCGGCTCGCCGCCGCGCGCAAGGAGACCTGGCTTTCCCGTTACGGCGGGCTGATCTCGTCGGAGTGGGAGTTCGCCAAGGGGCTCCAGCTCCTTGAGGAAGCCCCCGACGTCTACGCCGCCATGGCGCACTGGGTCGAGGCCGCCGACTGGATCGTCTGGCAGTTGACCGGAACCTACGTCCGCAACGCCTGCACCGCCGGGTACAAGGGGATCCGGCAGGACCGTGCCTACCCGTCCGAGGAGTACCTGCGTGAGCTGAACCCCGAGTTCGGGGGCTTCGTGCGGGACAAGCTCGACCACCCGATCGGCAACCTCGGCGACCGGGCCGGGAGCCTCTCCAAGCTCGCCGCCTACTGGACCGGTCTGCCCGAGGGCATCGCCGTCGCGGTCGGGAACGTCGACGCGCACGTCACCGCGCCCGCTGCCCGGGCCGTCGAGCCGGGGCGGCTCGTGGCGATCATGGGGACCTCCACGTGTCACGTCATGAACGGGGCCGAACTCCGTGAGGTGCCCGGCATGTGCGGGGTCGTCGACGGCGGGATCGTGCCGGGGCTCTGGGGGTACGAGGCCGGGCAGAGCGGGGTCGGGGACATCTTCGGCTGGTTCGTCGACAACCAGGTGCCGCGCGCCTACCACGAAGCCGCTGCCGCGCAAGGGAAAAACCTCCACGAGTACCTGACCGAGCTGGCGGCGCGACAGAAACCGGGGGAGCACGGGCTCATCGCGCTCGACTGGCACAGCGGGAACCGGTCGGTGCTGGTCGACCACGAGCTGTCCGGGGTGGTGCTCGGGCAGACCCTCGCCACCCGGCCGGAGGACATCTACCGGGCGCTCATGGAGGCCACCGCGTTCGGGACGCGGGTGATCGTCGAGGCGTTCGTCGAGGCCGGGGTGCCCGTCACCGAACTGGTCGTCGCGGGTGGGTTGTTGCGGAACGAGCTGCTCATGCAGATCTACGCCGACGTGACCAACCTGCCGCTCTCGACGATCGGGTCCGCGCAAGGGCCGGCGCTCGGGTCGGCCATGCACGCGGCCGTCGCCGCCGGTGCCTACGACGACATCCGGGCCGCCGCCGACGCCATGGGTTCGGTGGACGCCGCGGTGTACCGGCCGGTGCCGGAGCACGCCGCCGTGTACGAGCAGCTCTACATGGAGTACGCCGACCTGCACGACCACTTCGGGCGTGGCGGCAACGACGTCATGCACCGGTTGCGAGCCCTGCGGCGCGCGGCGGTGGCCGACCGATGACGCGGATCTCCCAGCTTCGCGAGGAAGTCGCCGATCTGCACCGGGAGCTGACGCGCTACGAGCTGGTCATCTGGACGGCCGGCAACGTCTCCGCGCGCGTACCGGGCGAGGACCTCATGGTCATCAAGCCGTCCGGTGTCTCCTACGACGACCTCGGCGCCGACACCATGGTCGTCACCGACCTGCACGGGAACCTCGTCGAGGGCGACCTGGCACCGTCGTCGGACACCGCCGCCCACGCGTACGTGTACCGGCACATGCCGGAGGTGGGCGGGGTGGTGCACACGCATTCGCCGTACGCCACCGCGTGGGCCGCGCGTGGCGAGCCGATTCCGTGTGTGCTCACGATGATCGCCGACGAGTTCGGGGGCGAGATCCCCGTCGGGCCGTTCGCGTTGATCGGGGACGACTCGATCGGGCGGGGCATCGTGGAAACGTTGCGGGACAGCCGGTCGCCTGCCGTGCTCATGCGCAACCACGGACCCTTCACGGTCGGCGCGAGCGCCCGCGCCGCCGTGAAGGCCGCCGTGATGCTCGAGGACGTCGCCCGCACCGTCCACTTCGCACGTCAGCTCGGCACGCCGGACACCATCGACCAGCACCACGTGGACCGGCTCTACGCCCGGTACCAGAACGTCTACGGGCAATAACCCGGGCAAGGAGTCACCACATGTCGTCTGCCGCCAAGCCACAGGTCTGGTTCCTCACCGGCAGCCAGCACCTCTACGGCGCGGAGACCCTCGAACAGGTCGCGAGCCAGTCACAGCAGATCCAGCGCATGCTCACCGACTCGGGCGCCATCGGCGCCGAGATCGTGTGGCAGCCGGTGCTGACCGACTCTGCCGCGATCCGCGACCTGCTGCTGGCGGCCAACACCGACCCCGCCTGCGTCGGCGTGATCGCGTGGATGCACACGTTCTCACCGGCCAAGATGTGGATCACCGGGCTGGACGTGCTGCGGAAACCGCTGCTGCACCTGCACACCCAGCTCAACGAGGCGCTGCCGTGGGCGTCCATCGACATGGACTTCATGAACCTCAACCAGGCCGCGCACGGCGACCGCGAGTTCGGCTACATCCAGACCCGCATCGGGGTGGCCCGCAAGACCGTCGCCGGGCACGCGACCGACCCCGTGCTGGCCGCCCGCGTCGACGAGTGGGCGCGTGCCGCGACCGGTCTCGCGCACCTGAGATCGCTGCGGCTCGCCCGGTTCGGGGACAACATGCGGGACGTCGCCGTCACCGAGGGCGACAAGGTCGAGGCGGAGCTGCGGTTCGGCGTGTCGGTCAACACCTACGGGGTGAACGACCTCGTCACCGTCGTCGACGCGGTCACCGACGCCGAGACCGACCTGCTCGTCGCCGACTACGCCGACGCCTACCGGCTCGCCCCGGAACTCGCGAAGGGCGGCGAGCGGCACGACTCGCTCCGGTACGCCGCCCGTATCGAGGCCGGGCTGCGGACCTTCCTGACCGACGGCGGGTTCGGCGCGTTCACCACGAACTTCCAGGACCTCGGCGGGTTGCGGCAGCTGCCAGGGCTCGCCGTACAGCGGCTCATGGCCGACGGCTACGGCTTCGGCGGCGAGGGCGACTGGAAGACCTCCGCGCTGCTCGCCGCCGTCAAGGCCATGGGGGCAGGCGGGACCTCGTTCATGGAGGACTACACCTACCACTTCGGGCCGGGCACCCCGAAGATCCTCGGCGCCCACATGCTGGAGGTGTGCCCGTCGATCGCGGCGGACACGCCGTCCTGCGAGATCCACCCGCTCGGCATCGGCGACCGCGAGGACCCGGTGCGGCTCGTGTTCGACGCCGCGCCAGGACCGGCGGTCGTGGTCGGGCTCGCGGACGTCGGCGACCGGTTCCGCCTGGTGGCCAACGAGATCGAGGTCGTGCCGCCGGACGAGCCGCTGCCGAACCTGCCCGTCGCGCGGGCCGTGTGGCAGCCCGCGCCGTCGCTGCAGACCTCCGCCGAGTGCTGGCTCACCGCGGGCGGCCCGCACCACACCGTGCTCACGAGCGCTGTCGGCTCCGGCGTGCTGCGGGACTTCGCCCGCATGGCCGACACCGAGCTGGTGCTCATCGACGACGACACCACGACCGACGCGTTCGCCGACCGGCTGCGCTGGAACCAGGCCTACCACCGCCTCGCACACGGCCTGCGCTAGAGAGATAGGGAGAAACAATGAGGTTTCCACGGCTCGCGGCAGGCCTTGCCCTGGCTTCGGCCCTGGTCCTGAGCGCCTGCGGTTCGTCGGAGAAGACCGTCGACCAGGAACCGCGGTCCGCTGAGGGCGCGCTCGTCGGCGTCACCATGCCGACCCGGTCGTCGGAACGCTGGATCCACGACGGCGACAACATCAAGAAGGCCCTGGAGGAGATGGGGTACGAGGTCGACCTCCAGTACGCGGAGAACGACATCCCCACCCAGGCCAACCAGATCGAGAACCAGATCACCAAGGGTGCTCGGGTGCTGATCGTCGCGTCCATCGACGGCACCGCGCTCACCTCGCAGCTGCAGCTGGCCGCGGACAACAAGATCCCCGTGATCTCCTACGACCGGCTCATCCGCAACAGCCCGAACGTCGACTACTACGCCTCGTTCGACAACTTCAAGGTCGGCGTGCAGCAGGCCACGTCGCTGCTCACCGGGCTGAAGGTGCTCAACGCGGACGGCAGCCCGGGCACCGCCAAGGGCCCGCTGAACATCGAGCTGTTCGCCGGTTCGCCGGACGACAACAACGCCACCTTCTTCTTCGACGGCGCCATGTCCGTGCTGCAGGAGCACATCGACAAGGGCACCCTCGTCGTGAAGAGCGGCCAGACCGACTTCAAGACCATCGCGATCCTGCGCTGGGACCCGGCGACCGCGCAGCGGCGCATGGAGGACCTCATCACCTCCACCTACGGCAACGCGCGGGTCGACGGCGTGCTGTCCCCGTACGACGGCCTGTCGATCGGCATCCTGTCGGCGCTCAAGAGCGGCGGCTACGGCACCGCGGGCCAGCCGTACCCGATCGTGACGGGCCAGGACGCCGAGGTCGCGTCGGTGAAGTCCATCATCGCGGGTGAGCAGTACTCCACCATCCACAAGGACACCCGTGAGCTGGCGAAGGTGGCCGTGGCGATGGCCGACTCCGTGCTCAAGGGCGAGAAGCCCGAGGTCAACAACACGAAGGACTACGACAACGGGGAGAAGGTCGTCCCCGCGTACCTGCTCGAACCGGTGATCGTCGACAAGACGAACTACGAGAAGGAACTGATCGGCACCGGCTACTACACAGAAGACCAGCTGAGGTAGTCCCGTGTCGGATGACATCCTGCTGATGAGCGGCATCACCAAGTCGTTCCCCGGGGTGACCGCGCTGCGGGACGTCGCGTTCTCGGTGCGGCGCGGGGAGATCCACGCGATCTGCGGCGAGAACGGTGCCGGCAAGTCGACGCTGATGAAGATCCTCTCCGGGGTGCACCCGCACGGGTCGTACTCCGGAGAGGTGGTCTTCGACGGCGAGGAGTGCCGCTTCGCGGGCATCCGCGACAGCGAGGCTCGCGGCATCGTGATCATCCACCAGGAGCTGGCGCTGGTGCCGCAGCTGTCGATCGCGGAGAACCTGTTCCTCGGCAACGAGATCGCGCAGCGCGGGCTGATCGACTGGAACCGCACCAACCACGAGGCGGGCAAGCACCTGCGCCGCGTGGGGTTGCACGAGAACCCGACGCTCGCCGCGGGGGAGCTGGGCGTCGGCAAGCAGCAGCTGGTCGAGATCGCCAAGGCGCTGTCCAAAGAGGTCCAGCTGCTGATCCTCGACGAGCCGACCGCGGCGCTGAACGACGACGACTCCGCGCACCTGCTGGACCTGCTGCGCGGCCTGCGGGACGACGGCATCACGTGCGTGGTGATCTCCCACAAGCTCGGCGAGGTCACCGCGATCGCCGACACCATCACGATCCTGCGCGACGGCCGCTCGATCGAGACACTCGACGCGGCGGACGTGAGCGAGGAGCGGATCATCGCCGGGATGGTCGGCCGCGACCTGGAGCACCGGTTCCCGCCCCGGACCCCGTCGATCGGTGACGAGGTGTTCCGGATCGAGGACTGGACCGTCCACAGTGCCACCAACCCGGGCCGGGTCGTCGTCGACCACGCCAACCTGTCGGTGCGGCGCGGGGAGATCGTCGGCCTGGCCGGGCTGATGGGCGCGGGTCGCACCGAGCTGGCCATGTCGGTGTTCGGCCGGTCCTACGGCGTCGACATCTCCGGCCGGGTCTACAAGGACGGGCGCGAGATCGACGTGCGGACCGTCCGGTCGGCCATCCGCAACGGCGTCGCGTACGTGAGCGAGGACCGCAAGCGGTACGGGCTGAACCTGGTCGCGGACGTGAAGCAGAACGTGTCCGCGGCCGGTCTGGGTCTGTTGTCGCGGCGCGGCTGGGTGAACGAGCACGAGGAGTTCCGTGTCGCCGAACGGTTCCGGAACGCGTTGCGGATCAAGGCGCCGTCGGTCACCGCGGGCGCCCAGACCCTGTCCGGCGGGAACCAGCAGAAGGTCGTGCTGGCGAAGTGGATGTTCACCGAGCCGGACGTGCTGATCCTCGACGAGCCGACCCGCGGCGTCGACGTCGGCGCCAAGTACGAGATCTACACGATCGTGAACTCCCTTGCCGAGCAGGGGAAGGCGGTGCTGGTGATCTCGTCGGAGCTGCCGGAGCTGCTGGGGTTGTGCGACCGGATCTACACGCTGTCGGCGGGCCGGATCACCGGCGAGGTGCCACGCGAGGAAGCCACGCAGGAGAGGTTGATGGAGTACATGACGCGGGAGGTGCGGACGTGAGTGTTGACGTCAAGGTGCCGTCGGTGCTCGCGCCGACGGAAGGGCCGCAGCGGCGGTTCCGGCTGAACCTGCGGCAGAGCGGCATCTACGTCGCGTTCGCGTTGATCGTAGTGCTGTTCACCGTGCTCACCGACGGCGCGCTGCTGCAGCCGGGGAACATCTCGAACATCGTCGTGCAGAACTCGTACGTGCTCATCCTCGCCATCGGCATGATCCTCGTGATCATCAGCGGGCACATCGACCTGTCGGTGGGCTCGGTCGTCGCGGTGACCGGTGCGATCTGCGCGGTGCTGACCGTCCAGTGGGGACTGCCGTGGTGGCTGGCGGTGCTCGCGACGCTCGGCGCCGGTGCGCTGATCGGTGCCGCGCAGGGGTACTGGATCGCGTACTTCGGCATCCCGGCGTTCATCGTGACGCTCGGCGGCATGCTGGTGTTCCGCGCGCTGACGCTGACCGTGCTCGGCAACCAGGGCATCGGCCCGTTCCCGGAGGAGATCCGCACCCTCGCCAACGGGTTCACCGGCGGCTACCTCGGCAACGTGGGCCTCGGCCCACTGGGTGGCGCGGACCTGGTCTCGCTGATCCTCGGCGTGCTGGTGGTGGCCGGTTTCGCGGCGGTCCAGTGGCGGACACGGCGCGCCCGGCTCGGCTACGGGCAGACGGTGGACCCGTTCCCGCTGTTCGTGGTGAAGATACTGCTGGCCGCCGTCGTCGTGCTGTTCGTGGTGGTGCAGCTGGCGCGGTTCCGGAACCTGCCGTGGGTGCTGGTGCTGCTGGCGGTGCTGGTGCTGGCGTACTCGCTGATGGCGAGCCGGTCGGTGTTCGGCAGGCACATCTACGCGGTGGGCGGCAACCTGCAGGCGGCGACGCTGTCCGGTGTGCGGGTGAAGCCGGTGACGTTCTGGGTGTTCGTGAACATGGGCGTGCTGGCCGCGCTGGCGGGCGTGATCTTCGCGGGCCGCCTCAACCAGGCCGGTCCCACCGCGGGCAACGCGTTCGAACTGGACGCGATCGCGGCGGCGTTCATCGGCGGCGCCGCGGTCCAGGGCGGTGTCGGCAAGGTGATCGGCGCCATCACCGGTGGGCTCATCATGGGTGTGATCAACAACGGGATGTCGCTGATCGGCGCGCCTTCCGAGCGCGTGATGCTGGTGAAGGGTCTTGTGCTGCTCGCCGCGGTCGCGTACGACGTGTGGACCAAGCGCCGGGCGGGCGCTGTCCGGTAGACCGGCGGCGCGGGCGCTCGTCGGGTGTGCCCGCGCCGCCATCCCGGGGTGGGCGGTAGTGGCACCGCCCACCCACGCGAGGTGGCGGCCACCCGGTCCCTGGCGCGCCGCCACCTCGCACCGAACACCGGTACTGAACAAGTTCATTTGCCCAGCTCACCGGCCTTTTGGAGCGTTTCACTGAACCGGTTCATCATTTGGCTCTAGCCGTGACACCGGGAACACGCGTATGTTTTCCCGTGGTTCGACTGATCCCGAGTTACACAACTTATGCGGTTCAGTGGACGCGAGGAGGCGACGATGCTTCTGTTCGACGGGCGACCGTGGCTCGGGGCCAACTTCTGGTCGCGGTCCGGTGGGCCGCTCATGTGGCGGAACTACGACCCCGACCTGGTCACCCAGGAGCTTCGGGTCCTGCGCGAACACGGCATGAACCTCACCCGCTCGTTCTTCTACTGGCCCGACTTCCACCCCGAACCGGACCGGCTGGACGAGGACATGATCAGCCGGTACGCCGACTTCCTCGACCGGCACCTCGCCGAGGGCATGGCCACCATCCCCACGTTCATCGTCGGGCACATGTCCGGGGAGAACTGGGACCCCGGGTGGCGGCAGGGCCGCGACCTCTACCGCGACGTGTGGATGGTCGGGCGGCAGGCCTGGTTCGTCGAGCGGATGACGGCGCGCTTCCACGCGCATCCGGCCGTCGCGGGCTGGTTGATCTCCAACGAGATGCCGATCTACGGCGAACCCGCGACCAGGGACCACGTCACCCCGTGGGCGCAGCTCATGGTCCAGGCCGTGCGCGCGGGCGGCGGCACGCAACCCGTGTCGATCGGTGACGGGGCCTGGGGGATCGAGGTCACCGGCCGCGACAACGGGTTCTCGGTCCGCGACCTCGCCGACCTCGCCGACTTCGTCGGGCCGCACGTGTACCGCATGGAGAACGACCTCGCGCGCCAGCACCTGACGGCCGCGTTCATCTGCCAGCTGGCTGACATGGGCAAACCGGTGGTGCTCGAGGAGTTCGGGGTCACCGACAGCTTCGTCTCGGCCGAGCACGCCGCCCACTACTACCGGCAGGTCCTGCACAACACGCTCCTCGCGGGCGCGACCGGCTGGATCGCCTGGAACAACACCGACTTCGACAACCTGTTCACGCAGGACCCGTACCGGCACCACCCCTTCGAGATGCGGTTCGGGCTGACCGACGTGACCGGCGCACCCAAGCCGCAGCTGCGGGAGGTGCGGGAGTTCGCGGAAACCCTCGACCACATCGACTTTCCACGGTGTGCGCGGCCGGAGCCCGAGGTCGCGCTGGTCGTGCCGTCCTACCTGGAGCGCCGGTACCCGTTCACCGAACCCGCCGACAGCAGCCACCTGTTCGACGTGCTCCGCCAGGCCTACGTGGCCGCGCGTGAAGCTGACCTTTCTGTGACGGCCGCCAGGGAGGCCGACGGCCTGCCCGACGCGAAGCTCTACCTCGTTCCGTCCGCGAAGCAGCTCACCGCGCCGACCTGGCGGCAGCTCGCCGACAGCGGCGCCGTCGTCTACGTCTCCTACAGCGCGGGCGACCACAGCACCCAACGCGGCCTGTGGCACGCCGACCTGAACGGCATGTTCGGCGTCGAACACCAGCTCCGCTACGGGATGGTCGACCCGGTCACCGACGACGAGGTGGACGTGACGTTCACGGCCGACCTCGGGCCGCTCGGCGCGGGCACCACGCTCACGTTCCGCGCCGGCGGCAACGAGCACGAGCGGGTGTTCCTGCCCGTGCGCGCCACCGATGGCGAGGTGGTCGCGGTCGACCGGCACGGCCACCCCGTGCTGGTGCGCAACGGAAACCTCGTCCTGTGCACGTATCCGCTTGAGGCCATGGCCGCGGCGCTGCCGCGCGTCAACCCCGAGCCCACACACCGGATCTACGACGCGCTCGCGGCCATCGCGGGCGTGTCGCGGCCGGTGACCGTCGCCGATCCGCTCGTCCACGTCGGCGAGCTGAGCCACGCCGACGGGCGCCGGTTCGTCTGGCTCGTCAGCCAGGCGGAGAAGGAACTGGAGGTCAAGCCGGTAGGGGGCCCGCTGGCCGACCTCACGTCGGGGGAACCCGTGAATGAGGTGACTCTGCGCCCGTACGGCGTGCGGGTGCTGGCACTCGAGGATTCCTGAGCTAGGAGAAGCGCCATGCGAAACCGCCTGAGGTTCGTGGCCATGTTGGCGGCGGCGGGACTGCTCGCCGCCGCGTGCACCGGGGTGGACGGCGGTGAGCAGGGCGCAACGCCCGGCTCGTATCCGCGCAACCAGACGCTGTTCACGAGCGGCACGCAGTGGGGACCGCCCGCGAACTGGAACCCCATCATGAACTGGACGTACGCGACCGGCACGGTCGGCTACGTCTACGAGACCCTGTTCCTGTACGACCCGCTGACCGACGAGTTCGAACCCTGGCTCGCCGAGCAGGGCGGCTGGACCAGCGACACCACGTACGAGGTGACGCTGCGGGACGGTCTGGAGTGGACGGACGGCAAGCCCATCACCGCCGACGACGTCGCGTTCACCATCAACCTCGGCAAGATGGAAACCGTTCCCTACCACTCGGTGTTCGAGTTCATCTCGTCCGTGGAGGCCGTGAACGAGCGGACCACGCGGGTGACGTTCTCCGAACCGCGCTACCAGCAGTGGGCGAACTGGGTGTACTTCAACCCGATCGTGCCCAAACACCTGTGGGAGAACAAGTCCGAGAAGGACGTGACGTCCGGCGCGAACGAGAAGCCGGTCGGCTCAGGCCCCTACCTGTACGAGACGCACGACCAGGACCGCATGGTCTGGAAGAAGAACGACAAGTGGTGGGGCCGCGACAAGCTGGACCTCGACGTCAAGCCCACCTACATCGTCGACATCGTCAACTCCAGCAACGAGGCCGCGCTCGGCCAGCTGCTGCAGGGTGACATCGACCTGTCCAACAACTTCCTGCCCGGCATCGCGTCGCTGGTCAAGGGCGGCTACCAGCTGCAGACCTACTACAAGGACGCGCCGTACATGCTGTCGGCGAACACGACGTGGCTGGTGCCGAACACCACGAAGGCACCGCTGAACGACACCGCGTTCCGCCGTGCGCTCGCGAACGCCGTCGACGTCGACAAGATCGTGAACTCGGTGTACGGCCAGATCGTGGAGAAGGCCAGCCCCACCGGGCTGCTGCCGATCTGGGACAAGTACATCGACACGGCCGTCGTGGACGAGGTCGGCCCGACCTTCGACACCAGCGGTGCCAAGCAGATCCTGAGCCAGGCCGGGTACCGCGACACGAACGGTGACGGGCTCGTCGAGAACAAGGACGGCTCGCCGATCGAGCTGAAGCTCGCCACGCCGTCCGGCTGGACCGACTGGAACGAGGCGGCCCGCGTGGTCGTCGACAGCGCCAAGGCCGCGGGCATCAAGATCACGTCGGAGACGCCCGCCGACACCGTCGTCCAGGACATCCGCGAGTCCGGCGAGTTCGACCTGATCCTCGACAACCAGCGGCAGATGGACAACACGCCGTTCCGGTACTACGAGTACGTCTTCGGGCTGCCGGTCCTCGAGTCCCAGACCACCGTCAACTACGGCCGGTACGAGAACCAGCAGGCGTGGGACCTCACGCAGCGGCTCGACCGGACCAAGGTCGACGACCTCGCGGGGATGAAGGCGATCACCTCGCAGCTCCAGCGGATCCAGCTGACCGAGATGCCGATGATCCCGTTGTGGTACAACGGCCTCTGGTCGCAGTACAGCAACAAGGTGTGGACCAACTGGCCGTCCGCGGAGGGCGACGGGCCCAAGTACCTGCCCAGCACGTGGCGGGGTTACCTGCAGCGCGGCGCGATCAAGATGCTGGCCGAGCTGAAGCCCGCGCCGGAAGAGAAGTAGCGGCCACGCGATGGGACGGTACTTCGGCAGGAAGCTCGCGATCTACGCCCTGACCTTCGTGGTCGCGGTGACGATCAACTGGCTGATCCCGCGCTTCATGCCCGGCGACCCGGTGCGCGCCATGGTGGCGCGCGCCGGGCTGCAGGACGCGAGCGGGGTCGCGGCCATGCGCGAGTACTACACGAACCTGTTCGGCTTCGACCTGCCGTGGTGGCAGCAATACCTCAACTTCTGGGGTGAGCTGTTCAGCGGCAACTTCGGGGTCAGCCTGTGGGCCTACCCCAAGTCCGTGAGCACGATCATCTTCGAGGCGTTGCCGTACACGCTCGGCCTGCTGCTGCCCGCCATCCTGCTGAGCTGGTGGGCGGGCAACAGGTTCGGCGCGTACGCGGCACGCAAGAAGGTGCTCGACAACACGGTCCTGCCGGTCTGGTACGTGCTGACCGCGACGCCGTACATGTGGCTCGCGATCCTGCTCGCGTGGGCGCTCGGCAAGGTGGCGGGCCTGTTCCCGGTCGGCCGCAGCTTCAGCGCGTCACTGGAGCCGTCCATCTCGTGGCTGTTCGTCACCGACCTGATCAGCCACTGGTTCCTGCCGTTCCTGTCGCTGTTCCTGGTGATGTTCGGCGGCTGGGCCATCGGCATGCGCAACATGGTCATCTACGAGCTGGAGGCGGACTACGCGCACTACCTCGGCGCGCTCGGCGCACCGCAGAAGCTGGTGCGCCGGTACGCCTTCCGCAACGCGGTGCTGCCGCAGGTCACCGGACTCGCGCTGCAGCTCGGCGTGATCGTGGGCGGCGCGGTCGTCACCGAGATCGTCTTCGACTACCGGGGGCTGGGCTACCTGGTGCTGGAGGCGATCAAGACGAGCGACCTGTTCCTGCTGCAGGGCGTGTTCCTGTTCATCGTCATCGGGGTCCTGCTGGCGAACTTCGTCATCGACATCGTCTACGTGCTCGTGGACCCGCGCACGCGGGTCGGCATGGGGAGCGGCTCATGACGCAACCGAAGACCGGCACCGGGCAAACGGCGCCGGGTGCGGCGGCCACCGTGCCCGGCGTCGCGACCGTGCGCGGTACCGCCGTGCGGCGGGAGGCGCTGTACTTCGCGGTGCGCAACCGCAAGCTCGTCGGCGGGTTCGCGGTCGTGCTGGTGTTCGTGCTGGCCGCGCTGATCGGGCCGCTGTTCTTCGCCGGTGACCCGAACGCGTACGTCGGTCCGGCGGCCGCGGCGCCGTCGGGGGAGTACTGGTTCGGCACCACGACGTTCGGGCAGGACGTGTTCGCGCAGTTCCTCCACGGGCTGCGGTCGTCGTTCTTCGTCGGCGCGGTCGCGGCGCTGATCGCGGGCGTGCTCGGCATGGTCATCGGGTTCACGTCCGGCTACCGCGGCGGGCTCGTCGACGAGATCCTCAACATGATCACCAACATCGTGCTGGTGCTGCCGGTGCTCGCGGTGCTGATGATCATCGCGGCGTACCTGGAGGTGCGCAGCGTCGAGGCCCAGGCCGTGATCATCGGGGTGTTCTCGTGGCCGTGGGTGGCGCGGGCGGTGCGCTCGCAGACGCTGACGCTGCGGGCGCGGGAGTTCGTCGACCTCGCACGGCTGTCGGGCATGCCGGTGCGGCGGATCATCGTCCGCGAGATCGCGCCCAACATGGCGTCCTACCTGTTCATGGTGTTCATCCTGCTGTTCGGCGGGTCGGTGCTGTTCGCGGCCACCCTGGACTTCATCGGCCTCGGCCCGACCGAGGGGACCTCGCTTGGCCTGATGCTCAACCAGGCCAAGCAGTGGAGCGCGATGAACCTCGGCCTGTGGTGGTGGTTCGTCCCGCCGGGGCTGGGCATCACGACGATCGTCGGGGCGCTGTACATCATGAACGTCGGCCTCGACGAGGTCTTCAACCCGAAGCTCCGGGAGACGTGATGGCGCTTGGTGTCAAGGACCTCCGGGTCCACTACCGCACCCTCGCCGGGGACGTGCGCGCGCTCGACGGCGTCACGTTCTCCGTCGCGGACGGCGAGATCATGGGGCTCGTCGGCGAGTCCGGGTCCGGCAAGACCACACTCGGCAAGAGCCTCATCCGGATGGACAACCGGATGCGACACGTCGGCGGCACGGTCACCCTTGACGGCGCCGAGCTGCCGATCGGCGACACCGACGCGATGAACCGCTTCCGGTTCGCCGACGTGTCGATCGTGCCGCAGTACGCGATGAGCGCGATGAACCCGACCCGCAAGATCGGGAAGATGGTTCGCGAGCTGGTCGAGTCGCGGAAGATCAGGTTCGCCTCGGTGCGCGACGAGCTGAACCGGCGCCTCGACCTCGTCGGGCTCGACCGCGCCGTGCTCGACCGGTACCCGATCGAGCTGTCCGGCGGCATGAAGCAGCGGATGGTCATGGTGATCTCGACGCTGCTGAACCCGTCGCTGCTGATCGCCGACGAGGTGACCTCGGCGCTCGACGTGTCCACGCAGCGCGCGGTGGCGCTCGCGCTGGCCTCGTTCCGCGACCACGACCTGGTGCGCAGCATGATCGTGATCACCCACGACGTGTCGCTCGTGTACCAGGTCGCCGACACGATCACGGTCATGTACGCGGGCAGGCTCGCCGAGTCCGCGCCGACGGAGACGCTGGTCAGCACACCCCGCCACCCCTACACCCAGCTGCTGATCTCCGCGCTGCCGGAGGTCGGGGTGCGGTACGGCGGCAAACGGCTGACCGGCATCGCGGGCAGCCCGCCCGCGCTGCTCGACCCGCCGCCGGGCTGCCGGTTCCGGGACCGGTGCCCGCTCGCGTTCGGCCGGTGCGCCGAACAGCCGCCGTTCGTCGAGATCGCGCCCAACCACAGGGTCGCCTGCTGGAAGGCGGTCTGATGCTGCGCCTGGAGGGTGTGTCCAAGACGTTCCGGACCGGCGCGTTCGGCCGCGGCACCACGGCCGCGGTGCGGAACGTGAGCTTCGAGCTGCGGCCAGGCGAGGTCGTGTCGCTGATCGGGGAGAGCGGCAGCGGCAAGTCGACGATCGGGCGGATGATCCTGCGGCTCTCCCGCCCGACGACCGGCACGATCACGTTCGAGGGCACCGACATCGCGCGGCTGTCCGGTGCCGGCCTGAAGGAGTACTACCGGCACGCGCAGGGCGTGTTCCAGGACCCGTTCAGCAGCTACAACCCCGTTTTCCGGGCGGACCGCGTGTTCGCCACCATCCGCCGGTCGTACTTCCCGGGGGTGTCCGACGGCGACTGGCGCGACCGGGTGGCCGACGCGGTCGCGTCGGTCAACCTCAACCCGGACCTGGTGCTCGGCCGGTACCCGCACCAGCTCTCGGGTGGTCAGCTGCAGCGGATGCTGGTGGCCAGGGCGTTGCTGCTGGACATCAGGCTGCTCGTGGCGGACGAGATCATCAGCATGCTGGACGCGTCGACGCGGATCGACGTGCTGAACCTGCTGGCCGACCTCAAGGAACGCGGGCTGGCGGTCCTGTTCGTCACGCACGACCTGTCGCTGGGCAACTACCTGTCCGACCAGACGGTGATCCTGCGCCGCGGCGCGGTCGTCGAGCGGGGTCTGACGGAGAAGGTGTTCGGCGACCCGCGCCACCCGTACACGCGGACGCTGCTGGCGTCGGTGCCCCGGCTCGGCACCCGGTGGGAGGACCTGCCGGTGCCGTCTTTCGGCGTCCACGAGTGCGACGCGCCCATGGAGTACGTCGACGACGGTCACTTCGTGGCATGCTTCGACACCGAGCGTGTCCACCATGGACGGAAGAGCGAGTCAGCGTGACCAGACGAGTGACGATCGCCGACGTCGCCAAGAAGGCGGGACTGTCGAAGGGCGCCGTGTCGTACGCCCTGAACGGCCAGCCGGGCGTGTCGGAGACGACGAGACAGCGGGTGCTGCGGCTGGCGCTGGAGATGGGCTGGCACCCGAACAGTGCGGCCAAGGCGCTGTCCGGTGCGCGAGCGGGGGCGTTCGGGCTGGTGCTGGCGCGGCCGGCGAGCACGCTCGGGATCGAGCCGTTCTTCATGAAGCTGATCTCCGGCATGGAGTCGGCGATGGCCTCGTCCCAGACAGCGTTGTTGCTGCAGGTCGTGCCGGACCACGAGGCGGAGATCGCCACGTACCGGCGGTGGTGGGCGGAACGCCGGGTCGACGGGGTGTTCCTGATCGACCTGTGCAAGGACGACGTGCGCGTGCCCGTGCTGGAGGAGCTGCGGCTGCCTGCGATCGTCGTCGGCGGGCCCGGGCACCACGGTGCGCTGCCGGGGGTGTGGATCGACGACGCCGGCGCCATGGTGATGGTGATGGAGTACCTGGCGGCGCTGCGGCACCGGCGGATCGCTCGGGTGAGCGGGGTGCCGGGGATGCTGCACACGGAGCTGCGGACGGAGGCGTTCGAGTCGGTGTCGGCGCGGCTCGGTCTCGAGTGGTCGGAGACCATTTGGACCGACTACAGCCCGGAGCAGGGGGCGCAGGCCACGCGCCGGTTGCTGTCGTCCGCGTCGCCGCCGACCGCGATCGTGTACGACAACGACGTCATGGCGGTGGCCGGGGTTGCCGTCGCGCATGAGATGGGGGTGCGTGTGCCCGGAGATCTGTCGTTGATGGCCTGGGACGATTCGGTGTTGTGCGAGATCACGCATCCGCCGTTGACCGCGCTCAGCCGGGACGTCACCGCTTACGGGGCCCAGGTGGCGGCTCGGCTGCTGGCGTTGCTGAACGGGGAGGTTGTCACCGAGGTTGAGCAGGCTCCGCCGCGGTTGGTGGTGCGGGGGAGCACTGCTCGGCCCGAGTGACTCACAGGTGCGGCGTCGGTCGGTAGATGAGTTCCTGGGTGTGACCGTCGAGGGTGCGGCTCTCGATCAGGTCCAGGTCGAAGTCGGCGGCGTTCTGGAAGATCGGTTCCGTGCCGGTCCTCCCGGTGATCACGGGGAAGATCGTCAGTTGGACGCGGTCGACCAGGCCTGCGGCCATCAGTGCGCGGTTCAGCGACAGGCTGCCGTGGGAGCGCAGCGGGATGTCGGACTCTTGCTTGAGGCGGGCTAGTGTTTCTACTGCGTCGCCGCTGATGACGGTTGCGTTCGGCCAGTCGAGTGGGTTCCGCAGCGTGGACGAGATCACGGTGGTCGGCATGTGCTTCATGCGGGTGTTGACCGGGTCGGTCACCTCGGGGCCCAGGGCCTGCTGGAACTGGCGGAAGGTGTTGGCGCCGAGGACGAGGCGCTGCTCTTCGCCGTAGAGGGCGAGGCGGCGGTCCAGGAACTCGGGGCCTTGCTTGCCCCAGTAACCGCCCCAGTCGCCGTCTTCCGTGTAGGAGGCGAAGCCGTCGAGGGTGGTGAAGATGTCGAAGGTGTAGGTGGCGGTCATGGCGGTCTCCCTGGGGTGAGGTGGTCTCTCACCTTGGCTACGAACGGCCACGACAGTATTCGACATCGTCGCGGTTCCCGACCGTGATGAAGGGTCCTTCCTCACGCTCAACGCAATGAAGGACCCCTTCGTCACGCTGGGCGTTCTGAAGGGGTCCTTCATTCCAGGGGGCCGGGACGGCGCTGCCCGGCCGGTCGTTCCGGACTACGCCGCCGTGCAGGTGGTCGTGTTCAGGGCGAACGTGGTCGGGTCCGTGTTGGTGCCCGACCACGAGGCCGTGAACCCGATCGTCACCGAGCCACCCGCCGGGATGCGTGGGTTGTACGAGGCGTTCGCGGCCACCACGTCCGCGCCGGTCTGGGTCGGGGTCGCGTGCCACATGTTCGTGACTCGTTGCCCGGACGGGAACGTCCACCGCACCTGCCAGCCGTCGATGGTGGTGGCCTGGCGGTTGGTCACCGTGACCTCGCCCTGGAAGCCGTCCTGCCACTGGCCGACCACGTGGTAGCTCGCCGTGCACGCGCCGGGTTCGGGGTCCGGGTCGGGGGTGCCGCCGCCGTACACCGTCGCCTCGCGGGACGTTGCCTTGATGCCGTCGGTGCCGTTGAAGAGTCGCTGGCCCCACGTCGTGAGCTGCGCGGGATCGAAGTTCGTGACCATGTCGAGGTACTCGACGCCGCCGCCGTTGCCGCTCCACGACCAGCCCAGGTAGCCGATGCCCATGGACCTGGTGGTGGCGAGGATGGTGTCCTCGTCGGGGTTGCCGTCCGAGTGGTCGTGGCCGAACTCGCCGACCACGATGGGCAGGCCCGCCGTGCGGAAGCGGGTCAGGTAGTCGTTGATCTCGGCCGCCGTGTCGAAGACGCCGTACATGTGGATGGAGAACACCGTGTTGCGGTCGGGGTCGGATTCGAACACCTGCGCGGCGTTGTCGCGCATCGTGAACGTCCAGTCCTGGCCCCAGTTCGGGGCATCCACCATGATCGTGTGGGTGAAGCCGCCCGCGCGCAGGCGCTGGATCGCCGTCGACGTGTCCGACGCCCACGTCTGGTAGCCCTGGTTGCCGTAGGGTTCGTTGCCGATGTTGACGATCACGTACTTCTCCTGGCCGGCCAGCGCCGACTTGACAGACAGCCAGTAGTCCACGGCCTGCGCGAGCGTCGCGGCGCCGGACTGTTCGCCGTAGCCCGTCGTGTCGTGGACCTCCAGCACGCAGATGAGCTTGTTCTGCTTGCACAGCGACACCACGTTCGCCACGTCCGCGGTGTCGTTCTTCGTCCACCGCTGACCGGACGCCAGCACGACGCGAACGGTGTTGGCGCCCAGTGCCTTGATGTCGGCGAACGAACCGGTTTGCTGCTGGTACCAGGTGTGTGCGTGGTTCACGCCACGCATCACGAACTCGTTCCCGTTGGACTCGTACAGTTTGCCGCCCGACACGTGGAAACCCGCCGGTGCCGCCGAAGCGGTCACCGGCATACACAACGCGGCTGTCACGAAAGCCACCAACGCCAGTGTTTTCCTCATCTCCGTCCTCCCGCTTTCGCCGAAACGTGGGTGGCCCGGTCCCGCCAGCGGCGGCTGGCGGGACCGGGCCTGCGGTGCGCACACGGCGGTGTGCGCACACCATTCGTGGTGCGCTAGCCGAACAGCTCCACGTGCAGCGAGAACGCGGTCGCGATCTCGGCCTGCGCCCAGAACCGGTGGTAGGTGAACGTCGGCGCCGGGCCACCGTTCAGGTAGTCCTCGACCTTCTGCCACTGCGGGTCGTCCTGGTAGAACGACCGGATGGACAGGAAGTCCGCACCCGCGGCGATCGGGTCGCCGTTCGGCATCTCGCCCGTCCAGCCCTGCGGCACGTACACGCCCTCACCGGTCGACGAGTTGTACTCGTCGTCGAAGCGGCTGTAGTCGGTCCGCGTCTCCGGCGTCGCGATGCCGATCGAGTCGGTGTGGGCGAGCATCGCGTCCAGCAGGCCCTCACCGGTCGTCCTGGCGGCGGCGTCACCGGACCTCGCCGCGTAGTTCAGCAGCACCTTCGCGTACGAGGCCGCGACACCGACGTCCTGGCTGTGGTTCAGCACCCGGACGCGCAGGTTCGCGTTGGCACCCGGCGACGACGGGTTCCACGTGTCCGGCTGGCCGGTCCACTCCATGTCGGACGGGATCTGGAAGTCGCCACCCGTGCCGACCGTCGTGTTCGCGATGGCCCACGGCACCCACTTGTCGAGGATCCGCTTGGCCCGCGCGTCACCGGTCTGCTGGTACAGGGCGGCGACCCGCTCCAGACCCCAGACCTGGAAACCGAACCAGCGGTTCGACGGCGGGTCGTGCCACACCGGCTGCCAGTCGTAGTACATGCCGTAGAACGTCGACGAACCCGCCGGGGGAGTGCCGTACTGGCCGTCCCAGCTGTTCGTGGCGCCACCGGCGATGCCGCCGTCGGCGGACTGCAGCCACTGCAGGAACTCCAGCTGCCGGTCGAGGCTCTCCGCCCAGTCCGTCGCGCCGGTCGCCGAGACCGGCCGCAGGTCCGGGTCGTTGGCGAGCGCGTACGCGGCGAGCGGGTTCTGGTAGCCCTGGTGCACGGCGCCGTCGCCGATGCGCCACGCCCACCCGGCGGAGGTGTCCGTCGCGCCGCCCCACGCGTAGTACCACGACATCAGGTAGTGCGCGCTGTCCTTGCCGGAACCGGCCGGGCACGTCGACGGGCCGACGCAGTTGCCGACCCGCTTGAAGTACTTGTCGAACATGGCGTACCGCAGGTAGTCGCCCATCTTCGACGCCTTCTCCACCACCTCGGCCACGTCCGCGCCCTTGCCCTGCGCGGTCGCCCACTGCTTCGCGAGGTAGGCCACCTGGACCGCACGCGCGTCGGCGTCCGGTGCGTTGGTGTACTTCCACTGCCGCGCGTAGCTCGCGTCCTTGGTGAACAGGTCGAGGTACCCGTTCGGACCACCGTGCGCGAACGTGTCGCACGACGGCTGCGGGATGGTCTCCCACACCGACTCGCTCGACCCGCGCTGGTAGGTGTTCATGTACGCGGGCGCGGTGGTGCCGTCACCGCACCGGCCGAAGCCGTACGTGTTGTCAACGTCCAGCATCCAGTGCATGCCGTAGATGTCCGGTGTGCCGTAGGCGCTGCGCAGCTCGGCCGCGATCGGGTCGGACCCGACCGGGACGTTGCCGTCCAGCACCGCCGGGTACTGGTCCATCCTCGGGTGCTCCGGCGCGTAGGTGGCCGGGTCGGCGGCGTTGTACTTGTCGTTGGTGGGCTGGTCCTCGTGCGACGGGATGATGAACCGCTCCATCGAGTCCCACGCCGCGTTGAACGGCGCCCAGTCACCCTCGAGCTGACCGTACGCGGCCTCCAGCCACAGGTAGTAGCTGAACGCCTCGGACGTCGTCTGGTGACCGTGGTCCGGCGCCTCCACCAGGAGGGTCTCCACCGAGTGGTACGGCACCAGCAACCCGCTGAAGTCGCGGAAGTACCCGCTGTCCGGGTCCTTGATCTTGTTGTACTGCTCGAGGAACGCCGCCCGGTAGTCCGACGCGTTCGCGTCGATCTCCGCCACGTCCAGGGTGGCCGGGGTGAGCCCCGTGCCGCTGATGGTGAACGTCGCCGACGCCAGCGCGCCGCCGTTCGCCGCGGACGTGACCGTCACGGGTTTCGCGGTGTTCCAGGAGTTCTGGTCGAACGTGAGCGTCGCGGGCGTGGCCGTCAGGTCGGTGCTGCCCGCGGTGCGTGCCACGTTCAGCGTGACCGAACCGGTCGGCTGGGTGGCGAGCTTCACGTCCACAGTGGCCGTCTCACCCTGCCGGACGCGGACCGTCGACGGCGTCGCGACCACCGCCGGTGCCGCGAGCACGCGCACCGCGACCGGAGCGGACACCGTTGCCGCACCGAGGTTGTCGACCGCCCGCGCGGTCACCGAGTACTCGCCGGCGGCCGCATCGGTCCACGAGAACTCGTACGGCGCGGTGGTGTCGGCACCGAGCCGGGTGGTGCCGGCGTAGAACTCGACCGACGCGACGCTGCCGTCGCTGTCGGCGGCGTTCGCCGCGAGCGGGATCGGCGAGCCGACCGCGTAGCCCGTGTTGTTGTCGGGGCTGGTCAGCGCCACCGTCGGCGCCCGGTTCGGGCCGACGCACGCCACGCCGTTGACCGTGAAGTCCGTCGGCGCACGGTTCCCCGCACTGGTCCTGCTGCCGTTGAACCCGAACGAGACGGACGCGCCTGCGTTGATGTTGCGCTGCCAGTCCGCGCCGCGCACGCTCACCGCGCCACCGGACTGCGTGAAGGAACCGTTCCACAGCTGGGTGATCTGCTGACCGTCGGCGAAGGTCCACTGGAGGTTCCAGTCGGGGATGACCTCGGTGCCCTCGTTGCGGATCGATACAGAAGCGCCGAAACCTGAGTTCCAGTCGCTCGTGACGGAGTAGGCCACGGTGCAGGACACGTCGGCCGCGGCGGCCACCGGTTCGACACCGCTGGTGACCGCGGCCGTGAGTGCCACGGCGGCGGCCAGTGCCGTGACGGGGCGCGCTCTGCCGAAGCGCACCGGTAGTCGGGATCTCACAGGGTCCTCCTCGAGCGGTTGTACTGCGAACAGGTGGGACCGGCTCGGGGCCGCGCGGGCACACATCGACCCCGAGCCGGGGTCTAGCTTCGTCAAGGGAGGTCGGTGCGTTTATCGGTGGATCCAGGCGTTCGCTGGCAAGGCGCCGGAAAGCCGCTCGTACCGGGTTGTACTTGGGCTTTTCGGCAACGCCGCCAGCGGGCGTCTGGGCCGCCGAGAAACGTGCCGCACCTCCCTTGACGGAGCTGGAGGCGGGGGGGGGGGGGGGGGGGAGATAACAGACGAAAACCATCCCGAGCCCCACGGCGTCCGACCCAACCCCGGTATGCGGGAAACCGGCCAGCCCTGGCCAGCCAGCC